>NZ_CANLBS010000003.1 GCF_947488945.1 uncultured Streptomyces sp.
AACGAGGGACGCTCGTCGCGGCGCTCGAACGGACGGCCGCCACGGTCGTCACGACGGTCGCCACCGGAGCGGAAGCCGCCGCCGGTCGGACGGTCGTCACGACGGTCGCGGTTGAACGAGGGACGCTCGTCGCGGCGCTCGAACGGACGGCCGCCACGGTCGTCACGACGGTCGCCACCGGAGCGGAAGCCACCGGACGGACGGTCGTCACGACGGTCGTTGCTGCCGCGGAACGACGGGCGGTCGTTGCTGCCCCGGTAGCCGTTGCCGCCGGCGGGACGGCCGCTGCGCTCACCGAAACGGTCGTTGCTCCCGCGGTAACCACCGCGGTCGCCGCCGCGGTCGTCACGACGGTCGTCGCGGCGGCCGTAGTTGCCCCGCTCGTCGCGACGGTCCTCGCGGACGGCCGGCTGCTCCGGCACGGACGCGGCGGCGGCCTCGATGGCGGCCTCCGCCTCGGCGGCGACCTCGGCCACGGCCTGCTCCGGGTCGTCGCCCCGCTCGCGGGCGGCACGGGCGACCAGGCGGTCGGCCTCCTCGCGCAGCTCCACGGCGCGGCGCTGGACGCGCTCCAGCTGCTTCGTCAGGTCGGCGGCCTCGCGCTCGGCCTGCTTGGCGGCGTTGTTGGCGGAGTCGGCCTGGACCTCGGTGAGCGAGCGGGCGCCGGTGATCTCGGCGACCTCGGGCTCGAAGACGCCCGCGCCCTGGACGATGTGGCGCGAGGCGTCGACGCCCGCGTCCTCCATCAGCCGGAAGATCTGGCGGCGCTGGTGCGGGAGCGCCAGCGAGACGACGACACCGGACTTGCCGGCACGGGCGGTACGGCCCGAGCGGTGCAGGTAGTCCTTGTGGTCGCCGGCCGGGTCCACGTTCAGGACCAGGTCGATGCCGTCGACGTGGATGCCGCGGGCGGCGACGTCGGTGGCGACCAGGGCGTTGACGAAGCCCTTCTTGAAGTCTTCGAGGACGCGGGTGCGCGCGCCCTGCGTCATGCCGCCGTGCAGCGCGTCGGCCTTCACACCGGACTCGATGAGCTGCTCGGCGATGCGGTCGGCGCCCAGCTGGGTGCGGACGAAGATGATCGTGCGGCCCTTGCGGGCGGCGATGGCAGCGGTGACCGGCGCCTTGTCCTTCGGCTTCACGACGAGGACGTGGTGCGACATGGTCGAGACGTTGCCCTGGGCGCTGTCGACCTCGTGCGTGACCGGGTTGGTCAGGTAGCGCTTGACCAGGGTGCCGATCTCGTTCTCCATGGTGGCGGAGAAGAGCATCCGCTGGCCGCCGCCGGGGATCTGGTCGAGCAGCTCGGTGACCTCGGGCAGGAAGCCCAGGTCGGACATCTGGTCGGCCTCGTCGAGGACGGCGACCTGGACGTTGGCGAGCGAGCAGGCGCCGCGGTTGATGATGTCGCGCAGACGGCCCGGGGTGGCGACGAGGACGTCGACGCCGCGCTCCAGGGCGTAGATCTGGTTGCCCATCGAGGTACCGCCGCAGACGACCTTCATCTTGAGGCCGAGGACGTCGCCGTACGGCTGGAGGGCGTCCGCGACCTGCATCGCGAGCTCACGGGTCGGCGTGAGGATGATCGCGCGGGGCTTCTTCTTCTCGGTGTGGCCGCCGGCCAGCGCGGCCAGGGTCGGCAGACCGAAGGAGAGGGTCTTGCCGGAGCCGGTACGGCCGCGGCCCAGGATGTCCTTGCCGGCCAGGGCGTCCGGGATGGTCGCGGCCTGGATCGGGAAGGGGCTGGTCACACCGTTCTGCGCGAGCTTGCGGACGATGCCCTCGGGCAGTCCCAGGTCGCCGAAGGTGACGGTCGGCTCGGCGTCCTCGTCGGCCACGGCGGCCTCAGCCGGCTCGGCCGCGGCCTCGGGGGCGTCGGCCGGCTCGGCGGCGGAGGTCCGCGCGTCGTCGGAGACCGGCACGGTCTCGGCGTCGGCGGCGGGGGCCTCCGTCACGGGGGCCTGGGGGGCGTCGGCCAGGACGGCCTCGGCGGTGAGCACGGCGTTCTCGGCCGACTCGTTCTCGACGTTCTCGGGCATGACGGTGTGGTCAGAACTGGAAATTGACATGCGAAATGCGAAACCTTCCGGAGTCTCGGCACGCGCCCATAACTCCGTGATTCGCAATTTCGACCGCCTCAATGCGGTCCAGCCACGGCAAGGGAGAGTACGCGCCACACGGCGCTCTTCTGTGTCGGCGCCGGGCAATGGGATCAAACGATCTACTACCATACGCACCCTCCCCCACATTGCGCAAACCGCCCCCGTCTAAACGGGTCCCACCTGCGGTGATGCCTCCGGCGTGCGCAGCACCGCGGGCCGTCGGGCGACCCCGCGCGCCTCCATCCGGAACTGCGCCGCGGGCGACGCCGAGGGCGCGTCCGTGGGGTCCGGACCGGGGTCCGTCGGCGGTTCCGGTTCCGGACCGGGGTCGGTGCCCGGTCCCGGGTCCGGGTCGGAGACGGGTGGCTGCGAGGGTCCCGGCGGCTCGGACGGCTCCTCCCCGGTGCCGCCCGCACCGCCTTCGCCCGCGCCTCCGCCGGGCGCCCCGTCGCCGCCCGACACCCCGCCGCCCGACGCCCCGCCGTCCTGCGCCGCGGGCGGGGCCGCGTCCCCGGTACCACCCGGTTTCGCCGGGGCGCCGGACGCCGCTCCGCCGGCCGCGGCGGGCGTGGGGCTCGGGGAGGCGCCGGGGCTCGGGGGGCCGCCGCCGTCCGGCCTGAGATCTCCGTCACGGTCCGAGTAGGGGCGGGCGCCGCCCGGACCCGCCCCCGCTCCGGAGTCCTGCCCGCCGCCGTCGGGTTCGGCCGCGGTTCCGGCGGGCCCGCCGGAACGCGAGGGGCCCGGCGTGCCGTCCTCCCCGTCGACGCTCATGCACCCGGTGGACGCGGCGATCGTCAGCGCGGTGACGGCCGCCCAGCGCAGGGGTACGGACATGTGGCGCACTGGGCACCTCCGGTACGGAGTGAGGATGGGGGCTGCCGTGCCCAACTCCCCCGACCCCGCCGGGGACACGCCCGCGACGGCAACCCGCGCCCGGCGCCCGCTCGGCGCCCCGCTCGCGGACCGCTCGCGGACCGCGCTCAGCCGCCGAACCCGCCCGCGGCCTCCGCCCCCAGGAAGACCGCGCCGAACCCGGTCAGCAGGGACGCCGCCACGTTGGCGGCAGCGAGGAATCCCCGGCCGGTCCCGGCCAGCCGCAGCGTCTCGTACGAGAACGTGGAGTACGTCGTCAGCGCGCCGCAGAGCCCCGTACCGAGCAGCGCGTAGGCCGGGGCGGAGACGGCGGCGCCGGTGAGCACGCCGAGCAGCAGGCTGCCCGCGGCGTTGACGGTGAAGGTGCCCCACGGGAAGACGTCGTGGGGCGGTCCGGCCCCGTGGCGCGCCTGCACCGCACGGTCCGTCAGGTAGCGCAGCGGGGCGCCCGCGGCGCCGCCCGCCAGCACCAGCAGCCAGTGCGTCACCGGGCCCGCACCGCCCGCCGGCCCCGGTCCACGGCGGCCCGGGTGGCGGTCGTCGCCGCCCACACCGCGCCCAGCGCCGCCGCCACGGTGGCGCCGGCGTACGCCAGGGCGGTCAGGACCTCCTGACGCGCCAGGAGTTTCGAGACGTCGGCCGCGTACGTCGAGAAGGTGGTGAAGCCGCCGAGCACGCCGACGCCGAGGAACGGCCGCACCAGCGGGTGGGCGGGCACCGCCCGTTCGGCGACGAGCGCCATCAGGACGCCGATCAGCGCGCAGCCGGTGACGTTGACGGCGAAGACCGTCCACGGAAACGCGTCCGGGGCGGTCGGCCAGGCGAGGGTGGCGGCGTAGCGGGCGGCCGTGCCGAGGGCGCCGCCCGCGGAGACGGCGGCGAGCACCGGCCACGTGCCACCGGGCGCGGGGCCGTGCGGGTCCGCGGCGGGGTCGTCGTCCGGTCCCTGCGGGGCGGGGGCGGCCGGGCTCATCCGTAGCCGAGCGCGTGCAGGCGCTCGTCGTCGATGCCGAAGTGGTGCGCCACCTCGTGGACCACGGTGATCTCGGTCTCCGCGACCACCTCCTCGCGGCTCCCGCACATCCGCAGCGTCGGCCCCCGGTAGATCGTGATGCGGTCCGGCAGGACGCCCGCGTACCACTCGCCGCGGTCGGTCAGCGGGGTGCCCTCGTACAGGCCGAGCAGTTCGGGGTCGTCCGGGGCCGGTTCGTCCTCCACGAACACGGCGACGTTGTCCATCAGCCGGGTCAGCTCCGGCGGAATCCGGTCGAGCGCCTCGCTCACCAGTTCCTCGAACTCTTCGCGCGTCATCTCCAGCACCCCGCCATTGTCACGTACGCGCGCCCCTCCGCACCGCCCGCGCGCACCCTTCGCGCCTCCGCGCCCGGCCCCGAACGGACCACGACCGCATGCCCGGAAGCCGGACGGGGCATACGGGTCGAATGGTCCGCGCCACCTTCCGCTCCGCCGCCGCCCGTGCCACCGCCGCCGTCCGCTCCGTCCCGGCCCGTCTGCGCCGCTCACCGTCGGCCGGCCGCGGCCGGCCTCCGAAGTCCGCGCGGCCGGCCGGCGGCCCGGGGCCGAACCGGTTCCTCCGCGTGCTGGGCATGTTCGCCGTGGTCGTGCTGGGCGCCTGGCTCGGACTGCTGGTGCTGGGCGGCGTACGGACGCCGGTGGGCCCGATGGACGCCACCATGGCGCTGAAGCCGACGCTCACGGGCGGGTCGACCATCGACGTGTCGCCGCTCGGCGCGCTGGAGCTGGACTCCCACATCGGCCCGGTCCGGCTCGACGTGGACGTGGACCGGCTGGACCCGGAGCGCTCGCAGGCGCTGGTCGAGAAGCCGGAACGATTCTCCGGACTCCAGGACCAGGTGACCTCGGACGTCGCCGCGGGGGCCCGGAAACTGGCGGTGCGCTCCTGCGTGGCCGTCGTCTGCGGAGCCGCCGCGCTCGCCCTGGTGGTCTACCGCCGCCCGCGCCGCGCGCTGGCCGCCGGTGGCCTCGCCCTCGCACTGCTGGCCGGCTCGGGCGTCAGCGCGTACGCCACCTGGAACCCGGAGTCGGTGCTGGAGCCGAAGTTCTCCGGCCTGCTCTCCAGCGCCCCCTCGGTGGTCGGCGACGCCCGCTCGATCGTCTCCGACTTCGACGTCTACCAGCAGGAGCTCGCCCGGCTGGTCACCAACGTCACCCGGCTCTACGACGCGACCTCGACGCTCCCGGTGTACCAACCGGACCCGGGCACCCTGAGGGTGCTGCACGTCTCCGACATCCACCTGAACCCGGCCGCCTGGACCATCGTCGCCTCGCTGGTGAAGCAGTACGACATCGACGTGATCATCGACTCCGGCGACACCATGGACCACGGCACCACCGCCGAGAACGGCTTCCTGGACGCGGCGTCCTCGCTCGGCGCGCCCTATGTCTGGGTGCGCGGCAACCACGACTCGAAGGAGACCCAGGCGTACCTGAAGGGCCGCAAGAACGTGCGCGTCCTCGACGGGGGCGCGGCGGTCGACGTCGCCGGGCTGCGCGTCGCGGGCACCGGCGACCCGCAGTTCACCCCCGACCGCACGCTCGCCCGGGGCGGGGCGGCGGCCGAGCGCATGGAGGGGCTGCGGTTCGCCTCCGCCCTGCGCGACCAGGAGCGGGCGGGCACGCCGGTGGACATCGCGGTGACGCACGACCCGGAGCTCGCGCGGCAGACCGACGGGACCGTCCCGCTGGTGCTGGCCGGCCACGTGCACCACCGGGTCAACGAGGTGATGGAGCTCGGCACCCGGCTGAAGGTGGAGGGCTCGACCGGGGGCGGCGGGCTGCGGGCGGTGCAGAACGAGAAGCCGGAGAAGGTGCGCGCCTCGGTGCTCTACCTGGACCGCGCCACCCGCCGTCTACAGGCCTGGGACGAGATCACGCTGGGCGGTCTCGGGCTGACGACGGCCGAGGTCGGACGCCATCTGCCCGAGGAGAACCGGGTCCCCGCGTCCCCTTCGCCGACCCCTCCCAGCATCTCGCCGACGCCCCGTCCCTAAACCGTTTTGGCGTTCGCCCCGCCATCCCATATGCTTCTCACGTCCCCGACGCGCTGCAAAGCGAACCGGCGGGCCAATAGCCCTCATCGTCTAGTGGCCCAGGACGCCGCCCTTTCAAGGCGGTAGCACGGGTTCGAATCCCGTTGGGGGCACGCTTTACCGTGTGCGAGACTTGTCTCGCACATTGCTTGGTCCTGTGGAGCAGTTTGGAGTGCTCGCCACCCTGTCAAGGTGGAGGCCGCGGGTTCAAATCCCGTCAGGACCGCTGTAGCTCCCCGGAGCTGCGTGGCTGGGTAGCTCAGTTGGTACGAGCGATCGCCTGAAAAGCGATAGGTCGCCGGTTCGATCCCGGCCCCAGCCACCCCTCGGAAACCCCGTCCCCCGGACGGGGTTTCTCGCGTTGTACGCCTCACGCACCCGGCCCACCTCTCTCCGCACTGCGGCTCGCACCCGCCACGCTCCGGGTCCGCACCTCACCGGCGCAGCAGATACCAGCGCGGTATCATGCGCGTATGGCGATGACACTCCGGCTCCCCGACGACCTCGACGCGCAGCTCACCGCACGCGCCGAGCGCACCGGTCGCAGCAAGCAGGCCCTCGCCATCGAGGCGATCCGCGACGCCGAGGCCCGCGCCGAACTCAATGTGCACGACATCCTCGCCGAGCTGACGGACACCGACGCGGAGATCCTGGACTACCTGAAGTGAGCGCGGTCCGTCACGTCCAGCTCGACGAGATCCTGGCCGTCGCGGCCAAGGTCAACGGAACCGGGCACAGCGTGCGCGACCTCGGCCTGCTCGTCTCGGCCATCGAACGACCGCGCACCCACGTGTCCGGTGTCGAGCTGTACCCGGCGCTCCACGAGAAGGCGGCGGCCCTGCTGCACGCCCTCGCCCGCAACCACGCGCTGATCGACGGCAACAAGCCCACCGCCTGGCTCGCCATGCGTTTCTTCCTGCGCGTCAACGGCCTGCCCGCCGGGCATCCGGTTCCGCCGGTCGGGGAGGCGGGTCCGTTCGTCGAGGCCGTCGCCCAGGACCACGCCGACGTGCCCACGATCGCCAAGCGGCTCGCGGAGTGGTTCCCGGTCCCGTAGCCCGTCGCGGACCGGAATCGGGCGACCGCACCGCCTGTGGCCGGGGGCCCGGCCAGTACGAGCGATCGCCTCGAAACCGCTGGGGCCCCGGCCCGTCCGGACCGGCCCGGTGCCGGCGTGGTGAGCCCCTTCACCCCACGGGGTCCCCTTCCCGCGGCGACCGGTCCGCCGCGCGCCCCCGCCGCATCCGCACCGCGGCGACCAGCACCGCCGTGCCCGCCACCGCCGCCAGCAGCACTCCGTCCGGGACGCGCGCGCCGAGCCGCTGGGCCTCCGTCTCCAGGGCGAACGAGGAGTCCACGTCCAGCGGTCCGGGCAGCGCGGTGGTGCCGTCGTAGACGAGGAACAGCACGCCGATCAGCACGAAGAAGAGACCGGAGAGCAGCGTGGTGGTGTGCGCCTCGAAGCGGCCGATCCGCAGGGCCCGGCCGCGCAGCCATCGGCGGCGGCCGAGGTCGAACCGTTCCCAGAGCAGCGCCAGGACGAACAGCGGAACCGCCATGCCCAGCGCGTAGACCGCCAGCAGCAGCCCGCCGTAGACCGGACCGGACCCGACGGCCGCCACCGTCAGGACGCTGCCGAGAATGGGGCCCGCGCAGAAACCGGCCAGTCCGTAGACCGTGCCGAGCGCGTAGACCCGCACGATCGTGGTCGGCCTGATCCGGCCGCCGAGGGCGGCCAGCCGGCGCGGGGCGAAGCCGACGCCGAGGACCTGCGCCACGCCCAGCGCGACGATCAGCCACCCGGCCCCGAGGACGAGCGCGTCCCGGTGCCCGGTGAAGAACCGGCCTGCGTACGAGCCCGCCGCGCCGAGCGGTACGAGGGTGGTGGCGAGGCCCGCCCAGAAGACGCCGGTGCGGACCAGCAGCCGGGAGGCGGAGTCGAGCGAGTAGGCGAAGAAGGCGGGCAGCAGCAGGGCGCTGCACGGGCTGACCAGCGCCAGCAGTCCGCCGAGGAAGGCGGCGAAGTACCCGGTTCCGGCGCTCACCGGACCGGATCCGCCATGACGCCAGGGACTGCGGACGGGTCGGCGGAGGCGGTTCCGGCGGAGGCGGTTCCGGCGGAGGCGGTTGCGGCCGAGCCGGCCGGGGCGTTTCCCGAGCGTTCCGCTTCGGCGGCGGCGGCGTCGATCGCGTCGAAGAAGGTGTCGGTGGGCTGCGCCCCCGCCATCGGGACGCCGTTGATCAGGAAGGACGGGGTGGAGGAGACACCGATGCGGGTCCCCTCCGCGCGGTCCGCGCGGAGCGCCGCCTCGGCCGCCCCGGAGTCGAGGTCGGTCCGGAAGCGGTCCAGGTCGGGCACGCCCGCGGTCTCGGCCAGCTCCAGCAGCCGGGCCGCGTCGAATCCGCGTTCCTTGGCGCCTTCCGCGAAGGCGGCCCGGTGGAAGGCGTGGAACCTGCCCTGCCGGCCGGCGGCCCACGCGGCACGGGCGGCGCGCTCGGACTCCGCCCCGAAGAGCGGGTAGTTGCGCCACTCGATGCGCAGGGTGCCGTTCTCCACGTACTTCTCGATCAGGGCTGGTTCGGTGTCGCGGGCGAACTTCCCGCAGTAGCCGCACCGGAAGTCCGCGTACTCCACCAGCACCACGGGCGCGTCCGTCCGCCCGACGGCGAGCCCGTCGGCGGGGTCGCGGCGGGCCGACCGGGACAGGGCCGGGCCGGACTCCCCGGCGGCGGCATGTTCGGCGGATCCGCCGGCCGGGGTGCCGGACGGCGCGGTCGCCCGGTACGAGGCGTAGCCGAGCAGGGCGGAAGCCGCGACGACGGCGGCCCCGAAAAGCAGGGGGGTCCGGGAGGCTTTCGCGGACAGGGGCATGCGGCACTCCGTGGGCGAAGGGGCGGCGGGAACAGAGGGTGGAGAGAGAAGGAGCGGAAGCGGGGCGTGAACGGCCGGGGCCGGATCAGCGCGCGGCGCGGTGCCGCTGACCGGCGGATATCCCCACCGGCCCGGCGAACGGGGCGGACGCCGCCCCCTGCGGTGCGCGGGCCCGGCCGACGTTCCGGCTGCGGGTCCGGTCGGCGTCCCGGCAGCGGGACGCGCGGGGCCGGGTCGCGCGGCGCGGGCAGTGGGGCGCGCGGGCCTGCGGTACACGGAACCGCCCTTCTGCGCCGGGGCGTTCCCGGCGTCCGGATGGAAGTGAGCGTACGGGGCGCGCCCCGGCGCACATCCGTTCCCCGCCCCACGCCCACCCTCCGGAGTGACCCCGCGCGAGGCCAGTGGGGCGGTCCGGCGCACTCCACACGTAATCGGTTCGCCACCTCTCGGGCCCGGGTGCGATCCTGGTGGCCGTATGTCTACTTCCTTCGGTGATCTCCAGTCCCAGCTCGGACAGCTCTCGCTCCGTGACGCGAACCGGCTCGGCCGGCGTCTCGAAGGCGCGCGCCGCATCCGCAAGCCCGAGGCCCGCCAGTCCGTCCTGGACGAGATCGCGGCCGAGGCGGGCTCCGCGGCCGAACGGCTCGCCGAGCGCGCCGCCCGCGTGCCGACCGTGTCGTACCCCGACCAGCTCCCCGTCAGCCAGAAGAAGGACGAGATCCTGGAGGCGATACGCGACCACCAGGTCGTGATCGTCGCCGGTGAGACCGGCTCCGGCAAGACCACGCAGATCCCCAAGATCTGCATGGAACTGGGGCGCGGCGTCCGGGGCATGATCGGGCACACCCAGCCCCGCCGGATCGCGGCCCGAACGGTCGCGGAACGGATCGCGGAGGAGCTGGACACCCCGCTCGGCGAGACCGTGGGCTGGAAGGTCCGCTTCACCGACCAGGTGAACCCCGCGTCGACCTTCGTGAAGCTGATGACGGACGGCATCCTGCTCGCCGAGATCCAGACGGACCGCGAGCTGCTCGCCTACGACACGATCATCATCGACGAGGCCCACGAGCGGTCGCTGAACATCGACTTCCTGCTCGGCTACCTGGCCAGGCTGCTGCCCCGGCGCCCGGACCTCAAGGTCGTCGTCACCTCGGCGACGATCGACCCGGAGCGGTTCTCCCGCCACTTCGGCGACGCCCCGATCGTCGAGGTCAGCGGGCGTACGTATCCGGTCGAGGTGCGCTACCGGCCGCTGCTGGAGGAGGACAGCTCCGACGCCGACCGGGACCAGATCACCGCGATCTGCGAGGCGGTCGACGAGCTCCAGGGCGAGGGCCCCGGAGACGTGCTGGTCTTCCTCTCCGGCGAACGCGAGATCCGGGACACCGCGGACGCGCTGAACAAGCGCAACCTCAGACACACCGAGGTGCTGCCGCTCTACGCCCGCCTCTCGCACGCCGAGCAGCACCGGGTCTTCCAGCGCCACACCGGCCGCCGGATCGTGCTGGCCACCAACGTCGCCGAGACCTCGCTGACGGTCCCCGGCATCAAGTACGTGATCGACCCGGGCACCGCCCGCATCTCCCGCTACAGCCACCGCACGAAGGTCCAGCGGCTGCCGATCGAGCCGGTCTCGCAGGCCAGCGCCAACCAGCGCAAGGGCCGCTGCGGCCGTACCTCGGACGGCATCTGCATCCGGCTGTACTCCGAGGACGACTTCCTGACCCGGCCGGAGTTCACCGACGCGGAGATCCTGCGCACCAACCTGGCCTCCGTCATCCTCCAGATGACCGCCGCCGGTCTCGGCGAGATCGAGAAGTTCCCCTTCATCGACCCGCCGGACCACCGCAACATCCGTGACGGCGTCCAGCTCCTGCAGGAGCTCGGCGCGCTGGAGACGGAGGAGACGGCCGGCGAGGGCGGGAAGAAGGGGCAGCGGCTCACGCCGCTCGGCCGCAAGCTCTCCCAGCTCCCGGTCGACCCGCGGCTCGCCCGCATGGTGCTGGAGGCCGACCGCAACGGGTGCGCCCGCGAGGTGATGGTGATCGCCGCGGCGCTGTCGATCCAGGACCCGCGCGAGCGGCCGTCCGAGAAGCAGACGCAGGCCGACCAGCAGCACGCCCGGTTCAAGGACGAGACCTCCGACTTCCTCGCCTACCTCAACCTGTGGAACTACGTCCGCGAGCAGCAGAAGGAGCGCGGCTCCTCCAGCTTCCGCCGGATGTGCAAGCAGGAGTACCTGAACTTCCTGCGCATCCGCGAATGGCAGGACATCTACGCCCAGCTGCGCACGGTCGCCAAGCAGATGGGGATCAAGGTCGAGGAGCCGGCGGCGGACGCGTCGGTGCCGGAGCAGGCGGTGCACACCTCGCTGCTCGCCGGACTGCTGTCGCACATCGGGCTGAAGGACACCGAGAAGAACGAGTACCTGGGCGCCCGCAGCGCCAAGTTCGCGATCTTCCCGGGTTCGGCGCTGTTCAAGAAGCAGCCCCGGTTCGTGATGTCGGCGGAGCTGGTCGAGACGTCCCGGCTGTGGGCGCGGGTCAACGCGAAGATCGAGCCGGAGTGGATCGAGCCGCTGGCCCAGCACCTGCTCAAGCGCACCTACAGCGAGCCGCACTGGGAGAAGGACCAGGCGGCGGTCATGGCCTACGAGCGGGTCACCCTCTACGGGGTGCCGATCATCGCCCAGCGCAAGATCAATTTCGGCCGGATCGACCAGGAGGCGTCGCGCGACCTGTTCATCCGCAACGCCCTGGTCGAGGGCGACTGGCGCACTACCCACCAGTTCTTCCACGACAACCGCAAACTCCTCGGTGAGGTCGAGGAGTTGGAGCACCGCGCGCGGCGCCGCGACATCCTCGTGGACGACGAGACGCTGTTCGATTTCTACGACCGGCGCATTCCGGAACACGTGGTCTCCGGCGCGCACTTCGACTCCTGGTGGAAGCACAAGCGCCGCGACGAGCCGGACGCGCTCGACTTCGAGCGCTCGATGCTCATCAACGAGAAGGCCGGCGCCGTCACCAAGGACGACTACCCGGACTCCTGGCGGCAGGGGAAGCTCAAGTTCAAGGTCACCTACCAGTTCGAGCCCGGCGCGGACGCGGACGGCGTCACCGTCCACGTACCGCTCCAGGTGCTCAACCAGGTCACCTCCGAGGGCTTCGACTGGCAGATCCCGGGCCTGCGCGAGGAGGTCGTCACCGAGCTGATCCGGTCGCTCCCCAAGCCGATCCGGCGCCACTACGTCCCCGCGCCGAACTACGCCGACGCCTTCCTGGACCGGGCGGTGCCGCTCCAGGAACCGCTGCCGGTGACGCTGGCCCGCGAGCTCCAGCGGATGGTCGGCGTCCCGGTGACCGCCGACGACTTCGACCTGGGCCGGGTACCGGACCACCTGAAAATCACGTTCCGGATCGTCGACGAGCGCCGCCGCAAGGTCGCCGAGGACAAGGACCTGGAGGCGCTCAAGCTCCAGCTGCGCCCGAAGGCCCGCAAGGCGCTCTCCCAGGCCGCCGCGGCCACCGCGGGCCCCTCCGGCGTCTCCATCGAGCGCTCGGGGCTCACCGCTTGGACCATCGGGACCCTGGACAAGGTCTTCGAGACCCGGCGGGCCGGGCAGCCCGTGAAGGCGTACCCGGCCCTGGTGGACCAGGGCGCGACGGTCGCGGTGCGGCTCTTCGACACGGAGGCCGAACAGCAGCAGGCGATGTGGCGGGGCACCCGCAGGCTGATCATGCTCAACATCCCGGTGAACCCCGCGAAGTTCGCCTCCGACAAGCTCACCAACCAGCAGAAGCTCGCCCTCTCCCGCAATCCGCACGGATCGGTGCAGGCCCTCTTCGAGGACTGCGCGACGGCGGCTGCCGACCGCCTGATCGCGGCGCACGGCGGGCCCGCCTGGGACGAGGAGTCGTTCCGTCGGCTGTTCGACAAGGTCCGCGCCGATCTGGTGGACCTCACGGTCCGCACCGTCGGCCAGGTCCAGCAGATCCTGGCCGCCTGGCAGGCGTGCGAGCGCCGGCTGAAGACCACGAACAGCCTAACGCTGGTGGCCAACGTCGCGGACGTGAAGGACCAGTTGGCGCGGCTGATGCCGGCCGGGTTCGTCACCGCCACCGGGCTGCGCAGGCTGCCGGACCTGATGCGCTATCTGGTCGCCGCCGACCGCCGGCTCCAGCAGATGCCGACCTCCGTCCAGCGCGACACCACGCGCATGGAGAAGGTCCACGAGATGCAGGACGAGTACGCGTGGCTGCTGGAGCAACTGCCGCAGGGCAGGCCGGTTCCGCAGGAGGTGCTGGACATCCGCTGGATGATCGAGGAGCTGCGGGTCAGCTACTTCGCGCACGCGCTGGGTACGGCGTTCCCGGTCTCGGACAAGCGGATCGTGAAGGCCATCGACGCGGCGGCCCCGTAGGAACGGGGCGAAAACGGGCGTACCGGGCCGCCGCCCCGGAGGGCTCGCTTCGTGAGCGGGCCGCCACCCGGAGTGAGTTCGACCTGGCCCCGCCACCTCCTGTAGAGTCTGGTTTCGCAGCCGCACGAGAGAGCGGAAGCGAAAACCTGGTCCTGTGGAGCAGTTTGGAGTGCTCGCCACCCTGTCAAGGTGGAGGCCGCGGGTTCAAATCCCGTCAGGACCGCAGTAGACGAAGGCCCGGATCCCCTGGATCCGGGCCTTCGTGCATGCCGGGGTGCACCTCAGGACGCGCCCCGGCATGCCGCCCGGCGGCCCTACGCCGCCCGCCGAGCCCGCCGGGACGTCCCGCAACTCCGGGGAACCACTCACGGGGCCCGGAAGGCCCGGAGCGGCCCGCGACGGCGCGCGGCGTCCACCGGGCGCCCCACGGCCTGCGCCCAGCCGGCCCCGGCACCTGGAGCACGGAGGCGGGACCCATGGAAGCGGGACGCGCGGACCCCGAACGCCCGACGCCTCCGCGGGAGCCCGGCCGCGCGCGGACCGGGGGCGGACCCCAGAGGGCGGACCTCGGGCACGGACCTCGGGCGCGGACCCCGTGCGGACCCCGGGACGGGGGGCGAAAGACCCCTCGCTCGGTGACCATCGGCGCGGTTCCGGCACCTGTGCGAGTGGCACGCTGGTAGTCGACGGGCGACCGGCCAGTGTGACGGGAGTCACCGAACTAGTTTTCAGAAGGGGGGAATTTACACCCTCCCTACAACTGGCGAATTTAATATGTGCAATTGCACCAGCTCGACAGCCTCTCCGGGCCCGCCTCCGCCCGGCGCCTCCCCGCCGTCGCGCGCCCTCCGCCCGCACCTCTCACGGTCGCGCGCGCAGCCTGCCGAGCCCGTCCGGCGACCTCCCCCGGCGTACGGAGCAGGCACCGCCAAGGAATTCGGAACCAGTCATTCCGCCCCCTTCCCCGGCTGTCCCACCCCGCCGTCCGGTCCGGGACGGCCGCGTCCGGGCCCTTCCCCGAGACCGTCGGGACGGCGCGGAGGGCGGTCCGCGGACGCCCTGGCCCCCGACCCACCGGCCGGTAGCGCAGGGGTCCACCGGCCGGCCCGGGGCACAAAAAAGATCGCACCGGACCCGGCGGAGTCCAGTGCGATCCATGACGACGTGCCCGAATCACACAGGTATGACGCCCGTTGGGGCAGGCGTCCGTCGTTTACGGCTATGGGTGGGCGGCTGCGGCTGGGGGACCGTCAGCAGCCCAGGGTTGTGACGCGGCGACAGGGGTGTGTCAGGCCTCGCTGCGCTGCTGCGGAATACCCGCAAGCAGTGCGCGGACCTCTGCCTCGCGGTACCGGCGATGTCCACCGAGCGTGCGGATGGACGTGAGCTTGCCTGCCTTCGCCCAACGGGTGACCGTCTTCGGGTCCACGCGGAACATCGTGGCAACCTCAGCCGGGGTCAGCAGCGGCTCGGCATCAGGGGTGCGAGCGGTCATGAGCGGCCTCCTCGGGAGAACCGAACCTTCTCGGTTCTTTCCTCTAAATTCTGCACCTTGACCCGCGTTGCCCGAAATGGCGGACGCGGGCCGAGTCGGTTATAGGACGAACGGCTTGTCCTCGGCACTACAACTACACCATCGGCTCAGCCGCTTCGGCCAAACCGATGGAATTGCCCTCCCAGGTGTTCATCAGCGACGGATGCCGATGGACCATGCCATAGCGGACAGTCACGCCACCGTGACGATCAGTCACAGTGGCGTTCGGGGGTCACCAGACCCCCCAAAGCGTGTGCAATGCTGAACATTCCGCCCCTACTTGGGCGGAAGGGGCCCTCCCCGGACTCCTTGTCCTATTTTGGCATGAGGAGTAGGGATAGGCGCAAGGGCCCCCTTAGTGCCGTCCGTCACGCTTGGCGGCAAAGGCCCGGTTCAGGACGTTGGACCTAGGACTGCGGGAGTAGCCACTCACCCCGGCCGCCCCGGCTGTCCCTCCCGTCACACGGGACGCAGGTCACTCCCCATCAGTTCCCCTCACATCTCCGCCTCCTCCGAACGCCTCCGCGCGCAACCGGCGCGCTCCCGTCGACGAGCGTCCGGCGCGGGGCCCGCCGACCCACCCGCTCCCGGATACCGCCGGGGCGGTCCGGGCAGGGCCCCTCCGGAGCCCCTCCCGCCCGCCGTCCGACTGTCACGGCAGGAGGTTGCCCCACTTCCATGCCGTTGATGCCGCTGTGTTCCGATTCACGTCAATTGGCGTTCTGGAGGTTACGGACCGCCCGCCAGCGCTCCGCGAGCCGGGCGTACGCCTCCCCCGCGCCGTCACCGTCCCCGGCGCGCAGCGCCGCGATGCCCTCGGCCACGTCGGCCGCCGACCGGTCGTCCGCCAGGGCCCGGCCGTCCAGGGCGTGCACCAGGCCGCCGTAGTCCAGCTCGACCAGGGAGCGCGGGTGGAACTCCTCCAGCCAGCGGCCGACGTCCACCAGACCGGCGGCGAGCGGCCCCTCGTCCACCGTCTCCCGCAGCGTCTTCAACGTCCTGGCCAGCCGGCGGCGGGCCTCCACCATCGGGGTCCGGTAGCGCAGCAGGGGGCCCTTCTCGCCGGATTCCCCGTCCTCCCGGCCGGCCGGCACGTAGAGGCGGTCGGCGTCGGAGAAGAGCACGAACCAGCGCACCGGGACGTGCCACACGGTCGACCTGATCCACGGCCGGGCGTCCGGGTTCCGGCGCCGCCACCGCTCGTGGTCGGTCGCGGCCTGGCCCCGGACCACCGCCGGCAGCACCGCGTCCAGCACTTTGGCCGGAAACAGATCCTCGAGTTCCTCCAGCGCGAGCCAGCCGCGGAGCCGGGTGCGCCACGGACAGACGCACACCTCTCCGTCGACCTCCGCCACGAACGCGTCGCCGCTCTCGTGCACCGGCACCCCGACGGGCGGCGTGGCGAGCAAGTCGGCGAGCGAACCGCGCAGTTCGTCCTGCGCGGTCGGCAGTACCGCGCGGCGCGCGTAGCGGGCCCAGTGGGCCCGCTCGGGCTCCTGGAACGCGGCGAGGGGCTCGTAGACCCGGAGGTAGGACGCGTACGGGACAACCACTGAAGACACCACCGACATGGACAGATCGTGTCACGCCGGTACTCCCTGGGGGTGATCTTCGGCACGGCGGCGGATGTCGGCGCGGGCAGGAATTACTGTCGTGCCCAGTCGGGCCGTCCCCACCGGCCGGCCCGCGGCCCTTGCCACCTTCACAAGGGCTTCCCGCCGCTTCGTACTTGGGAGTCACCACAGTGACCGATGTGACCGACGGCGTCCTGCACACCCTGTTCCATTCGGATCAGGGGGGCCACGAGCAAGTCGTGATCTGCCAGGACCGTGCCAGCGGCCTCAAGGCCGTCATCGCCCTCCACTCCACCGCGCTGGGCCCCGCCCTCGGCGGCACCCGCTTCCACCCGTACGCGACCGAGGCCGAGGCCGTCGCCGACGCGCTCAACCTCTCGCGCGGAATGTCGTACAAGAACGCCCTGGCCGGGCTCGACCACGGCGGCGGCAAGGCCGTCGTGATCGGCGACCCGGAACAGTTCGAGGGCGTGCGCAGAACGGAACTCCTGCTCGCCTACGGCCGGTTCGTCGCCTCGCTCGGCGGCCGCTACGTCACCGCGTGCGACGTGGGCACGTACGTGGCGGACATGGACGTGGTGGCCCGCGAGTGCCGCTGGACCACGGGCCGGTCCCCGGAGAACGGCGGCGCGGGCGACTCGTCGGTGCTCACCGCGTTCGGTGTCTTCCAGGGCATGCGGGCCTCGGCCCAGCACCAGTGGGGCGACCCCACGCTGCGCGGACGCAAGGTCGGCGTCGCCGGCGTCGGGAAGGTCGGCCGCCACCTGGTCGCGCATCTGCTGGCGGACGGCGCGGAGGTCGTGGTCACCGACGTCCGCGAGGAGTCGGTGCGCGGGATCGTCGAGGCGCATCCCGAGGTGACGGCGGTCGCCGACACCGACGCGTTGATCCGCGTGCCCGGACTCGACGTCTACGCGCCGTGCGCCCTCGGCGGCGCGCTGAACGACGAGAGCGTTCCGGCCCTGACCGCGCGGGTGGTGTGCGGGGCGGCCAACAACCAGCTCGCCCACCCCGGCATCGAGAAGGACCTCGCGGACCGCGGAATCCTCTACGCGCCGGACTACGTGGTGAACGCCGGCGGTGTCATCCAGGTCGCCGACGAGCTGAACGGGTTCGACTTCGACCGGTGCCGGACCAAGGCCGCGAAGATCTTCGACACCACGCTGGCCATATTCGCAACAGCGAAGGAGGACGGGATCCCGCCGGCCGCCGCGGCGGACCGGATCGCCGAGCGGAGGATGGCCGAGGCGCGGAGTCGGTGAGCCGTCCCCGGGTTCCTCCGCGATCCGGAGGAGCCCGGGGGGAGCACGCCGGCCGGGGCCGGGAGACATGCCTCACCCCGGTCGGCGGGTCGGAGGCCGGGAAGAGGTTAAAATCGCAGTTGACCAGCGAGGACGGAGCGCCTCGCCGGTCCTGCACCGGGGCGCAACATGCGGGCGGCGTACCGTAGGGCCACGGAAGCAGGTACCGTTGAAGCTCTACGGGCGCGGTCTCTCAGCCGAGAGTCCGTCCTGAAACATGAACGCGTGTCAAGACTCTGGGGCCGTCGAGCCCCGTCACCGAGGGGGTCGAGCCATGGGGCGCGGCCGGGCAAAGGCCAAGCAGACCAAGGTCGCCCGCCAGCTGAAGTACAGCAGCGGCGGGACGGACCTGTCGCGTCTGGCCAATGAGCTGGGCGCATCGCCTTCGAGTCAACCACCGAACGCCGAGCCGTTCGAGGACGACGACGAGGAAGATGACCCGTACGCACAGTACGCGGATCTGTACAACGACGACGAGGACGACGACGAGGACGGCCAGTCCGGACCGTCGTCCCAGCGCCGCGGCGCTTGACCTCGCGCTGACACATTCACCCGGTCCTGGTTCGTCCCGGACCGGGTTTTGTGCTGTCCGGATCCAGCACCTCGGACGCGTGCGGGGGCTTCGTCCCACCGGGCCGGCGATCCGTCCGTCCGGCCGCGGGGGTGCCCCCGCGGTGCCGGACGGACCGGGCCGAAGCGGTCAGCGGGCGTAGTCGCCGGTCAGGGCGGCGCCGGTGGCGTGGTCGCCGCGGTCGGTGATCTCGCCCGCCACCCAGGAGTCGACCCCCCGGTCGGCCAGCGTCGTCAGCGCCACGTCCACGGACTCCGGCGGCACGATCGCGATCATGCCGACGCCCATGTTCAGCGTCTTCTCCAGCTCCAGGCGCTCGACCCGCCCGGTCCGGCCGACCACGTCGAAGACCGCGCCGGGCGTCCAGGTCGCACGGTCGACCGTGGCGTGCAGTCCCTCCGGGACGACGCGGGCCAGGTTGTTGGCGAGGCCGCCGCCGGTGACGTGGCTGAACGCGTGCACGTCGGTGGTGCGGGTGAGCGCCAGGCAGTCCAGCGAGTAGATCCTGGTGGGTTCCAGCAGTTCCTCGCCGAGCGTCCGCCCGAACTCATCCACCTGGCGGTCCAGCGTCCAGCCGGCCCGGTCGAAGACGACGTGGCGCACGAGCGAGTACCCGTTGGAGTGAAGCCCGGACGACGCCATGGCGATGACCACGTCACCCTTGCGGATGCGGTGGGCGCCGAGCAGCCGGTCCGCCTCGACCACACCGGTACCGGCGCCGGCCACGTCGAAGTCGTCGGGGCCGAGCAGGCCCGGATGTTCGGCGGTCTCGCCGCCGACGAGGGCGCAGCCGGCCAGCACGCAGCCCTCCGCGATGCCCTTCACGATGGCCGCGACACGCTCGGGGAACACCTTGCCGACGCAGATGTAGTCGGTCATGAAGAGCGGTTCGGCGCCGCAGACGACGAGGTCGTCCACGACCATCCCGACCAGGTCGTGGCCGATGGTGTCGTACACGCCCATGCGGCGGGCGAGGTCGACCTTGGTGCCGACGCCGTCGGTGGCGGAGGCCAGCAGGGGCCGCTCGTACCGCTTGAGCGCCGAGGCGTCGAAGAGGCCGGCGAAGCCGCCGAGGCCGCCGAGGCCCGCGACCTCGGGGCGCTGCGTCTTCTTCACCCACTCCTTCATCAGCTCGACCGCGCGGTCGCCCGCGTCGATGTCGACGCCGGCCGCCGCGTAGGAAGCACCTGTTGTCTCAGACATGGTCCGGGATCTTTCGTGTGGGAATACGGGGCTGGAGGGGACGGAACCGGTCGGTCCGGATCACGGACGACGCAGCGCGTCGGACGCCGCGGTCGCGGCGGGACCGGCGGCCAGCTCGGTCTCCAGCAGCTGCTTGCCGAGCAGCTCCGGGTCCGGGAGCTCCATCGGGTATTCGCCGTCGAAGCAGGCGCGGCAGAGGTTGGGCTTTTCGATCGTCGTCGCCTCGATCATGGAGTCGATCGAGATGTAGGCGAGCGAGTCGGCCCCCATCGAGGTGGCGATCTCGTCGACCGTCATGCCGTTGGCGATGAGCTCGGCGCGGGTGGCGAAGTCGATCCCGAAGAAGCAGGGCCACTTCACCGGCGGCGAGGAGATCCGGATGTGGATCTCGGCCGCCCCGGCCTCGCGGAGCATCCGGACCAGTGCGCGCTGGGTGTTGCCGCGGACGATCGAGTCGTCCACCACCACCAGGCGCTTGCCCTTGATGACTTCCTTGAGCGGGTTCAGCTTGAGGCGGATGCCGAGCTGGCGGATGGTCTGCGAGGGCTGGATGAAGGTCCGGCCGACGTAGGCGTTCTTGACCAGTCCGGCGCCGAACGGAATGCCGCTGGCCTCCGCGTAGCCGATGGCCGCGGGGGTGCCGGATTCCGGCGTCGCTATGACGAGGTCCGCCTCGGCGGGGGCCTCGGCGGCGAGCCGCCGGCCCATCTCGACACGGGAGAGGTAGACGTTCCGGCCGGCGATGTCGGTGTCCGGACGCGCCAGGTAGACGTACTCGAAGACGCAGCCCTTGGGCTTCGCTTCCGCGAAGCGGGAGGTGCGCAGGCCGTTCTCGTCGATGGCGACGAGCTCGCCCGGCTCGATCTCGCGGACGAAGCTGGCGCCGCAGATGTCGAGAGCGGCGGACTCGGAGGCCACCACCCAGCCACGCTCCAGCCGGCCGAGGACCAGCGGGCGGATGCCCTGCGGGTCGCGGGCCGCGTAGAGGGTGTGCTCGTCCATGAAGACCAGCGAGAAGGCGCCGCGGACCTGGGGCAGCACCTGGGTGGCGGCCTCCTCGACGGTGAGCGGCTTGCCCTCGTCGTCGGTCTGGCCGGCCAGCAGCGCGGTCACCAGGTCGGTGTCGTTGGTCGCCGCGACCTGGGTGGCGCGGCCGTCCTTGCGGGGCAGGTCGGCGACCAGCTCGGCGAGCTGCGCCGTGTTGACCAGGTTGCCGTTGTGTCCGAGGGCGATCGAGCCGTGCGCGGTCGCACGGAACGTCGGCTGCGCGTTCTCCCACACCGAGGCACCGGTGGTGGAGTAGCGGGCATGACCGACCGCGATATGGCCCTGGAGCGACCCCAGAGACGTTTCGTCGAAGACTTGCGAGACCAGTCCCATGTCCTTGAAGACCAGGATCTGGGACCCGTTGCTCACTGCGATGCCCGCGGACTCCTGTCCACGGTGCTGCAGGGCATACAGTCCGAAATAGGTGAGCTTGGCGACCTCTTCGCCGGGAGCCCAGACACCGAAGACGCCGCAAGCGTCCTGGGGTCCTTTCTCGCCGGGGAGCAGGTCGTGGTTGAGTCGTCCATCACCACGAGGCACGGCACCGAGTGTAGGCGAGATCGACCACTGGTCCGAATTGGGTACGGGCCGGGCCCACGTCCGGGGAGCGCCCCGGACGTGGGCCGGAGCACCGTCCTGGGGGCCGCTCGCGGGGGCCCGGACGATCACGCATCGTGATCCGGACCGGGCGGGCGGAACGTCCCGATCCGCGTTCGACCGGCTCCCTCCCCGGAGATGCGGCCGATTCCGGCGGTGGGCGCCCCGCCCCCGCGACGGAGCGCGGGCCCGGCCGCCGGTGGCGCTCCGTGAGTCCGCCCGCAAGGTTCCGCCGGCCGTTCCGACCGGGCGGTCCGTGGTGAGCCTCACATCGTCGCCGCCCGGTTCGGAGCCGTTCGCAGGGCGGTGTCGCCGCACGTCGCGGGGCCGGGGGCGCTCCCGGCGGGGGTCGGTGCGGGTCCGGGGGCACCGCCGCGTCCGGATCGCGGTCGGCCGTTCCGAGGGGCGAGACGATCGTTGACAGGCGCACGACTGCTTGGCAGGCTCCTGGGCCATGCAGCCGCCACGTGATCGTTCGGTCACGCTCGTCGAGCGCCGCCACGTCGATCTGGGACGTGTGTCGAGCGCCATCTGTCGCTGCCACTGATCCGTTCCGGCCCCGCCGACGGGTCCGCCCACGCGCGCCCATCCCTCTTCGCCGTCCGCCGCCCCGGCCCTCCCGCCCCGTGCCGTACCCGCACGCCTTCGTGCGCCGGAGCACGCCGGAGCGGGGCGTCCCACGAGGGTCGTACGCGCCGGAGCGAGCCGCGGGCACCCGTGACCGGAGCCGCCCGGTCTCCCGCGTGGACGCCCCTCCGCACCCGGTGAAGGCGCACGTCCCCGCACACCCTGCACCCGCACGCCCCCGTCCTCCCCCACGCCTCCGTCCGGTCCGTGCCCCCGCGCGGCCGCCCCCTCGCCAGGAGCCCTCATGCCTGAGTCCTCGCCTTCGCTTTCGAACACAGGTTCGCCCGAGCAGTCCTCCGGCCCGCTCTCCCGCCGGGCGTTCTCCGCCGCCGTGGGCGCCACCGCCGCCACCGCCGCCGTCGGGCTGTCGGCCGGACAGGCGGCCGCCGCCCCGGCCGGTCCCGCCGGGACGCCCGAGGGCGAACGGCCCTTCCGTGCGGCCCGGGGCAAGCACTCCAAGCGGCCGAACATCCTGTTCATCCTCGCCGACGACCTCGGCTGGGCCGACCTCTCCTCCTACGGCGCGCCCCACATCGACACCCCGAACCTGGACGCCCTGGCCAGGGGCGGCGTCCGCTTCACCGACGCGTACTCGGGATCCGCGACCTGCTCCCCCACCCGCTTCAGCCTCTACACCGGCCGCTACCCGGGCCGCACCAAGGGCGGGCTCGCCGAGCCGATCGCCGACCGGTCCGTCGGCCTGGAGCCCACCCACCCGACGCTCGCCTCGCTGCTGCGCACCTCCGGGTACGCGACCGCACTCATCGGCAAGTGGCACTGCGGCTACCTCCCCGACTACAGCCCCACCAAGTCCGGTTGGGACGAGTTCTTCGGCAACTTCGGCGGCGCGCTGGAGTACTACTCCAAGCTCGGGCTCGACGGGAGCTACGACCTCTACGAGGGCGACGCCGAGTACAAGGACCTGCGCTACTACACCCGCATCCTGACCGAGCGGGCCAGCGAGTACGTCCGGCGCGACCACGACAAGCCGTGGCTGCTGAACCTCAACTTCACGACGCCGCACTGGCCGTGGATCGCGGACGGCGACGTCGAGGAGAGCGCGGAGGTCGTCCGGAAGATCAAGGCGGGCGGCTTCGGCGGCCTCTTCCACGCGGACGGCGGCTCGGTCGCGAAGTACAAGCAGATGGTCGAGGACCTCGACCGGTCGGTCGGCGAGGTGCTCAAGGCACTGCGGAAGTCCGGGCAGGAGGAGAACACCCTGGTCTTCTTCGCCAGTGACAACGGTGGCGAGCGGTTCTCCTACCAGTGGCCGCTGTCCGGCAACAAGAGCTCCCTCCAGGAGGGCGGCATCCGGGTCCCCGCGCTGCTGCGCTGGCCCGCCCGGATCGACGGCCGCCAGGTCAGCGACCTGCCGGTGTTCACCCCGGACTGGACCGCCACCCTGCTGGAACTGGCGGGCACCCGCCCCCACCCGGCCTACCCGCTGGACGGCGTCAGCCTCGCCGGATACCTGCTGCGCGGCGAACGGCCCGCGGAGCGCGACCTGTTCTGGCGGGTGCGCGGGGAGCGGGCGCTGCGCCGCGGCGACTGGAAGTACTACCGCGGCGCCGGCGGCCCCGACCAGCTCTTCGACCTCGCCGAGGACCAGCGGGAGCAGGCGAACCGCGCCGCCGCCGAACCGGCCCTGCTGGCCGAGCTGCGGGCCTCGTGGGAGCGGACCGACGCGGAGCTGCTGCCGTACCCGGCCTGACCGCGGGGCCGGCCGCACCCCCGCCCCCGCTCACTCCGGGGCGGGGGTGCCGTCGCCGTCCACGGCCGTCGCCCTCACCCCCGCGCCCCCGCGCGCGGTGAGGGAGAGGCCGCGGTCCTCGACGGCGTAGGACAGCTCGCCCCGGAGCACCGCGGTCAGGGCGCGTTCCAGCTCCGTCCGGGGGCCGGGACAGAGCTTGCGGGTGGTGGCGAGCGGGCCGAGGGTGACGGTCGTGCCGGCGATCGTCGCCTCCCCCCGGAAGGTGTTGCAGCCGAGGCTGCCGTGCACCGTCCCGTCCTCGCCGAAGGTGAGATCCGCCCGGCCCTCGCTGCCCGTCGGCAGCGCCCGGGCGCGGGGGGTCTCGCCGGAGAGCAGGCCGGTCACCTTCCAGACGGTGCCGGTCAGGGGCGCGCCGGTCCCGGGCGAACCGCCCCCGTCGTCGGCGCCGGTCCCTCCGGAGCCGGTCCGCCCGCCGCAGGCGGTGAGGGCGAGGAGGGCCAGGAGACTGAGGGTCACACGGTGTCCGTACATACGGCTGTGACGGACCGCGGGGGTGATCCGGTTCCCCGGCGCCGGTGACGTTCAGCCGTTCAGCGGCAGCAGAGCGGAGAGGTCGGCCCGTTCGCCGCTCGCGCCGACGCGGGCGGCTTCCAGCGCGTCCGCCCAGGTGGTCCGCCCGGTGGCCAGTCGCAGCCAGGTCAGCGGGTCGGTCTCCACGACGTTGGGCGGGGTGCCCCGGGTGTGCTTGGGTCCGCCGACGCACTGGACCACCGCGTACGGCGGCACCCGCACCTCGACCGAGCCGCCCGGCGCCTTCTCCGCCAGCGCGTCGGCGAACAGCCGGGTCGCGGCGGCAAGCGCCTGCCGGTCGTGGCCGCCGTCCTCACCGGTCGCGGCGTGCAGGTCGTCGGCGCACAGGACGAGTTCCGCGACGCGCGTGACCAGGAAGTCGTCCAGCCGCATCGTCGATCCGCCGACCGGCACCAACCGGTCGCCGGGGGCCGGCGCCACCAGGGCGTCGAACCGGGCCGCCCCCTCGGCGAACAGCGCGTCGAGGTCGGCGGCGACGGCGTCGGCGGGGGCCCGGTCCACCGGTTCCGGCACGAGGAACGGCCACTGGACCAGGGCCAGTGACGCCCGCACGCCGGGCGGCGCCGGCTCCGCCACCAGGTCCGCGGTCCGCCCGAGCACCCCCGCCAGGTGGACGGCCACGTCCCGCACGGTCCGGCCGGCCGGCCGCGCCGGGGCGTCGAGCCGGTCCGGGGTCAGGGCCCGTACGGCCTCGCGGACCCGGGCGGACTCGGCGGTCAGGGCGGTGCGGGTGCGGTCGGGGTCGTAGCGGCGGGCGCGCTTGCGGGACTGCGTCGGCATGACGGCGAGCCTACGGGGCGGAGCCGCGCGTCGGGGAGCGCGTACGACGAACGGGCCCCCGCCGGTGTTCCGGCGGGGGCCCGTGGTCACGACCGTGGTGCGGCTCAGGCGAGCAGCGCCGGGATGGTGGCCTCGTGCGCCGTCCGCAGCTCGGTCAGCGGGATGCTGAACTCGCCCTGGACCTCGACGGCGTCACCGTCGACGACACCGATGCGGGCGACGGGCAGACCGCGCGCGCCGCACATGTCGTTGAAGCGGAGCTCCTCGCTGCGCGGCACCGAGACGACCGCGCGTCCCGCCGACTCGGAGAAGAGGAACGTGAACGCGTCCAGGCCGTCCGGCACGACCAGCCGGGCGCCCTTCCCGCCGCGGAGGCAGGACTCGGTGACCGCCTGGATCAGACCGCCGTCGGACAGGTCGTGCGCCGCGTCGACCATGCCGTCGCGCGACGCCGAGATCAGGATCTCGCCGAGCAGCTTCTCGCGGCCCAGGTCGACCTTGGGCGGCAGCCCGCCGAGGTGCTGGTGGACGACCTCGGACCAGGCCGAGCCGCCGAACTCCTCGTGCGTGTCGCCCAGCAGGTAGAGGAGCTGGCCCTCTTCCGCGAAGGCGACCGGCGTGCGCCGGGTGACGTCGTCGATCACACCGAGCACGGCCACGACCGGCGTCGGGTGGATCGCCGTGTCGCCGGTCTGGTTGTAGAGCGAGACGTTGCCGCCGGTGACCGGGGTGCCCAGCTCCAGGCAGCCGTCCGCGAGACCGCGGGTGGCCTCGGCGAACTGCCACATGACGTCCGGGTCCTCGGGCGAACCGAAGTTGAGGCAGTCGGAGATGGCGAGCGGCTTGGCGCCGGTGGCGGCGACGTTGCGGTACGCCTCCGCCAGCGCGAGCTGCGCACCGGTGTACGGGTCGAGCTTGGCGTACCGGCCGTTGCCGTCGGTCGCCATCGCCACGCCGAGGTTGGTCTCCTCGTCGATGCGGACGATGCCGGCGTCCTCGGGCATCGCCAGCACGGTGTTGCCCTGCACGAAGCGGTCGTACTGGTCGGTGATCCAGGACTTGGAGGCCTGGTTGGGCGACGAGACGAGCCGCAGGACCTGCTCGCGCAGCTCGGCGGCATTCGCCGGGCGGGCCAGCTTGCCGGCGTCGTCGGCCTGGAGGGCGTCCTGCCACGAGGGCCGGGCGAACGGGCGGTGGTATGTCGGGCCCTCGTGGGCGACGGACCGCGGCGGAACGTCCACGATCTGCTCGCCGTGCCAGAAGATCTCCAGCTGCGAGCCCTCCGTCACCTCACCGATGACGGTGGCGATGACGTCCCACTTCTCGCAGATCTCCAGGAAGCGGTCGACGTGCTGCGGCTCGACGATCGCGCACATGCGCTCCTGCGACTCGCTCATGAGGATTTCCTCGGGCGAGAGGGAGGAGTCGCGCAGCGGCACGGTGTCCAGCTCGACGCGCATGCCGCCGGAACCGGCGGACGCCAGCTCGGACGTGGCGCAGGAGAGCCCGGCGCCGCCGAGGTCCTGGATGCCCGCGACGAGCTTCTCCTTGAAGATCTCCAGGGTGCACTCGATGAGGAGCTTCTCCTGGAACGGGTCGCCGACCTGCACCGCGGGGCGCTTGGCGGGGCCGGTGGACTCGAAGGTCTCGGACGCGAGGACCGAGACGCCGCCGATGCCGTCGCCGCCGGTGCGGGCGCCGTACAGGATGACCTTGTTGCCGGGGCCGGACGCCTGCGCGAGGTGGATGTCCTCGTGCTTCATCACGCCGATGCAGCCGGCGTTGACCAGCGGGTTGCCCTGGTAGCAGGCGTCGAAGACGACCTCGCCGCCGATGTTCGGCAGCCCCAGGCAGTTGCCGTAGCCGCCGATGCCCGCGACGACGCCCGGCAGGACCCGCTTGGTGTCGGGGTGGTCGGCCGCGCCGAAGCGCAGCGGGTCCACGACCGCGACCGGGCGGGCGCCCATCGCGAGGATGTCGCGGACGATGCCGCCGACGCCGGTGGCCGCGCCCTGGTAGGGCTCGATGTACGACGGGTGGTTGTGCGACTCGACCTTGAAGGTGACCGCGTAGCCCTGGCCGACGTCGACGACGCCGGCGTTCTCGCCGATCCCGACGAGCATCGCGTCGTTCTCGGGGACCTTCTCGCCGAACTGCTTGAGGTGGACCTTGCTGCTCTTGTAGGAGCAGTGCTCGGACCACATCACGGAGTACATGGCGAGCTCGGCGCCGGTGGGACGGCGGCCCAGGATCTCGCGGATGCGGGCGTACTCGTCCTCCTTGAGGCCGAGTTCCTTCCAGGGCTGTCCGACGTCCGGGGTCTTGGCCGCGTGCTCGACCGTGTCCAGGCTCATGCGTTGACCAGCTTCTTGAGGATCGAGGTGAAGAAACCGAGACCGTCGGTGCGCCCGGTGCCGATGAGCGGCTCGACCGCGTGCTCGGGGTGCGGCATCAGACCGACGACGTTGCCCGCCGCGTTGGTGATGCCGGCGATGTCGCGGAGCGAGCCGTTCGGGTTGCCGCCGACGTAGCGGAACGCGACCCGGCCCTCGGCCTCCAGCTCGTCGAGCGTGCGCTCGTCGGCGGTGTACCGGCCGTCCATGTTCTTCAGCGGTACGGAGATCTCCTGGCCCGCGGCGTAGTCGGAGGTCCAGAGCGTCTCGGCGTTCTCCACCCGCAGCGCCTGGTCACGGCAGACGAAGTGCAGGTGATTGTTGCGCAGCATCGCGCCGGGCAGCAGGTGCGCCTCGGTCAGGATCTGGAATCCGTTGCAGATGCCGAGGACGGGCATGCCGTCCTTCGCCTGCTCGATGAGGGGCTCCATCACCGGCGAGAAGCGGGAGATGGCCCCGGCCCGCAGGTAGTCGCCGTAGCTGAAGCCGCCCGCGAGGACGACCGCGTCGACCTGGTGCAGGTTCTTGTCGCGGTGCCAGAGCGGGACCGGCTCCGCGCCGGCGACGCGCACGGCGCGCAGGGCGTCCTGGTCGTCGAGGGTGCCGGGAAAGGTGACCACGCCGATACGAGCGGTCACTTCGCGGCCTCCTGCGGCTCTACCTTCACGACGAAGTCCTCGATGACGGTGTTGGCCAGGAAGGTCTCGGCGAGTTCCTGAATGCGGGCGAGGGCGGCATCGTCGACCGGCCCTTCGACCTCCAGCTCGAAACGCTTTCCCTGACGTACGTCGGCGATTCCCTCGAAGCCGAGACGGGGCAGTGCGCGCTGCACCGCCTGTCCCTGCGGGTCGAGGATCTCCGGCTTGAGCATGACGTCGACTACGACGCGTGCCACTGGCACTCCCGATGGTGTGGTGCGGCTGTGTCTCCGGCGGTTCCCCAGACCTCCGCGAGTGTCATCAGCCTACCTGGCCAAAAATTCTACGCGGGTAGATATCCCGCGGGGCCGGATCATGCCGTGATATCGAGCGCCAGATCCCCTAGGAAAAGTCCTGGAAAAAATCTCCGCCGGATTGCACGCGGACACGCGAAACAATTGATCGGGCTTCACAATTCAGCAGCACCGCTGTACAAATGATTACGAGGGAATGCACTATTGCCCGGTAAACGGGAACAGCCCGCTGCCGGGCGCTCCTCGTCCGCTTTATACCGCCGGAAGGCCGGTCGCGTCGCACACCCGGGTGCGGACGCAGCAGGAAAGGACCGATATCCGTGGCTCAGCGCGTAGTGGTCACGCTCTCCGACGACATCGACGGGGGAGAAGCGGCGGAAACGGTCTCCTTCGCCCTCGACGGGAAGTCGTACGAGATCGACCTCAGCCCGGTCAACGCGAAGAAACTGCGCAAGGCCCTGGCCCCCTACGTCGCGGCCGGGCGCAAGCAGTCCGCGGCGGCCCGGCAGGGCAGGACCCCGGCCTCCTACCGCCACACGTCCGTCGCGCCGGACCCGGCGGCCGTGCGCGCCTGGGCCCGCTCGCACCAGATGGACGTGCCGGCCCGCGGCAGGATCCCCAAGAGGGTCTACGAGGCGTTCCAGGCGTCCGACTGACGCCGCGTCATCCGCGGGCGGCCGGTGCGCGACCCCCGCGCCGGACGCCCGCGGGGAGCCGACTTGCGCGACACCCCCGCAGGTCGGCTAGAGTCTGGAGCACGCCGAGGGGCAAGGCCGAAAGGTTCTGGTCCCGGGCAGCGTGCGGGTGTAGTTCAGTAGTAGAACATCCCCCTTCCAGGGGGAAGGCGCAGTGTGCGATCCCTGTCACCCGCTCTGCATCGCTTTCCGGCCACTCCGGTGGATCGGGTAGAGTGATGCTCGCACCGCCCGGTGAAAGCCGAGCGGCAGCACTGCGGACGTAGCTCAGTTGGTAGAGCGCAACCTTGCCAAGGTTGAGGTCGCCAGTTCGAACCTGGTCGTCCGCTCAGCATCGAAGGCCCCGACCTCACAGTCGGGGCCTTCGTCGTGCGCCCGGCCGTTTCCGCACCGCGGCCATCCATGACGTTTGTCATGTGCAGTGATGACAGCGCGCACTGCCGACGGGCCGGATCCGGCGGAAGCCTGTGAGCATGACCAGCGACGACATGCTCAGCGACCGCGCGAACGGTCCCGTGATCGAGGCACACGAAGTGCGGCGCCGGTATGCCGGCGGCTTCGAGGCCGTGTCCGGGATCTCGTTCTCCGTGGCCCGCGGCGAACTGTTCGCCCTGCTCGGGACGAACGGCGCGGGAAAGACCTCCACCGTGGAACTCCTGGAGGGGCTGGCGCCGCCGACCGGTGGCACGGTCCGCGTCCTCGGGCACGACCCCTACCGCGAACGGGCCGCCGTCCGCCCCCGCACCGGGGTGATGCTCCAGGAAGGCGGCTTCCCCTCCGACCTCACGGTGCGGGAGACCGTGCGGATGTGGTCGGAGTGCACCACCGGCGCGCGCCCCGCCGCCGAGGCCCTGGAGATGGTCGGCATGACCGGCCGGACGGACGTGCGGGTCAAGCAGCTCTCCGGCGGCGAGAAGCGCCGCCTCGACCTGGCATTGGCCCTGACCTCCCGGCCGGAGGTGCTCTTCCTCGACGAGCCGACCACCGGGTTGGACGCCGAGGGCAGGCAGGAGACCTGGGAGCTCGTCCGGGCGCTGCGGGACGGCGGCACGACGGTGCTGCTGACCACGCACTACCTGGAGGAGGCGGAAGCTCTCGCGGACCGGCTGGCGATCATGCACGGGGGGAAGATCGTGACGAGCGGCACCATCGCCGAGGTGACCGCGCGTCAGCCGGCCCGGATCAGGTTCACGCTGCCCGAGTCCGTGCCGGCGGCCCTGCTCCCGCTGTCGCTCCGGGCGGCGGCCGAGGGGCCGCGGGTCGAGATCCGCACCCCGGCCCTGCAGGATGCGCTGCACCAACTCCTCGACTGGGCGCGGGAGTCAGGAGTCACACTGCACGGCCTCGACGCCCGCTCCGCCTCCCTGGAAGAGGCCTTCCTCGACATCGCGAAGGCCCGGCACGCGACCGGGGACCAGGACCCGCGTCAGGTCCCGGGCCGCTCCACCCGCTCCGGCGGCACGAAGAAGGTGACGGCATGACCGGCACGACCACCCCCGTCCGCGACCGGACGCCCGCCCCCGGCCCCGCCGCCGCCGCGGCCCGGCGGCTGACCGCCCTCGGCCGTGCCGAGCTGATCCTGCTGGTGCGCAACCGGACCGCGATCGTGGTGGCCCTGCTGCTGCCGCTCGTGATGATCTTCGCGATGCGGTCCTCGCTCGATCAGCTCGACCTGGGCGGCACCGGGCTCACCGTCGCGGGCGCCACCCTGACCGGCGGCATCGGCATGGTGCTGGTGCAGGTCGTCTACATGAACCTGGTCTCCGCCTACGTCGCCCGGCGCGAGGAGCTGGTCCTGAAGCGGCTGCGCACCGGCGAGATCTCCGACCGGGAGATCCTCCTCGGCACCGCGCTGCCGTCCGTCGCCCTGGCGCTCGCCCAGTGCGTGGTGCTGGTGGTGGCCGGGGCGATCGCCTTCGACCTGAGCGCCCCGCACCGCCCCGACCTGCTCGTCGCCGGCCTGCTGCTGGGCTTCGTGCTGATGTCCGCCCTGGCGGCGGCCACCGCCGTGCTCACCCGGACGGTGCAGAGCTCCCAGCTCACCACCCTGCCGCTGTTCTTCGTCTCGCTCTTCGGCTCCGGCATCTTCGTCCCGCTGGCGGTGTTCCCGGACAGGCTGGCCTCCGTACTGGAGCTGCTGCCGATGACGGGTGTGATGACCCTGGTCCGGCACGGCTGGCTCGGCGGGGTCGCCGGCGGCGAACTGGTCACGGCCGGGGTGACCGGGCTGGCCTGGACCGCCTTCGGGGTGTTCGCTGTGCGACGGTGGTTCCGCTGGGACCCGCGCGGGTGAACGGCGGGTCCGCAACGGCTCCGGCCGTACCGCGCCTGCGCGGCGGAGACGACGGGAAGGGGCGGACGGCGGTGATCGGCAGGGTCCGGGGCTGGCGGCGCGGCTGGCACGAGCGCAGCAAGCTCGCACGCATCGACCTCTACACGCGGGTGACGTTCTACTCGGTCATCTGGTGCTTCGCCGCTTCCTGGGGCCTGCTGCCGCTGATCGGCGCCCTGCGCCAGGGATCCGCGGCGACGGTCCTCGGCGCCGCGTTCCTCGTGGTCAACGTCGCTCAGTGCGTGCTGGGCTGCCGCAATCTGGCGCCCGCCATCGACCACTACCGGGGGACGGCGCCGTTCCCCCCGCGGCGGCTGCGGGCGCCGGCCGCGCTCCAGGCGGTGTCCACCGGCCTGCTGGTGGCCGTGGCGGCGGTGGACGGCGTGGCGGGCCGGGACCTGGTGCTGCTGGTGCTGGACCTGCCCATGGCCTTCGCCCTCCCGTACGCCATGCTCGTCCCGGTCCGGACGTACCTGCTGCGCGCCGCCGCCTACGGGGCCGCCGTCGTGGCGCTGCTGGCGGCCGTGGGGGTGCCGGCCGGGCTGCTGTTCGGGGCGGTCGTCGCGCTGGTGGTCACCACCCTGCTGGTGCTCGTCTCGACCCGGCCGAGCGTCTGGAGCCTGTCGGTGATGTGGCAGGCGGAGGAGGCGCGGGACATGCAGGCCCGGCTGGCGGTGGCGGAGGAGCGGCTGCGGTTCGGCCGTGACATGCACGACGTGCTGGGCCGGAACCTGTCGGTGATCGCGCTCAAGTCCGAGCTCGCGGCCGAGCTGGCCCGCCGGGGTTCGCCGGACGCGGTCGACCAGATGGTCGAGGTGCAGCGCATCGCCCGTACCTCCCAGCAGGAGGTGCGGGAGGTCGTACGCGGGTACCGGGAGGCCGATCTGGCTGCCGAGTTCGCGGGTGCCCGGGGGGTGCTGGAGGCCGCCGGGATCGCCTGCACGGTCGTGGGCGACGGCGCGGAGAGCGCCCGGCTGCCGGCGCCCGCGCAGTCGGCGCTCGGCTGGGTGGTGCGCGAGGCGGCGACCAACGTGCTGCGGCACGGGGACCCGCGCCGGTGCACGATCCGGCTGGCGGTGCGCGAGGACCGCGCGACGCTGGTCGTGGAGAACGACGGGGCGGACTCGCGAACGGCTCCGGGCGCCGGAGACACGGCTGCGGGGACCGGTTCCGGGCTCGCCGGCCTGCGGGAGCGGCTCGCCGTCCTGGACGGCTCCCTGACGGCCGGCCCGGAGGCCGGCGGGCTCTTCCGGCTCACCGCGACGGTGCCGATCCCCCCGGGAGCGTCGCCGCACTTGCGGGCCGCCCGGCCCGCCGCACTGGAGGAAAGATGACCGCGGCCCCGCCGCCCGTACGCATCCTGCTCGCCGACGACGAGCACCTGATCCGGGGCGCGCTGGCCGCACTGCTGCGGCTGGAGGAGGACTTCGTGGTGGTCGCGGAGGCCGCGAGCGGGCCGGAGGCGCTGGCCATGGCTCTGGCCCACCGGCCGGACGTCGCGGTGCTGGACCTGCAGATGCCCGGCGCCGACGGTGTGACGGTCGCCACATCCCTGCGGGCCCAACTGCCGGACTGCCGCACCCTGATCGTGACGAGCCACGGCCGGCCCGGCCACCTCAAGCGGGCCCTCGCGGCAGGGGTGCGGGGGTTCGCCCCGAAGACCGTGAGCGCCCGCGCACTCGCCGACATCATCCGTACCGTGCACGCCGGAAACCGTTACGTGGATCCCGAGTTGGCAGCCGACGCGATCTCCGCCGGCGACTCGCCGCTGACCGCCCGCGAGGCCGAGGTATTGGAACTGGCGGCGGACGGCGCCCCGGTCGCGGAGATCGCGGAGCGCGCCGCTCTCTCGCCCGGAACGGTCCGGAACTACCTGTCGTCGGCCGTGTCGAAGCTCGGTGCGGAGAACCGTCACGCGGCAGTGCGTTTCGCCCGGGAGCGGGGTTGGGTATAGTAAGCATCGCGCTTCGGCGCTCGCGGACGTAGCTCAGTTGGTAGAGCGCAACCTTGCCAAGGTTGAGGTCGCCAGTTCGAACCTGGTCGTCCGCTCGGCGAAAGGCCCCGGTCCTCAGGACCGGGGCCTTCTTCGTGTCTCCGGGACACCCGCCCGGCCCGCCCCGCGCCCCGGAGGACGCGCGGCGGGCCGGGCCGGGTGTTACGACCAACTCAGGCCGGTCAGCTGCTCGTACGCCTCGATGTACTTGGCGCGCGTCGCGTCGACGATCTTCTGCGGCAGCGGCGGCGGGGGCGTCTCGCTCGCGCGGTCCCAGCCGGACGCGGGCGAGGTCAGCCAGTCGCGCACGAACTGCTTGTCGTACGACGGCTGGGCGTGCCCCGGCTCCCAGGAGGAGGCGGGCCAGAAGCGGGAGGAGTCGGGGGTCAGCACCTCGTCGCCGAGGATGAGTTCCTCGGTACCGTCCTCGGCGGTCGCGAAGCCCAGCTCGAACTTGGTGTCCGCGAGGATGATGCCGCGCTCGCGCGCGATGTCCCGGGCACGGCCGTAGACGTCGAGGGTCGTGCGGCGCAGCAGCGCCGCCGTCTCCGCGCCGAGCTCACGGGCGACGTGCTCGTAGCTGACGTTCTCGTCGTGGTCGCCGACGGCGGCCTTGGTGGCCGGGGTGAAGATCGGGGAGGGCAGCTCGGAGCCGTCCACCAGTCCTTCGGGGAGGGCGAGGCCGCAGACCGTGCGGGACTCGTTGTACTCCAGCAGCCCCGAGCCGGTGAGGTAGCCGCGCGCGACGCACTCGACGGGCGCCATCCGCAGCGACCGGCAGACCAGCGTCCGCCCCTCCCAGTCGGCGGGGGCGCCGGCCGGGACCTCGGTGGACAGGACGTGGTGCGGGACGAGGTCCGCGAGCTGGTCGAACCACCACAGGGAGAGCTGCGTGAGCACCCGCCCCTTGTCGGGGATCTCGGTGGGCAGCACCCAGTCGTACGCGGAGATGCGGTCGCTGGCGACCATCACGAGGTCGCCGTCCTCGCTCCGGTACAGCTCACGCACCTTCCCGGTGTGCAGGTGGGTGAGGCCCGGCACCTGCACGGGCTCGGGCTTTTCTACGAAACCGGACACGCTGCCTCCGCGTAGGTTGATCCAGGAGTCGTTCCGATTGTCCCGTACGCGACGCGGCGGCGCGGCTCGGGGCCGGTCCGGACGTGCGGCGTCGGCGCGGGGCACGGCCTTCCGGGGCCCCGGAAGCGGGTTCGTGCCGTCGCCGGGCGCGGCGCGGCGGCCGTCAGCCGCCCTTGCAGATCCGGTCGAGGAGATTGGCCGTGGCGCGCTGGATGCGCGGATCCACGTGGCCGGGGCGGTCCAGCGCCGGGGACCAGGCGAAGGTGCCGGAGGCGAAGACGAGGGCTCCGGAGGGCGCCTGGTAGAGCGAGGTCTCCTGGTGGCGCCGGGCGCCCTCGGAGTCCTCGTAGGGCGAATGGGCCAGCAGGATGCGGCTGTCGTGCTCGGGCAGCGCGGTACGGGGGAAGTAGCGGTCCGCCTCGCCCGCGACCAGGCCGTCGATCTCGTCGCCCTCCGACGCGCCGGTGGACCGCCAGAGCCAGTGGTCGGCGTTGCGCACGACGAGCGGGGACGGCTCGGGGACCCGGCCCGCGTACTGGATGCCGAGCAGTTGCTGCTCGGGCCGGTCGATCTCCCGCCACAGCACCGGCTTGCCCGGCCCGCGCCGCTTGCGGCAGGTGAGCAGGCGGTCGCCCACGCCGGAGGCCGAGGGGGAGAGCCCCACCTGCCAGTACATGGTGTTGGCGGAGAGGAAGACGAGGGAGGTCCCGGTGTCGCGGGCGCGCTCCGCCTCCCGCCGCATGGGCGGCGACCAGTACTCGTCGTGGCCGGGAAAGACCAGCCCGCGGTACCGGCTGGTGTCCACCCGCCCGGCGTGCAGGTCGCGGGCGTCGGCGTAGGCGAGGCCGTAGCCGTACCGCTCGGCCCAGCGGATGAAGTCGTAGGCGTGGCCCACGTGCAGCGGAAGCCCCGCGCCGGCGTACGGCCGGTCGAAGGAGATGGTGTGCGCCGCGTCCTCCTCGCCGAGCAGCCGCCCTTCCTCGTCCCACGCGTGGTAGAGGCTGGCGCCGGTCCTGCCGTCCTCGGGGTAGACGTTGTACGCCTGCCAGGTGACGTCGGGGAGCAGGAGCAGCAGGTCGGCGGGATGGTCGTCGCGAACCGTGAACGGCACGTGCGAGCGGTGCCCGTCCGCGGTGGTCAGCACCGCGACGTAGGCGCCGACCGACCAGAGACTGGGGATCTGGAGCCGCCAGGAGAGCCACCAGTGGTGGCAGGAGACCGTGCGGTCGACGGTGAGCGGGGCGGGCTGCACGATCCCCTGGAGCCGGGGGCTCGTGGTGATCTTGGAGGCTCCGTCGCCGCCGTAGTGCCCGATCCGGTAGACGTCCACGGAGAACTGCTGGGGCGGGTTCACGGTGATGTGGAAGTCGATCGCCTCACCGGGCGCGGCCGCTCCGGGCGAGGCGAAGCCCTTGATCTGGAGCCGCACGTCGTCGGCGGGACGGGTGCCGCCGCCGGCTCCGCCCCGGCCGAGGTCGGGGTCGGCGTACCAGGGGACCATCTGCCCGGTGTCGTCGAAGTACTTCTCGCTGCCGCGCAGCCAGGGCAGCGGCCCCTGGCCGAAGGGATCGCTCACCGCGTGCGCGAGGGCACCCGATTCCCACCGCCGAATGTGTTCCGCCCCCATGACGCCCCCTCCCTCGATCCCCCGTACACCTGTGTGCGCCCGGTGTCGGCGCCGGTTCCCAGCACATCACATAAAGCATGCACTTCGTCACCGTTCGTCGCGGATCGATCCGAACGGAACCTGACTTTCCGGGTGTTGCCCCCACGAACGGACCACCGGACCACCGCGTGGCGCACCCCCCGGCGACGGCAACTCCGCCTCCCCGGCGGTCAGTTCGCCGCCGCCCCCGGCACCCCGCCGCCGGGGCGCCCGCCGCGTTCCGTATACGACGCGAAACACGGGGCTGCCGGAGCCACTGCCCCGGGGCGCGCGCGACCGGTGTCCGCGACCGGCATCAGCACCGGCGTCCGCGAACGGCGTGCAGAGGGCGGGCCGCGGCCGGCCGAAGCGTGCGGGCGGGCGGTCAGCCCAGGCGTACGGGGCGGTCGGAGCGGATGCCCAGCTCGGCCAGCCAGGAGCGCAGAGGCTCCGCGTCGCCGTCCTCGACCAGGCTCAGCACCGGGGCGCCGAGGTCCGATTTCCGGGTTCCGTCCACCAGCAGGGCGGGACCGTCCAGCCAGTCGAGACCGGGCCGCGCACCGGCCGTGTCCACCGCGGCGCAGCAGACCATGGCCGCCACGTGGTCCACCAGCAGCTCGGTGCCCGTACGGGGCGGCTGGAGCGGGAAGAGCGGCAGCTCGCCCGGACCCCAGAGGTCCAGCGGGTCCGCGGCGGCCCGCTGACCCCGTCCGGCCGGTGGAGCGGACGGGGGCGCGGTCCCCGGGAGCGCCGGGCGGGACCCGGCGGACGGCCCGCCCCGGTCGGGCGGCGCGGAGGCGGACGGGGTGGGCGCGGGCGAGGTGGGCGCAGGCCCGGACGGCAGCGCTCCGGCCGCGGACCGGGCGTCGGTGGACCCGCTCCCGGAGTCCGCCGGGGCGGCGCTCACCCGGGCGGGCTGCGCGCGGGCCCGCAGGGGTTCCGCCTCCTCCCGCGCCACGGCGGCGCCGATGCACGCGGCGAGATCCTCGCCGCCGCCGTCGGGGCCGGACAGATGCTCGATGACACGTGCCAGGGTCGGCGTGCCCGCGTCGGCGTCCGCCGCCGGCCGAACCCCCATGGAGTCCATCACCCGGTGCAGCCGGGCGGCCTCCGTGCGCCACTTGCGGTCCACGACCTCCTGCGGATACTCCTGCCAGTCGACCGGCGACCAGTCCGGGCCGGTCCCCGCGGGGCCGCCGTGGAAGAGCCGGGCGGCCAGCAGCGACGCCGCCTCGTCGGCCGCGCCGGGTTCGTCCAGCAGGTCGCAGGCGGGCCGCTCGTCGAGCCGCGAGGCGAACCCCTCGGCGAGGCGGTCGCGCCGGGACAGCTCGGTGAGCGCGGAGACGACCCCGGCGTCCAGCCGGGCGGGCCAGCGGCCCATCCGCCAGGCGGGCAGCGCGACCCTGGTCAACAACCGGTCCCAGCCGGCGTAGACGAGACCGATCTGCTCCTGGGCGGCGATCCGCAGGCCGTAGTCCACGCCCTGGGCCCGCATCGACGAGGCGAGCGCGACACAGCGCTCCATCTCGGCGGCGTGCCCCCGGCAGCCGCGCAGCAGCAACCGGGCGATCCGGCCGACGAACACCCGCCCCGCCCCGCGCAGCCGGCCCGCGCCCGGGGCCGAGGCGTCCGCCACCGCGCCGTCCAGGCCACGGACGAACCGCCGGGCGGCGGCTATGTCGGGGTGCGCCGCGGGGGCCGTACCGGCGACGACCGGGGCCAGCACGGCCCGCAGCTCGGCCACCCGCATCCACCACAAAAACGGGGAGCCGATCACCAGGACGGGGGCGTTCTCGCCGCCGCGCCTGTGCGCCGGGGCCGGCGGACCGGAGCCCGCCCCGGTCCGCTCCGCCGCCAGGGCGGTGTGCGTACGGTCCTCCAGCCAGCTGTCGCAGTCCGGTGTCAGCTCTATGGCCGAGGGCGCCGGGACGTCCAGCCGCACCGCCAGGTCACGGACCAGCCGGTAGAGATCGGGGGCGGATCCCTCGGTCACCGGGACGGTGGGGCTGACCGCGGGCCGGGCCCGTGCGACGGCGCGGGCGACCCCGGCCGACACCAGCAGCACGACGAGCGAGACACCCGCGGCGATCCAGCACGCGAGCGTCCAGCCGCTGCCGCGGAGATGTCCCTGCGCGACCGCGGCCGCGAGCACGACGGCGACCGCCGCGGGCGCGACGGCGACGGCCGAGGCGGTACCCCGGACGCGTAGCAGCGCGAGGGCGCGGGCCCGTGCGGCCCGTGTCCCCAGATCCTCACCTGCGTCGGTGGAAGACACAGCCGGACGTCACCCCCTCTGCCCCCGCGACGGTGTTGGTCACTCCCCCACTGTGGCACCCGCCACCGACATCGCAATGCCGGTGGGCCATGTGCCGGAAACCCTGCGACGCACCCTAGTTGGGGCTCCGGCACACGTCATCCGGATGGCCTAGTCGTCACCCGATGGAATGGCTTTGGGCAAAGCTGCTGACACGCGGGCGCGCATGGCCATCACCCCCGGCGCACAGGGCGCACGAGGGCCGCGCGCTCCGGCGTATCCGGCTCGTTCGGCGGGGACGAGGAGGACGGCCCGGGCGCTCCCCCGGCCGCCCTCCTCGTGGTCGCGTCCGTCGCGACCCGGGTGTTCGTGGGCACCGTGCCGTCGGCGCCGGCCGCGTGGGGCCGCCGGTGGCCGCCGCCGGTCTCGGGCGGTGGGCGGCGGCCACCGGAACGCGGCGCCGCGGGTGTCACCCGGCGCTGCTGGCGCCGGGGGTCAGTTCCCGGCGGAGTCCGCGTCGTCCGCCGCCTTGCGGGCGATGTCCGTACGGTGCTGGGCGCCGTCGAGCCGGATCCGGCCCAGGGCGGCGTAGGCGCGCTCGCGGGCCTTGGTGAGGTTCTTGCCGGTGGCCGTCACGGACAGCACCCGGCCGCCGGCGCTGACCACGGCGTCGCCGTCGTTCTTCGTGCCCGCGTGGAGGACGTAGGCGTGCGGGGCGTCCTGGGACGCCACGTCCGCGAGACCGTCGATCCGGTCGCCGGTGCGCGGGGTGTCGGGATAGTTGTGCGAGGCGATCACCACGGTGACGGCGGCGTCGTCCAGCCAGTTCAGCGGCGGCAGGACATCGAGCGTGCCGTTGGCGGAGGCCAGCAGCAGACCCGCCAGCGGGGTCTTGAGCCGAGCCAGCACCACCTGGGTCTCGGGGTCGCCGAAGCGGGCGTTGAACTCGATGACCCGCACGCCGCGCGAGGTGATCGCGAGGCCCGCGTAGAGCAGCCCGGAGAAGGGGGTGCCACGGCGGCGGAGCTCATCGACCGTCGGCTGGAGAACCGTCTCCAGCACCTCGTCCACCAGCTTCGGGTCCGCCCACGGCAGGGGCGAGTAGGCGCCCATGCCTCCGGTGTTCGGGCCCTCGTCGCCGTCGAGGGCGCGCTTGAAGTCCTGGGCGGGCTGGAGCGGCACCACGGTGGTGCCGTCGGTGACCGCGAAGAGACTGACCTCGGGGCCGTCGAGGAACTCCTCGATGACCACCCGGTCGCAGGCCAGCGCATGGGCACGGGCCAGGGCGAGATCGTCGGTGACGACGACCCCCTTGCCCGCCGCGAGCCCGTCGTCCTTGACGACGTACGGAGCGCCGAACGCGTCGAGGGCGGCGTCGATCTCCTCGGCGGTGGTGCAGACGTAGCTGCGGGCGGTCGGCACACCGGCGCCGGCCATGACGTCCTTGGCGAACGCCTTGGAGCCTTCGAGCCGGGCGGCCTCGCCGGACGGGCCGAAGCAGGGGATGCCGGCCGCGCGCACGGCGTCGGCTACACCGGCGACCAGCGGCGCCTCCGGGCCGACGACCACCAGTCCGGCGTCCAGTTCGGTGGCGAGGCGCGCGACGGCAGCACCGTCGAGCGCGTCGACCGGACGCAGTTCGGCCACCTCCGCGATCCCGGCGTTGCCGGGGGCGCAGTACAGAGCGGTGACGTCGGGGTCGAGGGACAGAGAGCGGCACAGGGCGTGTTCGCGGGCGCCGCCGCCGATGACGAGGACCTTCACGGTGTGCAGCCTAACCGCCGGGGACCGACGCCCTCGACGGGCTCCGGTCCGTGGACGGCGCGGGGGCGGGTCCGGGGGCGGCCTCCGGGAGGGGCGGGTGGTTCCGGGCGACGGGACGGTGCGAGGGGGGCGGGGCGGGTCCGGGGCCGGCGGGGGCCGGGGTGGGGACGGGTCCGGGGCCAGGGGGGTCCGGGGTGGGGACGGGGACGGGGTGGGGACGGCGGTCTCCGGCAGGGACGGGGCGGTGGGCCGGGGCACGTCATGTCATGTCATGTCATGGGGCTCGTACCGGCCCGGCCGCCGTCATTCGTTGCTGAACTCCTCCACGACGGTGGCGCCGAGCTCCCGGACGATCAGCTCGTGCCCGGAGAGCGCCGAGTCGACGAGGTCGGGGTCGTCCGCCTCGGGGGTGTCGTCCTCGGGCGCGACCTGGTGGCGCGGCGGCTCGGGGGCCGAATGCTGCGGGGAGGGGTGCTGCTGGGCCTGGTACCCCTGCCCCTGGTCGGGGCCGCCGTGTCCGTGCGACTCCTGCGCCTGCGGGGGTTCCGGCTGCTGGGGGGCCGGCGGCTGGGCGGGCCGGGGCTCGTACGCCTGAGGGGCCGGAGCCGGAGCGGGCGGCTGGTAGGAGGGGGCGGGCGGGCCGCCGCCGGGACGACCGCCGCTCTGCGGGGGCGCGCCGCCGCCGCCCGACGGGTCGACGATGGCCTCGACGCGCCACTGGGCGTTGAAGCGCTCGGCCAGCGCCTGCCGCAGCACCTCCTCGCTGCCGCTGCTGGAGAAGGTGTCGCGGGCCCCGGCGTTGAGGAAGCCGAGCTGGAGCGTTGCCCCGTCGAAGCCGGTGACCGCGGCGTTCTGGCTGAGCAGGATCCAGGTGAACCGGCGGCGGTCCTTCACCGCCTCCAAGATGTCGGGCCACATCGCGCGCACCTGGCCGGCGCCCTGGCTCATGTCCTGGCCACCCTGGGGGGCCACGGGTGCGGCCGGCTGGGGTGCGGGCCGGGCGGGAGCAGGTTCGGCGGCGGGCCGGGCGGGGCCGCTGCCGGGCGCGGACGCGGTGGGCCAGCCGCCGGGCCGGCGCGCCTGGTCCCCCCCGGCCACGGTGGGCCAGGCGCCGGGCCGCTGGGCTGCGGGGGCCTCGGCCGGCGCCTGCGGGGCCGGTTGCTGCTGCACGGGGGCGGGGGCCTGGACGGGAGCGGCCGGGGGAGCTGTGTACGGAGCCTGCGGAGGTGCGTACGGGGCGGCGGGGGCGGACGGGGCCTCGCCGCGTGCGGCGACACGGGCCGCGGCCGGGCCACCCACGGGCTCCTCGGCCGGGACGGCGGCGGCCGGCCTCGCGGGCGGCTGCGCCGGAGCGTGGGCCTCGGGGCCGGGAACGTAACCCAGGGCGGGGCCGGCGCCGGCGGCCGCGAAGGACGCACCGCGTTCCAGCTTGTCGAGCCGGGCCTGGAACGAACGCTCGTCGTCGAAGGCGGCGGGCAGCAGCACCCGCGCGCAGATCAGCTCGACCTGGAGGCGCGGGGAGGTCGCGCCGCGCATCTCGGTGAGTCCCTGGTTGGTCAGGTCGGCGGCACGGCTCAGCTCGGCGGCGCCGAAGACGGATGCCTGGGCCTGCATCCGCTCGACGACGTCGGCGGGGGCGTCGATGAGTCCCTTGTCGGCGGCGTCCGGAACGGCGGCCAGGATCACCAGGTCGCGGAGGCGCTCCAGCAGGTCGGCGACGAACCGGCGGGGGTCGTTGCCGCCCTCGATGACCCGGTCCACGACCTCGAAGGCCGCGGCGCCGTCACCCGCGGCGAAGGCCTCCACCATGGAGTCGAGCAGGGAGCCGTCGGTGTAGCCGAGCAGCGACGTGGCCATCGCGTACGTCACGCCGTCGTCGTCCGCGCCGGCCAGCAGCTGGTCCATGACGGACATCGAGTCACGCACGGACCCGGCGCCGGCGCGCACGACCAGGGGCAGCACCCCGTCCTCGACGGCGCTGTTCTCCCGGTCGCAGACGTCTGCGAGGTACGAACGCAGCGTCCCGGGCGGCACCAGCCGGAACGGGTAGTGGTGCGTACGCGACCGGATGGTCCCGATGACCTTCTCGGGCTCGGTCGTGGCGAAGATGAACTTGAGGTGCTCCGGGGGCTCCTCGACCACCTTCAGCAGGGCGTTGAACCCTGCCGGGGTGACCATGTGCGCCTCGTCGATGATGTAGATCTTGTACCGGCTGGACGCGGGGCCGAAGAAGGCCTTCTCGCGCAGGTCACGGGCGTCGTCCACACCACCGTGCGAGGCGGCGTCGATCTCGATGACGTCGATGGAACCCGGGCCGTTGCGCGCGAGGTCCTGGCAGGACTGGCACGTCCCGCAGGGGGTCGGCGTCGGGCCCTGCTCGCAGTTGAGACAGCGGGCGAGGATGCGGGCACTGGTCGTCTTGCCGCAACCGCGCGGCCCGCTGAACAGGTACGCGTGATTGACCCGGTTGTTCCGCAGGGCCTGCTGGAGCGGGTCAGTGACATGCTCCTGACCGATGACCTCGGCGAACGACTCGGGGCGGTAGCGGCGGTACAGCGCAAGGGACGACACAGTTACGAGGTTATCGGGGCGGACCGACAACCGGCCCCGCACCGAGCCGCCCGGCCCGGATCCCCGCCCGCCGGCACACCGCGTCGCGGGCCGGCAGCGGCCGGAGGCCGGGACGGCGCGGGCGCGGAGGGAAAAATGAGAGACGGGTCACATCGAGGGGAGGGTGGGCGATGACCCTCCGGGCCGCTCTCCGGCGGTGCAGGCTCGTCCGCGTAGGAAAGCGGCGACGCCCTGCCTCTTGCCTTGTCCGCGCGCCCTCGGCACGCCGGAAAACGGGCCAGGGCCGGTGGCCGCAGGACCGCAGACGCCGTGCCGCACAGGGCACGGAACGCAAAGGGCCCCCCACGCACCCGCCAGAGCCAACCTACCCTTGCTGCCTTCCGGCCCTGGGGGAGTTCAGTCAGATAGCGCCACGTGAGGGGCTGACGCCCACCTTAGCGGATCCCCACCCCTCCAGGTCCACCCGCCCGGCCCCGGAACCGCCCACGGATCCACCTGGGATCCACCTGGGCATCCGTCCGGGACGATCTCCGGCGAACGTGTTCGCGAGCACCCCTCAACGTCTTGTATTGTTTGCGGCGGAGGATTCGCCTAGTGGCCTAGGGCGCACGCTTGGAAAGCGTGTTGGGGGCAACCCCTCACGAGTTCGAATCTCGTATCCTCCGCCATTGCTCTCACCGGGCAATACGTCGAAGGGCCCCACCGCTTGCGGTGGGGCCCTTCGACGTTAACGGGTTCCGTTCGGGTCGACCGCGCGTCAGGCGGGCGAGCGTCGGCAACACCCGGCGTCACGCAGCGCGGGCGCGTCCCAGACGAAGGGCGGAGAACAGGAAGAAGACGCCGCCGAGGAAGGCATAGCCGGCCAGGTCGTTCAGGAAAGGGCCGTCCCCGCCCGCCTAAGCGAGGAACGAGGCGCCGGCGAGCGTGTAGATGGCACCGCTGGCGATCATCGCCCACGGCCCGCCGAGTCGGCGGCGGTTCGCACCGACCACGAGTGGGACGAGGCCGGCGGTCACCGCCCACACGCCCCGGACCCGGAGAACCGCCGGGACGCCCGAGCCGGCGTCGACGGTGAGGCCGATGGTGGTGAGGCCGATGAGCACGACATTCACGTACAGACCCCGTACCGCTTGGCCGTGCACCCGGGCGGACCGGTGTCGACGACCGCGCAGGCGACGTCGAACAGCGGATAGACCGCCAGCAGAACGACCCTGAGCGGGCTCAGCCCGCCGACCGCAGAGAACAGCAGAGCGGCCCACACCGCGGCGAAGGCAAAACCGCAGGAAGTAGAGCCTGCGCAGGGCTGCGGCAACGCTGGCAGCAACGGGTGCCAGCGAGGGTGTCCACGGCAGTTCCTTTCTGGAAGACGGACGGACCACGCTCGTTCATCGGGAGGGAGAACGTTCGGCCACGTGCCCGGCGGTCCATTGCCACCCCACCACTACGCTCGCCGTTCATGGACGAGTGGGTGGAACGCACGGCTGGGCTGAGGCAGTGGGCACGAGGCGGTGTGCGCGCCCCGCACAAGCCATTGCTGTTCCTGTACGCGCTGGGCCGCTTCCGGCACGACGCGGACGGTGAGTTGCTCTACAGCGCGGTGGAGGGGGACCTGCGGCGGCTGCTCGCCGAATACGGTCCCGGCAACCCGACGACACCCGCTTACCCGTTCCATCACCTGGTGAGCGACGGGGTGTGGGAGGTACGGACCGACCGCGGCCCCGGCAGCCCGGGGACAAAGCTCGGGCAACTGCGCGAGACCCGTGCCGCCGGGCGGCTGGCCCCGGACTTGCGGGCGGCCCTGCGGCGAGAGCCGTCTCTGCTCGGCCGCATGGCACGGGTACTCCTCGACCTGAACTTTCCGCCCTCACTCCACGCCGAGTTGTGCGACGCCGTCGGCCTGGAGCCGGACGGCACGGAAGTGCCGCCCGCCGCCACGAAGCGCAGGCAGCGAAACCGGCGGATGCGCGAAGCGGTGCTCACGGCGTACGAGTACCGGTGCGCCTTCTGCGGTTACGACGGCAGCATCGGCCTCGTACCGGTCGGGCTCGAGGCCGCCCATGTGCGCTGGTGGGCCTTCGACGGGCCGGACGTCGTGGAGAACGGACTGTGCCTGTGCTCACTGCACCGCAAGCTGTTCGACAAGGGTGTGCTGGGTCTGGGCGCGGCCGAGGACGGTGCCCACCGCATCATCGTCTCGCAGAGCTTCGTCGGCCACAGCGCCACCGCTCGTGACCAGGTCGTCGCGCTCGCCGGCCGTCCCGTCATAGGGCCGCAGTCGGGTGCCCGCCCGGTCGCACCGGCCCACCGCTCCTGGCACACCGGGCAGGTCTTCCGCGGCGGTCCGCGCCCTGCTTCGCCGTCGGCCGCCCCTGCTCCCGGCCCTGCCACTGTCCCCGCACCCGCCCCTGCCCCTGCCCCGGGAGCAGCACGCACCACTACGCGCTGACGGGTCGGGCGGCGGGCGGCACGCGATCCCCGGCCAAGGGCCGCACGCCCGTCGTGCACTCCCTCGCTCGAGGGAGCGCACCGTGTCCGCGCTCCCCCGAGCGAGGATCACGATCCCTCGCGCGGGGGAGCCGCCGGGCGCAATCCAGCGGCCACGATGACGAGGACGGAGAGAGCCGGGGCAGCCGGTTTTCCCGATGGATCAGGGAGGTTCCCCATGAACCCGCGCAGCTCGGCCGTAGGCGCCGCATCGACGATGTGTCCCGCCGCCCACCGCCATGGAGTCCGCCTGCCTCGCGTCGCTCGAAGGACGCATGGCGCTCGCACACCCCGTGCCGTCGACGCCGGCATCACCTTGTCCTCTCCCCTCACCCCTTGCGGGGCCTTCCAACGACACGCCTGGTACAACCCTTCGGGAACCGTGGGGGTCGAACCCGTATCAACCGGGTGCGTACGAGTGGTGCGGAAAGCACCTCGTGCCCATCCCCTCGGAGGGGCCATGCGATCCGCACGAAGAACACGAGGCCTGGGACTGCTCGCCGGAGTCGCCGCATTGACCTGGACGGCCGCAGGACCGGCCGTCGCGGACGGCGAGCAGGACGGGCGGGGGTCCGCCCCGGCCACCGGGCTGCAAGCCTCCTCCCACCTGCAGCTTGCCAAGCCCGTGCCCGTCTCCGGTGTGAAGCCGGGGGACGACGTGCCGTTGAAACTGCTGGTGAGGAACAGCGGGGACGGTCCGGCCGATCGCACGACCCTGTACATCGGCGGCTCGCAGGGGCTCGCGTTCGTGGAGAAGTACTCCAACTGTGTGCACGAGGACGTGCCGGCGCAGGACGAGGGTCCGGCCCAGGTGACGGCGTCTTGTTCGATCGAGCAGGTCCTCGAGCCGGGGGTCGTCTACGGGCCCGAGGAACCGATCGTCATGAAGCTCCAGCCGCGTGCTCTCTACGACTGGTACACCCTGCACGTCGACGCGGACTCGCCCGTGTTTCCCAACGGTTCGCCGAACGGCTCCGGCAGACAACTGCGGCTGGTGGCGCAGAACAACCCGCCCGCCGGGGTCGAGTTCCTCGACTCGCTGCCCTTCACCCACGTCACGGCGGAGAACACCGCCGACTTCTCCCTCACCGGCGCCAAGATCAAGGCGGAGAAGGGGGAGACCGTCAGCGCGGAAGTGACGTTCACCAACAAGGGGCCGGCCTGGGTCGACAACGACGCCGGATCACCCATCGGCGTCTTCGACGTCGGCATACCCGCGGGCACCACAGTCACCGGCGCACCCGACTTCTGCACCCCGATCGGTTCCGGCGGGAAGACGGTGGCGGAGAAGGACGCCGAGGCATACCGGTGTACGACGCCGTACGACTACGTCGACGAGAACACCACGCTCTCGCGCGCCTTCGAGTTGCACATCGACACGGTCGTTCCGAACGCCACGGGGAAGGTCGGGTTCGTCCGGGGCGAGCATCGTTCGGGCACCCTGCCCTTCGACCCGGTGCCCGGCAACAACACGGCGGCGATCGTGGTCAACGCGTCCGGCACGGGAGGGACCTCGGGAGGCAACGCCTCGGCCGGGGAGGGAGGTTCGGGGTCCGAGGGCGCGACGTCCGGCGCCACGGCCTCCGGGGGCGGCTCCGCCGGAAGCACCGGCGGGGGTACGGCGGCGGGTGCCTCCGTGTCGGGCGGCGGTACGCAGCCCGAGCTGGCCGAGAGCGGTGTGGGCGCCGGCCCGCTCATCGCCGCTGCCGCCGGGTTGCTGGGCACAGGCGGCGTGGCGCTCGCGGTGACGGGGACGCCGTGGCGGTCTCGGCGACGGCCCTCCGCTGCGGAGTCGGCGGGGATAACCGGCTGACCCGGGACCACGGCCGACCGCGACCGGGGCCTAAGACCGGTACCGGTCTTAGGCTCGCAGAGGCACCGCACGGGCCACCGGGCCACCGGACCGGCTTCGGTCATCGGCTCGGCCCCCGGGAAATTCGGGACCGGAACGGAGCGGGGCGGCGGTCCGCCCGGTGCCACACGACCGGGACTGGGACCGGCCACCGCCCCTGAGTGATCCGCCGCCGAGCCCTCGTCTCCACCCCCAGAACCAGAGCCAGAGCCAGAGCCAGAGCTGGCGCCGGGGCGGAGACCGAGGCGGGAAAGGCGGCGGGCGGCGCCTTCATCCCACCTCGTGGCCGGCTTCCACATGCCCCAGGACCTTGCCCACCCCTCGGCGTACCGCCTCGCGGGCGGGGTCGGTGTGATCGATGGTCTCGAAGGCGTGACGGGCGCCGGGAACGTCGATGACCTCGGGATGGACGCCGGCGGCCGAGGCGGAGGCGAGGAACTCATCGATGGCGGCCAGGCTTTCGGGATAGTCCAGCTCGGGTCTGATCAGCACGATGGGGAGGCGTCCGGCTCCGCGTACCGCTTCCACGGGGCGGAAGCCCGGGTCGATCCCGTCCCAGTTGGGGAAGGGGGCCAGCACCGGGTAGCTGCCCGCCACGCAGCGCAGCCACGTCGGGGGTTCCACGAGCCAGGGGGCCGAGAGGAGACCGCCGCCGGAGAAGAACCACAGGGCGATCCGGTCCCCGTCCACCTGCGGATGCGAACGGACGTGCTCGACGGCGTCGACCAGGTCCTGGGCTGCGCGGGGGTAGTCGGTGAGGGCGTGGAGTCGATGGTCCACCGTGACGCCGACCGCTCCCAGTGCGGCGACATGGCGCCCGTAGCCCGTGAAAACCGGCCAGTCGCGCGGGGTCGGACGCGCGTTCGGCGGCACCGGTCCGCCGTGTACGAAGACGACGGCCGGACGGGGCTCCGAAGCGTCGGGCAGGTAGAAGTCGACGGCACCCGACCGTTCCCGTTCCCGTTCCGACACCTCGAAGAGGAAGGGGTTCAGATGCGGAGGGCGACGTGCCTCGATGCGGTGGCCCTCCCCGGCCGCAGCACGCAGCAAGACGGTTGCCAGCTCCTCGGGCATCGAGAGCATCGGCCAGTGACCGGTGGGGAGTTCGAAGAAGGTGACGCGAGGATCGGTGAAGGACTGGAAGAGCGGCTCGCCCATGGCCAGCAGGTTCTCGACGAGTTCGATCGTGGACCCGTTGGCGGTGCACAGGATCCCGGTGAGAGGAACGGTGGATCCACCGGCCGGCACGGACCCGATGGACGGAGCAACGCCATCGGTAGGCACGACGCCGTCGTCCGCTCCGGACCCGCAGGAAGGTTCGGACGCGCCGGAGGAGATGACTCCGTCGTCCGGTACCGGAGCCCCGTCCGGTACCGAAGCCTCGTCCAGTAGCGAAGCCACGTCCGGTGCCAGTCGCAGAGGCTGGAGGAGGGTGGCGACGGGTTGCGGTACGGCGTCCGCGATCAGTCGCTCCCGCGACGCTTCGGGCACTCCGGCACGCTGCCTCGGACCTGCCAGGCCTCCGCGGCGGGAGGGCCGACCGCGCCGCCGGACGTGGCTGTGGAGAGGGCAAGTTCGCGGATGGTCGGATCCGGTTCGACGGCGATGGCCGGCACGCCGTCCTGGGGCGGTGCGGTGTCCACGTTGACGACCCGCGAGATGCGGTCCGGGCGGCGCGTCGCGGCGGCGAGAACCGGCAGGATCCCGTAGTCGTGCCCGACCAGCACCAGGTCTTTCGCGTCCAGCCGGTCGATCAGCGCCACCACCTCGGCGATGTGTGTCTCCAGGTCGATCGGCGACGAGTCGACGGAAACCGGGTCGGCAGATGCCCCGCCGACGGGAACCGGGTTGGCAGGCACTCGGTCGGTGGGTACCTGGCTGGTGGGGACTCGGTGGTGGGGCGCCCGGCCCCCCTCGGCGTTCCGCTCCGCGACTCCGCCGGATGCGACTCCGCCGGCAGCGACTTCGCCGTCGTGGTCCCCACCCGTATGGACGGATGCCGTGGGCGCGGAAGCCGGCAGGACGGTGTCCTCCGGGGCCTCCGCCACGGGCTTAACGTCGACGGCGGCTCCCGGCCCCATGCCGGTCAGCGTCACCGGGTGCGCCGTAGCACCCGCCTGCGTGAGCCGGTCGGCCACCTCCCGCCAGATCCAGGCCCCGGTGAAACTCCCCGGTACGAGCACGAAATCCGTCACGCTTTCCCCCTGCGGCAGTGCCGTCGTGGTCGGTACGGGCTGTGTTCGCCCCACGCTACGTACCCTAGGGTCGCCCCCCTGCCTCGGATCAAGCGCATTACGGGGCAACGGTGTTGACCTTCGCACCGCATCCCGGACTCATGCGCCCGCCCGTGCGGCTGGCGTCGGTTCCGCGCACCCATCTCGCCCCGCACCCACCTGGTCCCGCCGCACCGCCGTCCACCACCACCACCACCGTCCCTCACCCTCCCGGCCTCGTGGTCGCCGTCCCCCGCCGTCACCCGCAGCCACCCAGTCCTGCGGTCGCCGTACCGTCGTCGCCCACGCCTCCGCCACCACCGCGCCGCGCAGCACCCGGACCCGGTGCACAACTCCGGCTCGGCTGCCCCGCCCCCGGAGGCGCTCCGCACTCCGCCGCGCTCAGCCCGTCTTCTCCTTCACATGGGCGACCACCCGCGTGAACTCCTCGGTCGGGGTGAAGTCGACGTACTCGCAGTCCTCCAACGCCACCGGCGCGTGCCCCGGCGCCCAGTAGAACGCCTCGCCGGCGCCGTACGTCTGGTCGCCGTCCTTCGTCATGAGTTTGATCCGGCCCTTGAGCATGTAGCCCCAGTGCGGGCTCGGGCACAGGTCGCCCGGAAGGCCCTGGAGGGCCGGGCTCATGTCGGTGCCCTTGGGGAAGCGTACGAAGGAGACGCTCATCTCCCCTCCGGCGTCCCGCATCCGCAATTCCGCGTCCCCGTTGCGGAACGCGACCGGTGTGTCGTCGCGCGTCGTCGCCGTCATGGTTCTGGCTCCTGCCCACTCGGTCGTGGAGCCGCCCGTCAGGTTTCTCGTCGGCGGCGCGCAAGTGCCCCTGGCGCGACGACGGGCATGCTCCCTCTCCCTTCCAGCGTGGGCCCGCCCCATCCTGCTCGCACGAGGCCACCGGCGCGGGTTCCGTCGTTCCGTCGGCCCCGGTCGTCGCGGCCGTCATGCCGACGGCTCCGGTCACGTCGGCTCGGAGTCGTGCTCCCGCACGTTCGGTCCTCGGCACGGCAGTCGGTCAGTGTGGGGGGCCGAAGTTCGTGGCTTCGGGACGTCGGGCCAGGCCCCAGCGACGCGATACGTGGGCCACCCACCGAGCCACGATGGCGGCCCCGGTCCCGCGTGCTCAGCGGCCGCCCCTCCCCTCTCCACTGCCCCCGCCCTCAGTCCCCCTGCCTCCTGCCTCCTGCCCAGTAGTTGACCCACTCGCCCTCCCAGCTCTCGGCCAACGCTCACAGCCTCACCCGGCGGCCCCACCCCGCCCGCCCCCCGTGACAGCCCCACGGCGGGCGCGCTCCTCCCTGAGCCGTCAGCGTGGGTGGCGGGAGGTGATGCGACCCACGGCGTCGGCCAGCAGGTAGGCGCTCCTGTCCCCCTCGGAGACGGTCACCCTGATCACCGGGGCAGGGCCGTCGTCCGTGGGCGTGATGTCGATGCGCCAGGAGTCGGGGGCGTCGATGCCGAGCCCGTGTCGGGCCTCGTCCACCAGGCCGGGGAGGAGTTCGTACGGGAGGGCGCGCAGGCTCATGGGGAACGGGTCGCCCGGCTCGGACGCGGTGCCGGTCGGCTGCCCCACGGCGGACATCACTCGCTCCTCGATGGTGATGCGGGTGCCGAATTCGGTGCGCATGCCCGTGACCAGAGTGTCCGCGAGACGGCGCATCTCCCCCGTGCGGAGGGTGGAGGCCGAGGAGGCGGAGGCGGTGACGGAAGAGGTGGTGGTGGTCGTGGTGGAACTGCTCCCCGGCACCGCCGCGCCCGTCGCGGCGGGGGAGCCGTGGACGGTGTCGTCCTCGGTCAACTCGCCCCAGAAGTAGAGGACTACGGCCGCCGCCCCGGCCAGCAGCCCCAGTACGACGAGCAGACACCACTGCGCGTTCGACTCCGGGTTCCGCACCAGGGTGTGGACGAGGGCCGGGTCGATCCGCGCCGTGGCGGCCTTTGCCGCCCACTCCTCGGACGGCCGCAGGTCGATCTCGACGTCCCACGGTTCCTCGGGCCGGTAGCGGGCGACGACGATCCGGCCCTCCGGGTACGCCGGCAGGTCCACCAGGTTGATCCGGGCGGTGGCCTTCACCCGGTAGGCCCGCGCGTCGTCGGGAGCGACGGTGAGGTCGAACTCCACGGGCACGTCCGCGAACTCACCGTCGGTGGCGCGTCGGCTCTCGATCCGCGCGAGCACCGTCCGTGCGGTTGTGGCGGGCGCGACACCCCGCTGGAGGCTCGCCACGACGGCCACCACCGCGACGATCACCGCCAGCGTGCCGAGGGCCACGCAGAACAGCGGGACGCTCTCCAGGATCACCGCAACGACCCCGCACGCGAGGGCGCCGCCCACCAGGACGCTCGTCAGGAACCCCCTGACCGCCACCCACCAGTTCCGGCCCGCCGACGTTCCCCGTGCGTCCCCCACGATCGTCATGCCCGCGATTGTGCCGCCCCGGGGTGGCCCCAGGAAGGCATCGGGCCGAACCCTGGGGGCGGTTGGACCCCAGGAGCGGTTGAACCCCAGGGGCCGATGAAACCCAAGGAACCGTTGAACCCCAGGAGCCGATGAACCCCAGGGGCCGATGAAACCCAAGGAGCCGTTGAACCCCAGGAGCCGTTGAACCCCAGGAGGCGGTTGGCCCCCGAGGGGTCGGTGAAGGCGATGAGCCCACAGGCCCGTCGCATCCCGTCCCTCGCGGCGGAGGCCCGGCGAACCCGGCCCCAGGCCACACCACAACGCCCCAAGAGGCCCCGGCAGAAGCGGCAGCCTCGACCGACCCGGCAGCCCCGTCAGACGCGAGAGGCCCCGGTAAGGACCGAGAGGTCCCGCTCCCGTCCCGTGCCGTCCCCTCCGCCCCCGTCCCGTCCCGCTCCCCTCCCGTCAGTCCTCGCCCTCTCGTCAGTCCTCGCCCTCCAGATCGCCCTCGGTTTCCAGGAAGACCTGCCGCAGCGCCTCCAGGACGGCCGGGTCCGGCTTCTCCCACATGCCGCGCGACTCCGCCTCCAGCAGTCGCTCCGCGATGCCGTGCAGCGCCCAGGGGTTGGCCTGCTGCAGGAACGCCCGGTTTTCGGGGTCGAGGACGTACGTCTGTGTCAGCTTGTCGTACATCCAGTCGGCGACGACGCCGGTGGTGGCGTCGTACCCGAAGAGGTAGTCGACCGTGGCGGCGAGTTCGAACGCGCCCTTGTAGCCGTGGCGCCGCATCGCCTCGATCCACTTCGGGTTGACCACGCGGGCGCGGAAGACGCGGGAGGTCTCCTCGACCAGGGTGCGGGTGCGGACCGTCTCGGGACGGGTGGAGTCCCCGATGTACGCCTCGGGGGCGGTGCCCTTCAGCGCGCGGACGGTGGCCACCATGCCGCCGTGGTACTGGAAGTAGTCGTCCGAGTCCGCGATGTCGTGCTCGCGGGTGTCGGTGTTCTTCGCGGCGACCGCGATGCGCTTGTAGGCGCTCTCCATCTCCTCGCGGGCGGGGCGGCCGTCGAGTTCACGGCCGTAGGCGTAGCCGCCCCAGACCGTGTAGACCTCGGCGAGGTCGGCGTCGGTGCGCCAGTCGCGGGAGTCGATGAGCTGGAGCAGTCCGGCGCCGTACGTGCCGGGGCGCGAGCCGAAGATCCGGGTGGTGGCCCGGCGTTCGTCGCCGTGTTCCGCCAGGTCGGCCTGGGTGTGGGCGCGTACGTGGTTCCGCTCGGCGGGCTCGTCCAGCGAGGCGGCCAGGCGCACGGCGTCGTCCAGCAGGCCGACGGTGTGCGGGAAGGCGTCCCGGAAGAAGCCGGAGATCCGCAGCGTGACGTCGATGCGGGGGCGCCCCAGTTCCTCGTACGGGATGGCCTCCAGGCCGGTGACGCGGCGGGAGGCGTCGTCCCAGACGGGGCGGATGCCGAGCAGCGCGAACGCCTCGGCGATGTCGTCTCCGGCCGTGCGCATGGCGCTGGTGCCCCACAGCGAGAGGCCGACGGAGGTGGGCCAGTCGCCGTTGTCGGCGCGGTAGCGCTCCAGCAGCGAGTCGGCGAGGGCCTGTCCGGTCTCCCAGGCGAGCTTGGAGGGGACGGCCTTCGGGTCGACGGAGTAGAAGTTGCGGCCGGTCGGCAGCACGTTGACCAGGCCGCGCAGCGGAGAGCCGGACGGTCCGGCGGGCACGAAGCCGCCGTTCAACGCGTGGACGGAGTGGGTGAGTTCGTCGGTGGTGGCGGCCAGCCGGGGCACCACCTCGTCGGCGGCGAAGGTGAGGATGTCGGCGACCGCCTCCGGGTGGCCGGCGGCGACGGCCGCCACGGCCTCCCGGTCCCAGCCGGCGTCCTCCATCGCCTGGACCAGGGCGCGGGCCTGCTCCTCGATCTCGTCGGCGGCGGTGCGGGTGGCCGCCGACTCGTCCAGGCCGAGCGCCTCGCGCAGGCCGGGCAGCGAGGCGGTGCCGCCCCAGATCTGGCGGGCGCGCAGCACGGCGAGGACCAGGTTGACCCGATCCTTGCCGGCCGGGGCGCCGCCGAGGACGTGCAGCCCGTCGCGGATCTGGACGTCCTTGATCTCACAGAGCCAGCCGTCGAGATGCATGATGAACTCGTCGAAGCCCTCGTCCTCCGGGCGGTCTTCCAGCCCCAGGTCGTGGTCGAGCTTCGCGGCCTGGATCAGGGTCCAGATCTGGGCGCGGATCGCGGGCAGCTTCGCCGGGTCCATCGCGGCGATCTGGGCGTGTTCGTCCAGGAGTTGCTCAAGCCGGGCGATGTCGCCGTAGCTGTCGGCGCGCGCCATCGGCGGCACCAGGTGGTCGACGAGCGTCGCGTGCACCCGGCGCTTGGCCTGGGTGCCCTCGCCCGGGTCGTTGACGAGGAACGGGTAGACCAGCGGTAGGTCGCCGAGGGCCGCGTCCGGGCCGCACGAGGCGGAGAGTCCGGCGTTCTTGCCGGGCAGCCACTCCAGGTTGCCGTGCTTGCCGAGGTGGATCATCGCGTCCGCGCCGAAGCCGTTGTCCTCGGCGGACGCCGCGATCCAGCGGTAGGCGGCGAGGTAGTGGTGGGAGGGCGGCAGATCGGGGTCGTGGTAGATCGCGATCGGGTTCTCGCCGAAGCCGCGCGGCGGCTGGATGAGGATCAGCAGGTTGCCGCGGCGCAGGGCGGCGAGCACGATGTCGCCCTCCGGATTGGCGGACCGGTCCACGAACATCTCGCCGGGCGCGGGCCCCCAGTGCTCCTCGACCGCCTCGCGGAGGTCGGCGGGCAGTGTGGCGTACCAGCGGCGGTAGTCGGCGGCCGGGATCCGGACCGGGTTGCGGGCGAGTTGCTCCTCGGTCAGCCACTCCTGGTCGTGGCCGCCCGCCTCGATGAGCGCGTAGATCAGCTCGTCGCCGTCGCCCGAGACGAGGCCGGGGATCTCCTCCTCGGGCCCGAAGTCGTAGCCCTCGGCGCGCAGTCGGCGCAGCAGCGCGACGGCGCTGGCGGGGGTGTCGAGGCCGACGGCGTTGCCGATGCTGGAGTGCTTGGTCGGGTACGCGGACAGGACCAGGGTGATCCGCTTCTCGGCGTTCGGGACATGGCGCAGCCGGGCGTGCCGGACGGCGATCCCGGCGACCCGGGCTGCGCGCTCGGCGTCGGGGACGTACGCGGGCAGTCCGTCCTCGTCGATCTCCTTGAAGGAGAACGGGACGGTGATCAGGCGGCCGTCGAACTCCGGCACCGCGATCTGGGTGGCGGCGTCGAGCGGGGAGACGCCCTCGTCGTTCTCCTCCCAGGCGCTGCGCGGGCTGGTGAGGCAGAGCGCCTGCAGAATCGGTACGTCGAGGCCGGTGAGGGCGCCCGCGTCCCACGACTCGTCGTCGCCGCCGGCCGACGCCTCGGCCGGCCTGGTGCCGCCGGCCGCGAGGACGGTGGTCACGATGGCGTCGGCGGCGCGGAGGGCGTCGATGAGTTCGGGCTCGGGGGTACGCAGCGAGGCGACGTACAAAGGCAGCGCGTGGGCCCCGGCGTCCTCGACGGCGGAGCAGAGCGCGTCGACGAACGCGGTGTTCCCGCTCATGTGGTGGGCGCGGTAGTAGAGGACCGCCACGGTCGGTGCGGAGTCGGGGAGTTCGCGTGCGGTCCGCTCCAACGGGCCCCAGGCGGGGGCCGGGGTGGGCGGGTCGAAGCCGTGGCCGGTCAGCAGCACGGTGTCGGAGAGGAAGCGGGCCAACTGCTCCAGGTTCCCCGGACCGCCGTGCGCGAGGTAGGCGTGCGCCTCGGCGGCGATGCCGATCGGAACGGTGGAGGCGGCCATGAGTTGCGCGTCGGGCGCCTGCTCGCCGGTGAGCACGACGACCGGGCGGCCGGTCGCCAGCACCTCGTCGAGCCCTTCCTGCCAGGCGCGGACCCCGCCGAGGAGGCGTACGACGACGAGGTCGGCCCCGTCCAGCAGTGCGGGCAGCGCGTCGGGCTCGAGGCGCGAGGGGTTGGCGTAGCGGTAGGCGACCGGGCCCTCGCAGGCACGGGCGCTCAGCAGGTCGGTGTCGGAGGTCGACAGGAGCAGGATCATGCTGAGTCAGCCCTTCCTCGGGGTGTCCACGCCCCGGGCGGTGTCGGAGTGGTTCTCCCCTGCTCCGCGCGAAGCCGGGAGCTGGGGGAAGGGAGTTCCTGACTCGCCCGGCCGCACGTGCGGACCGGGCTCACAGTGGCGGGACCGCGCCGGATTCGCACCGGCTTCCTCCCCTGTCGCCATATGGCGCGGCGGCCTGAACGGGCCGCCGCGAGCATCCTAAGCGGCCGGGTCGTGGCGTGGGAGAGGCCGGGTACCGGTGGGCCGGAGGAGGGGTACGGGGCGGTTGATGCGGAACGGCGCCCCGCGCCCCGCACCCGCACCCGCACCGCCCGCACCCCACACCCGGCTCCCGCCCCGCACCCCGCACTCGCACCGCGTCCCGCCACCACCCCGCCCCGTGCGACCTCCCCCCGTCCCGTCCCGCCTCCGCACCCCACACAGCACCCGGCACGCCCGCGCTCCCTCAAGCTCCGCCGCCCCGCGCCGCCAAGCTCCGCCGCCCCGCCCGCGTTCCACCCTCGCGGCGCAGCTCACAGGCGCGCGGGGGGTGGCGGACGGGGCCGGGTCGGTATGCTCGCGGCCATGTCCCCCACCGCCGATTCGTCCCCTGCACCGGGCGCCGCCTGTGCCCGGAGCGGCGGCGACGCCTGCCCCGGAACGCTGCGGCTGCACCGGGCGGACGACGGGGCGCTGGCCCGGATCCGGATACCCGGCGGCGTACTGACCACCGCTCAGGCGCACCGGCTGCGGGAGGCCGCCGAGCGGCTCGGGGACGGTGAGCTGCATCTCACCTCGCGGGGCAACGTCCAGCTCCGCGGTCTCGCCGACGACAGCGGGACCGAACTGGCCGCGCTGCTCGGCGCGGCGGGGCTGCTGCCGTCCGAACGCCACGAGCGGGTACGCAACATCGTCGCCTCCCCCCTGTCCGGCCTCGACGGCCCGCACGCCGCGGGGGCACAGAGGGGCAGCGCCACCAGGCCCCATGCCACCGGCCCGTACGCCGCCGGGGCACACAGGATCAGCGCCACCGACCCGCGCACCACCGCCGCCTCCCGCGGGGTGGCCGACGTGCGCCCCTGGCTCACCGCCCTCGACGCCCTGATCTGCGGGAGCGACGCCGCCACCGCGCTCTCCGGCCGCTTCCTCTTCGCCCTCGACGACGGCCGGGGCGACGTCGACGGGCTCGGCGCGGACGTCACGCTGATCGCCACCGGCCCGGACGGGGCGCTGCTGCGGATCGCGGGCCACGACCAGGCCGTCCCCGTCCCCTTCGCGGACGCCCCCGCCGCCGCGCTCACCGCCGCCCTCGCGTTCCTCGACGCCGCCGGGGACTCCGGCGCCTGGCGGGTGGCGGACCTGTCCGAGAGGGCCCGCGACGCGCTGCCGGCCGAGGTCGCCCGGCGGACCGGGGTCACCGCGCCGACCGTGACGCGCCCCGCACCGGGCACCGCGCACGTCCCCGGGCCCGGCGCCGTGACCGGTCCCGGCGGACGGACCGCGCTGCACGTCGGCGTGCCGATGGGCCGCCTGACGGCCGGCCAGTGGCGCACCCTCACCGAGCTCTGCGACGGCGAACTGCGCCTCACCCCCTGGCGCGGCGTCGTCCTCCCCCTCCCCGAGGCGCACCCCGCCCACCCCCCGGCACCGTCCGGCCTCCCCGACGCGCCGTCCGACTCACCCCCGCGGCCGTCCGGCCTCCCCGACGCCCCGTCCGGCCTCCCGCCGGACCCCGCCGACCGGACCGCGCACGCCCTGCGCCGCCTCGCCGGCGCCGGCCTGGTCACCGCGCCCGACTCGCCGTGGGCCGGGGTCGGGGCCTGCGTGGGTCGGCCGGGCTGCGCAAAGGCGCACGCCGACGTCCGGGCCGACGCGGGGGCCGCTGTCGGACCCGTCGGACGGCTCCCTGTCTACTGGTCGGGGTGCGAGCGGCGCTGCGGCCACCCGCACGGCGAGTGGACCGACGTGGTCGCGGGCCCGGACGGCTACCGGATCACCCGCGTGCGCGACGGGCAGCGGGACGCGCCGGTCGTCGTCCCGCACGATCCGGCGGCGCTCGCCGCCGCCGTCGCTGCGGCCCGCTCCGCCACGACCTGACCCACCGCGCAGCCCGTGCCGCACGGCGCGCGCACCGCCACGCCCCGGTCCCGGACCACGACCGGAACCGCCCCCGGCCGGCCGCCGAAGACGACCGGCCGGCCCGACGAAGAAAGCGACAGCACTGTGCATCAGTACGAGAAGGACGGACCGGCGATCTACCGCCAGTCCTTCGCCACCATCCGCGCGGAGGCGGATCTGGCCGGGCTGCCCGCCGACGTGAGCCAGGTCGCCGTCCGGATGATCCACGCCTGCGGCATGGTCGACCTCGTACGCGACATCGCTTTCTCTCCTCGCGCCGTCGCGGACGCCCGCGCCGCGCTGCGCGCCGGGGCGCCGATTCTGTGCGACGTGGCGATGGTGGCCAGCGGCGTCACCCGCAAGCGGCTGCCCGCCGGCAACGAGGTGGTCTGCACCCTCTCCGACCCGGCCGTGCCCGGTCTGGCGAAGGAGCTCGGCACCACCCGCTCGGCGGCCGCGCTGGAGCTGTGGCGGGACCGGCTCGAAGGCGCCGTGGTCGCCGTCGGCAATGCGCCGACCGCGCTGTTCCGGCTGCTGGAGATGATCGAGGAGGGCGCGCCGCGTCCGGCCGCCGTCATCGGCGTCCCGGTGGGCTTCGTCGGCGCCGCCGAGTCCAAGGAGGCCCTGGCCGCCCACCCGTCCGGCCTGGAACACCTGGTGGTGCGCGGCCGGCGCGGCGGCAGCGCCATCGCCGCCGCGGCCCTCAACGCCATCGCCAGCGAGGAAGAGTGACCAGCCCCGTGACCACCCCCGACGGCACCGGCGCGACCACCCCCGGACGCCTCTACGGAGTCGGACTCGGCCCCGGCGACCCGGAGCTGATGACCGTACGGGCGGTGCGCGCCCTCGCCGAGGCCGACGTCGTGGCGTACCACAGCGCGCGGCACGGACGGTCGATCGCCCGGTCGATCGCCGCCGCGCACCTGCGCGCCGACCACATCGAGGAGCCGCTGGTCTACCCCGTCACGACGGAGACCACCGACCACCCCGGCGGCTACCGGGGCGCGCTGGAGGAGTTCTACGCCGAGGCCGCGGACCGTCTCGCCGCCCACCTCGACGCCGGCCGGACCGTGGCCGTCCTCGCCGAGGGCGACCCGATGTTCTACGGCTCGTACATGCACATGCACAAGCGGCTCGCGGACCGGTACGTCACCGAGGTGATCCCCGGGGTCACCTCGGTCAGCGCCGCCGCCGCGCGGCTCGGGACCCCGCTCGTGGAGGGCGAGGAGATCCTGACGATCCTGCCCGGCACGCTCCCCGAGGAGGAGCTGACGGCCCGTCTGGCGTCGACGGACTCGGCCGTGGTGATGAAGCTCGGCCGTACCTTCCCGGCGGTGCGCCGCGCGTTCGAGGCGTCGGGCCGGCTGCCCGAGGCACGGTACGTCGAACGGGCCACCATGGCGGGCGAGCGGACCGGCGACCTGGCCGGTGTCGAGGCGGACTCGGTGCCGTACTTCGCGGTGGCGGTGCTGCCCAGCCGGATCGACGCGCCGCGCCCCGAGCGGACCCCGGAGTCCGGCGAGGTCGTCGTCGTCGGCACTGGCCCGGCCGGACCGCTGTGGCTGACGCCGGAGACGCGCGGGGCGCTGGCCGCCGCCGACGACGTCGTCGGCTACACCACCTATCTGGACCGGGTGCCGGTGCGGCCGGGACAGACACGGCACGGCTCGGACAACAAGGTGGAGGCCGAGCGCGCCGAGTTCGCCCTCGACCTGGCCCGCCGCGGACGCCGCGTCGCGGTGGTCTCCGGCGGCGATCCGGGCGTCTTCGCCATGGCGACCGCGGTGCTGGAGGCGGCGTCGCAGGACGCGTACGCCGACGTCCCGGTGCGGGTGCTGCCGGGGGTGACCGCGGCCAACGCGGCGGCGGCCCGCGCGGGCGCCCCGCTCGGCCACGACTACGCGACCCTCTCGCTCTCCGACCGGCTCAAGCCGTGGGAGGTCATCGCGACGCGGCTGCGCGCCGCCGCGTCGGCGGACCTGGTGCTGGCCCTGTACAACCCTGGGTCCAGGAGCCGGAACTGGCAGGTCGGCAAGGCCCGCGACCTGCTGCTGGAGCACCGCTCGCCGGACACCCCCGTGGTGCTGGGGCGGGACGTCGGCGGTCCCGCGGAGAGCGTGCGGACGGTCCGGCTGGCCGATCTCGATCCGGCGGAGGTGGACATGCGGACGCTGCTGATCGTCGGCTCGTCCCAGACCCGCTGGGTGGAGCGCGGCGACGGGCGCCGGATCGTGTGGACCCCCCGCCGTTACCCGGAGCCCGAGCAGCCCGCGTAGGGCGGTCCCGTCGGGTGAACGGGCCGGGTCAGTTGGCGGGGAACCGCTCCCGCAGCCAGTCCAGCGCCTCCCGGGGCGTACCGGCCACCGGCACCCCCTCGGGCACCGGTGGCCGCCGGACCACCACCACCGGGATGCCCACCTCGCGGGCGGCGGCGAGCTTCGGGGCGGTCGCCGCACCGCCGCTGTCCTTGGTGACGAGGACGTCGACGCGGTGTCGGCGGATCAGTTCCCGCTCACCGGCGACCGTGAACGGGCCGCGGTCCAGCAGCACCTCCATCCGGGCGGGACACGGCGGTCCGGGCGCGTCGACCGAGCGCGTCAGGAACCAGAGGCCGTCCAGGTGCGCGAAGGCGGCCAGTCCTGTCCGGCCGGTCGTCAGGAAGACGCGGCCGCCCAGCGAGGGCAGCAGGGCGGCCGCCTCGTCCAGGGAGCCGACGGAGTGCCAGCGGTCGGCCTCGCCGGGCACCCAGCCGGGCCGGCGGAGTGCCAGCAGGGGAACATGGACCATGGCGGCGGCCCTGGCCGCGTGGAAACTGATCGTCCCGGCGAAAGGATGGGTGGCGTCGATGAGGGCATCCACCCGGTGGATCCTCAGCCAGTCGGCGAGCCCCTCCGTGCCGCCGAACCCGCCGACACGCACCTCCCCGGGCGGCAGCCGCGGGCTCGCCACCCGGCCGGCCAGCGAGTTGGTGACGCGTACGGTCCGACCGGGCGCGCCGGGCTCCGCGAGCGCCTCGGCGACCTGCCGTGCCTCGGTCGTCCCGCCGAGGACGAGAACGTGCGGGGGCCGCGGCTGCGGCGGGGGTACCGGCTCCATCGAAGAGGTCCATCCATGAGCAGTGACGTGAACGGCGGGGCGCGCGGCGGCCGCGAGGCCCAACTCAAACACACCGGGCTGCGGCCGGGCTGGACGACGGGCGCCTGCGCGACGGCGGCGACCACCGCCGCGTACACCGCGCTGCTGACCGGCGAGTTCCCCGATCCCGTCACCATCACCCTGCCGAAGGACCGGACGCCGTCGTTCGCGCTGGCCGTGGAGGAACTGGCGGACGGGTACGCCACCGCCGGGGTGGTCAAGGACGCGGGTGACGACCCGGACGTGACCCACGGGGCGCTGGTGCGCTCCACGGTCCGGCTGCTTCCCGCGGGTTCGGGCGTGGTCTTCCGGGCCGGCCCCGGCGTCGGCACGGTCACGCTGCCGGGGCTGCCGCTGGCGGTCGGGGAGCCGGCCATCAATCCGGTGCCCCGCCAGTTGATGCGCGAGCACGTGGCGCGGGTGATGGCGGAGCACGGTTCCACCGGCGACGTGGAGATCACCGTCTCGGTGGACCACGGTGAGGAGATCGCCCGTTCCACGTGGAACGGGCGGCTCGGCATCCTCGGCGGGCTGTCGATCCTCGGCACCACCGGCGTCGTCGTGCCGTACTCCTGCTCGGCGTGGATCGACTCGATCCGGCGCGGGGTGGACGTGGCGCGGGCCGCCGGGCTGACCCACGTGGCCGGCTGCACCGGCTCCACCTCGGAGAAGACCGTGGCGGCGGAGTACGGACTGCCGGACATCGCCCTGCTCGACATGGGGGACTTCGCCGGGGCGGTGCTGAAGTACGTGCGCCGTCATCCGGTGGACCGGCTCACCGTCTGCGGCGGTTTCGCCAAGCTGTCGAAGCTCGCGGCCGGCCACCTGGACCTGCACTCGGCCCGTTCGCAGGTCGACAAGGGGTTCTTGGCCCGTCTGGCGCGGGCCGGCGGAGCGGGCGACGCGCTGGCCGCCGAGGTCGCCACCGCCAACACCGGCCTGGCCGCACTCCAGTCGTGCGCGGCGGCCGGTGTGCCGCTCGGCGACCTGGTGGCGGTCGCCGCCCGCGACCAGGCGCTCGGCGTGCTGCGGGGTGCACCGGTGGCGGTGGACGTGATCTGCGTCGACCGCGCGGGCACGGTGGTGGGGCGCAGCGGGGTGCGGTGACCGCGCTCCGTACCGGAACCGGAGCCGGCGCCGGTCAGCAGGTGTGCCGGTCGCGCTCCGGGGAGTAGAGGTGGCTGTCGCGGAACTGCTCCGCCCCCAGGGTCCGGCCGACCATGATGACGGCGGTGCGGACCACGCCCGCCGCCTTCACCTCCGCGGCGATCGAGTCGAGGGTGGAGCGCAGCACGATCTCCTCGGGCCGGGAGGCCATGGCGACGACGGCCGCCGGGCAGTCGCCCCCGTAGTGCGGGCGCAGTTCGTCCACCACCCGGTCCACGTAGCGGGCGGCGAGGTGCAGCACGATCAGCGCGCCGCTGCGGCCGAGGGTCGCCAGGTCCTCGCCCTCGGGCATCGCGGTGGCCTGCTGGGCGATCCGGGTGAGGATGACGGTCTGGCCGACGGTCGGCACGGTCAGTTCCCGTTTCAGCGCGGCGGCGGCCGCGGCGAACGCGGGCACCCCCGGCACCACCTCGTAGGGCACCCCGGCGTCGTCGAGCCGCTTCATCTGCTCGTTGACGGCGGAGAAGACGGACGGGTCGCCGGAGTGCAGCCGGGCGACGTCGTGGCCGGCCGCGTGCGCGGCGACCAGTTCGGCGGTGATGGCGTCGATGTCGAGCCGGGCGGTGTCCACCAGCCGTGCGTCCGGCGGGCATGCGGCGAGGAGTTCGCGCGGCACCAGGCTGCCGGCGTAGAGGCAGACCGGGCTGGCGGCGAGGAGACGGGCGCCGCGCACCGTGATCAGGTCGGCCGCGCCGGGGCCGGCGCCGATGAAGTACACGGTCATGGCAGGTCCTCGTGGTCGGGGGACGGTCCGGCGGGGCCGGCCGCGGGAATCGGTTTGCGTACGGACCACTGGGTGACGGGCATGGCCTGCCGCCATCCGGTGAAGCCGCCGACGGGCACCGCGTGGGCGACGGCGAGCCGGACGAGTTCACCGCCGTGGCGCCGGTATCGCTCGGTGAGCAGCGCCTCGGACTCCAGGGTCACGGTGTTGGCGACCAGCCGGCCGCCGGGCGGCAGCGCGTCCCAGCAGGCGTCCAGCAGTCCGGGGACGGTCAGCCCGCCGCCGACGAAGACGGCGTCGGGCGCCGGCAGTCCGGCCAGGGCGTCGGGCGCCCGGCCGGTGACGACCCGGAGGCCGGGCACGCCGAGCCGGTCGGCGTTGCGGGCGATGCGTCCGGCGCGGCCGGGGTCGCGTTCGACGGTGACCGCACGGCAGGACGGGTCGGCCCGCATCCACTCGACGGCGATGGAGCCGGAGCCGCCGCCGACGTCCCACAGCAGTTCGCCGGGTGCGGGGGCGAGCGCGGCGAGCGTCGCGGCCCGCACATGGCGCTTGGTGAGCTGGCCGTCGTGCTCGTACGCCTCGTCGGGCAGGCCGGGCACCCGTCCGGTGCGCAGGGCGCCGGGGGCGGCGCGGCACTCGACCGCCACCACGTTGAGCGGGTCGCCGGGCGGGGCGTCCCAGCGCTCGGCGATCCCCTCGGTACGGGCCTCCCCGGCCGCGCCGAGGCGGTCGAGGACGGTGAGCCGGCTGGGGCCGAAGCCGCGGTCGGTCAGCAGCGCGGCGACCTCGGCGGGGGTACCGGCGCCCGCGCTGAGCACCAGCAGCCGCCGGCCGTCGTACAGCTCGGCGGCGAGCCGGGCGGCGGGCCGGCCCACCAGGGTGACCGTCGTGGTGTCCTCGACGGGCCAGCCGAGTCGCGCGCAGGCGTACGAGACGGACGACGGGTGGGGCAGCACCCGGAGGGCCTCGGCGCCGAGTTCCTCGGTGAGCGCCCGCCCGATCCCGTAGAACATCGGGTCGCCGCTGGCCAGTACCGCGACGTGGCGGTCCCGGTGCGCCGCGAGCAGTCCGGCGACGGCCGGCCGCAGTGGCGACGGCCATTCCACCCGCTGCCCGGCGCACTCCGGGGGCAGCAGCGCGAGCTGGCGGGGGCCGCCGATCAGCGTCCCGGCGGACCGCAGCACGGTGCGCGCTGCTTCCGTCAGCCCGGCCCAGCCGTCCGCGCCGACGCCCACCACGGACACGGGGGGCGCGGGCCGGCGGGCGGGGGGCGGGGGCGGGGCGGGAGACACGGCCGGGACCTCGGGGTTTCGGGGGGGATGTCGCTGCCGCACTCTACTGTCCGCGCCCCCGGCGGCGGCGGGGCGGGCTCCCCGGCAGTGCATGCCCCGACCCCGGTGCCGGACGGACGTCCGGCGTGCACGATCATGATCGCGCCGGAGCCGCCGACGGTCTCCCGTCGGCGCCGACCGCGCCCGGGAGCCGATCGCCGCGGCAGGTCCCGCCCGCTCCGCCCACCGTCCACGGGACGGCGATCCGGAAAGGGCGGAGAGAGAAGGCGCATGTCCCGGCGGCACGGAATCGGCATGATGGCCGCATGCGTGCCCGATGACCGAAGGAATTCCCCGATCTACATTCTCGTACCCGAAGAGTCCGTGTTCATGGCGCGATTTCTGGAAATGGAGGAACGACTACTCCACTCCCTCTACTACTACCATCTGGAAACCCTTGCTCCGCACGCCGCGGACATCGTCCGCGGCGCATACGAAAGCTGGGGCGAGATCCAGGAGAAAATGCCGCCTCTGGCGTGCTGGCAGGAACTGTCCAATCCGGCCGGAGTCTGCCGGGGCGCGGCCCGCGCGGGCTACAAGCTGTACGGTCCTGACGGAAACCGCCTGGTCAGTCTGCATGCCGTGCAGGTGGGGACGGAACACATCCGCCGCCTCGAAGCATGCCGCGATCTGCTCGACGAGACGGCGGACGGGCCGGGCGGGCCGCTGGCCCAGGCGCTCGAAGAAATCTCGGAACACGACGAGAACGCCGTCCACCATTTCCGGCGGACCGTGGACGTCATGCGATTCCCGGTCCCTTCGCTCCTGCTGGCCCCGCTCAGAAGGGCGGCCCCGGCAGGTCCGGTCTTGGAAATCGATCTGAACGAGGCGCAGCAGGCGGCCTATCTGTCCTACAGCGATCGGGTCGCGCTCACCCTGAGTTCCGGGGACGACTTCGCGTACGCGATGCACAGAGCGCTCTACACCTGACTGACCGCCTCCCGGCCGCCGGCCCGCACGGCGGCCGGGAGGCGGGCCGGGCCGACGGCTCCGGGCCCGGTCAGGAGGCGAGCATGGGGTGCGTGGCCAGCAGTTCCTCGGGGACCGCGAAGGCGCGGGTGAGCGTCAGCGCGTGCGGCGCCAGGAAGGTGAGGACGGCCTCGACGGCGTCGGGGATCTCTTCCACCTGGGAGGCCGTCATCCGGCCGCGGGCCAGGAGATCCCCGCTGTGCGCGGCGATCTGGCGCAGGACGAACAGCGCGTGCAGCCCCCGCAGCAGGTCGCGGGAGAGCGGTGAGGGGACCTGGCCGGCAGCGGTCATCAAGGCCTCGCCGGCGAGCCGGTGGGCGTGCGCGTCGACGAGCGCGACGGCCGGTGTGACCGTCGCGTTCCACCGGGCCAGCGGGGAGGCCGCGCGTCTGCGGAGACGTTCCTTCGCCCGTGTGTGCGCTATCCGCTCGATGTCGGCCAGCAGGTCCTGGAGGTATTCCGGGTCGGCCAGTTCACGGTCCTCGGCCGCGGTCTCGCTCTCCGGTTTCAGCTCCACGCCACCGAGCAGCATCTCGCCCCCGGCCTTCTCCGTGATGACCTTGTTGTCGCCCTCGGCGGTGATCGTCCCCTCGATGGAGGCGAGTTGCAGGGCGATGCCGTTGGCCATGATCAGGCCCTGGGCACCGCACCGCTCACGGCACTCGGTCATGACCGCACGGGCCCGCCAGGTGATCCACGCCTTGCTGATCGCCGTCAGACGCTCGTACGCCGGGCGGTCCTCCTCGGGCGTCGTCGCCCACTGCCGGACGACCGACCGCTGGAACAGCGTGGCGGCGTACGCGGTCGCCACGGCGTCGAGCAGAGGTGCGTGGTGGCCGCGGTGGGCGATCAGCGGCACCCGCTGCCCGTTCGTCATGCCCGAGGTGACGCGGGTGTGGGCGTACCGGACGGCGACGTCGACGGCATGGCGCATCACGCCCAGGCTGTGGGCGGTCATGCACAGCTTGCCCATGGTGACCCGCCCGATGGACCGCAGGAACCGCCGACGGGGGCTTCCGAGCGCGCTGGTGAACACGCCGTCGGGGGTGAGCCGCCCGTGGTCGCCCTGGAGGAGGGCGCCGAAGGGGAGGCGGACCTCGTGGAAGGACGTGGCGCAGTGGTCGACGGGGCTGCTGGCCGTCTGGGGAAGCGGCCGCACCTCGACGCCCGGCAGGGCGCTGCCGGTGCCGTCGCTCAGCGGGGTCAGGAACAGGAAGACCCCGTGGTCCGCCCCGTCGATGATCAGGCGCGCCGCGACGACCGCTCCCTTCGCCCCTCCGGCCGGACTGGTGTTGGGCATGAACTTCGCGGCGGCGGGGGCCGGGGTGTTCAGCACGAACGTTCCCGTCGCGCGGTCGAAGGTGGCGGTGGTCTCCATGTGCGCCGCGTCATTGCCATGGGCGACCTCGGTACAGAGAAAGGTCCCGATGCGCTCCGCGTCCGTGTACTCGCTCAGATCGCGCTCGGCCGGATCGTGGTCCACCAGACTTCCGAAGAAGAGGTTGTAGTGGATGCTGGCGATGGTCGCCATGCCGGGGTCCACCACGCCCGCCCACTCGTGGAAGGCCGTGAGCTCGACGGGGTCGTCCGCGAACGCCTGCGGACCCGAGGAGGCTTCGCGGGCCGTCCTGTCGACCAGCCGGAGCCGGCGGTAACTGAGCTCGACGCGCTCCGGGTGGCTGAGCCCTTCCTGGAACCGGAACGGAGCGGACCCGAAGAGCCGCCGCCACCGTGCGTGGGTCGTCCCCAGCCGGCCGGCGAAGAGAACATCCGAGAGCTCGGCCGCCGTGTCGGGCGCATCTGCCATCTGATTGTCAGTCACCTACGCAAGCTAACGTGATCGATCAGTGCCGACGGAGTGATGATCAACACGATTGCGGAGCCTGAACAGCGGTTCGTACCCGTATGCCACCACCCCCTCGTCCGCCGCCCTCCCGCCCGCCCCCGGACCGGCCCGAAGGCCGCATGCCGGGCGGCCTGTGCCGGGGGCCCGGCGTGCGCCGGCGGCTCAGGAGTCGCCGGGTGCCGCCGCTGCCGGGACCATCGGTCGTATGACCAGGAGCGACGGAGGCCGGGACACGGCACGGCACGAGGACACCGCGGTCACCCTGCGCATCGCGCAGCGGCCGGAGGCCGACGCGCTGCTGGCGCGCAGCCCGCTGGCGGCACTCGTCGGGATGCTGCTGGACCAGCAGGTGCCGATGGAGTGGGCCTTCACCGGCCCGTACACGCTGGCGGAGCGGATGGGCACGGACGACCTGGACGCCCGCACGGTCGCCGGGTACGACCCCGAGGCGTTCACCGCCCTCTTCACGCGGAAGCCGGCACTGCACCGCTATCCGGGCTCCATGGCACAACGCGTGCAGCAGCTCTGCCGGTTCCTGGTCGCGGAGTACGACGGCCGGGCGGACGCCGTCTGGACCGGCGCCGCGGACGGCGCCGACCTGCTGGCGCGGCTGAACTCCCTGCCCGGCTTCGGCGCCCAGAAGGCCCAGATCTTCCTGGCGCTGCTCGGCAAACGGTTCGGGGTACGGCCAGCGGGCTGGCGTGAGGCGGCCGGCGCGTACGGCGAGGAGGGCGCCCACCGGTCCGTCGCCGACATCACCGGCCCCGATTCCCTCGCCGAGGTGCGCGCCTTCAAGCAGCACGCGAAGGCCGCGGCCAGGGCGGCGCGCCACGCACGCGACCACGGCGCGGACGGGGAGCCGGGGACGGCCGGGTGACGAGCGCGGCCCCGCGGTCGACACCCGGGACACGGCGGACCGCCCACCGGGAGGGCCACGGCCGGCACGTGGGTGCGCCCCGTCGTCTCCGCGTGGGCCCCGACCCCGCGCCCTCTTCCGCGCCGGTGTCACTCCGTACGCCCCCGCGCGCTCCCGCACCACCGTTGCCAGGGAGGCCGCGCCCGGCGGCGGGCGGACGGGCGAGTCCCCGACCGGGCCTCCCGCCGCGCCCCGCCCCCGGGTGACCGCGGCCGTACGACTTCGCCCGGTTGATCCCGGTCGGACACCCACGACGTCGCGTTCCACTGCTGCGCCCGGAGGCCGTTCCCCGGTAGGCTTTCCGTGTGATCTTCAAGCGCATCGGAACCGGGCGGCCTTACCCCGACCACGGCCGGGAAAGCACCCGACAGTGGGCGGACGTCGCGCCGCGCCCGGTCCGCCTGGACCAGCTCGTGACCACGAAGGGCGAGCTGGATCTCGAAACCCTGCTCGCCGAGGACTCCACCTTCTACGGCGACCTGTTCGCCCATGTCGTGAAATGGCAGGGCAACCTCTACCTGGAGGACGGCCTGCACCGCGCCGTCCGCGCCGCGCTCCAGCAGCGCCAGGTGCTGCACGCCCGCGTCCTCGAACTGGGCTGACCCCCGTCGGCCCGTAGCTCCGGCCGGCCCCTTCCCGGCACCGGCGCGCCCCGGACCCACGCCTTTTCGGACCTTTCGGGTGCTTTTCCGCGCATGCGGGTGCCAGGCGTTGATCATTTAGTACGCAACATGACCAGGTCGCACTACGCTGCGTCCATGAGCATGCTCACTCCCCCCGGCATGGGCGGAAAGTACCGCATCACGGGCGACGCGTATCCCCGGATGCGCCGGCCCCGTCGTCGCGGCCGGATCGTCCTCGCGGCGGCGGCCGCCGTGGTGGCGCTCGGCCTCGCGGGCTGGGGCACGCTCCAGCTCGTCGACGTTTTCGCGGGCGGTGGCGAGAAGAAGGCGGTCGCCGCCGACCACAAGCGCGAGTGCCCGGCGGCTGCGGCGTCGGCCGTCCCCGCGGCCCTCCCCAAGAACTCCGCGATCAAGGTCAACGTCTACAACGCCACCCCGCGCAGCGGGCTGGCCAAGGCGGCGGCCGACGAGCTGAAGAAGCGCGGGTTCACCGTCGGCGAGGTGGGCAACGCCCCCGCCGCGTACGACAAGAAGGTGCCGGGTACCGGCCTGCTGCTGGGCGGGCCGGCCGCCGCCAAGACCGGCTTCCCGGTCCTCGGCACGCAGCTCGCGGGCACCACGACCAGGACCGACGCACGCAAGGGCGCCGACATCGACCTGATCCTGGGCAGCAAGTTCACCGCGCTCAGCACCCCGCAGGCCGCGAACGCGGCGCTCTCGGCGCTGACCAAGCCCTCTCCGGCCCCGTCCGCCTGCTGACGCCCGCGGGTCACCCGCCCAGACGGCCGTGGCCGGCACCCCGCGCGGGGTGCCGGCCACGGCCGCGCACGAAGACGTCCGGTCCCGCTAGTCGGCGGTCCCGTACATACGGTCGCCCGCGTCACCGAGGCCGGGGACGATGTAGCCGTTCTCGTTCAGCCGCTCGTCGACCGACGCGGTGACCACGGTGACCGGGGCCCCGGCCAGCTCGCGCTCCATGACCTCCACGCCCTCCGGCGCCGCCAGCAGCACCACGGCGGTGACGTCGTCGGCGCCGCGCTTGATCAGCTCCCGGATGGCCGCGACCAGCGTGCCGCCGGTGGCCAGCATCGGGTCCAGGACGTACACCTGGCGACCCGACAGGTCCTCGGGCATCCGCGTCGCGTACGTCTCCGCCTGGAGCGTCTCCTCGTTGCGGATCATGCCCAGGAAACCGACCTCGGCGGTCGGCAGCAGCCGCACCATGCCGTCCAGCATGCCGAGGCCGGCGCGCAGGATCGGGACGACCAGCGGCCGCGGGTAGGACAGCTTCACGCCGGTCGTCGGCGAGACCGGGGTCTGCAGGTCGACCTGCTCGGTCCGCACGTCCCGGGTCGCCTCGTAGGCGAGCAGGGTGACCAGCTCGTCGGCGAGCCGCCGGAAGGTCGGGGAGTCGGTGCGCTTGTCGCGCAGAGTGGTGAGTTTGTGCGCCACCAGCGGGTGGTCGACGACGTGGATCCGCATGCGGCAACAGTAGCCGTGCCCTCCGGATCCCTGCGCTGGCATCAACCATCCGTTCGGGGGGAAGGTGGGATCGTACGGACCAGCCGTGGGGTGGTGTGTCGATGCAGGACGGGCGACGGAAGCCGGACGGGGACGCGTCGCCGGCGTCCCGCGACGCGCGCGACGCGCCGGAAGGCGCGGAAGCGGAGCAGGAGAGTGAGGCCGCCCGCCGCAGGCGCCGCGCCCAGTTCCTCCGCGAGCTGCACGAGGCGAAGCAGCTGAGGGACCGCGTCCAGCCCCGCCGGGCCCGCGCGGCCCGTATGCGCCAACAGATGCGGATGCGTACGTTCCGCTGGTGACGTCGCTCCGCCCCGTCCCCCGAGCGCCCGCCGGCCGCGCCGGGCGCCCTTCCGCCGAGCGGGGGTGTCCGGGAACTGATGGCCGACGCAACGGGCGAAGAGGTCCCCAGCGGCGCAGGTTTCTGCCACGATGCCGATTGGGCGGGGCACAGAGCAGTCGGACAACCGTCTGTTCTCCCGTCGGACCGATTCACCTATGACCAGTGGGAGAGTCACGGTGTACTTCGCCGCACTGCTCGCGCGCACCGAAGACGGGTGGGAAGCGAGCGATACAGAGCTCGACGATGTGGAGACCCTGCCCGACCTGACGGATCTGGCCCGGGAAGCCTCGGTGGACGAGGACACGGTCGTCGTCTACATCGAGCAGGAGGACGCCTGGTTCGGCGTCGTCCGCGTGGATGGTGAGGAGGACCCGCGCATCTACGTCTCGGACGCGGCCGCCGCCTCGCGTTCCTCGTACGGGGAGATCCTGCTCACCGACGAACTGCTCGGCCGCGAACCCGGGGCCGAAGACGTGATCGCCGCCCTGGAGGAGCTCGTCGGCCTCGACGAGTCCGAGGACGACGCCGACGACGAGGCGCCCGCCGGCGTCGTGGTCGGCGGCCGGACGGCGCCCGACGACACGATCGACACCGACCAGGACACCGACCCCGACGCCGTCCCGGCGGGGCCGATCGGGGACGCGGGCCTCCTCGCCGACCTCGGCCTCTCCTCGCAGGCACTGCTGACGCTGCGGACCGACGCACTGGCGGAGATCGCCGAGGCGTTGGGAGCGGCCGAGGTGCTGGAGTCCGTCCGTTAGGGTCCGCGGGTGACTGCTCCACCGCCCGCATCCCCGTCCCAGCCCCCTATCCCCCCATCCGCTTCCACCGCACCGCCCGCCGCCGACCCCGTACGGGATCCGTGGCGGGCCACCATGCGCCGCGCCCTGGACGAGGCCGCGCGGGCGGCGCGGGCCGGCGACGTGCCGGTCGGCGCCGTCCTCCTGGGCCCGGACGGGTCACCGGTCGCCACCGGGCACAACGAACGTGAGGCGACCGGCGACCCGACCGCGCACGCGGAGGTCCTCGCGCTGCGCCGCGGCGCCGGGGCCCTCGGCCACTGGCGGCTGACCGGCTGCACCCTGGTGGTCACCCTGGAGCCCTGCACCATGTGCGCGGGCGCCCTCGTGCAGTCCCGGGTCGACCGGGTCGTCTACGGCGCCCGCGACGAGAAGGCGGGCGCGGCCGGCTCCCTGTGGGACGTCGTCCGCGACCGCCGTCTCAACCACCGGCCGGAAGTCGTCGGCGGGGTCCTGGAAGAGGCCTGCTCGGCGCAGCTCACCGCCTTCTTCCGCTCCCGCTGAGAACCGATTTCTTTTCCCGGCCGGAGATGGTCTAAGCTCTCTCTCGGTAGCGTGTCCGAGCGGCCGAAGGAGCTCGCCTCGAAAGCGAGTGTGGGGAAACTCACCGAGGGTTCAAATCCCTCCGCTACCGCTCTCACACCCCCTGACCCGCGGAAACGCGGTCAGGGGGTGTTGTGCTGTACGGGGTACGTCGCCCGCGGGACGTCCGGCCGGTGCGCGCGGGGACGCAGCCTTGCCCGCCCGTGACGGCGCGTACGGGTGAACACGCCTCCGGGACGCACGACGGCCCCGGCTCCCGGAGAGGTCCGGGGGCCGGGGCCGTCGTCGCCGTGCCGTCCCCTTGCCACGATGAGGTCGGGGGAAGCGGCATCGGGGGGACAAGCCGCTTCCCCCGATGAGAACAGGCCCTACCGATCGCGCCGCCGTCGGGGGGAAGTCCGGCGGCGCGATCCCACAGAGCGGGACCTGTTCCGAAGCCCTTCGGATTCCTGCCGGATCCGCCGGGCCCGTGCTCCCATCCTGCTACGGCCCTCACCTCCTGCGGCCGGGCAAAAGGCCCCGCGCACACGGCCCTTGGTCCCTGAAGAGCCCGTGAGCTTTCGCAGATGCGTTCGCGAACAGCCAGCGGTTCCGAGCAGGTGTGCGGATAGAATCGCGCCCGATCGCTGGACCCAAGGGGAGGCAGGGGCTGTGGCGCAAGCAAGGAAGATCGCGCTCTACATGGTGGTGGTCTTCGTGCTGTACACGATCATCACGGCCCCGGCCCGGGCGGCCGACCTCGTCCAGGTAGGGTTCGAAGGCGTTTCCAGCGCCGCCCAGGGCGTCGGGGACTTCATGTCCGAGCTGGTGAATTAGGAACGAGCACCCCATGATCCGCCACCTGGTCCTCTTCAAGCTGAACGACGGCGTCGAGCGGGACGACCCGAGGGTGGTGGCCGGCGCGGAGGCGTTCTCGAAGCTCCAGGGACAGATCCCGGAGCTGGAGTTCTGGGAGTGCGCCTGGAACATCACCGACCGGCCGATCGCGTACGACTTCGCCATCAACTCGGCCGTCGCCGACGAGGACGCGCTGGTGCGCTACATCGAGCACCCGGCCCACCAGGACGCCGCGGGCCAGTGGCGCGCCTTCGCCACCTGGGTCATCGCCGACTACGCCTTCTGAACCGCGACTACGCCTTCCGGGGTGTGATCCGCGATCCACGGACGCGCCCGGCCGGGCCCCCGGCTTCGCGCCGCAGGGCCCCCCGCCAGGCCCCTCGCCATTGAGCGAGGGGCCTTTTTGTCGTGTTTAAACCAAGTTGAACCCAACACGGGCTCATGGGGTGCTTGCGCACAGTGGACATGTCTTGTGATGCTATGACCGCTTTTGACGGATGAATTGACCGTAGTTGACCGCAAACCACGAAGGGGTGGCGTCACCGTGCCGGCCAGTACAGCGCCTCAAGTGCCACCCCAGTCGACCCAGCCGCCGATTCCGTCCGACGAGATCCAGACCGAGACGCCGGACCCCACCGCGCCCCCCGCCAGGACCCGCGGCGCCGACACCCGGGCCCTCACCCAACTGCTCTTCGGCCAGCTCAAGGAGCTGGAGCCGGGGACCGCCGAGCACCGCCGGGTCCGGGCTGCCCTGATCGAGGCCAACCTTCCCCTGGTGCGTTACGCGGCGGCACGTTTCCGCAGCCGCAACGAGCCGATGGAGGACGTGGTCCAGGTCGGCACCATCGGCCTCATCAACGCCATCGACCGGTTCGACCCCGAACGCGGCGTGCAGTTCCCCACGTTCGCGATGCCCACGGTGGTCGGCGAGATCAAGCGCTACTTCCGCGACAACGTCCGCACCGTGCACGTGCCCCGTCGGCTGCACGAGCTCTGGGTACAGGTCACCGGCGCCACCGAGGACCTGACGACGGCTCACGGGCGGTCGCCCACCACGGCGGAGATCGCGGAACGGCTGAAGATCTCCGAGGAGGAGGTGCTGGCCTGCATCGAGGCCGGACGCTCCTACCACGCGACCTCGCTGGAGGCGGCCCAGGAGGGCGACGGCCTGCCCGGCCTGCTGGACCGGCTCGGCTACGAGGATCCCGCGCTCGCCGGCGTCGAACACCGCGACCTGGTGCGCCACCTGCTCGTCCAGCTGCCCGAGCGCGAGCAGCGGATCCTGCTGCTGAGGTACTACAACAACCTGACGCAGTCCCAGATCAGCGCGGAACTGGGGGTGTCCCAGATGCATGTGTCAAGGCTTCTGGCCCGCAGTTTCGCCCGACTGAGATCCGCAAACAAGATCGAAGCGTAGCTGGGACGGGTAGACCGGCTTGAACTGACGGAATGTCCGTTTCCAGCGGCACGAACGCCGTACACCCCCTGTTTCCTGCACAGACGTGGCGCTGACATGTCGACATGTCACTACAGCGTGTTGCCGACATGTGACATTCTGCTGGAACCGAGTTTGCCGCAGCCTCCCCTCCGGTATTCAGGTGGAGGCTGCGTTCCTCCGATGGTCGCGGCCACCGCGACCGTCCGCGACCTCAAGGGGGTGGCATGTCCGTAGACCAGGGCAGCTCGAAGGTGCTCACGCTCACGAAGAGCGCGCCCGCGCCTGCCGTGCTCACCAGCTCGTCGGAAGCCATCGACACCCGTACGCTCTCCCGCTCCCTGTTCCTGAGGCTCGCCGCACTCGGCGGGACCGAGGGACCGGACAGTCCGGAGCGGGCGTACGTACGGGACACACTCATCGAGCTCAACCTCCCGCTGGTCCGGTACGCGGCGGCGCGCTTCCGCAGCCGCAACGAACCCATGGAGGACATCGTCCAGGTCGGCACCATCGGCCTGATCAAGGCGATCGACCGGTTCGACTGCGAACGCGGCGTCGAGTTCCCGACGTTCGCGATGCCGACCGTGGTCGGCGAGATCAAGCGGTTCTTCCGCGACACCTCATGGTCCGTACGGGTGCCGCGCCGGCTCCAGGAGCTGCGTCTCGCCCTCACCAGAACCAGCGACGAACTGGCGCAGAAGCTCGACCGCTCACCGACCGTGCCGGAGCTGGCCAAGGCGCTCGGGGTCTCGGAGGAGGACGTGGTCGACGGTCTCGCCGTCGGCAACGCCTACACCGCCTCCTCGCTCGACTCGCCGTCCGTCGAGGACGACGGGGGCGAGGGTTCGCTCGCGGACCGCCTCGGCTACGAAGACGCGGCACTGGAGGGCGTCGAGTACCGGGAGTCGCTGAAGCCACTGCTGGCCAAGCTGGCGCCCCGGGAACGGCAGATCATCATGCTGCGGTTCTTCGCCAACATGACCCAGTCGCAGATCGGCGAGGAGGTCGGCATCTCCCAGATGCACGTCTCCCGGCTGCTGACCCGCACCCTCGCCCAGCTCAGAGAGGGACTCATCACCGACTGAGCGCCCGCCCGCGGGGGCGCGGCACCCGCCCGGCGGTGGGGACGTGCCGGGACAGCGTCGGCACCGTCCCGTGGGCCTCTACGGCCGCACGGTCCCGAGGCTGCCGGTACGCCGTACCGCGTCGCCGCGACGAGACACGTCGGGACGGCGGAGAGAGCGGCGGCCCGGGTCGTCGACAGAGCAGCGGCCCCCGCGTACGGAGGCCGCCGGTGGACGGAGGGCCGGACGGTCGGCACGCGCAGGGTCCTCCGACCGCGTGGGCGGACCGGCCTGTACGCACGGGACCTCTCAACCGCGCATGCCCGCACCGGCCGGTACGGGCGGGCGCCCACGACCGCGTGGGCGGACCGGGTCGCGGGGCCGGGTCCGGATCAGCCGAGCGCGAGCCAGGCGACCGCGCCGAGGATCACGACGACCGCGACGACCGCCGCGATCAGCCCGGTCCGCGGACCGGAGGAGGCGGCCGCCGCCGGCTGCTGCCGGCGCTGCGGCTCGCCCTCGTCGACGAAGGCGCGGAACATCTGCGTGCTGCCTGCCGGGTCGTCATTGCCCGCGGGGCCCTGCTGAGGGGCGTGGGGGTTGTGTGCCATGGGGCAGGACCCTAGCGAACTCGGGGCCCCCGCCCAACCCCCGGGCCGACACCGGGCGCCGTGCGCACCGGCTCTCCACCGGGCGAGTCGCTCTCCGGCGCGATCACTCCATGACGTGCGCATGCCCCCAGCCAGAGGCCGGACTGCCCCTGGGCGTGACGCATCACACATCGGCCGGATGCGGCCAGGCACACGCTGGGGCCTTGACCAGACCCCTCCATCCTCTTTTGCATTCCTTTACTTCTGCAAGCACCGTTTCGTTTGTCTGTAGCAACCAACAGCTTCTATGGTTGCCCTAAGCAACAAGATGTAGAGCACAGTTCGGGAGTTCTCGTGGCCGCACGGAGTCAGTACGAAGAACTGGCCCGGCAGCTCAGCGCCGTGGGCGCCGTGAAAAGAGGACTCGCCCGCATTTTGCCCCCCGAGTGCCCCGGCGGCTCCGCCGCCGTCCTCGCGCTGCTCGACCAGCACGGCGAGATGCGGATCAGCAGGCTGGCGGAGCTGCTCTCCGTCGACATGTCGGTGACCAGCCGACACGTCGCTCACGTGGCGGAGTTCGGCTGGATAGAGCGGTCCCCCGACCCGGTGGACAAGCGGTCCCGCATTCTGCGGCTGACGCCGGCCGGACGCACCGTGCTCGACGACCTCGGCCGCCGGACCACGGAGATGTTCGCCCACCACCTTGCGGACTGGTCCGACGACGAAGTCGGACAACTCAATACTTTGCTGGCACGGCTGCGCGACAGTTTCGCGTGCCGTAGCCACACCGGGTGCACCCCCGGACGGCACAGCGACGACTGTCGTGCGCGCCCTTCCGGGAGTTCCGGGGTCGCCGGTCCAGAAGCCGGTTCCGGACCCGACGCCGTCGCGCACACCCGTACACCCCTGTAACAGAAGCAAAGAGAAGGAAATCAATGGCTACGACCACACCAACCGGTGTGCGGGGCGGCCACGCCAAGCACGGGGCCCCCGAAGCCCCGTCCGGCGCGCCGATGACACACCGGCAGATCATGGAAGCGCTCGCCGGGCTCCTGCTCGGCATGTTCGTCGCGATCCTGTCGTCGACGGTCGTGTCGAACGCCCTTCCGGAGATCATCTCCGACCTGGGCGGCGGCCAGGGCGCGTACACCTGGGTCGTCACGGCCTCGCTGCTCGCGATGACCGCCACCACCCCCCTGTGGGGCAAGCTGTCCGACCTGTTCAGCAAGAAGCTGCTGGTCCAGATAGCCCTGGTCATCTACGTGCTGGGCTCCGTGGTCGCGGGTCTCTCCACCAACAGCGGCATGCTCATCGCCTGCCGCGTGGTGCAGGGCATCGGCGTCGGCGGCCTCTCCGCACTGGCGCAGATCGTCATGGCCGCCATGATCTCCCCGCGTGAGCGTGGCCGTTACAGCGGTTACATCGGCGCGGTCTTCGCCGTCGCCACCGTCGGCGGTCCGCTGCTCGGCGGCGTCATCACCGACACCAGCTGGATGGGCTGGCGCTGGTGCTTCTACGTCGGCGTGCCGTTCGCGGTCATCGCACTGATCGTGCTGCAGAAGACCCTGAAGCTCCCGGTCGTCAAGCGTGAGGTCAAGGTCGACTGGGGTGGCGCGTTCTTCATCAGCGCCGCGGTCTCCCTGCTGCTGCTCTGGGTCACCTTCGCCGGTGACAAGTACGACTGGGCGTCCTGGCAGACCTACACAATGCTCGCCGGCGTCGTGGTCCTGGCCGCGCTGTTCCTCTTCACGGAGTCCAAGGCGCGCGAGCCGATCATCCCGCTGCGTCTCTTCCGCAATCGCACCATCACACTGGCCTCGGTCGCCTCGCTGTTCGTCGGCATCGCGATGTTCGCGGGCACCGTCTTCTTCAGCCAGTACTTCCAGCTCGCCCGCGGCAAGTCGCCGACGATGTCCGGCGTCATGACGATCCCGATGATCGCGGGCCTCTTCCTGTCCTCGACCGTCTCGGGTCAGGTCATCACCAAGACCGGTCGCTGGAAGATCTGGCTGGTCAGCGGTGGTTTCCTGGTCACCGCCGGTCTCGGGCTGCTCGGCACCATCCGGTACGACACGACGTACTGGCACATCGCGATCTTCATGTTCCTCATGGGTCTCGGCATCGGCATGATGATGCAGAACCTGGTCCTGGCCACGCAGAACCAGGTCGCCCCCAGCGACCTCGGCTCGGCCAGCTCCGTCGTTACCTTCTTCCGTTCGCTCGGTGGCGCCATCGGCGTCTCGGCGCTCGGCGCCGTCCTCGGCAACCGCGTCACCCACTACGTCCAGGACGGTCTGACCGACCTCGGCGTCAAGAGCAACGCGGGCACCGGCGGCGGGGGCATCCCCGACCTGGACGCCCTGCCGGGTCCGATGCGCACGGTCGTCGAGGCCGCCTACGGCCACGGCGTCGCGGACGTCTTCCTCATCGCCGCCCCGGCCGCGCTCGTCGCCTTCCTGGTGACCTTCTTCATCAAGGAGGTCGCGCTCAAGTCGTCCAACGACGCCAAGGCTCCGGCCGAGGCGGAGGCGCCGACCTCCGCCGGGACCACGGCCGGCCTTCCGGCCGCCGCCCCCGCGGCCCCGGCCGCCACGGCGACCGCCACGGACACCCTGGAAGCTCCCGCGGTGACGGCGACCGGCACCCCGGTCACCGGTGTGGTGCGGGGCGGTGACGGCGCCGCCGTCTCCCGCGCCGCCGTCACGCTGATCTCGCTCGGCGGGCGTCAGCTCGGCCGCGCGGTCGCCCAGGCCGACGGCGCCTACGCGCTGAACGCCCCGGGCACCGGCAGCTACGTGCTGATCGCGTCCGCCGACGGCTTCCAGCCGCAGGCGTCCACCGTGGTCGTCGGCGACGAGCCGCTGGCCTACGACATCCTGCTCTCGGGCACCAGCGGTCTGACCGGTTCGGTCCGGGCCGCCGAGTCCGGCGCCCCGGTCACCGGCGCCATGGTCATCGTGACCGACGTGCGTGGCGACGTGCTCGCCACCGGCGCCTCCGGCGAGACGGGCGACTTCGCCTTCGGCGAGCTGATCCCCGGTCCGGTGACCGTCGCGGTCAACGCCGCCGGCTACCGCCCGCTGGCTCTGCCGGTGGAGATCGGCGGCCAGGGTGTCACCCGGGTCGACGCGGCCCTCCAGGCCGGCGCCATGGTCCAGGGCGTGGTCCGGGCGGGCGCGGGGCGCAAGCCGCTCGGCGACGCGCGGGTCACCCTGATCGACGCGGCGGGCAACGTGGTCGCCACCTCGACCACCGGTGACGACGGCGCGTACGCCTTCACCGACCTGGACGCCGGCGACTACTCGGTCATCGCCACGGGCTACCCGCCGGTGGCCGGTGCGCTGACGGTCTCCGGTCACGGGGTCGACGGTCACGACATCGAACTCGCCCACCCCGGCGAGTGACCGACCGATAAAGCCCCCGGCGGGACGGCACTTCTGGCGGAGAGTCTTTCCGGCCGGTGGAAGCGGGCCCCGGTGGCGGGTCCGGCAGGCAGGGGACGGCCTGCCGGACCCGCTCCGGGGCCCGACTCATGGATTCACCGGGCCGGCCGACCGCCGGCGCGGGTGAGCATGGAGCAAGGAAGAGAGAACGGTATGGGACTTCGCGCACAGGTACGGACGCGCGACGGCTGGGCGGTGCAGCACGCGGTCGTCACGGTCACCGACATGACCGGCACCCAGGTTCTGCGGGCGTCCGCCGACGAGGAGGGCACGGCCCGCACCTACGAGCCGCTGCCGGCCGGCGCGTACACGGTGATCGTGACGGCCGTCGGCTACGCTCCCTCGGCGTCCACGGCGCTGGTAACCGCCAGCGGCCGCATCGAGGCGGGCAACGTGGTGCTGGCCCGCCAGGGCGGCGTGGAGCTGCCGCCGCCGGGCTCCTGGTCCCTGGACCCGGCCCACTCCTCCGTCGGCGCGACCGCCCAGCACCTGGGCATCTCCAGCGTGCGCGGCAGGTTCACCGAGTTCAGCGGCCGGATCGACATCGACGAGGACCTCGCACGGTCCCGGGTCGAGGCGGTCATCGACGCGGCGAGCATCGACACCGGCAACGGCATGCGCGACAAGCACCTGTGCTCGCCGGATTTCCTGGACGTGGACCGCTTCCCGGAGATCACCTACCGCTCGACCGGGCTGGTCCCGGCCGGACCGGACCGGTGGACGGTCCAGGGCGAGCTGACGATGCACGGCGTGGCCCGCCGCGCCGACCTCGACCTGACCTACCTGGGCACCGGCCCCGACCCGTGGGGCGGAGTGCGCGCCGCGTTCCGCGCCACCACGGAGCTGCGCCGCGAGGACTTCGCGATGAACTACAACCAGGTCGTGCAGGCGGGGATCTCCGCCATCGGCACGACGCTCCGGGTCGAGCTGGACATCCAGGCGGTCCAGGGCGAGATCCCGGCGGTCTGATTCCGGGCCTCCGGGCCCTTCCCCGGCACCGGGCCCGTGCGGGCGTCGTCCCGCACGGGCCTCCGTGCTGTCCGGGGTGGTCGTGTTGTCCTGGGGCGTCGTGCTGTGCAGGGGCGCCTGGCCGACCGGGAGCGACCAGCCGACCGGGGGCGGCGAGCCGGCCGGGGCATTGAGCCGACCAAGGGGCGCCGCGCCGACCGGGGAGGCGTACGGCCTGCGGCGGGAGCCCGCCGGGCGCCCGCGGCGACGGGCCCGCGCCGGTCCGGCCTCGCTGCGGGCCTGCGCCTAGGGTGGTGGCATGGCTCCCCACATCGCGACCAACACCACCGTCGGGCTCGACGAGTTGCTCGAATTCGTACGCCCCCGGCACCGCGCCGTCCTGACGACCGCGCGGTCCGACGGCCGGCCCCAGAGCTCCCCGCTCACCTGCGGCGTCGACGACTCCGGCCGGATCGTCGTCTCCACGTACCCGGAGCGCGCGAAGACCCGCAACGCCAAGCGGGACGCCCGGGTCTCCGTCGTCGTCCTGTCCGACGACTGGAACGGCCCCTGGGTCCAGATCGACGGCACCGCCGAGGTGATCGACGCCCCCGACTCCGTCGAGCCGCTCGTCGAGTACTTCCGCACCATCTCGGGCGAGCACCCGGACTGGGACGAGTACCGGGCGGCCATGCTGAAGCAGGGGAAGTCGATCATCCGGATCACCCCGGAGCGGTGGGGCCCGATCGCCACCGGCGGCTTCCCCGCGCGGCTCGCGGAGAACGACTGATCCATGCCCGACCCCGCGCGCCCCGGTCCGCTCCCCGCCCCGCCCGCACTGCTCGCCGGACTGCCGGCGGCCCGTCTGCTGGCCGACCCCGGCACGGCCCCGGCCGTCCTCACGGAGCTGGAGCGGATCACCGGCCGCCCGGTCCTGACCCCGCCCGACCCGGCCCCGCCCGGCGGTCCGTACGTCTACGTCGGCTCCGCCCTGCCCGGCCCGCTGCGCACCCCGGAGCTGCTCTGGTTCCACAGCGTCAACGCGGGGGCGGACGGCCTGCTCGGCTCCGGTGCGTGGCCCGGGGCGGCGCTGCTGACCCGGACGGTCGGCCGGATGGACGAGCGGATCGCCCAGTACGTGCTGGCCTGGATGCTCGCGGAAGTCCAGTCGGTCGCCGGGTTCGCCGCACGGCCCGAGTGGGCCGAGTGGCGCCGGCGCCCCTCCGAACTGGTGGCCGGCAGCACGGCCGTCGTGCACGGCACGGGCCGGATCGGCTCGTCGGTCGCCGGGCTGCTGCGGGCGGTGGGCGTGCGGACCGTGGGGGTGGCGCGCGCCCCGCGTGCCGAGGCGCCGGCCGGGTTCGACCGGGTGGTCGCGGCGGACCGGGACCGGGAGGCCCTCGCGGCGGCCCGGTGGGTGGTCGGCGCGCTGCCGCTGACGGCGTCTACCGACGGTTTCTTCGGCGCGGACCGGTTCGCCGCGATGAACGGTGCGACCTTCGTCAACGTCGGGCGCGGGGCCACCGTGGACCACGCGGCGCTGGACCGCGCGCTGCGGGCGGGCACGGTGGGGCGCGCGGTGCTCGACGTGCTGCCGGTGGAGCCCCCTCCCGCCGACGACCCGTGCTGGCGGCTGCCCCGTACGACCATCACCTCGCACTCGTCCGGGATCACGGCGGACGAGGACGTGGTCGCCGACTTCGCCGCCTGCTGGACCGAGCTGGCACGGGGGGTTCTCCCCGCGCTGACCGTGGACGTGCGCCGGGGGTACTGACGAGGAAGGCGCGTCCGCAACGCCCGGACGCGATGAGTCCGCGCCCGCGCGGCGGTCTTACCCGGTGAGCGCGGCCCACGCCCGGGCCCGCCGGAGCCCGGGGCTCGGCGGTCCGGGCCGCCGGCCGCCGGCCGCCGACGACGGAAGACGACGGAAGGTGGGACGGATGACCCGCTCGCAGGACGTGCAGGACGTGCTCGACCGCCATGTTCAGGACGGTTCGGTGCCCGGCGCCGTGGCGCTGGTGGCCCGGGGCGACCGGGTGGACGTGGCGGTGTCCGGCTCGGTGGACACCGCCGGTACCGCCCCGATGGCCCGGAACACCCTGTTCCGCATCGCCTCGATCACCAAGCCGGTGGTGGCGGCGGCCGTGATGGCGCTGGTCGACGACGGTCTGCTCGCACCGGACGACGAGATCCGCCGCTGGCTGCCCGAACTCGCGCACCCCTCGGTGGTGCGCTCCCCCGACGGTCCGGTCGACGACGTGGTACCGGCTCGACGGCCCGTCACCGTCGCCGATCTGCTCACCTTCCGAGCCGGCTGGGGCTTCCCGTCCGACTTCTCGCTCCCCGCCGTGGCCCCGCTCTTCGACGAGCTGCGACAGGGGTCCCCGCAGCCGCAGGTCGTCGCGGAACCGGACGCGTGGATGCGGGCGCTCGCCCGGGTGCCGCTGCTGCACCAGCCGGGTGAGACCTGGCTCTACAACACCTGCTCGGACATTCTCGGCGTGCTGGTCGCCCGGGTCTCCGGCCGCCCGCTGCCGGTGTTCCTGGCGGAGCGCCTGTTCGGACCGCTCGGCATGACCGACACGGGGTTCTCGGTGGAGCCCGCCGCGCTCGGCCGGTTCACCTCCTTCTACCGCCGGAACGAGGAGGGAGGGCTCGACCTGGTCGACGCCCCCGACGGGCAGTGGAGCAGCCCGCCGCCGTTCCCGTCGGGCGCGGGCGGGCTGGTCTCGACCGTCGACGACTGGTGGGCGTTCGGGCGGATGTTGCTGGCCGGCGGCACGGCCGACGACGGGACCCGGGTGCTGTCCGCCGGTGCGGTGCGGGACATGACCACCGACCATCTGACCCGCGCCCAGCGCGAGGCGAGCGGGCTGTTCACCGAGGGGCAGGGCTGGGGATACGGCGGCTCGGTCGACGTCGACACCCGCGCCCCCTGGAACGTGCCCGGCCGGTACGGCTGGGTCGGCGGCACCGGTACCGCCGCGCACATCGTCCCGGCGACCGGGACGGTGACGCTGCTCATGACCCAGGTGGAGATGGCCGGACCCGCGGCCCCGCAGATCATGCGCGACTTCTGGACCTGCGCGGCCGGAGCGGAGCCGCAGCGCTGACGCGGAATGCAGCGCCGAGCGGCGGAGGCGGGCTGCAAAGCCGGGCGCCGCCGGGCGGCCTCCTCCGGAGCGCCGGGGCGGGCCGGGCCACCGCGGGCCGGACCACCGGGCCGGGCCGGAAGGGGCGCGGGACGGCCGCATGCTGGGCGCCCTCGTCGCCGGGGAGCGTCGGCGGGCGGGTCCGGGGACCCACCGGTGGCCCGGACCCGCCGGTCGTCCTGCGGGACCCACCGGTCGTCCGGCACACGGCCCGGTCCGGCTCCCATGCGTCACATTTCCGGTGCGTGCGGCGGCTCGGGCAGGCACGGCCCAGGCGCGTACATCTTCGCTGCGTACCTCTTCGCCGGCGTCCGCGAGGGCGTCGCTCTGCGCGTCCGTCAGCTTCTCGGAGGTCGGCCGGGTGCCCCGGCCGATGTCCGCGATCACCTTCGAGTCGGTCACCGACCCGTCGGCCCCGACCACCGCGTCGATCGTGCCGAGCGGCTGCCCGCTGCCGCCGACGTAACCGAGCGGGTCGCCGTCCGGGACCACGCCCGGCAGCGGGTCCGCGCCCGGCGGCCGACCCGCCCGCACGGCGATGGTGTGCAACTGATGGTCCAGCTTGCCGTCCATGTAGTGGTGGAAGGCGAGGGCGGTGACCGAGCCGATCACGGCGGCCACCACGGCGATGAGGGTCACCGCGTGGACCACCAGCCGGGTCCGCAGCGTCCACGGCCCCCTCGTGCGCGACCGCTACCCGCGCCTACTCGCCGGGCTTGATGAGGTATCCCGCCCCGCGCCGGGTGTGGATCATGGGCGTCCGCCCCGCGTCGATCTTCTTGCGCAGGTAGGAGATGTACAGCTCGACGACGTTGGCCTGGCCGCCGAAGTCGTAGTTCCAGACCCGGTCGAGTATCTGCGCCTTGCTGAGCACCCGGCGCGGGTTGCGCATCAGGAACCGCAGCAGCTCGAACTCGGTAGCCGTGAGGTGGATCGACACCGCGCCCCGGCTCACCTCGTGGCTGTCCTCGTCCAGTTGCAGGTCGCCGACGACCAGCGTCGACCCGCTGCGGGCGGACGTGCCGGTCCCGGAGCGGCGGATCAGGCCGCGCAACCGCGCCACGACCTCCTCCAGGCTGAACGGCTTGGTGACGTAGTCGTCGCCGCCCGCCGTGAGTCCGGCGATCCGGTCCTCCACCGCGTCCCGCGCGGTCAGGAAGAGCACCGGCACGTCGGCGTGGTCCCGGCGCAGCCGCGAGAGGACGGCGAGGCCGTCCATGTCGGGCAGCATCACGTCGAGCACCACCGCGTCCGGCCGGAAGTCCCGCGCGGTCCGCAGAGCCCCGGCGCCGTCCCCCGCGCTGCGCACCTCCCAGCCCTCGTACCGCAGGGCCATGGACAGCAGCTCCGCGAGCGGCGGCTCGTCGTCCACGACCAGTACGCGGACGGGGCTGCGGTCGGACCTGAGCAGTTCGGTACGCCCCAGGGGCGAGGTCGTCGTCATGCCCCCACCCTGTGAGACCGCTCTGAGAGGGGCCTTGCGCGTTTCTGTGAAACTCCTGAGAAAGGAGCCGTACGGTCGGCCCGTCAGTCGGAGCGGCCCCCGGCGAGGCCGAAGAGCGCGACGGCGTTCTCCCTGCACACCGCGCGCAGCCAGTCGTCGCCGAGGTCCAGCCTTTCCAGGGACCGCAGTTGGTGGGCGTACGGGTAGGGAATGTTCGGGAAGTCGGAGCCCAGCAGCACCCGGTCTCCCAGGTCCGCCAGCCGTCCACGGTCGGCGGCGGGAAACGGGGCGAACTTCTCCGAGAAGTCGGTGAAGGCCATCGTCGTGTCGAGCCGGATCTGCGGATACCGCTCGGCCAGTTCCAGGAACTCCGCGTACTCCGGCATCCCCAGGTGCGCCACCACGATCCGCAGCCGCGGATAGCGGGCCAGCAGCGCCGAGACCGGCCCGGGTCCGGTGTGCGCGCCGGGCACCGGTCCGGACCCGCAGTGCGTCACCACCGGGATGCCGGCGTCCTGGAGCAGCCCCCACACCCCGTCGAGCAGCGGATCGTTGGGGTCGTACGCCCCGACCTGGAGGTGCGCCTTGAAGATCCGGGCGCCCGCCTCGACGGCCTCCTGGACATAACGGTCGGCGCCCTCCTCCGGGTAGAAGGTGGCGGTGTGCAGGCAGTCGGGCACCCGGGCGGCGAACCCCTCGGCCCAGCCGTTCAGCCACGGCGCCATGCCGGCCTTGTGCGGGTAGATCATCGAGGTGAACCGCTCGACACCGAAGGAGCGCAGCACCGTCAGCCGCCGCTCCTCCTCGTGCCGGTAGGCGATCGGCCACTCCAGCCCGGTCATCGGCCCGACGGAGTCGAAGTACGCCCACACCTTGCGCAGGACCCGCTCCGGCATGAAGTGGGTGTGCACGTCGATCAGTCCGGGCAGCCCCAGCCGCTCCCGGAACCGCCGCACCTCCTCGGCCTCGGCACGCAGCCCGTCGGCCGTACCGCCCAGCCCGGCCGCACCGCCCCCGCCGGTCCCGGCCTTACCGTCCGTCTCGCCGCACATCTCCCGGTCACCCGCCTCCGGTTCGTGGCCGCCGCGGCCCCGTCGCCGCGGCGCGCCCCGACTCCGACGATCCCAGAAGGGAGCCACGGGGAACAGGGCGATCACCGGACAAGATCATTCGCGGGGGCGTGGGGGTCGGTCCGGGGTGGTACTGGTGCCGGGGTGGTGCGAGCGCGGTGCCGGTGCCGGGCGGTACGGGTCGGTGGAGGCGCCGGGTCGGTGGCGGGGCGGTGGCAGTGGCAGTGGCAGTGGCAGTGGCAGTGGCAGTGGCAGTGGCAGTGGCAGTGGCAGTGGCAGTGGCAGTCTGCCCGGACGGTGTGCGGGGTCCGGTCCGTCAACAGCCTGGCGAGTCCCGGACTTCAGCGGCCGCAGGGAATCCGAACCTCGGGAGCGGCGCGGGATCCAAAGAACCCTCAGGAGCCGTGCGGGAGGTCCGGCCCCTCAGAAGAGTCCGCCCTGCACGTTGCCACCCCCGACCGCCTCGACGGGAACCGTCACCGCCGCGCCGGCCGCCCCGTCGATTCGGTCGAGCCGCCACCCGGTCAACAGCCGGGTGTCCAGAACCGCCGTCCCGCCGTCCGGCGCCCGCAGATGGAGATCGGGCCCGGCGGCCGCGACCAGCCGTCCGGCGACCACCCCGCCCCCGGCCAGTTCACGGACGGCGACGACGGGGCGTTCAAGACGTTCGGGCCGGTCAGGACGTTCCGGCCGGTCAATACCTGCCCCGCTCGCGCCCCCTGCGCCGATGTCCACCCGTCCCACGGCGTCCCCGATCCCGAAGATCGCCACGTGGTCGACCGGTGCGAACGGCAGCCGCTCCAACGACTCCGGCCACCCGCGCCCCTCCAGCGCCGCCGCCCGCCCGTACAGTTCGGCGATCTCCGTGCCGCGTTCCTCCCCGCCCGGCAGCACGCCCCGCGCGACCCGCTTGCGGGCGTACGGGATCCGGTCCGGCACCCCGAGTGCGGCCCGCAGCACCTCCTCGGTACGCCGGGCCGCCATCAGCGGGCCCCGGCCCAGCCAGCTGAACACCACGGCCCCCTGCTCCCGCAGCCGCGCCGCCCCGCGCTCCTCCGCCGTGATCCCGACCTTGACCATGCCCGGACCGAACCAGGCCAGGTAGACCCGATAGGTGCGCGGATCGTCGGCGATCGTGTCGGCGGCCACCGAGTGCGCCCGGTCCAGCCGCGCGCACTCCGCGCACCGGCCCCCGGTGCTCCGGCCGGGCACCACGGCCGTCACCGGACAGGCGTTCCCCCGCGCCCCGGAGCAGTGCCGCTCGCCCATCGCCCGGAAACCCAGCACAGATCCGTACCCGAGCACGCTCACCCGCTGCCGTTCCCCCTGCCGCCACACCAACTCCGGCCGATCCCCGGGCCACCGCAGCCCCGCGCACTCCCACCCCACCGAGCCTCCACTCCGCACCGCACCGTCCGTACGACGAGGTGGAGCGACGACGTTACCGAACCGCCGACGATCCACTCCGGCGTACGACATCTCTTCCCCACCGCTCCCGCCCGGCTCTAAGCTCCGGGCGAGGGGACGGGGCCCGTAGCGCAGAGGTGGTCGCGCGTGGTCTCCAAAATCACGAGGACGCCGGTTCGAATCCGGCCGACCCCGCCGCCTCTCCCACTCGCACCGCCCGCCTGCCCACCCGCCCGAAGCGAAACCCACCACTCGCCCCGGACGACCCGTCCCGGACAACGCGAGAGGCCCCCAGGATTTCTCCTGGGGGCCTCTCGCCTGCTGTGCACTCGGCAGGATTCGAACCTGCAACCTTCTGATCCGTAGTCAGATGCTCTATCCGTTAAGCTACGAGTGCTTGGCGTCCTGGGCTTTTTTGTGCCCCGTCGGCGTTGCGAGAACAACATTACATGACCTCGGCCGGGACGCGAAATCCATTCCCCTCAGCGCCCCCCACCTGGGTAAACAGCCGATCCGGGCGCCCCCTCGTCCCGCCGTGGACTCACCCGTCCGGAGTCGCAGCGCGGCATCCCCCAGCCCTCGAAGACGCCCGGTGCTTCCGGAAGCCGACCGGACCGACGGATCCGCTGCAAGCGACGCGCCCCCGGGAACGACCGAAGCCCCGTGCCAGGGGCACGGGGCTTCGACGAGGAGCGGAGGCGGAGGGATTTGAACCCTCGATGGGTGGTAAGACCCAAACCGCATTAGCAGTGCGGCGCCATAGACCGGACTAGGCGACGCCTCCAGCACACCTCCGCGAACGCGGTGGTGCGTGCAGATGATGTCACAGCCGAGCGGGCTGTCACCAATCGCCGCCCACGGTACTAGGCAGGTGGGGCCGAGAGCAAAGAGCTTGTACGGGTGCCGGCCGCCGGGCTCGCCCCCTGCTCCGGCCCGCTCCACCACCACCGCTCCCCCCGCCCCACCGGCCAGGCCGCGCTCCCACGCACCCCCGACCGCCCCACCGGCCAGGCCCCGCCCCCACCGCCCCCGCAACGTTCGCCGCGTCGGCGCGTTGACCTCCGTGACCGGCCACCGCCGGCCGGTCGCCGTAGTGACCGCCGAGCACAGGAGCCCGCATGCCCCGCCGTCGCCTCGCCCTCACCCTCACCGTTCCGCTCCTTGCGCTCGGCACGTTCCTCGCTCCTGCGGCGACGGCCGACGGCCCGCTGTCCCTGCCCGCTCCGCCGGGCCACCTGCTCCCGTTCGGCGGCCCGCACACCAGCTCCCTCCCCGTGCCGCCCCTCCTCTCCGGCCCTCTCCCCACCGCCCCCTCCACCGGCCCCGCCGACGGGTCCGGCCCTTCCGACGGCTCCGGCCCCGCCGAAGGCCCCGCCGCTGCGGACACCCGCCTGACGGTGACGGTCGCCGACAGCGGTGACCCGGCGTCCGACGGCACGGTCGAGCTGACCTGCGGCCCGGCGGGCGGCACGCACCCTCGTGCGCGGGACGCGTGCGCGCTGCTGGACGAGGCGGACGCGGCGGGCGAGGACCTGTTCCGGCCGACCCCGGAGGGCACCCTGTGCACCCAGGTGCACGGCGGCGACGCCACCGCCCGGATCGTCGGCAGCAGGCACGGGAAGCGCGTGGACGTGTACGCCAACCGTGTGAACGGCTGTGAGATCGCGCGCTGGAACGCGCTCCGCCCGCTGCTGCCCGAGGCCGCCTGACCACCCCCGCGAACACCGCGCCCGGCGACGTGACCCGCAGGCCGCAGGCCCGGATCGGTGCGGTCCGTGTGCGCCGGAGCCCACGTCATGTGCCTCCGGCGTACACCGGTTGTACAGAACCTTGGAGAGAGCTCCCCCTCATCCGCCGCCCCCGCACGTTGTCCGGGCCGTAGACTCCTCCCGTGACAGCGCGGGGCCCGAGAGGCAAGATGGGGCCCTCTGTCGGCAAAGTGCGGTAAATCAGGGAGGAAGCGTCGTCGTGAGCAGCAGGCCGTCCCGAGGCACTGCTCGCCTCGCAGCGATACTCGACGCCCTTCCCGACGGGCTTCTGCTCGTCAACGCCAACGGCACGGTCGTCAACGCCAACTCCATCGCTCTCGACATGTTCGAGACGCCCGGCACCGCCCTGGTCGGGCGGGGACTGCTCGACCTGCTCCCGGAGTTCGACTCCAAGCTGATCCCCGGTTCCATGCGCAGGCCCGGCACCGCGGACGAACGGGGCAGGACCAAGCCGGCGCGGATGATGGCGCGCCGCACCGACCGCACCGACTTCCCCGTCGAGATCACCAGCGCGAGCCTGGACAGCGGCCAGGCCTCGTACGGCGAGTTCTCCCCCTCGTACACCGGCGACGAACTGCTGATGCTCGTCGTGCGGGACCTGTCGGGAACCGTCGACACCGAGGCCGAACTGGCGCGTTCGCAGCGGCAGACCGAGATGATCCTGCGCGCCGCGTCCGAGGGCGTCGTCGGCACGGACACCGAGGGACGCGTCGTCCTGGTGAATCCGGCGGCGGCCCAGATCCTCGGCTTCCGCGCCAGCGACCTCGGCGGCAAGGAACTGCACCCGCTCATCCTGCACTCGCGGGCGGAAGGCGACCCCTTCCCGTACGAGGAGTCCCCGCTCGCCGACACGCTGCGGTCCGGCCGCAAGCACCGGGTGCGCGGGCAGGTGCTGTGGTCGAAGAGCGGCGCCCGGGTACCGGTGGACCTGACGACCGCACCGGTGCGCGACGGCGACCAGTTGGTCGGCGCTGTGATGACCTTCACCGACCGCAGGCCGTACGAGGAGCTCACCGAACAGCACACCGCCGCCGTCGAGGAGCTGACCGGGAGCCACACCGCCGAGGTCGCCTCCCTCACCGAGATGCACGCCGCCGAGATCGAGGCGCTCACCGAGCAGCACGCCGCCGAGATCGCCGACCGCACCGAGCGCTACGCCTCCGAGCTGGAGGAACAGGCCGACCGGATCGCGGCGCTGGAGCACCGGCACGGCCAGCTGACCGCCGTGCTGGGCGAGTCGTTGCGCGGGCCCCTGGAGCAGCTGCGCGGCGAACTCTCCACGCTCGCGGCCGACCCGGCGGGCCAACTGTGGCCCGAGGCCAACCAGATCCTGCACCACCTCGCCGCCGGCTACGCCCGGATGACGACGCTGATCGACAACGTGCTCGGCTACCAGCGGCTCGACGCGGGCGCCGAGGGTCTGGCGAAGGCCCCGGTCATGCTGGACGCGGTCGTGACGGCCGGAATCGACGGCGCGGTCGAGCTGATCGGCCCGGGCCGGGCCCAGTTCGCGGTGCACGCCCCGCCGATCGAGGCCGAGGTGGACGCGCGTCAACTGGCCACCGCGCTGGCCCACCTGGTCGCTGACGTCGCGGGAATCGACTCCACCGGCAAGACCCGGGTGGTTCCGGGCGGCGGCTATCTCGACTCCACCGTGGTGGTGGCGGCCGCACAGCGCGGTGACGTCGTACGCATCGAGGTGCGCGGGCCGTTCGCCGGTGGCGACCCGGTGCACGAGCCGATCGTGCGCGGCATCGTGCGGGCCCACGGCGGTGTCCTCCAGACCCACGAGATGCCGGGCCTGAGCGGCAGCGCCTACGTACTCGAGGTGCCGCTCGGCACCGGCGGCGGAACGGTCGCACCCGAGCCCGCGCAGGTCGCGGCAGAGGCGCTTCCCGAGCAGGACAACGGCGCGGCGGGGGTCGTCAGCGGCGGTCGGCGGCGGGCCCGCAGGTCCTCCACGGACGCCTTCCTGGACAGCCCGGTGGGCGGTCCGGCGGGCGCTGAGGCGTCCGGGGACACGGGGGCCGCGGAGCCGACGGGACGGCGCAGGGCGCGGCGCGGTCCGGCGGCACCCGAGGAGCAGACTCCGGACGTCCTGCCGGTCCGGCCGGGCGAGGGCTCCGGGCGGCGCCGCGGGCGTCCCAGTCCGGCGGAGACCGGTGTGCCCGGTGCCGTGCCCGAGGGTGGTGGGCAGGCAGTCGCTCCCGCGGGAGCCGAGGTCCCCCGTCAGGCGCTGGCCCTTCCGTCGGCGTCCGGCACGGGCCCGTCGGAGGGTTCGGTGGTGACCTCTGCCGAGGCGCAGGGCGGGAACAGTCCGCAGCGCGGCACCACCGTGCCGCCGCAGGGCGTGCCCCCGCAGGCTCCGCTCCCGGTCCGGCCCGCCCGGCCCGAGAACGCCGGGCGCGCGGCGCTGCCCGCCCGCGCGTCCGCCTCCGACGAGGCGCGACCGGTGCCCGCCGCGGCTCAGCCGACCGGTCGCCGGGCCCGCCGGGCGCTGGCCGCCGCCCAGGAACGGCTCGCCGCCGAGAGCGCGGGCCCCCGCACCACGTTCGCCCTGCCGCCCGCCGACGCGGACCGCCCGTCGGCCCCGTCCCCCGTACAGCCCGAGGGGATGTACGGGCCGCAGCCGTACGGTCCGGTGTCCGGCACCCCGGCGGACGGCCGGGGCGCGGGTGACGGCGCGCCCGCCGCCGGTCACGCGCCCGACGGTGCCGCCCCGGCCCGGCCTGCCTTCCCGGCTCAGGGCGGCACGGCCCCCGCCGGTCCGGCCCGGACTCCCGCGCCCCCCAACGGCGCGGTCCCTTCCGGCCCGGTCCCGCACAGCCCGGTTCCGAACGGCGCACTCCCTCCCTGCCCGGTTCCGAACGGCCAGCTTCCGAACGGCCGGCTTTCGACCGGCGCCGCCCCGGGCGGAGCAACGCCCATCGGCCCGGCCACCGCCGGTCCGGCGCCCGTCGGCGCCCCGCCGAACGACTTCGCCGCCACGGGCTCCGTACCGGACCGCCACGACACCGCCCCGTCCGCTCCCGACGCGGGCCACACCCCGCCGCCCGCCCACCCCGCGCCCTCGGGCCGTCGCCGGGCGCGGTCCTCGGACGCCCCGGAACTGCCGGCCGGGCCGCCCGTCGAGGGTGGGACCGGGCAGTACCCGGCCGCGCCGCCGCAGGTCCCGGCCGCCGGTCCCACCACGCACGCCACCGGCACCGGCGAGGTACCCCGGGCACCCCTGTCCGCCGCGGCCCGCAGGCAGCCGTTGCCCGCCGAGGCGCCCGCCCAGCCGGAACCGTCCCCCGACTCCACCCAGGGCCGGGCCTTCAGCGTGCGCACCCTCGGCCAGGGCGTGCCGTTCGTGCAGCAGCACGCGCACCAGCAGAACCAGTCGTTCGGCGGGGCGGGCCGGCGGCGCAAGCTCTCCGCTCCCCCCGAGCCGACCGCTGACCCGCCCGCCCCGCAGCAAGCGCCTCCAGCACCCCGGCAGCACACCGCGGCGCCCACGGCCGTCCCGGCCACCGCGGCGGGCAGGCTGATGACGGCGCCGGCCCCCGAGGGCCGCGCGTACGCGATCGGCGCGCCCGACGAGGGCGCCGAGGGCCCGGAGCCGCTGGACGGCCCCGGTGGTGCGGTCGAGGTCGCCAACCGACCCCAACCGCAGCCGGTGGACGACGAGATGCCCCCGGAGCCGCTGGACAACCCGCGCCGGCTCCTGGTGTGGCCGGCCCCGGACGTCTCCACCCAGCAGGCGCTCAGTGACCGCGGCTACCGTCCGGTGATCGTGCACTCCCGCGAGGAGGTCGACGCGCAGATCGCCGCGTTCCCCGCCGCGCTCTTCGTCGATCCGCTGACCGGTCCCATCACCCGCACCGCGCTGCGCTCGCTGCGCCAGGCCGCGGTGGCCGCCGAGGTCCCCGTCCTGGTCACCGCCGGGCTCGGACAGGCGACGCGGGAGGCGGCGTACGGGGCGGACCCCGCGGTCCTGCTCAAGGCGCTGGCCCCCCGGGACAGCGAACAGCACCCGCCGCGGGTCCTGGTGATCGAGGAGCAGCAGGAGATCGCGCTCGCCCTCGGCGAGACGCTGGAACGGCGCGGCATGCAGGTGGGGCGCGCCGCCACCGACAGTGAAGCGGTCGACCTGGCGAGCCGGATGCGGCCGAACCTGGTGGTGATGGACCTGATGCAGGTACGCCGTCGCCGGGCCGGGATCATCGACTGGCTCCGCTCCAACGGCCGCCTGAACCGCACCCCGCTGGTCGTGTACACCTCGGCGGGGATGGAACCGGACGACCTGGCGCGGCTGAGCACCGGCGAGTCGGTGCTCTTCCTCGCCGAACGCTCCACGAGCGACGAGGTCCAGTCCCGCATCGTCGACCTGCTGGCCAAGATAGGCACCAACTGACCGACCGCGGCCGGGACTGCTGTCCGGGACGGCAGCCGGGACGAGAGTCTGGGGCGCCGGCCCGGGACGATAGCCGCGATGATCGGTCCAGAAGCCCAGGAGTCCAGGAGTCCAGGAGTTCATGGGTCCAGGGCGACAGCCATCGCCGTTTTCCGGGGCGGCAGCGGCAGCTACGGCGGTCCGGCTCGGACGAGCGACAGCGACCAACGCCGCAGGGGCGGTACGGAAGATCCCGTACCGCCCCTGCCCGTCCGGTCCCTGCGGTGGGGACGGAGTGAACGGGGCGGATGCCGTCACACCACGGTGACGTCGAGCTCCCCCTCCGCGTACTGCTTGCGGATCACCTTCTTGTCGAACTTGCCGACGCTCGTCTTGGGCACTGCCGCGATCACCGACCAGCGCTCCGGAAGCTGCCACTTGGCGATGCCGGCCTCCGCGAGGAACGCCTTGAGCTCCTCGTAGCCGACCGATGCGCCCTCCTTGAGGACGACGGTCGCCAGCGGACGCTCGCCCCACTTCTCGTCGGGCACGGCGACGACCGCGGCCTCGGCCACGTCCGGGTGGGCCATGATCGCGTTCTCCAGCTCGACGCTGGAGATCCACTCGCCGCCGGACTTGATGACGTCCTTCGCCCGGTCGGTGAGGGTGAGGTAGCCCTCGGCGCTGATCACGCCGACGTCACCGGTCTTCAGCCAACCGTCCTCGCTGAACTTGTCCTCGGGCCTCAGGTGTTCACCGTCTGCGCCGTAGTAAGCCCCGGCGATCCAGTTGCCGCGCACCTCCAGCTCGCCGGCCGACTCGCCGTCCCAGGGCAGGTGGTCCCCGCCCGGTCCGACCAGCCGCGCCTCGACACCGGCCGGGAAGCGGCCCTGGGTGATGCGGTACGGCCACTCCTCCTCGTCGGTGAGCCCGGCCGGCGGGTTGGACATTGTGCCGAGCGGCGAGGTCTCCGTCATGCCCCAGGCGTGGCAGAGCCGTACGCCGAGCTTGTCGTAGGCCTCCATGAGCGCCGGCGGGCAGGCCGAGCCACCGATGGTCACCCGCACCATCGAGCTGAGGTCGCGCGGGTTGGCGGTGACCTCGGCGAGCAGCCCTTGCCAGATGGTGGGCACGGCTGCGGCGTGGCTGGGGCGCTCGCGTTCGATCATCTCGGCGAGCGGCGCGGCCTGCAGGAACCGGTCGGGCATCAGCATGTTGACGCCGGTCATGAAGGTGGCGTGCGGCAGGCCCCAGGCGTTCACGTGGAACTGCGGGACCACCACGAGGGTGGTGTCCTTGTCCGTCAGCCCCATCGACTCGGCCATGTTGACCTGCATGGAGTGCAGGTAGATGGAGCGGTGCGAGTAGACGACGCCCTTCGGGTCCCCGGTGGTGCCGGAGGTGTAACACATCGCGGCGGCCTGGCGTTCGTCCAGCTCGGGCCAGTCGAAGGTGACCGGCCGGTCGGCGATGAGTTCCTCGTACTCGTGCACGCGCGCGGCGGCGCCGTCGAGCAGCGACCGGTCCCCCGGCCCCGCGACGACGATGTGCTCGATCGAGGGGAGCTGCGGCAGCAACGGGGCGAGCAGCGGCAGCAGCGAACCGTTGACGATCACCACCTTGTCGTCCGCGTGGTTGACGACCCATACCAACTGCTCGGGGGGAAGGCGCAGGTTGAGGGTGTGGAGCACAGCACCCATGGACGGAATCGCCAGGTATGCCTCCAGATGTTCTGAATTGTTCCACATGAGGGTGGCGACCCTCTGGTCGCCGTCGATGCCGAGTTCGTCGCGCAGGGCGTTCGCGAGCCGGATCGCGCGCCCGCCGATCTCGGCGAAGCTGCGGCGCTCCGGCTCGGGCCCGCCTGTCCAGGTCGTGACCTGCGACTTCCCGTGGATCGTCATCCCGTGGAGCAGGATGCGGGTCACAGTCAGCGGTACGTCCTGCATGGTGCTCAGCACGGCGTCCTCCCGGTGGGCGCTACGCGGCAGTAAGGGTCCGCTGATTCTGCTCACATACCGCGCGGTATGTCACTACTCCGGGAGGTACCAATCGGCGCGCCGGTCAGCGGACGACGTTCAGCTCCGGGTCTTCCCGGAGCTTGCCGAGCGCCCGGGAGACCGCGCTCTTGACCGTGCCGACGGAGACGCCGAGCAATTCGGCCGTGCGCGCCTCGCTCAGGTCCTCGTAGTACCGCAGGACGACCATCGCCCGCTGCCGCGCGGGCAGCTTCAGCACCGCCCGCCACATGGCGTCCTGCAGCGTCTGCCGCTCGGCCGGATCGGCCGCGGGGGCGGTCTGCGGCTCGGGCAGCTCCTCGCAGCAGAACTCATCCACCTTGCGCTTGCGCCACTGCGAGGTCCGCGTATTGACCAGGGTGCGGCGGACGTAGCCGTCGAGCGCCCGCCGGTCCTCGATGCGGTCCCACGCCACGTACGTCTTGGTGAGCGCCGTCTGGAGCAGGTCCTCGGCGTCGTTCGGATCGGGGGTCAACGAGCGGGCGGTACGGAGCAGAACGGGCCCGCGCGCCCTGACGTACGACGTGAACGATCCATACGGCTGGGGGTGTCCGGCGGCGGGACCCTTCACGGCGTCCGTGCGGACTGGCGTGGTCATGTCTCCAACCTAGGAGCAGGCGGTCGGCCCCGGATCGCCCCCAGGTCCCGAAGCCACGTCCCCCTCAGGTTGGAGGCGCCGCGCGCCCGTCACCTCCTGAAGACGGAGAGCGCGTACCGCCGCACCAGGGTCACCCCGCCCGCGCATGCGCCTCCACACGCCCCCCGCGCCACCCCTGATCTCCGGGTGCGCACACTCCTCCCCGCCCGGGCCGCCCCTTCCCCACGACAGCCGACCCCCTCCACCGCGTCACCGCCGTCTCGGCATTCCGCCCCAGCCCTCCCCCTCACCTCACCAGCGCCTCTTCGCCCCCCTGGTTCGACACGATCGCCACGATCGACAGGCCGACCGACCCGCCCGCCGCGACGGCGCGGGCCCTACGACCGCCGCTACGGCGACACCCGCGCCCGCCCGGACCGACCGGAGCGGCGCGCCGGGCCGCCGCGCACACCCGCCGGAACCCGCCCCCCGGCGTGTGGTCCGCCCTCTCCGCGCCGGGGCGGCCGGACGGCCGGTCCGGCGTGGACCACGACGTCGCGGTACCAGAGCTGCCCCTGCCGATTCCCCTCGAATCCCGGGCACGGTCCGGTTCCCCCGCAAGCATGAAGAACTACGGATAAACCGCCTTCATGGATATGAAACCGGACCCAACCAGTCCGCAGCCATACGGCCCACTCGTACGGCCCGCTTCCTTTTTTCGAACGAACGTACGAAACTGAACTCATGGCCACTCTCGACCGGCAGACCCCCACCCTGGTCCTGGCACACGCGCTGGCAGCAGCCGAGCGCGGCCTCCCCGTCATCCCACTGACCGCGTCGAAGCTTCCCGCTCTCCGGTCCCCCCACCACGGCGAGACGCCGCGCGTGCCCTGCAAGGGCGAGTGCGGGCTGCCCGGCCACGGAGTGCACGACGCCACCACCGACCCTGCCGCCGTCCGCGCCCTGTTCGCCGCAGCGCCCAGGGCCACCGGGTACGGCATCGCCTGCGGCCGGGCCCCCCACCGCCTCATCGGGATCGACCTGGACGTGGACCCGGACACCGGCAACGACTCCGTCGGGGCGCTGCGCCTGCTCGGGCTCCAGCACCTGTTCACGCTCCCGCCCACCGTCACGGTGCTGACGCCCAGCGGCGGACGCCACCTCTGGTTCACCGGCCCCGCCCACCTCGCCGTACCCAACTCCGCGAGCCGCCTTGCCCCGGGCATCGACGTGCGCGGCGCCGGCGGGTACCTCGTGGGCCCCGGTTCGGCCACCGCCCGCGGCGTCTACCGGCTCGCCCCCGGCACCGCCCACCTCGAACCGGCGCCCTGTCCCCGCGCGCTGCTCCATCTCCTCGCCCCGCCCGGCCGCCCGAGACACGCGCCGCAGAACTCCTCAACTCCGTCCGCACCCGGCCGCCAGGGAGAGGGCCTGGTCCGGTTCGTGCGCGCGGCGCGGGCCGGCGAGCGCAACACCCGGCTGTTCTGGGCGGCCTGCCGAGCGTACGAGCACGGGTACGGCGACGAACTCGCCGACGCCCTCACCACGGCCGCCGTACACGCCGGACTCCCCGTCCACGAGGCCCGCGCCACCATCGCCTCCGCGGCCCGTCTCACCTCGGGACGCCCCGACCCCCTCTGACGCACAGGGCGCGAGGGAGGACCGATGCGCGCGGCGCGGGCGGGACGGAGCGGGCAGCGCGGAGCGGCGCGGGCGGGACGGAGCGCGGACGTGACGGGCGCGGAGGAAGGGGGCGCGGGCGTGACGGGGGACGGGGCGTGGGGGGACGGCTCGCGGCGCGGAGGTAGGGTGCCATTCGGCCCTCCAGGTCCCTCAGGGTTCACCCCGGATTCGTCCCGCTCACCCGGATCGTTCCGCTCTCCCCGGATCCGCGGGTTCGGCCCACGCCGACGTGCGTGCGGTGCGGACACACCCGTCGAAACGGGCCGCGGGGGCCCAGGCGATCGGAAGGTTCGGGTAAGGCATGTCGGCCGCAGCGCGAGAGACGGCCGAGGTACCCGCCACGTCCCCGCACCCCCCTCGGCGCCGCTTCCGGCGACATGTTCCGGCCGCCGCGTGGGCCGTCATCCTGTACGCCGCCGTCCGCGCCACGTCCCTCGCCGCCCTCGCCCTCTGGTGCCGCTCCACGGGAAAGAGCCCGCGCGTCCTGCTGTCGGAACGCTGGGACTCCCTCTGGTACGTACGGGTCGCGGCGCACGGGTACGACTTCACGCTCACCGCACCCGACGGCAGATCACTGCCCAGCACCGCCTTCTTCCCCCTGCTGCCCTGGCTGGAGACGGGAGTCCACCGGGCCACCGGGGTCGGCCTGCCGACAGCCGGCCTGCTCGTCGGCGCGGTGGCCTCCCTCCTGGCCGCATGGGGGATCTTCCACGTCGTGCGCACCGGTCACGGGGACCGCGCGGGCGTCGTCTGCGTGGTGCTGTGGGCCGCCGTCCCGGTCGGCATCGTGCAGTCGATGGCGTACAGCGAGGCGTTGTTCGTCGCGCTGGCGGCGTGGGCCCTCCACGCCGTGCTGACGCGGCGCCTGCTGCTCGCAGGGACGCTCGCCTGCCTCGCGGGGCTGACCCGCCCCGTCGGCCTCGCCGTGACGGCGGCGCTCCTCCTCGCTGTGTGGCAACTCGGGCGACGCGGTGGACTGCGTACCGCGCAGCAACGTCTCACCGCCCTGCTCGCCTGCCTGATCGCACCGACGGGTGCGGTGACGTACATCCTCTGGGTCGGCGAGCGCCAGGGAAATCCGCTCGGTTACCTCGACGTCCAGGCCTCCTGGGGCAACGGGTTCGACGGCGGCTGGGCCTTCGCCACGTTCCTCACCGGAGGGCTCAGCCCGTGGCTGTCCGCCGGCACTCTCCTGCTGCTCCTCGCCCTCGCCACCTGGCCGCACATCCCCGCCAAGTCCCGGCCCCAACCGGCCCCCGTGCTCCTGTACTCGGCGATCGTCACCCTGCTCGCCCTCGGCGCCTCCGGCTACTTCGGTTCCAAACCCCGCCTCCTCCTGCCCGCCTTCCCCCTCCTGGTCCCCCTGGCCGTCGCCCTTGCCCGCCGTCGCCCCCGCGTCCTGTACGCCACCCTGATCCCCCTCACCCTCGCCTCCGCCGCCTACGGCGCCTTCTGGCTCAACGGCTCGGGTCCGCCGTGACGGAGCTCACCACCTCGCCGCGCTCCGAGATGCTGACACCCCCTCAGGAGGTGCGGCGATGCGATGGAAGGTCCACGGGGAACGGCCGGTCTACGAGAACCGGTGGGTCGATGTGTGGTCGGCCGACGTCGAACAGCCGGACGGGCAGCGGGTGGACTACCGGGCCTGGCGCGCGGCCAACTGGAAACGGGACGGGCTGAGCATGGTCAATCGGCCCATCAGATCGACCTGATAAAGAGGAAGCCGCACTCAACAGACGCGCTAGCCTCTCGCCATGGACACGCCCACCCCGGCCGACGGCCCCTTGTCCGACCCGGAGTTCGATCAATTTCGGGGTCTTCTCCGACGGTATTGCGCGCACGAACTCGATCAGTGGGAGGCCTTGCAGACCGAAACGCCGTACGGCCCTGCATACGTGCTGCTTACACGCTCCCTGCCGCCCGACACTCTTCCAGAGGCGTACAGGCAGCTCTAGCCACTCATATGCTGCCGGGAGGAGTCCGTGCCCGCCGCGCCCGGTCAGTCGAGGAATGGCGGGGACCCACTGCGCCCGAAGGACAGCACACTAGCGAACGGCCCCCGACAGATTGACCAGGTCAGGGGCCGTTCAACTGCGGTGGGTGTGGGATTTGAACCCACGGTGACATCGCTGCCACGACGGTTTTCAAGACCGTTCCCTTAGGCCGCTCGGGCAACCCACCTCGCGCCGATCGCGGCCCGCAGGGCCCTGGTTCGGCGCGAGGGACAGCCTAGCCGGTCAGCTGTCGCCCTTGCGCGAGCCCAGGGTCACCTCGACCGTGGACTCCTTGCCGTCCCGCTTGTAGGTGACCTCGATCTTGTCGCCCGGCTTGTGGGTCCAGATCTCACCGATGAGGGTCGGGCCGCTGTCGACGGGGCTACCGCCGAACTTGGTGATGACGTCGCCCGCCTTCAGGCCCGCCTTCGCCGCGGGGCCGCCCGGACTGACGGCCGCGGAGCCACCGGCGCCCTCCTCGGAGATGACCGCGCCGCCGGTGTTCTCCTCCATGGTGACCGTGGCGCCGATCACCGGGTACACCGGCTCGCCGGTCTTGATGAGCTGCTCGGCGACGTTCTTCGCCTGGTTGATCGGGATGGCGAAGCCGAGGCCGATCGAACCCGCCTGCGACTGGCCGACGCTGCTGCCGGTCGACTGGATCGCGGAGTTGATGCCGATGACCGCGCCGCTCTCGTTCAGCAGCGGACCGCCGGAGTTGCCCGGGTTGATCGAGGCGTCGGTCTGCAGCGCGCTCATGTACGAACTGCTGGAGGAGGAACCGTCGCTGGAGGCGACCGGACGGTTCTTCGCGCTGATGATGCCGGTGGTGACGGTGTTGGAGAGGCCGAAGGGGGCGCCGATCGCGATGGTGGAGTCGCCGACGGCGACCGCCTCGGAGTCGCCGAGCGGCAGCGGGTTGAGGCCCGCCGGCGGGTTCTTCAGCTTCAGCACCGCCACGTCGTAGCCCTCGGCGCGGCCGACCACCTCGGCGTCGTACTTCTTGCCGTTGGAGAACGTCGCCGTGAGCTGGCCGCTGTCCGCCGCGGAGGCCACCACGTGGTTGTTGGTGAGGATGTGGCCTTCCTTGTCGTACACGAAGCCGGTGCCGGTGCCGCCCTCGCCGTCGCCGCTCTGGGCGTCGATGGTGACCACGCTCGGCAGGGCCTTCGCGGCGACGCCGGCGACCGTGCCGTCCGCGCGCTTGACGGCCTTCGGGCCGTCGGTGGCGGAGATGGTGGTCGAGCCGGAGCCGTTGTCGCTGCGGTCCGCCGCCCAGTAGCCGAACGCGCCGCCGATACCGCCCGCCACGAGCGCCGCCACGGCGACGGCCGCGACGAGTCCGCCCGCGCGGCGCTTGCCCGGGTTGCCCGGGCCGCCCGCTCCGTGCTGGTCGTGGGCACCCCAGACCGGGCCGCCCGGGCCGCCCCCGTTCGCGTACGCGGGGAGTGCGGGCGGGGGCGGCGGCGGCCAGGAACCGGCGGCCGCGGGAGGCTGCGGGGCCGGGTGGCCGGGATCGGGAGTGTGCGGCTGGTGGGCCGGCGGCGGCTCGTAGGGCGACGGCGGGGGCGTGTGCGCACCCACCGGTGCGCCGTCCTGCGGGGCTGCGGCGCGGTGTGCGGCGGGGCCGGTCGGCACAGCGGGGTCGGTCGGCGCGGCGGGGTCCGACGGCTCTCCGTACGCGGCGGCCGGGACGTCCGCGGGGGGCGGGGGCGTCGCTCCGGCCCGGGGGTCGGCGGGAGTGGCGCCCGGCACGGGAGGTGCTGACGGCACGGGCGGTACGGCGGGAACCGGAGCGCCCTCGTGACCCTCGTTCTCGGTGCTCACAGCTCTTTACTCCTCGGTTCCACTCGGCATTCGGCAGGAGATCCGCTTTGCAGGTGTCGGGGGACAGTTTTTCCCACGCCACGTCAGGCCACTGTAAGCAGGACCTGTGCATCCGTACACCAATCTTTACATCAGACAAAACGGCGCCTCCGGCACGAGGGGCGCGCGGTCGTCGCGTCGCGGTGACACCATGGCGCGGTGACCGACGCACGGCAGCACTCCAGTCGCACTCCCATCCAGGTCGTGGCCCATCGCGGAGCCTCGGACGACGCCCCCGAGCACACCCTCGCCGCGTACCGGAAGGCGATCGAGGACGGTGCGGACGCGCTCGAATGCGACGTGCGGCTCACCGCCGACGGCCGGCTCGTCTGCGTCCACGACCGGCGGGTCAACCGCACGTCCAACGGCCGCGGCGCGGTCTCGGCGCTGGAGCTGGCCGATCTCGCCGCCCTGGACTTCGGCTCGTGGAAGGACCGCGAGGAGTCCCCGGACTGGGATCCGGTGCCGGGCGAGCTCACCTCCGTACTGACGCTGGAACGTCTCCTGGAGCTCGTCATCGAGGTACGCGCGACGGGCCGGGCGCTTCAGCTCGCGATCGAGACCAAGCACCCGACCCGGTGGGCCGGGCAGGTGGAGACGCGGCTGCTGGAGCTCCTGACCCGGTTCGGGCTGGACGAGCCGCCCGCGGACGGCCCCGCCCCGGTCCGGGTCATGAGCTTCTCCGCGCGTTCGCTGCACCGCGTCCGGCTGGCCCGCCCCTCGCTTCCCACCGTCTACCTCATGCAGTTCGTCTCCCCCCGGCTGCGGGACGGCCGGCTCCCCGCGGGCGCGCGCATCGCTGGGCCGGGCATGCGGATCGTGCGCAACCATCCGGAATACGTGGAGCGGCTGCACCGGGCGGGCCACCCCGTGCACGTGTGGACGGTCAACGAGCCGGCGGACGTCGCGCGCTGCGCGGAACTCGGCGTGGAAGCGATCATCACCAACCGCCCGAAGCACGTCCTGGCCCAGCTCGGTCGCGCCTGACCACCTGCGCCCCGTGATCCGTCACCGTCACCGCCCGGCTTCCGCACGCCCGGAGCCGCTGCCCCACCTGTCCCGTACCCCGTTGTCCCGTACGCCCCCGCCCCCGCACCCCGCCCACACCACGACCCTGAACCGCCCCGAACCACCACCCTGCACCGCCCGGAATCGCCCCGGACCGCCCCGAACCGTCGCCGTCCCACCGACCCCGGACCGGCACCCACCGGTCCGGGGCCGGTCCGTCACGGGGAGTGCACCGGCGCACTCGGCGTGTGCACACACGTGACGAATGCGTCACCAGGGCACCTCCGGGCGGTTTCCGGCCCCTCCCCTCAGGGCATCCCCATCGTGGCGTGGGGTGAAGGAGGTCTCGGGGGTGACGTTGGTGGTGGCACAAGAAGTGCCCGCGTCGTCGAGCATGGCCGTTCCCCATGGCCCTGCCGGCGTGCGGCAAGCACGGCACCGGATGCGCGAGCAGTTGCGCGGCAACGGGGTCTCGGACTCCGTCGTCGACGACGCGGTGCTGATCCTCTCCGAACTGCTCAGCAACGCCTGCCGGCACGGCAGGCCGCTGGGACGGCACACGGACGTCGGGGACGGAGACGTCCGAGCCGCCTGGCGGGTGGACCGCCGCGGCGCGCTCACCGTGGAGGTCACGGACGGTGGAGGGCCGACCCGTCCGGTCCCCTCCACCCCGTCGGTGACCGCGCGCGGCGGCCGCGGACTCACCATCATCAGCGCGCTCGCCGACAAGTGGGGCGTACGCGACGACGCACCGGGCGAAGTGACCGTCTGGGCGCGGGTCTCCTCGCAGCAGCCGCTCGCCGGCCCCCAAGGGGTGAATGGTTTCGGCAGCCTGACGGGGTTCGAGGGCTTCGATTTCGCCCAGGCCTACGACGACGCGAACTGACCCTCCGGGGCGCCCCCGCACGAGGACGGCGGGCGCCGCGGGGGCCCGTTCCGTGACGCCGGTCCGCATCCGGCCGCCCGTATACGGGGGACGCCCCCGCACGCGTACACGGGGGCGACCCCGAGCCGCGCCGGACGACCCCGCGCGCCGCGGCCCTGCCGTGCCCGGTCCCCCGCCGCCCCTCGGTTGTCCGTGGCGGGCGTCACGGAGGCTAGGCTCGCGGCTCAGACCGCACTGTCGCAAACGGGAGATAGCCCACCATGGCCAAGAAGCGCCCTCAGACCAAGGCGGGAAAGCCGCAGTCGACGGACGGGGAGATCCCGGTCGTCGGGGCACGCGAGCCCTGTCCCTGCGGTTCGGGCCGCCGGTACAAGGCGTGCCACGGACGGGCCGCCGCGCAGGCCGTCACCGAGCTGGTGAGTCGCCCCTTCGAAGGACTGCCCGGCGAGGGCGACTGGGTCGCCCTGCGCGAACTGGTCCCCGCAGCCACCGTCCCGCTGACGCTGAAGGACGGGCTGCCCGAGGGCGTTCCCTCGGTCACGCTGGCGACCGTCCTGCCGATGGCGTGGCCGGCGCTGCGCCGTGACGACGGCTCCGTGCTGCTCGCCCTGCAGAACGACACGTCGTCCGGGGACCTCAGCCGCGATCTGGCCGACACCCTGCTGCGGGCGCTGGAGGCGGAACCCGGCACCCCCGTCGACGCGCGGCGGGTCCCGGCGGACGGGCCCCGGCTGCAGGACGTCCTGGCTCCGGACGCGCCGTTCGAGCCGGTCGTGCACAGCGGGTTCGAGTTCTGGGTGCCGGACGCGGCGAACGCGGACGCCGAGGTGAGCGCCTCGCTGGAGCGTGCCAACGCCGCTGCCATCCCGACGACCCTGCTGACCGGCGTGGACGCGGCGTACTGGTGCGAGACCCCGGAGAAGAACCACCTGCGCTGGGTCATGCTCCACCCCGAGGAGCAGCTCCTCGATGCCCTCGCCCGACTGCACGCCGCCGGCACCTCCTCCCTCGGTGAGGGGACACGCCTGGTGGGCTCGTTCCGCGCGCACGGTCTGATGGTCCCGGTCTGGGACCTGCCGAGCGCGATGGGCGCCGAGGAGTGCGAGAAGCCGGCGGCGGCGTTCGCCGAGCGGCTGGCCGAGGCGCTCGCCTCGGACGCTCCGCTCACCGCGGAGGAGCGGCGGGCGCGCGGCGGGCTCACCAACCGCCAAGTGACGCTCAGCTGACAGTGACGAGCCCGGCCGCGGCTCCGGTGATACGCGTCACAACTCCCCGTACCCACCGGTAAATTGCCGCTTCCGGGTCCGAGATCGAATTTGCGAACGGCAGATCTCTTGTTACGGTTCTGAAAGCCCGGTCGCTGGTGCATCCCCCGTCGCCAGCGATCGGGCGTCCTCATTTCTCCGGCCCGTCGGCCGTCGACGCTTCGGCGTCCGGCCCGTCCCGCAGCCCGGCCCTCCACGCCGGATCGGGCCCGCACCGCGACGGCTGCAACGGCACCTTCGCGCTGCGGCCGGGGCCGCCCCTTCCCGCCCCCGGCGCGTCCCGGACGCCGGCCGAAGTCGTCCCGCGGCCGCTCGCGTTCACCCGTCGCCCCCACCACGTCCCGGCTGCCGCCCGGTCACCGAGGGGCCTTGTCCGGCACGGCGAGCCACCGGTCCGGCCCCGCCGCGGTCCGACGCGCCGTCACATCTGACTCGTGGTCGGAACCGTCCTCCGTACTCCGTCCGCCCGGCCGGCCGGTCGGCCGGTCGGCCACGACAACGAGCCACACGCCACTGCCCTGTCGCACCCGGGCGGTCCAGCCCCCGAAGTCCGGTGCGGCGTACGGAGAGCCGCCGGGGAACACGCGGCCGCCCGGGCCGGTACGGAACACGCGCGGGCAGATGGAAGGAAGAACGGGCGCGAAATAGCGCGGAATCTTTCCGGAAAAGCCATCAGAAAGTCACCCTGTCAGCGAAATCTGCCATTTCACCGAATGGAACGGGGAGGGGTATCCGTAAGCGGCGGGAGAACGCACAGCGTGACGTTCTGCGTAGGAATGCGAGATTTTCCGTGCGCGTGATCGAAAATCACCCCTCGGTCTTCGTGCACCCCGGTCCCGGACGGGCGCACGCGACCCCCGTGGCGCTCAGTACGCGAGCCGGCTCCCGCCGTCGGGAGCACCGCTGCTGGCCTCGACCAGCGCGTCCAGGACCGGTTCGATGTCGGGAAGCCAGGGCGCGTCCGGCCCCTGGGCGGGCGGCCGCTCCCAGCGGACCTGACCCGTGCCCACCTCGGAGGGCGGGACGACGACATAGCCCCCGTCGCCGTGGAAACGCAGCGAGCTGGGCACCCGGTCCTTGGCGTGCAGCAGTTCACCCAGCCGCTCCAGGCCGTACGGGGCCACCAGCAGGGACCAGCGGGTGGGCGTGGCGACCACCGGGCCGAGGCGCACGCCCAAGGCGTCCAGCACCGGCAGTGCCTGCGCGCCGCTCACCGCGGGCAGACTCACCGCGCACGCCCCCCGGCCGCCCGTCGCCAGCAGGACCGGAGCCTGGGGCCGGTTGGTCCACCACCAGCGCACCATCCGCTCATCCGTGGTCGCCGCGAGCAGTCCGGGATCGAAGGGGTGCGCGCCGGGAACGGCGCACTCGGGGTCGGGGCAGGCGCAGGACCGGCCGCCGTGCCGGGTGGGCGCCGCCAGCCCCGCGCCGGGAACCACCGGCCACTGCCATGCGGTGGCGCAGGTCAGCACCGCCCGCAGCCGGGCGGGCGTCTGCTCGCGCCGGAGCCGTCGCCCGCGTCGCCTTCCGGGGATCTCGCGCATGAGCGCTCGTCCTTTCCGTTGAACGCCGAGGTCCATCACACCACGCTCACGTAGCGGTGCGTGGGTGAATCTTCACTGTGCGTGCTTGCCGCGTGCTCTTCCCGGGCTGCCGTGCGTAAGGGCAGACGTGCGATCACCGGACCGGGGCCGGTCGTACGGGTGGAGCGGAAACCGGAGCGAACCGGCGGAGCTGCGCCGAACCGAGCGGGGTCGAACGGACACGGCCGAGTCGAACTGATCTCTGCGGCACCGGGCCCTTCCGGCCCGGCGCACCTGCGCGCCGTCCGCCCCTCGCCAGGGCGCGGGCCCCGGCCGGCCGCTCGCGCGCGGGGCGCCGCACATCAGGACGCCCCGGCTCGCCACCGGGTTCCAGGACGGCCGCAACTGCCCCTGCGTTGCACGGATTACGTACCCCGCATGCCCGCGATGACGCTCCTCCGGGACCGCGATCCCGGGAACACCGCCTGGCGAGCACGCCCAGTCGACCGCAAATACCCGCCACCGTATGCATTTTTCGGCCAAGTTAAGTAACCCGCGGACACCAGGATTCCCCCAAGGACAATGCTGGACATCGACTCACTTGTGCGTGTACATGTGGATGCATTGATAGCGGCGCAGAATGACATGGGGGTTTGCGATGCTATTCGCCGGAACACCCCGGTCGGAAAGCCGGAGGCCATGAGCGCCCCACACCTGCCGAATGTGGCTGGAATCCATCCCACAGTTCCGGTTTCGGCGCAGAATCCGGAGCCGCTGACCGAGGCCCCGGCCGCTCCGGGCGCCTTCCTCCAGGACCGGCTCGCGGGCTGGGTCTCGGACCTCACGACCCTGCACGAACTCACCGAGCGGCTCACCGGGACGCGCACTCTGGACACCGCCCTGCGGGAAGTGCTGGAAGCCGGAGCCGCCCTCGTCGGGGCCGGCCGGGGACTGCTGGTCCTGGAACCGGACGACGGCCGCGGCCCGGCCGCCACCGTGGGGCTCGGGCTGGCGCACGCGGAACTCGGGCACATCGAGACCGTCCCCCGGGGCGCCACCTCCTACGGCCGGATCCTCGACGGCCTCCCCGACGCGACCGGGCCCCTGGCGCAGCGCGACCTGTTCGCCGACGAGTCCACCGACCCGCGACTGCGCGAGGTCGCCGCCCGGCTCGGCTACGCCGCCAGCTACGCCCTGCCCCTCGCCACCCCGGCCGCCGGTCGTCTCGGCGCGGCGGTCTGGCTCTACGACGAACCCGCCGAGCCCCTGGAACGCCAGCGCCACCTGGTGGGTCTGTACGCCCGCTACGCCACCGAGCACCTCGCCCGGCTGCTGGAACTGGAACGCGCGCGCGCCGACGTCCGCGTCGTCAACGAGGAACTGCTGCCGAGCAGGCTGCCCCGTGTCCCCGGCGTCCGGCTCGCGGCCGCGCACCGCCCCGCCGCGCGGGGCGGGGGCGACTGGTACGACGCGCTCCCGCTGCCGGACGGCGCCCTCGGCCTTTCCGTCGGCTCGGTGGGCGGCTCGGGTCCCGGTGCGGTGGCCGCGATGGGGCGGATGCGCTCCAGCCTGCGCGCGTACGCCGTCATGGAGGGCGAGGACCCGGTCGCCGTCCTGTCCGACCTGGAGCTGCTGCTGCGGCTCACGGAGCCGTCCCGGAGCGCCACCGCCCTCTTCGCCTACTGCGAACCCGCCGTCCGCACCGTCCTGCTGTCCGGTGCCGGCCACACCCCGCCCCTGGTCACCGGAGACCGGCGCACCGAGTACGTCGAGACGACCCTCTCTGCGCCGCTCGGCATGCTCGCCTGCTGGGAGGCGCCGAGCGTGGAGATCACCGCCGAGCCCGGCGAGACGCTGTTGCTCTACACCGACGGCCTGCTGCGTCGCACCGGCGACTCCACGGACCGGGCCTTCGCCCGGCTGCGCTCCGCCGCGGCGGGGGTGCCCAAGGCCGCCCGCCGGGACCCGGCGTCCGTCGTCGACCACGTGCTGCGGACCGTGCTGCCCGAGGGCGCGGGCACCGCCGACGACACCGAGGACGTCGTCCTGCTGGCCGCGCACTTCGACTGAGAGCCGGGCCACCGTGGCCGCCGCCGGTCCCCGCAGCCGGTCCCTGACGCCGCCCTCCGGTAACAGGCCCATCGCCCCTGGGCCCCCTTCCGCACGCCCGTACGATGGAAGTGGTCCAGTGTCGTAACAAGGAGAGACAAATCGTGTCTGACGCGCTCACCCCGGAGAACCCCGAACCGGAGACCGAAGAGACGGAGCCGATCAAGGCACGGAAGAACGGCCTGTACCCGGGCGTCTCCGACGAGCTCGCGGACAGCATGAAGTCGGGCTGGGCGGACACCGAGCTCACCGGTCTCGCGCCGATCGCCCAGGCCGCGCACACCGCCGACCGCCGTGCCGCCCTCTCCGCCCGTTTCCCGGGCGAGCGCCTCGTGGTCCCCGCCGGGCACCTGAAGACCCGCGCCAACGACACCGAGTACTCCTTCCGCGCGTCCAGCGAGTACGCCTACCTCACCGGCGACCAGACGCAGGACGGCGTCCTCGTCCTGGAGCCCGCGGCCGACGGCTCCGGGCACGACGCGACCGTCTACCTGCTGCCGCGCTCCGACCGCGAGAACGGTGAGTTCTGGCTCGACGGGCAGGGCGAACTGTGGGTCGGCCGCCGCCACTCCCTGACCGAGGCCGAGCAGATCCTCGGCATCCCGGCGAAGGACGTCCGCGAGCTGCCCGCCGCCCTCGCCGCGGCCACCGGCCCCGTCCGCAACGTCCGCGGCTACGACGCCGGCGTCGAGGCCGCGCTGACCGACAAGGTCACCGCGGAGCGCGACGAGGAACTGCGCGTGTACCTCTCCGAGGCGCGGCTGGTGAAGGACGCCTTCGAGATCGCCGAGCTGGAGAAGGCGTGCGACATCACCGCGCGCGGCTTCGAGGACGTCGTGAAGGTCCTGGACAAGGCCGAGGCCACCAGCGAGCGGTACATCGAGGGAACGTTCTTCCTGCGGGCCCGCGTCGAGGGCAACGACATCGGCTACGGCTCGATCTGCGCCGCCGGGCCGCACGCCACGACGCTCCACTGGGTCCGCAACGACGGCGCCGTCCGCTCCGGCGAGCTGCTGCTGCTGGACGCCGGCGTGGAGACGAACGACCTCTACACCGCCGACGTGACGCGCACCCTGCCGATCAACGGCACCTTCTCGCCGCTCCAGCGCAAGATCTACGACGCGGTGTACGAGGCGCAGGAGGCGGGCATCGCCGCCGTCCGGCCCGGCGCCGGCTTCCGCGACTTCCACGACGCCGCGCAGCGGGTGCTCACCGAACACCTCGTCGCGTGGGGCCTGCTCGGCGACCTCACCGTGGAGAAGGTCCTGGAGCTGGGTCTGCAGCGCCGCTGGACCCTGCACGGCACCGGCCACATGCTCGGCATGGACGTCCACGACTGCGCCGCCGCGCGGACCGAGACGTACGTCAACGGCACGCTGGAGGCGGGCATGTGCCTGACCGTGGAGCCGGGGCTCTACTTCCAGGCGGACGACCTGACCGTGCCCGAGGAGTACCGGGGCATCGGCGTCCGGATCGAGGACGACATCCTGGTCACCGAGGACGGCAACCGGAACCTTTCGGACAAGCTGCCCCGCCGTGCCGACGAGGTCGAGGCGTGGATGGCCCGCGTCAAGGGCTGATCCTCACGCCCTCCGCCCGGGGACGCGCCGCTCAGACCCTCGTGAGCAGCGCGTCCTCGCGCCATTTGAGGGCCTTGTCGAAGCTGACCACGGCCCCGTGACCCGGCCGGTTTCCGATGTGGACGTGGTCCGCGAGCTGCTCGATCAGCCCGAGCCCCCGGCCGCTCTCGGCCAGGTCGCGCACGTCGGCGCCGCCCGGGTACTGCGGTGCGGTGGGCGGGACGTCGGTGTGGAGCGTGTGGCGGAGCGGGAACCCGGGACCGGAGTCGGCGACCTCGATCCGGCAGGTCGCGCCGTCGAGATGGACGGTGACCCGGTACTGCCCGGCCGGCCGGGCGCCGTCCGGGCCGTCCGCCTCGCCGCCGTGCTCGACGGCGTTGGCGCAGGCTTCGCTGAGGGCGACCGAGAGCTCGAAGGAGACGTCGGGGTCGACCCCCGCGGTCTCCATGCTCCCGAGCAGGAACCGACGGGCGAGCGGAACGCTCGCGGCTTCGCGCCGCAAATGGAGTGACCACCACATGCTCATGCTCCAGCCTCCTGGCTGCGGCTCGACATACGGATACGTATTGCCGGGTGGAGCCGGCCGTAAGCGCGGAACGCGCGTGACGGCCCTCATTCGGCGGATGCGAGGGCGCCGTCCGCCGTGTATACGCGGCAGCCGAAGGCACCGAACAACACGTAAGACCTTTTTCCTGCACCAAGCACTCAAGTAGCCTCAGGCCCATACATCGGGCCCAAGAGCACCGGCGGGTACGGAAGACGACCTTCCGGACCTGCCGTACCGCGGGCGGGGCCCGGGTGCGATGATGTCCCGGCCATGTCTATGCCTGTCGCACGCGCCGGAGCCGGTCTGCGGCTCATGAGGGCCGCGGTGTTCGCCGCGGTCTGTGTCGCGCTGTCCGCGGCAGGACATGGACTCGCCGCCGGAACCTCCGTGTCCGGACTCTCCCTGTCCGCCGGTTTCCTCGGCGTCCTCGCGGTCGCCGTGCCGCTCGCCGGGCGGGAGCGTGCGCTCGGACCGATCGCCGCGGCGCTGGCCGCCGGGCAGTTCGCGCTCCACACCCTCTTCCGGCTCGGGGCGCACACGATGGGCTCCGGCGCCACGGCGTCCGCCGGCGAGGATCCCGTCGTACGGTTCGCCTCCTCGCTCGTCTGCGGGGAGGGAGCGGCGGGGCTCAGCCCGGCCGAAGCGCACCTCATCGTGAGCCGGGCGGGCATCGACCCGGCGGCCGTGGGCGGCCACGTCCACCCCGCCTCCGGTGCCTCCACCCCCTCCGGGCTCCTCACCACGCTGACCGGGACGGCTCCCGGACTGCCCATGCTGCTCGGCCACCTGCTGGCCGCGCTGGCCACCGGGTGGCTGCTGCGGCGCGGCGAGATCGCTCTGTTCCGGGTGGTCCGGCTCTCCCTGCGCGGCGGCCGGGAGCTGGCCGCCGCCGCCCGGCTCCGGGCCCTGCGCCTCGCACTCGTCCTCGTACGCGCCCTGCGTACCGGGCTCGGAGACGCACGGGCCGAGGCCGGGCGCGAGTTGTTCCGCAGGGCCGAGGACACCCCTGCCCCGTCCGGCGGGGATCCGCTCCAGCACCAGGTGATCAGGCGCGGCCCACCCGCCGCGTACACGCTCGCAGCCTGAACGCGACACCTCCCGGCCGTTGGTGACGGCCGCCCGGAGGGGAGTCGCGATGCCGTCGCGCACGCGCGCGCCGGGCCGCCCGTTCTTCCTGCTTCCGTGGAGTTGATCCTTGTCATGAACGTTTCCCGTATCGCCGTCGTCGGCGGCATCGCCGCGTCCACCGTCCTGCTGCTCGCCGGTCCGGCCTCGGCGCACGTCTCCGTCCAGCCGCAGGGCGAGGCGGCCCAGGGCGGCTACGCCACCATCAACTTCAAGGTGCCCAACGAGCGTGACGACGCCTCGACCGTGAAGCTCGAAGTCAGCTTCCCGACCGACCACCCGCTCAGCTCCGTCTCCCCGCAGGCCGTCCCCGGCTGGAAGATCGAGGTCACCAGGAGCAAGCTCGACAAGCCGCTGGAGGTCCACGGCAACAAGGTCGAGGAGGCCGTCTCGAAGGTCACCTGGACCGCCGAGAGCGGCAAGATCGCCCCCGGTTACTTCCAGCAGTTCCCGCTCTCCGTCGGCCAGCTCCCCGAGGACACCGACCAGCTCGTCTTCAAGGCCCTCCAGACGTACGACAACAAGGAGGTCGTCCGCTGGATCGAGGAGACCCCGGCGAGCGGTGAGGAGCCGGAGAACCCGGCGCCCGTCCTCGCCCTGACCGCCGCCTCCGGCGACGCCCACGGCGCGGCCGCCACCGACGACAAGAGCACCGGCTCCACCGCGGAGAAGGCGTCCGGCACGGAGCGAACCACCACGGCGGCGGCCTCCTCCAGTGACGACACGGCCCGCGTCCTCGGCGTCATCGGCATCGTGATCGGCGTCGCCGGGGTGGCCTTCGGCGTCCTCGCGGGCCGCCGGCGCGCTGTCTGACCGACCGACCCACCCATCGCACCACGGATCAGGAACACCACACCCATGCGCAACAAGAAGACGGTGCTGGCCGCGGCGTTCGCCGCCGTGGCCGCACTGACCCTGTCGGCCTGCGGATCGGACGGCGGTGACTCGGCCAAGCCCGTGGCCGACGTCTCCACCTCCTCCGCGGCCGGCACGGCCACCGTGCTCGACCAGCCGTTCGCCAAGCCGGACCTCGTCCTCACCGACACCCACGGGCACCGGTACGACCTGCGCGAGAAGACCGAGGGCAAGCCGACGCTCATCTACTTCGGCTACACCAACTGCCCCGACGTCTGCCCGCTGACCATGAGCAACATCGCGCTCGCCAAGCGGGCCCTGCCCGCCGCCGACCAGGACAAGCTCCAGGTCGTCTTCATCACCACCGACCCCGACCGCGACACCCCCGCCTCGCTCGGCAGCTGGCTCAAGGCCCAGGACCCCGATTTCACCGGACTGACCGGCGACTTCGCGACCATCCAGGCGGGCGCGCGGAAAATGGGGATCGGGATCGACCCGGCGAAGAAGGAGAAGGACGGCTCGATCGTCTCCATGCACGGGGCGCAGGTCATGGCCTTCTCGCCGAAGACCGACGAGGGGTACGTCCTCTACAGCGAGGACACCACCGCCGACGACTACACCAGGGACCTCCCCCGACTCATCGAGGGGAAGAACCCGTGAGGATCCGGGCCTCACTCGCCGGCGTCCTGGCCCTCTCCGCGGGCCTGACGCTGGCGGGGTGCTCCTCCGACGGCACCCCGGAGCTGAAGGTGGTCGGCGCGTTCATGCCGCAGCCGGTGAGCGACATGGCGGCGGCGTTCCTCGTGGTACGCAACGAGGGCGGATCCACCGACCGGCTCACCTCGGTCTCCAGCGCGCTCTCCGACGACGTCACGATCCACGAGACGACGGACCGGGCGATGCGCATGGTGAAGTCCTTCGAGATCCCGGCGGGCGGCGAACTCGACCTGGAACGCGGCGGCAACCACATCATGTTCACCAAGCTGAAGCAGCAGCCCAAGAAGGGCGAGAAGGTCTCCGTGCAGCTGCACTTCGAGAAGGCCGGGAACATCACCGTGGTGCTTCCGGTCAAGGAGACCACCTACAACCCGAAGAAGCAGTGAGGGACTGACCCCCATGACAGCCACCGCCCCGCTCTTCGGGCCCTCTCCGACACGCCGCCGGCCGTTCGCCGCGGCCGCGCCCGTCCTCGCGCTCGTCGGGCTGCTGCTCGGCCTGGTCCTGGGCGGCGCGGTCCCTGCCTCGGCCCACGCGGCGCTCACCGGGAGCGACCCGAAGGACGGAGCGGTGGTCGCCACCGCCCCGAAGGAGGTCACGCTCAGCTTCTCCGAGTCCGTCGCCCTGGCCGACGACTCGATCCGGGTCCTCGACCCGTCCGGGACGCGTGCCGACTCCGGCGACCCGCAGGACGTGGGAACCTCCGGAGCCGTCCGCTACCGCGTCGCCCTGCACGCGGGGCTGCCCGACGGCACGTACACCGTGGCGTGGCAGGCCGTCTCCGCGGACAGCCATCCCGTCTCCGGCGCCTTCACCTTCTCCGTCGGCGCCCCCTCCACCACCACGGTGACGCTGCCCACCGACGGGGCGGGCGGCGGCCCGGTCGGCACGCTGTACGGGATCGCGCGGTACGCGGCCTATGCCGGGTTCATGCTGCTCGCCGGCGGTGCCGCCTTCGTGCTCGCCTGCTGGCGACCCGGCGCGGCCGCCCGCCCGCTGCAGCGGCTGGTGATGCTCGGCTGGACCACGCTCACCGTCGCCACCCTGGCCATGCTGCTGCTGCGCAGCCCGTACACCGGCAGCGGGAAGCTCGGGGACGCCTTCGACCTGGCCGGATTGCAGGCCGTCCTCGACACCAAGCCGGGCGCCGCGCTCGTCTCCCGGCTGCTGCTGCTCGGCGCCTCCGCTCTCTTCCTCGCCGTGCTGTTCGGCACCTACACCCGGCGCGAGGACGAGACGGAGAAGAAGGACCTCACCTTCGGACTGACCCTCGGCGGCGGCGTTCTCGCCGTCGGGATCACCGGAACCTGGGCGCTGGCCGAACACGCGTCGACCGGCATCCAGCCGGGCGTCGCCATGCCGGTGGACATGGCCCATCTGCTGGCCGTCGCCGCCTGGTTCGGCGGGCTCGCGGCACTCCTGGTGGCCCTGTACCGCACCCCGGAACTGCCCGCGTCCGCGGTGCGCCGCTTCTCCCGGGTGGCCTTCGGCAGCGTGGTGGTGCTGGCGGCCACCGGGCTGTACCAGTCCTGGCGCCAGGTCGGTTCGTGGTCCGCCCTCACCGGGACCTCGTACGGCCGGCTGCTGCTGGTGAAGGTGGCGCTGGTCGTCGTACTGGTCGGCGTGGCCTGGATCTCGCGGCGGTGGACCGGCCGTCTGACGGAAACGGACACCGCACGGACGGCTGACCCGTCCGTCGCGGCGGATCAGTCCATCGCGGCGGACGCCTCGGACGCGGTCGTCGCCGGACCGGTGGCGGCGGGGGGCCCGGCCGGGACGGCGATGACCGGGACGGCGACGACCGGGACGGCCCCGGCTCCGGCTCCCTCGGCCTCTCCGGTCCCGGCCCCGGTCCCGGACTCGGGCTCGGGCTCGGCACCCGCATCGGCTTCGCAGACGCCCGAGCGGGTCGCTCAGCTCGCCCGGCAGCGGGCCGCCCTCACGGCGACCCGGCGCAAGCGGGACCGGGAAGCCGATCCGGACCGTTCCGGTCTGCGCCGCTCGGTGCTGGTGGAGACCGGGATCGCGGTGGTGCTGCTCGCGGTGACCACCGTCCTGACCTCCACCGAGCCCGGACGCACCGAAGAGGAGGCGGCCCGGTCCAACGCGTCCGCCGGGGCGCCGGCGGTGGCGGAACCGGTGTCGCTGAGCCTGCCCTTCGACACCGGGGGGCAGAACGGCCGCGGGACCGTCCAGTTGCAGATCGACCCGGCCGCCACCGGCGCCAACGACATCCATCTCTGGCTCGAAAGCCCCGGCGGCCGGTCGATGGACGTCCCCGAAGTGAAGCTGGCCTTCACCCTGGAGGCCAAGAACCTCGGGCCACTGCCGGTGGTCCCCGACCGGCTCGCCGAGGGCCACTGGACCACGAGCGGCTTCCGGATCCCGATGTCCGGCACCTGGAAGCTGGACGTCACCGTCCGCACCTCGGACTTCGACCAGACCACCGTCAGCAAGAACGTCAAGATCGGCTGAGCAGTTGAGCAAGCGCACCACGAACCCGAAGGCCCCGGCATCCCGGACGAAGGGCCCGGACGCCGCCACGAACGACGCCGCTCGCCACGCGCCCGGCGCCACGGTCCCCGTCGAGGCGCCCGGCGGGGTCTCGCGCAGGCGGCTGCTCGGCGGCGCGGGGGCGGCCGGGGCCGCCGGGCTGGTGCTCGGCGCCGCGGGCGGGGCCGCCGGCTACGCGGCGAGCCGGCCCGAGGAAGCCGAGGCGCTGACCACCCTCGGCTCGACGGCTGCGATGTTTCACGGGAAACATCAACCGGGGATCACCACTCCGCTTCAGGCGTGCGGCCATCTCGTCGCCTTCGACCTGGTGGCCGGCGCGGGTCGCGCCCAGGCGGTCACGCTGATGCGCCGGTGGTCCGCGCTCGCCGAGGAGCTGATGTCGGGCCGTCCCGCGGCGACGGGGGACACCGGGATCGCACTGGACGCGGGCCCGTCCTCCCTCACCGTCACCTTCGGGTTCGGCCGCACCTTCTTCGCCCGCACCGGACTCCAGAAGCACCTGCCCGCCGGGCTGGACCCGCTGCCCCCGTTCTCCTCCGACCACTTGGACGCGGAGCGTTCGGGCGGCGACCTCTGGGTCCAGATCGGCGCCGACGACGCACTCGTCGCCTTCCACGCGCTGCGCGCGGTGCAGAAGGAAGCCGCGTCCCTCGCGCGGGTGCGGTGGCAGATGAACGGCTTCAACCGTTCTCCGGGCGCCACGGGACGCCCGATGACCACGCGCAATCTGATGGGACAGGTCGACGGGACCAACAACCCGAAGCCCACCGACGCCGACTTCGACGCACGCATCCGCGTCCAGCCGTCCGCCGCCGGACCGGACGGGGCGCACGCGTGGCTGGTGGGCGGCTCGTACGCCGTGGTGCGCCGGATCAGGATGCTGCTGGACGACTGGGAGAAGCTCCCGGTCGCGCAGCAGGAGAAGGTCATCGGCCGGCGCAAGAAGGACGGCGCCCCGCTGAGCGGCGGCACCGAGACGACCGCCCCGGACCTGGACAAGGCCGGTCCGGACGGCAGCCTCGTCATCCCCGCCAACGCCCACGCCCGGATCTCCTCCCCGGAGAAGAACGGCGGCGCGACCATGCTGCGGCGACCGTTCTCGTACCACGACGGGATCGCGGACGACGGTACGCCGGACGCCGGGCTGCTCTTCATCTGCTGGCAGGCCGACCCGTTCCGGGGGTTCGTGCCGGTCCAGCGCAAGCTCGACCGGGGGGACGCGCTGTCCCCCTTCATCCGCCACGAGGCCGGCGCGGTCTTCGCCGTGCCACCCGGGGCGGTGGAAGGCGAGTACGTGGGCCAGCGGCTGCTGGAGGCGTGAGCGGGCCCGGCGGCGCGAGGTGCGCCGGGTCCGCCCGGTGCGGCGCATTAGGGTGACCGTATGTCAGCCACGCGTTACGCCTATCTCGGTCCCGAAGGCACCTTCACCGAGGTCGCCCTCCGCACCCTCCCGGAAGCCGCCACCCGGGAACTCGTCCCGATGGTCTCCGTACCCGCGGCACTGGACGCGGTGCGCAACGGCGAGGCGGCGGCGGCGCTCGTGCCGATCGAGAACTCCGTCGAGGGCGGCATCACCACCACGCTCGACGAACTGACCAGTGGCGCTCCGCTGATGATCTACCGCGAGGTGCTGCTCTCCATCACCTTCGCGCTCCTGGTGCGGCCCGGTACCAAGCTGACGGACATCAAGTCGGTGACCGCCCACCCGGCCGCCCAGCCCCAGGTGCGCAACTGGCTGGCGGCCAACCTCCCGAACGCGGTGTGGGAATCGGCCGCCTCCAACGCGGACGGCGCCCGGCTGGTCCAGGAGGGCCGGTACGACGCGGCCTTCGCCGGCGAGTTCGCGGCCGCCACCTACGGCCTCGAACCTCTGGTGACGGAGATCCACGACGCGGAGAACGCGCAGACCCGGTTCGTTCTGGTGGGACGGCCCGCCCGGCCGTCCGCCCCGACCGGGGCCGACAAGACGTCCGTGGTGATCTGGATGGGCGACGACCACCCCGGCGCGCTGCTGGAACTGCTCCAGGAATTCGCGGTCCGCGGGGTGAACCTGATGCTGATCCAGTCCCGGCCGACCGGGCAGGGCATCGGCAACTACTGCTTCTCCGTCGACGCCGAGGGACACATCGCCGACCGCCGCGTGGGCGAGGCGCTCATGGGGCTGAAGCGGATCTGTCCCAAGGTGCGGTTCCTCGGGTCCTACCCGCGCGCCGGCGTGTCCCCGGCGGAGGTCTCCCCACTGCGTCCGGGTACCTCCGACGAGGACTTCACCGAGGCATCGGACTGGCTGGCCCGCAGCCAGGACGGCCGGGCCTGACCCCTGGGGGCCTGACCCTCGGGTGGAAACGATCCGCCGGTCCGTGTGATCAGCGGATCGTCGTTTCCCACAGCGAGGGGCTAGTTATCCACAGGGCTACCGCTCAACCTGGGGACAAGTCGACACCACGGAGCGACATGGTCGACAAATCGCCCTTCGCGCCTCACGGCGGACTGATCACCCGAGGATGAACCAACAGCACCCGCATCGGCGGCATCCCCCTCATTACCCTTGATCATCTCTCCAAAACGAGGAATTCCCACTCGATCGAGTGCTCAAAAGGGGGTTTCGTTGCGGAATCTGCGAGTCCGACAGCAACACTCCCACCCCTCCGGTGAGCATCCACAGATCTTCCTCACAGCCTGTGGATAACTCGGTTGGCGTCCGACATCCTGTGGACAACTGGCGTGAGGCGTGAACCCAACTCCCCCTGCACGCACGGTCGGTACGTCAAGGACTCAACCGCTTTCTGCCCTATTCAGGGGAATGGCGAGCCATAATTGACGATCACGGACACCCTCGGCGCGGGATTCCGCATCAGGAATACCATTTCCGGCAATTCGGTCATAGTGACACGCGCATCGGAATCGGTTCGAGTAGCCGAACCCCGCACCGGTAGCCTGGAGAGGTGATTGACCTTCGCCTGATCCGTGAGGACCCCGACCGTGTTCGCGCCTCCCAGCGCGCCCGTGGAGAGGACGTCGCGCTCGTCGACGCCCTTCTCTCCGCCGACGAGCTGCGCAGGTCGTCCGGCCTCCGCTTCGACGAACTCCGCTCCGAGCAGAAATCGCTCGGCAAACTCATCCCCAAGGCTTCTCCGGAAGAGCGCGCCGAACTCCTGACCCGCGCCGAGCAGCTGAAGACCGAGGTCAAGGCGGCGAACACGGCCCAGGACGAGGCCGACGCCGACGCCAAGCGGCTGCTGCTGCAGCTCGGCAACATCGTCCACGCGGACGTGCCGGTCGGCGGCGAGGACGACTTCGTCGTCCTGGAGACGCACGGCACCGTACGCGACTTCGGCGCCGAGGGCTTCGAGCCGAAGGACCACCTGGAGCTGGGCGAGGCGCTGGGCGCCATCGACGTGGAGCGCGGCGCGAAGGTCTCCGGCTCGCGCTTCTACTACCTGACCGGCGTCGGCGCCCTGCTGGAGCTGGCCCTGGTCAACGCGGCGATCGCGCAGGCCACCGAGGCGGGGTTCATCCCCATGCTGACGCCCGCGCTGGTGCGCCCGCGCGCCATGGAGGGCACCGGCTTCCTCGGCCAGGCCGCCGAGAACGTCTACCACCTGGAGAAGGACGACTACTACCTGGTCGGCACCTCCGAGGTCCCGCTCGCGGCGTACCACATGGACGAGATCCTGGAGGCGGACAAGCTGCCGCTGCGGTACGCCGGATTCTCGCCGTGCTTCCGCCGCGAGGCCGGCACGTACGGCAAGGACACCCGCGGCATCTTCCGGGTGCACCAGTTCGACAAGGTCGAGATGTTCTCGTACGTCGCCCCGGAGGACGCCGAGGCCGAGCACCTGCGCCTGCTCGAGTGGGAGAAGCAGTGGCTGACAGGCCTCGAACTGCCCTTCCAGGTGATCGACGTCGCCACCGGCGATCTGGGCGCCTCGGCCTCCCGCAAGTTCGACTGCGAGGCGTGGATCCCCACCCAGGGCAAGTACCGCGAGCTGACCTCGGCCTCGAACTGCAACAGCTTCCAGGCCCGTCGGCTCTCGGTCCGGATGCGTGACGGCAAGAAGGTGCAGCCGCTGGCCACCCTGAACGGCACGCTCTGCGCCGTTCCGCGCACCATCGTCGCCATCCTGGAGAACCACCAGCTCGCCGACGGTTCCGTCCGGGTCCCCGAGATGCTCCGCCCCTACCTCGGCGGGCGCGAACTCCTGGAACCGGTCACCAAGTGACCTTCCCCTACAAGCTCGTGGCGACCGATCTCGACGGCACGCTGCTGCGTGAGGACGGGACGGTCTCCCCGCGCACCCGTGAGGCGCTGGCGGCGGTCACCGCGGCCGGCGCCGCCCACATCGTCGTCACCGGACGCGCGGCGCCGTGGACCCGGCACATCCTGGACGACCTCGGGTACGACGGTCTCGCCGTCTGCGGCCAGGGCGCGCAGGTGTACCACGCGGGTGAGCACAGGCTGCTGACCTCGCTCACGCTCGACCGCCAACTGGCGGGTCTGGCCCTGTCCAAGATCGAGGCGGAGCTCGGGCCCTTGGCGCTGGCAGTGAGCCGGGACGGGCTCGACGGGCAGGTCCTGACGGGCCCCGGCTACCGGGTCAAGGACGAACCGGTTCCGGCGGTCTTCGCGGACGACCCGGCGGAGCTGTGGACGGCACCGCTGAACAAGGTCTACATCCAGCACCCCGAGCTGGACGACGACGCCCTGGCGGCCGCGGCCCGGCGGGCGGTGGGCAGCCTCGTGGACATCGTCATGGCCGGCCCCGGGGTCGTGGAGCTGCTGCCGCTCGGCCTCAGCAAGGCCACCGGGCTGTCGCTGGCGGCGCGCCGGCTGGGCGTGAAGGCCGCGGACACCGTGGCCTTCGGCGACATGCCCAACGACATCCCGATGTTCGGCTGGGCCCGGCACGGGGTGGCGATGGCGAACGCGCACGACGAGCTCAAGGCCGTGGCCGACGAGGTGACCGCGTCGAACGAGGACGACGGCATCGCGCTGGTGCTGGAGGAACTGCTGCGGACCGGTACCGCCCACTGACACACCCGCGCCCCGGGGCCGTCCTGGACGGACGGTTCCGGGGCGCGGCGGTCGTGTCAGCGGTCCGCGGTCATGTGACGGGCCCCAGCTCGCGGAGCCTGCGGGCCACGTCGTCCAGCCGTGCGTCCACTCCCAGGACGTCCTGCGACACGTCCGCCAGCCGCACGCTGATCGCGCCCACCAGCCGGTGGGTGGACCCCAGCCTCCGGTCGAGGCTGTCGAACCGTTCCGACATCCGCCGGAGCACCGGCCCCAGCTCCGTCAGCGCGCTGCCGACGTCCGCCAGGCAGTGCTCGATCCGGGTGACCCGGTGATCGAGCACGTCGTGCCGCGCACGCAGCTCGTCCTCGGCGTCCAGGAGGTATGCCCGGACGCAACGGGCGATGTCGCTCTCGCGAAGAAGCATGGCGACGTTGAGGACGGTGCGGCGGGTGTAGAGCCGTAGTTGCGTCGCCGCCTGTGGATAAATGGCCTCCCCGCCCCCGTCCCATAGCGACAGCGTGTCGCTATGGAAGGACTGCAGCTCAGAGCCGCGGAGCAGACGCAGGCCGTTCTCGGAAAGTTCCTTCTGATGCCGGTCCGTCAGCCTTCTGACGGAGGCTGTGGATACTTCGAAGTAGCGAGCGACATCCTGTGTGCGAACGTGAATTCCGTCCGGGAGCATGACAAGGCTCTTAACCTTGTCGAGGATGTCCACCCGCTCCATCTGCTCCACGCGCAGCGCGCGCGATTCGAGCAGGGCGATCTCTTTGGACATGAGCATGCCTTCCATACGCGGGAACAGCGGAGGACGGCCCTCTCCCCGGGCTTCAGGGGCGGAGGTCGCTCATGGTCGCCACTGCTCTGTGACCGGCTGTCCGGTCGTCGCACCGGTGCCGGCTGTCCCCACGTTCACGCACGCTCGTCGTCACGGATTCTCGTTGCCTCCACGCACCCGGTACAACGACCCGGCGATCGCACCGTCACGGGTGCGGCGTACGTGCAGGCCCCCGACGAACGCCGCGAACGCCGCTGCCCCCGTCCGACGAGGCGGGCGGGGGCAGCGGCGCAGGGGCCGACGGCGCACAGGGGCCGCGGCGTCTCCGCCGGCGACACGGTCAGAGCGTAGAGACGGGACTCACTCCTCGCCGGCGAGCTTGAGCGCCCGCAGCTTCTGGCCCGCGTACCAGGTGGCCAGCACCGTGGCGCCGACCAGGAGCACGGTCGCCAGCGGCAGGCCGACCTCCGAGGTGATCGCCCCCTCGGCGCCGATCTTCTCGGCCGTCGCGAGCGCCCACTGCTGCACACTCAGCGTGCGGGCGCCGGGCACCAGGCTGCCGAAGAGGGCCTCCCAGACCAGTGCGTAGACCAGGCCGAACACCACCGCGTGCCGGCTGACCGTGCCGAGCAGCAGGAACAGCGCGCTGTAGGCGATGGAGGCGACCAGCGCGGCGACGGTGTAGGCGACCGCGATCTGCTGGCCGTTGCCGTTCAGGATCAGTCCCGCCACCAGGGTGGGCAGCGCGGAGAACACCATGGTCACGGCGATGGCCACGATCAGCTTGGTGACGATGATCGTAGGCCGCTTCACCGGCTTGGCCAGCAGGTAGACGATCGAGCCGTCGTCGATCTCCGGACCGATCGCTCCGGTGCCCGCGATCACGCCGATCAGCGGCACCATGGTGGCGAGCGCGAAACCGCCCAGGACGTCGGAGGCGATCTGGTCGTCGGCTCCGGCGAAGACCCGGACCGCGACGGCGATCACCACCAGCAGCGCGGGCAGGACGAACAGGATGGCGGCCCGGCGCCGGCCGAGCAGGGCCCGGTAGGTGAGCCGGGCGACCGTGGGGTCGTACATGACACAGCTCCTTTCAGGCCGGTGATCAGGCCGCTACGAGATAGGAAAAGACCGATTCGAGGGACTCGTCGGACGGCGAGACGGTCAGCAGCCGGATGCCGTGGGCACGGGCCACCTCCGGCAGCAGGGTCGTGAAGCGGACGAAGTCGATCGCCTGGATCCGCAGCGCGCCCTCGGCAGTGTCCACGTCGATTCCGGCCGTCGAGGGGTCGGCGATCAGCGCCGCGGCGAGGGCCCGGTCGTCGCTGGACCGCACGAGGTAGCGGTGCGGCCGGTCCGTCATCAGGCGGCGGATCCTGCGGAAGTCTCCGGAGGCCGCGTGCCGCCCCGCGACGATCACCTCGATGTGCGAGGCGAGCTGCTCGACCTCTTCGAGAATGTGGGAGGAGAAGAGGACCGTGCGCCCCTCCGCTCCCATCCGCCGCAACAGGTCCATCAGCTGCATCCGCTGCCGCGGGTCCATGCCGTTGAACGGCTCGTCGAGCAGCAGCACCGAGGGCTCGTGGACCAGCGCGGACGCCATCTTCACGCGCTGGCGCATGCCCTTGCTGTACGTCTGGATCTTGCGGTCCTGGGCGTACTCCATCTCGACGGTGGCGAGCGCGCGCTGCGCCTCGGCGTCGCCGAGACCGTGCAGTTCGGCGTTGGCGACGACGAACTCGCGGCCGGTCAGGAAGTCGTACATCCCCTCCCGCTCCGGGACGATGCCGATCTCCTGGTAGACCGCCTCGTTGCGCCAGATCGCCCGGCCGTCGAGCGTGACCGTGCCGGTGGAGGGCGCGAGGAAGCCGGCCATCATATTGATCAGCGTCGACTTGCCGGCGCCGTTGGGGCCGAGCAGGCCGGTGACACCGGGGCCCACCGTCATGCTGACGTCGTTCACGGCGACCACGTTCCCGAACCAGCGGGAGGTGTGGTCGATCTCGATGGTGGTCACAGCCCGACCCTCCGGTAGCGGCGCATCAGCACGGCGTACGAGCCGGCGACCAGCGCGAGGACAACGAGGAGATACACCGCACCGGCTGCGGCTCCCGGACCCTCGCCGCCCGGGAAGGCGGAGGTGGCGCCGAGGAAGGCGGTCTGCACCCCGTCGATCAGGGTGATCGGGGAGAACAGTCCGAGCCAGGTGACGGCGGATTCGGATCCGGTCGACCAGGCGATGGCCTGGACGGTCGAGACCGCGCCGTACGAGATGGTGAGCACCGCGATCACGGCGGCGACACCGAAGCCGCGCCGGGGCGTCAACGCCGCGAGGACGAGGCCGAGTCCGGCGAAGAGGAGGGAGAGGAGAGCCACCGACACCAGCCCCTGTCCGAACCACGCGGTCTGGTCGGAGAAGTCGAACTTCGCGAGCAGAGCACCGCCGTACAGGATGACCAGCGGCAGCCCGGTGAGCACGAACAGCGCCGACGCCATCGCCGCGTACTTCGCGACCACGTAGTCCAGCCGCTCGATCGGGCGGGAGAAGTAGAGCGGCACGCTCTTGAACCGCAGGTCGCGTGAGACGCTCTGCGGGGCCTGGGCGGCGATGAACAGCCCGATGACGGCCTGCAGATAGACCGCGTACGAGGTGTACTCGATCGGCAGTTTGGTCGAGGCGGGCGTCGCCATGGCGACCGCGACCAGGATCGCGGCGACCAGGCACATCACCGCGACCAGCAGCATGGGGAGCACCTTGGACTTGGCGGAACGGCCGAGTCCGAACGCGCCGCGCAGCGACTGGGAGTAGAGGGAGCGGCGGGCGTAGGCGCGTCCCAGCCGGGGCCCGTCGTAGGACCGGTATCCGATGTTGTGGATGCGGGAGTCCCCGCCCGCGCCCGTGCCGGCGCCCGTGGTCTCAGTGCTCATCGCGGGCACTCTCCTTCTGCAGTACCGGTGCCGGGGCCGCCTGCGGGCCCACCGGCCGCCCGGCGGCGGCGTCCGCGCCGGGCCGGAACACCTCGGCGATGTGGTGCCGGCGCTGTTCCATGCGTACGAGTCCGAGGCCGAGGCCCGCGACGCTGTCGCGCACCAGGTCGTACGTCTTCTCGCCGTCCGCCACGACCAGCAGGATGTGGCCGGCGCCGGGCAGTCCCGCGGAGTCGACCCCGTCCTGGCCGACCAGGGTGACTCCGGCCTCCAGGAGCCTGCGGCGCAGGGCGTCGGCGCCGTCCGGGTGGGTGTCGCTGTCGGTCACCTCGACGGCGAGCGTCGTGGTGGTCCGGGTGAAGTCGCTGGTGGAGCTGGACCTCAGCAGGGTGCCGCCGTCCACGACGACCACGTGGTCGCAGGTGCGTTCCAGCTCGCCCAGCAGGTGGGAGGTGACCAGGACCGAGATGCCGAAGTCGGTGTGGACACGGCGGATCAGGCCCAGCATCTCGTCCCTGCCGACGGGGTCGAGACCGTTGGTCGGCTCGTCCAGCAGCACCAGCCGGGGATCGTGGACCAGCGCCTGCGCGAGTTTGACGCGCTGCTTCATCCCGGTCGAGTAGCCGCCGATGGGGCGGTAGCGCTCTTCGTAGAGGCCGACGTGGCGCAGGGTGTCCGCAGTGCGTTCGCGGGCCGCCGTCGGGGGGAGTCCGGACATCCTCGCCATGTGGACGACGAACTCGGTGGCCGAGACGTCGGGCGGCAGGCAGTCGTGCTCGGGCATGTAGCCGACCCGCTCCCGGATGGCGGCGCCGTGGGTGGCGACGTCGAGCCCGAGCACTTCGGCCCGGCCCTCGGTGGCGGGGGACAGACCCAGCAGGATCTTGATCAGTGTGGACTTGCCGGCTCCGTTGGAACCCACCAGCCCGGTCACGCCGGGTCCGATGTCCAGGGAAAGCCGGTCAAGAGCGGTCACCCGGGGGAACCGCTTGCTCAGGGCTTCGGTCGCAATCACAGCAGTCACCTTCCCGAAGGTAGTGGTGCCGCTCACCCGCGTCGTCAGACTCTGCGGTCGTATACACGTCAACCTTGAGGGGTACGGGCCCGTAGGGGACCCGTCGGGAGGAGGGCGGAGCCTCCGGGACGTCTGCCCGGCGGACGGATCCGTCGGCTCCCGGCCGGGCAGCCCCTGCTGTGCTGATGGCCGGCGGTCTCCCTTGACGCCGCGTGCCGGGCGGCGTCACATTCGTCGGGGCCACGTGGACGAGGTGGCCGGACCGCAGGTGCGCCGTGGAGCGGTGCCGCTCGCGCGGTGGGGTCGGCGCGGCGCGCACGGTGGTCCGTGTCCGCCGGACGCGGCCGGCCGCCGTGGACGCGGTGCCCGATGGAGGGACGAGGGACGACGTGGATCTGCGACAAGCACGCGAACGACGGGTGCGCACCGGTGGGATCGAGCTGTGCGTAGCCGAGTTGGGCGACCCCGAGGCTGCGACGATCGTGCTGGTGCACGGCTACCCGGACAGCAAGGAGGTCTGGTCGGAGGTCGCCGCGCGGCTCGCGGACCGCTGGCACGTGGTGCTGTACGACGTACGGGGCCACGGCGGGTCGAGCGCCCCGCAGCCGCTGCGCGGCGGGTTCACGCTGGAGAAGCTGACGGACGACTTCCTCGCCGTGGTGGACGCGGTGAGCCCGGACCGGCCGGTGCACCTGGTCGGGCACGACTGGGGTTCCGTCCAGTCCTGGGAGTTCGCCACCGTGGACCGGACCCGGGGCCGCATCGCGTCGTTCACCTCGATGTCCGGGCCGTGCCTGGACCACTTCGGTCACTGGATCAAGGGGCGGATCAAACAGCCCACCGCCCGGCGGACCCTCCAACTGCTGGGCCAGGGAGCCAAGTCCTGGTACGTCTACCTGCTCCACACGCCGGTTCTGCCGGAGCGGGCCTGGCGCGGCCCGCTGGGCAGGCGCTGGCCGGCCATCCTGTCGCGGATGGAGAACGTCCCCCGCGGCGACTACCCGACGCCCTCGCTGTCGCGGGACGCGGCGCACGGAGCCTGGCTCTACCGGGACAACATCCGCTCCCGGCTGGCCCGCCCGCGCCCGGCTCCGTACGCCCACGTACCGGTCCAGCTCATCACGCCCACCGGCGACAGCTTCCTCTCGCCGGCGCTCTACGACGAACTCGACCGATGGGTGCCGGAGTTGGTCCGGCACGTGCTGCCGGCCAAGCACTGGGTGCCCCGGACCCAGCCCGACCGGATCGCGGCCTGGGTCGACGAGTTCGCCGCAGCCACGGAGAAGCGGGCGGGGGCGGGGCCCATCGAAGGGTGAGCAGCGGGGGCCACGTGCGCGGGCACGAGCGGGGCGGGGCGGGGTGACTCGCTCCGCATTCCCCATGTATCCGATGATCGCACTGGATTACGTCACCCGTTCGAGGGTGACGTGAAGCAATGGCGTCGGTGGGCGACACACGGGGCACTCTTGCGCTTCGGCCGAGCACTGGGGCGGACTCCACGCTCCACCTCTGCTGGGTGCCTCAGACCGGTTGCGGGGAAAGGCAGTTGAAGAGACGGCCGGTCCCTTGCCCCAAGCCGATTCTGCGTATGGCCCGTTGAACTGTGCGCGGACCGCTTTCCGTACGTGCAGGCCGCGTTCCTCCGATCTCGACGCCCCGGGGGCATCGCACCGGGCTCCTGCTCCCGAGGGTCCGTAGCGGGGAACCGCTCCCGCTGCCTGCCCGGTCCGGCGCGGACCGATGCCCTCATGGGGAACGAACCGAACAAGGCCTCATGAACAGCCCGTTCGCCGCCCACAGCCCCGCGCGTGCGTGCCGCCGCGCTCCGCGCTCCGGCACCGTCGACGCACCCCGGATGCCTCGTCCAACTCATCGACGGAACGGCCGTCTTTCCGCTGCCGCTCCCCCGAGATGCCGACACATGGCCGCCGAACGAGCGCCCCACACAGCGCTATTGGCGCATATTACACCAAGCCCCCATGAAAGTCCTTCTGTTGCCCAAATGACACCAATGCACAGGCCACTTGTCCACAGAAGCTTCATCACGCCTGTGGATAAAGGGAGTTACCTGTGGATCAAACCTTCGGAGTAAAAGTCCCACAAGCGCACAGGCTGAAAATCCGATGCGCTCCGGGACTGGACGCGGGCACTCTGATGCGATGGACGAAAGACGGACCGTGAAGGTCTCGAAGTACCTCTCCACACACCTCCGGCACCAGCCGGAACGCATCGGGCTGACGCTCGACGCCCACGGCTGGGTAGCTGTCGAGGAGCTGCTGAGCGCGGCCGCCCGGCACGGGTTCACCGTGACCCGCGACGAACTGGACCATGTGGTCGCCTTCAACGACAAGCGCCGCTTCACGATCGACGGCGACCGGATCCGCGCCAATCAGGGGCACACCGTCACGGTGGACCTCGACCTGCCGGAGACCGAACCTCCCGCGTACCTGTACCACGGCACCGCGCCGCACGCCCTGGAGGCGATCCGGGCCGAAGGGCTGCGGCCCATGGGCCGGCACCATGTGCATCTCTCCCCCGACCGGGAGACGGCGACCCGGGTGGGCGCCCGCCGGGGACGTCCGGTCGTGCTGTCCGTGCACGCGGGAGCGATGTTCCGGGCCGGACACGCGTTCCGCGTCAGCGCCAACGGCGTCTGGCTGGCCGACGCCGTCCCCCCGGAGTACCTGCGCTTTCCGGGCTGATCCCGCGCCCTGAGACCCCGGACCGCCGCGCTGCGGGTCTCCTTCACCGGGCCGGCTTGCCGAGCCCCGTCCGGAGGTCGTCGAGGTTCATCACGGGCTGCACGCCGACCTGGGCGCCCGCGCGGGAGAAGCGCCGTGTCACGGGAGGGAGTTCGGGGCTCTCCGCCATGTCGAGGACGAACATGCAGGTCCTCGCCCCCTCGGCGGGGGTGGAGTAGGCCGCCTCCGGTCGGAGACGAACCGCGGCCTCCTCCGGCATCTCGGCCATCGACCTCCCCAGCAACGTCCGCCGGGCGGCCGGACCGGGCAATCACTCCCCGCTCCGGTCCCGACGAATCCGCCGCCGTCCCGTGGGCAGACGGGCGGAATGGGAGAGATCCGGGTCGGAACCTGCTCGTGGACGGACAAGGCGCTGGTGTCCAGCGGCTGGTACCCGAGAGGCATGCGCGACGCCGAGGGCAGGCTGCGTCACTACGCCTCACAGTTCCCGGTGGCGGAGGTCGACGCGACCTACTACGGGCTGCCCAGTGTCCGCAACAGCCTGTTGTGGACCGAGCGCACCCCCGAGGGGTTCCGGTTCGACGTGAAGGCGTTCTCCCTGCTCACCGGACATCCGACCCGGCCGGAGGCGCTGCCCGCCGACCTGCGGCCGGCCTTCGCCCGAGGCCGGGCGCACGGCGGCGTCGATCCCGGTCTGCTCGACGAGGTGTGGGACCGGTACCGGGCGGCCCTCGAACCGCTGCGCGCCTCCGGCCGCCTGGGGACGCTGGTGTTCCAGTTCGCGCACCGGCTCGCGCCGGGCGGACCGGCGGAGGAGTACCTGCGCGAGTGCCGCAAGCGGGCGTCCGGGTGGCCGGTGGCGGTGGAGTTCCGGCACCCGGGCTGGTGGCATCCGGAGCGGGCCGACGCGACGGCGGCGCTGCTGACGGAACTGTCCGCGACCGCCGTGGCGGTGGACATGGTGCAGACGCTTCCCACCTCCGTCCCGCCGGTCCTGCGGGTGACCGACCCGGACCTCGCCGTGATCCGGCTCCACGGGCGCAACACCGCCTGGGGGACCGGCACCAAGGAGGACAGGTTCCGGCATGAGTACACGGCCGGGGAACTGACCGAGTGGGTGCCGCGGATCCGGGAGGCGGCCGGGCCGGCGCGGGAGGTGCACGTGCTGTTCAACAACTGCTGCGGCGACGCCGCGGTGCGCGCGGCGGGCGCGATGCGCCACCTGCTCGGCCTCTCGTAGGGTCGTGCCCATGCGACTGAGCACAGTGATCCTGCCCATCCACCGCTGGGCCGAGGGCCGCAAGGTCTGGCAGCGGGCCGAAGACCTCGGCTTCCACGCCGCGTACACCTACGACCACCTGTCCTGGCGTACGTTCCGCGACGGCCCGTGGTTCGGCGCGGTCCCCACCCTGACCGCCGCCGCGGCGGCCACCGAGCGGCTGCGGCTGGGCACGCTGGTCACCTCCCCCAACTTCCGGCACCCGGTCACCCTCGCCAAGGACCTGATCACCCTGGACGACGTGTCCGGCGGCCGGATCACCCTCGGCATCGGAGCCGGTGGCGACGGATTCGACGCCACCACGCTGCGTCGCGGCGACGAGGCTCCCTGGACTCCCCGCGAACGCGCCGACCACTTCGCGGAGTTCGTCCCGCTGCTGGACCGGCTGCTCACCGAGCCGTCCGTGACGTACGAGGGCTCCTTCTACGCGGCCAACGAGGCCCGCAACGTCCCCGGCTGCGTCCAGCGGCCCCGGCTTCCCTTCGCCGTCGCCGCCACCGGCCCGCGCGGTCTCAAGCTCGCCGCGCGGTACGGGCAGGCGTGGGTGACCACCGGCGACCCGAAGCTGTTCGGCACCGGTACTCCCGCCCAGTCCGCAGAGGCCCTGCGCGGACAGATCGACCGGCTCGGCGCGGCCGGCGAAGCGGTCGGCCGGGACGTCTCCGGGCTCGACAAGATCCTGCTCACCGGCTTCACCCCGGACCGTCCGCTGGAGTCCCTGGACGCCTTCGTGGACTTCGCCGGCACGCACGCGGAGCTCGGCTTCACCGAGATCGTGCTGCACTGGCCCGTCCCCGGCTCGGACTTCGCCGCCGACCAGTCGGTCTTCGAGCGGATCGCCACCGAAGGACTGTCCCAGCTCGGCTGAGGCTCCCGCGACCGGGCCCCGTTCTCACTCATCGTCACCCCCGCACCGGACGGCCGCGTCCCGGCACCACCGGGTACCGGAATTCCCCCGGGGCCGGTCGGGCGTCCACGGCGGGGCAAGACGCGCAACGGCACCTGACGAGGTGGCTGCACAGGCCGCCACCTCGTCGGCATATGCCAACGGCATACACCGCAGCTCAGGGGCGCGTGCACTCATATGCGCGCCCCTCCGCACGCCCGTGCGCCCTTGTACGGGAGAATGTCCGGGTGACCACCCCTATGGACGCGCCGCTGCCCGCCGTGACCCGGCTCATCGCCACCGATCTGGACGGCACCCTGCTGCGCGACGACAAGACGTTGTCGGAACGCACCGTCGCCGCCCTCGCCGCCGCCGAGGCCGCCGGTCTCCCCGTGCTCTTCGTCACCGGCCGTCCCGCCCGCTGGATGGACGCGGTCCTCGGTCACCTGCCGTCGCACGCCACCGCGATCTGCGCCAACGGCGCGGTGGTTGCGGACCTGAGCGGGACCCCGAAGCTGCTGCGGGTCCACCCGCTGGAGCGCGCCGACGCCCTCGAAGTCGTCCACCGGCTGCGCGCCGCCGCCCCCGGCACCTCGTTCGCCGTCGAGATGTCGACCGGCATCCACTACGAGCCGGCCTACCCGCCGTTCCACCTGGACCCGGGTGCGACCGTCGCGGTCGCCGAGAAGCTGCTCCACGAGGACGAGCCCGGCTCCGGCGCCCCCGTCCTGAAGCTGCTCGCCCACCACTCCGAGCAGGCGCCGGACGCGTTCCTGGCACTGGCCCGCTCGGTCGCCGGGGACCGGGCCGCGTTCACCCGGTCCAGTCCCTCCGCCCTGCTGGAGGCGGCGCGCAAGGGCGTCTCCAAGGCGTCCACCCTCGCCGAGTACTGCGCGGAGCTGTCCGTCCCCGCCTCCGAGGTGGTCGCCTTCGGGGACATGCCCAACGACGTGGAGATGCTCCGCTGGGCCGGCACCTCGTTCGCCATGGGCAACGCCCACCCGGACGCCCTGGCGGCGGCCTCCGGCGCCACGCTGACCAACGAGGAGGACGGGGTGGCAGTCGTCGTCGAACGCATCCTGGCCGCCCGCTGAGACCCGCTGCCTCCGGCCCTTGGGACGGCCCTCAGAGAGGCGCCTGCCACACCACCCCGGTGCCGCCCCCGTTCTCGCCGATGCCCGGACCGAACCAGCTCGCACCGCCCAGGGACTCGGCGCGCCGGGCCAGATTGCGCAGACCGCTGCGCCGTCCGCCCTCGGGAATGCCCACCCCGTCGTCGGCGACCGTCAGGCGGACCGCCGGGCGCCCGTCCGGCAGCGTCGCGGTGGCGTCGACGACCACGTCGATCAGTGAGGCCCCGGCGTGCCGGAACGCGTTGGACAGGGCCTCCCGCAGCGCCGCGATCAGGTTCTTCCCGGTGAGCTCGCCGACGAGCGTGTCGACGGCGCCGAGGAAGCGGTGGGACGGTTTGAAGCCGAGGGGCACCGCGGCCATGTTGATCTCTCGGAGCACCCGGGTACGCAGGCCGGACGGCGCCTGGGCGGGCTCCTGCTGGAGGGCGAAGATCGCGGTGCGGATCTCCTGGATGGTCACGTCCAGCTCGTCCACGGCCTGGCCCACGCCTTCCTGCACGTCGGGGACCATCGCCCGGCGCTGCGCACCCTCCAGCATCATGCCGGTGGCGAACAGACGCTGGATGACGAGGTCGTGCAGGTCGCGGGCGATGCGGTCGCGGTCCTCGTAGACGGCCAGCCGCTCCCGGTCCCGCTGCGCCTCGGCCATCATCAGCGCGAGCGCCGCCTGCGAGGCGAACTGGGTGGCGAGCGTCCGCTCGGCCTCCGTGAAGGGCCGGTCGCCCCGGGCCCGGGGGGTGGCGAGTGCGCCGAGCATCCGGCCGCCGCTGTGCAGCGGCACCAGCATGTTCGGCCCGTACGCGGCGGCCTGGCGCGAGATCATCCGGGGATCCGTGGCCGAGTCGTCCATGAACACCGACTCTCCGGCCAGCAGCGCCGCCACCACCGGGCTCTCCGGACCGATGACCACGCCCAGCGAAGCGGCCGGGTCGTCGGCGGAGACCGCGACGATCTCCAGCCCTCCTTCCTCTGCGGGCATCATCACCACGCCCGCGGCCGAGGCCGCCAGCCGCCGGGCCTGTTCGGCCACCACCGTCAGGGAGTCGTCCGCGTCACCGCCGGAGAGCAGGGCGGTGGTGACCGCGACCGAGCCGTCGATCCAGCGTTCGCGCTGCCGCGCCTCCTCGTACAGCCGGGCGTTGCCGATGGCGATGCCCGCCTCGGCGGCGAGGACCCGCACCATGTGCAGATCGTCCTGGTCGAACGGCGCCCCGCCCCGCTTCTCGCTGAGATAGAGGTTGCCGAAGATCTCGTCGCCGACGCGGATCGGCATGCCGAGGAAGGACTTCATCGGGGGATGGCCGGGCGGGAAGCCGGCCGCTCGCGGGTCCGTCGTGAGATCGTCGAGCAGCACCGTGTCGGGCTCGTGGATCAGTGCGCCCAGCAGCCCACGGCGGCCGTCGGGTGGATGGCCGATCGCCCGGACCACCTCCTCGGACACCCCGTAGGAGATGAAGTCGGACAGGCCTTCGGCCGACTCGCTCACCACGCCGATCGCCGCGTAGCGGGCACCGGTCAGTACGGCGGCGGTCTCGCAGATCCGGTCCAGCGTGGAGTGCAGTTCGAGACCGGCGCCGATGGACCGCATGGCCTCCAGGAGCTGAGGGATGCGGGCGGTCAGCTCGGTGGACAGCCCCTGGAGGCTGCGAGTCGCCCTGGTGGCAGCTTCGAGTGAGTCCTGCGCGTCCTGCTCTGCCATGCGTCGAGCCTAGTAAGTGCCGATCTGCACCGAAAGTCGGTTTCGGTCGTCGCGGCCCGTGGAGCGCCCGACCGACGGATCACGCGGGAACCGCAGCACCGGCGAGCGGCTCCGCGTCGGCCTCCCGCTCCAGCATCCGGCGCAGCGGCCCGTCCACCGCCGCCAGCTCCGCGTACGTTCCGCGCTGCACCACCCTGCCCGCGTCGAGCACCACGACCTCGTCGACGGCGTCCAGGCCCGCCATCCGGTGGGTGATCAGCACGGTGGTACGCCCGCGGGTGGCGGCCAGCAGGTCCGCGGTCAGCGCGTCGGCGGTCTCCAGGTCGAGATGTTCGGCGGGCTCGTCCAGGACGAGGACCGGGAAATCGGCGAGCAGCGCCCGGGCCAGCGCGAGGCGCCGGCGCTGGCCGCCGGACAGCCGGGCGCCGTGTTCGCCCACCGGGGTGTCCAGGCCCTCGGGCAGTCCGTCGGCCCAGTCGAGCAGGCGCGCCTCGGCCAGCGCCCGCCGCAGTTCCCGTTCGTCCGCGGCGGGACGGGCCAGCCGCAGGTTCTCCCGGACGGTGCTGTCGAAGACGTGGGCGTCCTGTGCGCAGAGCCCCACGAAGGTACGGACGGTGTCGCCCTCCAGCGCGGTCGCCGGGACGGAACCGATCCGGTACTCCCCGGACGCCGGGTCCAGGAACCGCAGCAGGACCTGGGCGAGGGTCGTCTTGCCGGAACCGGACGGCCCCACCACGGCGATCCTGCGTCCGGCGGTCAGTGTCAGGTCCACCCCGTCCAGGGCGTTCCGGTCCGCCTGCGGGTAGCGGGCCGTCACCGCGCGCAGCTCCACCGGGAAGGCGGAGGCGGGGGCGTCCGCCGGAGCCTCCGGTTCCCGTACGGGAACGGGGGCGTCCAGCACCTCGTACACCCGCTCCGCGCTCCGGCGGACGCGCTGGCGGTACTGGACGGCCAGCGGGATGCCGGTCACCGCCTCGAAGGCGGCGAGGGGCGTGAGGACGACGACGGCCATGGCGACGCCGGCCAGCCGGCCGTCGTGCACGGCGGGCAGCGCGACCGCCGCCGCCGCGACCACGGTCAGACCGCAGATCAGGGTGGACAGTCCGCCGCCGAGCGCGGTCGCGGCGGCGCCGCGTGCGGTGATCCGGGTGAGGACCCCGTCCGCCTCCCGGAGGCGGGCGTGCCGGGCCGGGAGGGCGCCGGCCACGGTCAGCTCGGCGGTGCCGCCCAGCAGGTCGGTGACACGGGTGGCGAGTTCCGCACGGGCGGGCGCCAACCGGCGCTCGGCCCGGCGGGCGAAGGCCCCGCTGACGAACGGCACGCCGACCCCGGCGAGGATCAGGCCGACGGCGAGCACGGCGCCCGCGCCGGGAAGCAGCCGGCCGACGAACCCGGCGGACGCGGCACCGACCAGCACGGCCGTCCCGGCGGGCAGCAGCCAGCGCAGCCAGTAGTCCTGGAGGGCGTCCACGTCCGCGACCAGCCGGGACAGCAGATCGCCGCGACGGGTGGTGCGCAGCCCGGCGGGCGCGATGCGCTCCAGCCGTCGGTAGACGGCGACCCTCAGCTCCGCCAGCATCTTCAGGACGGTGTCGTGGGAGACCAGGCGCTCGGCGTACCGGAAGACGGCCCGGCCGAGGCCGAAGGCACGGGTCGCGGTGACCGCCACCATCAGATAGAGGACCGGGGGCTGTTCCGAGGCGCGGGAGATCAGGTAGCCGGAGACGGCCATGAGCCCCACCGAGGAGCCCACGGCCAGGCTGCCGAGCAGCAGGGCGAGTGCCAGTCGCCGGCGCTGCGCACCGGCCGCCTCACGTACCCGGGCGAGCACCCGGCCGCCTCGCGGAGCGGTCTCCCGCAGCGTCAGCGGTACGTGCCCGGCCGCTCCGTCCGACGCGTCCGCCCCGTCGACGGAGACGTGGGCGCAGGAGCCTTCCGGGGCGGGAACGGCGTCCTGCGGGGCCGGCCGGGGCTCCAGCCGGACCACCCGGTCGGCCAGCGGCAGCAGCGCGGGCCGGTGCACCACGAGGAGCACGGTCCGGCCGGCCGCCAGCCGCCGTACCGCGTCGACGATTCCGGCCTCGGTCTCGCCGTCGAGGTTGGCGGTCGGCTCGTCGAGGAGGAGCAGGGGGCGGTCGGCGAGGAAGGCGCGGGCGAGCGCCAGCCTCTGCCGCTGCCCGGCGGAGAGGCCGGCCCCGTCCTCGCCCAGCACGGTCCGCACGCCGTCGGGCAGCGCGTCGACGAATTCCCACGCTCCGGCGTCGCGCAGGGCGGCCGTCACCGCGGCGGGCTCGGCGTCGGGCCGGGCCAGCCGCACGTTCTCCTCGATGGTCCCGGCGAAGAGGTGCGGGTGCTGCGGGACCCAGGCGATCCGTTCGCGCCAGCGTGCGGGGGAGAGGTCGCCGAGCGGGACGCCGCCCACCCGCACGGCGCCCTCGTCCGGGGCGGAGAAGCCCAGCAGCACCTGGAGCAGAGTGGACTTGCCCGCCCCGCTCGGGCCGACCAACGCCACCGTCTCCCCCGGTTCCACGACCAGTGTGACCGCGTCCAGGGAGGGTGCGGCGCGGCCTTCGTGGCGGATCGTCACCCGGTCCAGTTCGAGCCGCAGGGGCGAGGAGGGGACGTCCGCGGTTCCGGCGGCGGGCAGTCCGGTCTCCAGGACCTCGAAGATCTCCTCGGCGGCGGCCAGTCCTTCGGCCGCCGCGTGATACTGAGCGCCGACCTGACGGATGGGCAGGTACGCCTCGGGCGCGAGAATGAGCACCACCAGCCCCGTGTACAGGTCAAGTTCGCCGTGGACCAGCCGCATGCCGATGGTGACGGCGACGAGAGCCACGGAGAGAGTGGCCAGCAGTTCCAGCGCGAACGAGGAGAGGAAGGCGATCCGCAGGGTGCGTACGGTCGCCTGCCGGTACTGCGAGGTGATCGTGCGGATCGACTCGGCCTGGGCCTTGGCCCGCCCGAAGACCTTCAGGGTGGGCAGTCCGGCGACGACGTCCAGGAAGTGGCCGGAGAGCCGGGACAGCAGCTTCCACTGACGGTCCATCCGGGACTGGGTCGCCCAGCCGATCAGCATCATGAAGGCGGGGATCAGCGGCAGGGTGACCACGATGATCGCGGCGGAGACCCAGTCCTCCGTCACGATCCGGGCCAGCACCGCCACCGGCACCACGACCGCCAGGCCGAGCTGTGGAAGGTAGCGGGAGAAGTAGTCGTCCAGGGCGTCCACGCCACGGGTGGCGAGGGCCACCAGCGACCCGGTCCGCAGGGAGCCGAGCCGGTCGGGACCGAGCGCGGTCGCGCGCTCCAGGAGCCGGCCCCGCAGCTCGGACTTGACCGCCGCGCTCGCCCGGTGCGCCGCCAGTTCGGTGAGCCAGGAGACCAGCGCCCGGCCCAGCGCGACCACGGCGAGCAGCAACAGGGGGGTGGAGAGGTCGGAGACCGACCTCCCCTCCTCGAAGCCGCCCACCACGATCTCGGCGAGGAGCATCGCCTGGGCGATGACCAACGCGGCACCGACCGCCCCGAGTCCGACCACGGCCGCCAGGAAGACGCGGGTGGCACGGGCGTACCGGAGGAGTCGCGGGTCGATCGGTTTCACGTGAAACATCCCCCTGGGAGAGGTCGGTGGAGCCGGTGGGCTCAGTGCGCGTCGGCTATGTGCTGGGTGCCGATGCGCTTGCGGAAGACCCAGTACGTCCAGCCCTGGTACAGGAGCACGATCGGCGTCGCGATCCCGGCGCACCAGGTCATGATCTTCAGCGTGTACGGGGTCGAGGAGGCGTTGGTGACATTGAGGCTCCACGCCTCGTTCAGCGACGAGGGCATGACGTTCGGGAAGAGCGCCAGGAAGAGCATCGCCACGGCGGCGGCGACGGTCACTCCGGAGAGCGCGAAGGACCAGCCCTCCCGGCCGGCCGCGTTGGCCACCAGGGCGCCCACCAGCGCCGTCACGGCGACGACCATGGCGAGCAGGCTCCAGCCGTCACCGGTGTCCACCTGGGTCCAGATCAGGAACCCCAGGGCGAGCACCGCCGCGAGGAGGCCCACCTTCGAGGCCAGGGCGCGCGCCCGCACCCGGATGTCGCCCACCGTCTTCAGGGCGGCGAACACCGCGCCGTGGAAGGTGAACAGGGTCAGCGTCACCAGACCGCCGAGCAGCGCGTAGGGGTTGAGCAGGTCCCCGAGGGTGCCGACGTACTCCATGTCGGCGTCGATCTTGACCCCGCGCACGATGTTGCCGAACGCCACGCCCCAGAGCAGCGCCGGGATGAGCGACGTCCAGAAGATGGCGTGCTCCCAGTTGGTCTGCCACCGCTCCTCGGGCCGCTTCGCCCGGTACTCGAAGGCGACACCGCGCACGATGAGGCAGAGCAGGATGATCAGCAGCGGCAGGTAGAAGCCGGAGAACAGGGTGGCGTACCACTCCGGGAAGGCGGCGAAGGTCGCACCGCCCGCGCTGAGCAGCCAGACCTCGTTGCCGTCCCAGACCGGACCGATCGTGTTGATCAGGACCCGTCGCTCCTTGCGGTCGCGGGCCAGCGCCTTGGTGAGGACGCCGATCCCGAAGTCGAAGCCCTCCAGGAAGAAGTAGCCGATCCAGAGAACGGCGATGAGCACGAACCAGACGTCGTGGAGTTGCATCGTTCAGTCCCCCGCTCTCAGTAGGAGAAGGCCATCGGCCGGTCGGCGTCGGCGTCCTGATGGCCGCCGATCTTGGTGGGCGGGTTGAGGTCGTCCTCCGTGAGTTCCGGCGGTCCCGCCTTGATGTACTTCAGGAGCAGCTTCACCTCGACCACCGCGAGGATCGCGTAGACCAGGGTGAAGACGACCAGCGAGGTGATCACCTCGGCCTGGGAGGTGCCCGGGGAGACCGCGTCGCGGGTCTGCAGGACGCCGTAGACGACCCACGGCTGACGGCCCATCTCGGTGAAGATCCAGCCCCAGGAGTTGGCGATCAACGGGAAGAGCAGAGTCCAGAGCGCGACGATCCAGTAGAGGCGGCCGATCTTCGGGCTGAGCGCCTTGTTCTTGAAGAGCACCAGGTTCGGCACCTCGTCGTCGCCGGTCCGCAGCCCCGGCCTCAGCATGAACTTCTTGCGGGTCAGCCAGAGGCCGAGGATGCCGAGGCCGAACGAGGCCATGCCGAAGCCGATCATCCACCGGAAGCTCCAGAAGGCGACGGGAATGTTGGGGCGGTAGTCGCCGGGACCGTACTTCTCCTGCTCGGCCTCGTTGATGTCGTTGATGCCGGGGATGTACGAGGTGAACGTGTCGTCGGCGAGGAAGGACAGCACGCCGGGGATGGAGATCTCCACGGTGTTGTGGCCTTCGGCGACGTCCCCGACCGCGAAGATCGAGAAGGGCGCGCCCTCCTGGCCCTCCCAGAGCGCCTCGGCGGCGGCCATCTTCATGGGCTGCTGCTTGAACATCACCTTGCCGAGCAGGTCACCGCTGACGGCGGTGAGCAGACCGGCGACCACCACGGTGATCAGGCCGAGCCGCAGCGAGGTCCGCATGACGGGGATGTGGCGCTTACGGGCCAGGTGGAAGGCGGCGATGCCGACCATGAAGGCGCCGCCGACCAGGAAGGCCGCCGTGATGGTGTGGAAGAACTGGGTCAGCGCGGTGTTCTGGGTGAGCACCTGCCAGAAGTCGGTGAGTTCCGCGCGGCCGCGCTCCTTGTTGATGCGGAAGCCGACCGGGTGCTGCATCCAGGAGTTGGCCGCCAGGATGAAGTACGCGGAGAGGACGGTCCCGATGGAGACCATCCAGATGCAGGCGAGGTGGATCTTCTTCGGCAGCTTGTCCCAGCCGAAGATCCACAGGCCGATGAAGGTGGATTCGAAGAAGAACGCGATCAGCGCCTCGAAGGCGAGCGGCGCCCCGAAGACGTCCCCGACGAACCGCGAGTAGTCGGACCAGTTCATGCCGAACTGGAACTCCTGCACGATGCCGGTGACGACCCCCATGGCGATGTTGATCAGGAAGAGCTTGCCCCAGAACTTGGTGGCCTTGAGGTACTTCTCCTTCTCCGTCCGCACCCACGCGGTCTGCAGGCCGGCCGTCAGCGCGGCGAGCGAGATCGTCAGCGGGACGAACAGGAAGTGGTAGACGGTCGTAATGCCGAACTGCCAGCGCGCCATGGTCTCTGGCGCCAGAGCTAGCTCCACGTCGTCCTCTCCTTACGTCGCCGCGTCCCAGCGGAATTCGCCCCTTTGATCCCCCCGATACGGGGACGAAGCAGGACCCGCTTGTGAACGCGTTCACATTCACAAGCAATTATGGCGCACACCTGTACGGGATCTTCGAGGGGGTACCCCCTTTCAGCCACCGGTGCCCCCACGATCCGGACAGCACAACGGCCCCGGCCCTCCGAAGAGGTCCGGGGCCGCCGGTGAGGCACTCGACTACGACGCGGCGCGGAACTCCCCCGCCGCCTTCAGGAACACGTCGTTGCCCTCGGTCTCGCCGATCGTCACACGCACCCCCTCACCCGCGAACGGCCGGACGACCACCCCGGACCGCTCGCAGAACGCGGCGAACTCCGCCGTGCGGTCCCCGAGCCGCAGCCAGACGAAGTTGGCCTGCGACTCCGGCACGGTCCACCCCTGGCCGAGCAGCCCCTCGCGCACCCGCTCGCGCTCGCCGACCAGTGTGCCGACCCGTCCGAGGAGCTCGTCCTCGGCGCGGAGCGAGGCCACCGCGGCGTCCTGGGCGAGCTGGCTCACGCCGAACGGCACCGCGGTCTTGCGCAGCGCCGCCGCGACCGGCTCGTGCGCCACCGCGAACCCGACCCGCAGGCCGGCCAGCCCGTAGGCCTTGGAGAACGTCCGCAGGACCGCCACGTTCGGCCGGTCCCGGTAGATCTCCAGACCGTCCGGCACCTCCACGTCCCGGACGAACTCCTTGTACGCCTCGTCCAGCACCACCAGGACGTCCGAGGGCACCCGGTCCAGGAACCGCTCCAGCTCCGCCCGGCGCACCACGGTTCCGGTGGGGTTGTTGGGGTTGCAGACGAAGATCATCCGCGTCCGGTCGGTGATCGCGTCCGCCATCGCGTCCAGGTCGTGCACCTCGCCGTCGGTCAGCGGCACACGCACCGAGGTGGCGCCGCTGACCTGCGTGATGATCGGGTACGCCTCGAAGGAGCGCCAGGCGTAGACGACCTCGTCGCCGGGACCGGACGTGGCCTGAAGCAGCTGCTGCGCCACGCCCACCGAGCCCGTACCGGTGGCCAGGTGCGAGAGGGGGACGCCGAACCGGTCGGCCAGTTCGTTCATCAGGCCGGTGCAGGCCATGTCCGGGTACCGGTTGAACGCTCCGGCGGCGGCGAGCGCCGACTCCATCACGCCCGGCAGGGGCGGGAAGGGGTTCTCGTTGGAGGACAGCTTGAAGGCGGCCGGTCCGTCCGCGGACGCCGGCTTCCCCGGCACGTAGGCCGGCACGCCGTCCAGCGCCGCACGCAGTTTGGGGCTCGTCTCGCTCACCGCGGTCCTCCTCGACCATATGCACACGTCAACACTCCTCACCCTATGAGGAGGGACGGTTCCGCACGTGGCCGGGAGCGGGATGTCCGGGTCCCGGCGCGGCCGGCGGAACCCGCGCGCGGGAAGGGGGAGCGTTTCACCGTGCGCCGCGCGCCGGTAGCTCGCGCCGTGGCGCGCGTCCCTCGAAGTAGTGAGTTGAGACCTCTTCGAAACATCGAACATGTAGCAGGCGCTTACCGAACGACGTCCCACACATCGGCGCGGAAAGGAACAACCTCCTTTCATTGTAAGGTATTTGACGGACCGTGACCTTGCAGAAACGTGCCTGTCAACCTGGGCATATGCGACCGGACCCACCACCCTCCGGAGCCCTACTATCGGCTCGCCATGACAGCAGCAGGGAAGCACCAGGTGAGCCGGACCGAGACCCCCCGGCGCAACGGCCGCTCAGGACGGGCCGGGATCCGTGACGTGGCCGCCGCGGCCGGCGTCTCGATCACGACCGTCTCCGACGCGCTCAACGGCAAGGGCAGGCTCCCGGACGCCACCCGCAGCCATGTCCGCGAGGTCGCGGAGCGCCTGGGCTACCGCCCGTCGGCCGCGGCCCGGACCCTCCGTACGGGCAAGTCGGGGCTGATCGGCCTGACCGTGACCACGTACGGGGATGAACCTTTCACCTTCACCGAGTTCGCGTACTTCGCGGAGATGGCGAGAGCAGCCACCTCGGCGGCGCTGGACCGGGGATACGCGCTCGTGATCCTCCCGGCGACCTCGCGCCACGACGTCTGGTCGAACGTGGCCCTGGACGGCACGGTGGTCATCGACCCCTCCGACCAGGACCCCGTCGTCACCGAGCTGATCCGGCAGGGCATCCCCGTCGTCTCCGACGGCCGTCCGGCCGGCGAACTCCCGGTCACCGCCTGGGTGGACAACGACCACCGGGCCGCCGTGCTCGATCTGCTCGACCACCTCGCCGCGGCCGGCGCCCGGCGCATCGGCCTGCTGACCGGGACGACCACCGACACGTACACCCGACTGTCGACCACCGCCTACCTGCACTGGTGCGAGCGGGTCGGCCAGGACCCGGTGTACGAGTCCTACCCGGCGCACGATCCGTGCGCGGGCGCGGTGGCGGCCGACCGGCTGCTCGCCCGACCGGACCGGCCCGACGCGGTCTACGGCCTCTTCGACCCGAACGGCACCGACCTGCTCGCGGCGGCCCGGCGGTACGGCCTGCGCGTCCCCGACGACCTGCTGCTGGTGTGCTGCAGCGAGTCCATGGTCTACGCGACGACCGAGCCGCCCATCACCACGCTCTCCCTCAAGCCGCGCCGGATCGGCACCGCGGTGGTGCAACTGCTCATCGACGCCATCGAGGGCGTCGGCCAGGACGGTCCGGTGGAGCAGGTGATACCGACCGAGTTGATCGTCCGGACCTCGTCGCAGCGCCGCCCGCCGCGCACCACCGTCAGCGCACCACGCTCTCCGAACAGGGAGTGAACCGGGATTATCCGGACCAATTCGCAGGTGAACCGCACGTGCGCCCGGATTCACCACCCCTGGTGCGTCACAGAGCACGATCCGCATTCCTATGATGGGCGCACGACACCGCGGACCTCCCTACCAGGCACGGCCCGTCAGGTGTACGGCGGCGCGACGGTGGTGGAGGGGTCGATGACTCAGGGGGCCGGTCAGGAACCCGTGGTGCGCACGGCGACGTTGCGCGATTTCCGCGTCCCGCCGTACGCGCGGACCCCCGTGGAGACGGGTCTGCCGCACCCCGGCAGCCCTGTCCTCCCCCCGGCGCCCGGCGGTGCGGTGTTCGCCGCCGGACCGCACCAGGGCCTCGCCGTGCACCCCGGCGACGCCGTACCCGCCGACGAGCCGCCGGAGGGCTACACCCCCACCGAACGCGATCTGCCGGTCATCGGCCGCAGCGACGCCTCCGAGCCCCGGACCGTGCCGGACCCCCGCCCCGCGAGCGAGGGCCTGGGTCCGCTCTACGTGGTCGGCGACGTCCACGGCTACCTCGACGAGCTGCGCGCCGCCCTGGCCGAGCAGGGCCTCATCGACGCCGACGGAAGCTGGGCGGCGGGCAACGCCCGGCTCTGGTTCCTCGGCGACTTCACCGACCGCGGCCCCGACGGCATCGGCGTCATCGACCTGGTCATGCAGCTCTCGGCCGAAGCAGCGGCGGCCGGCGGCTACTGCAAGGCCCTGATGGGCAACCACGAACTGCTGCTGATCGGCGCCAAGCGGTTCGCCGACACCCCCGTGCACTCGGGCGCCGGCACGGCCACCTTCCAGGCGGCCTGGCTGCTCAACGGGGGTCAGAAGAGCGACATGGACCGGCTGCGCGACGTACACCTCCAGTGGATGTCCCGGCTGGACGCCATGGTGGAGGAGGACGGGCACCTGCTCATGCACTCCGACACCATGGCGTACCTCGACTACGGCTCCACCGTCGAGGACGTCAACGACACGGTGCACGCGATCCTCACCCGCGGCGACGCCGACGAGTGCTGGGACGTCTTCCGCAAGCTCACCAAGCGCTTCGCGTTCCGGGACGAGGGCGGCGCCGACGCGGCCCGCACCCTCATGGACACCTACGGCGGCCGGCGCGTGGTGCACGGCCACAGCCCCATCCCGTACCTGCTGGGCGAAGTCGGCTCGGAGGACGGGGAGAACGGCGCGGGTCCCGTGGTGACCGGCCCGCACGTGTACGCCGACGGGCTCGCCATCGCCATGGACGGCGGCGTGACGATGGCCGGAAAACTGCTGGTGGTGCGGCTCCCCCTGCATGACTGAGGCTCGACGGGGGAAAGGATCACCCGAACCGGTCCACCGGCCGCCGGGCCCTTTTCCGGAAACACCCTGTCACGCCATGCCGTCCGCGCTCTACCATCGGCGTACCAGTAGCAGGCTCTCCTCCGTTTCCGCCATGTCGCCCCGCGCCTTTGGGTGATCGGGCGCACTACGGAGCATCGGGGGATGCAGATGACAAGCGCTCCGCACCTGCTGGCCGAGGACAGGCCCGAGTTCGAGCGGATCCTCGGCGACGCACTGCGCCACGCCCACGAGCACCCGGACCTCGAAGGGGTCGGGGAGCGGCTCAACCGCGAACAGCTGAGGACGATGGCCCTCAGCGCCACCGCGCTGATCACCGCGGCGGCGGCCACCGAGTACGAGCACTACGTGAAGGCGCGCGGCGAGCTGCGCGCACCCACCGGGGACGCGGACCCCGACACGGCCCCGGACGCGGAGGCGGCCGGGCCCGAGGGGCCGGGTGCGGGCATAGGCGCGGTGGTCACCGTGCTCGCGCCGATACTGGCGGGGACGGCAGCCGGGATCTTCCTTCTCGTCGGCTACGCCCTCCAGGGCCTCTCACCGTCCCTGGCCTTCGCGGGCACCATGGTCACCGCCGGCTGGTTCTTCGCCGCGGCGGCCGCGGCGGCCGTCCTCGTCGCCACCGCCGGGCTGCTGGTCACCGCGCTGCGCAACGGCGCTTCGGCGCAGGCCGCCCAGCGGGAGGAGGACGCCTTCCCGGAAGAGGTCGCACGGGCGAGGGAAGCCTGGCGGCATGCCCTGCTGGAGCGCGGCATCCTTCCGTTCCTCCGCGACGCCCTGGCCGATCCGTCGGCGGCGCCCGCGGCCCGCACCCCGCTCCGTTCGCCGAACCGCATCCCGAAGATCGGCTACAGCAGCCCGGACTTCTCCGGACCCGCCGACGGCCCTCCGGCGGGACCGCGCCCGACCTTCACCAGTCCCGACTTCACCAGCCCGGACTACGGCGGGCCGGAGCACGAGCCGCAGTAGCGCCGCCTCGGCCGCGCACGCCCGGAGGCCGGGACGGCGTGTGCCGTCCCGGCCTCCGGGATGCGGGTGCTCCGGTGTGCGGAGCGGCTGATCAGACCGCCGCGAACTTGGGGTTCGGGCCGTACTCGTTGGCCTCGGGCTTGCCCTCGGAGGCGGTGAAGACGAGCAGGATGATCCCGCCCACGAGCGGGATGAACGAGATGAAGAACCACCAGCCCGAGCGGCCGGTGTCGTGCAGGCGGCGCACGGTGACCGCGAGCGAGGGGACCAGCACCGCGATCACGTAGATGAAATACGGAATCTGGCTGTCGATCAGCGAGCCGATGATCTGCAGCACAACCGCGATGATGAAGTTGAAGAGCACGAACATCCAGAACTCCTTGCGGCGCGCACGCCCGCTGAAGCCCGCGTAGTTCTTGAGCACGTCCAGGTACCAGTTCACAGCGAATCCCTCCCCTTGCCCCCGTGCGGAGGCCCTTGCCTTTCGGCCGAGCAGGCCGAAAAGTAAGCGACACGTAAGGAACGGGTCAAGGGTGATCGGGCTCGCACGGAAAGATACACAGACCTGTCGCTCTACCGTGTCCTTATCGACGCCCAACTACGGTCGAAACGCGGGCAAATGACATGGCAGTGGCCAGCGAGGAAGTCTTTGCGGCGCGCCTCGGAGCAGGACCGCGCGGCACTCTCCGCGCCCTCGCCCTCGGGCCCCGGGTATACCCCCGGGGCCCGAGGTCACGCGTCCCGCCCGTCAGTCGGCGAGCGGCAGGTAGACCCGGTTGCCCGAGGCGGCGAACTCCTTGGACTTCGCCAGCATGCCCTCCTCGATCTCCCGCTCGGAAGCCGAAGGGGCGAGGTCCGGCGCGAACTGTTCGGTGATGCTTCGGCTGATCTTCATCGAGCAGAACTTCGGCCCGCACATCGAGCAGAAGTGCGCCGTCTTCGCCGGCTCCGCCGGCAACGTCGCGTCGTGGAACTCCCGCGCGGTGTCCGGGTCGAGCGCCAGGTTGAACTGGTCCTCCCACCGGAACTCGAACCGCGCGTCGGAGAGCGCGTCGTCCCAGTCCTGCGCCCCGGGATGCCCCTTGGCCAGGTCCGCCGCGTGGGCCGCGATCTTGTAGGTGATCACACCGGTCTTGACGTCGTCCCGGTCCGGCAGGCCGAGATGCTCCTTGGGCGTGACGTAGCAGAGCATCGCCGTCCCCCACCAGGCGATCATCGCCGCACCGATGCCCGAGGTGATGTGGTCGTAGGCCGGGGCGACGTCCGTGGTCAGCGGGCCGAGCGTGTAGAACGGCGCCTCCTCGCAGATCTCCTGCTGGAGGTCGATGTTCTCCTTGATCTTGTGCATCGGGACGTGGCCGGGTCCCTCGATCATGGTCTGCACCCCGTGCCGCTTGGCGATCGCGTTCAGCTCTCCGAGGGTCCGCAGCTCGGCGAACTGCGCCTCGTCGTTGGCGTCCGCGATGGAGCCGGGCCGCAGCCCGTCCCCGAGGGAGTAGGTGACGTCGTAGGCGGCGAGCAGGTCGCAGAGTTCCTCGAAGTTCTCGTAGAGGAAGGACTCCTTGTGGTGCGCGAGGCACCAGGCCGCCATGATCGAGCCGCCGCGCGAGACGATGCCGGTCTTGCGGCGCGCGGTCAGCGGCACGTAGGGGAGCCGGACACCGGCGTGCACCGTCATGTAGTCGACGCCCTGCTCGGCCTGTTCGACGACCGTGTCCCGGTAGATCTCCCAGGTCAGTTCCTCCGCACGGCCGTCGACCTTCTCCAGGGCCTGATAGAGCGGCACCGTTCCGATCGGGACCGGCGAGTTGCGCAGCACCCACTCGCGGGTGGTGTGGATGTTCCGCCCGGTCGACAGGTCCATGACCGTGTCGGCTCCCCACCGGGTGGCCCAGGTCATCTTGTCCACCTCCTCCTCGATCGAGGAGGTGACGGCGGAGTTCCCGATGTTGGCGTTCACCTTCACCAGGAAACGCTTGCCGATGATCATCGGCTCGATCTCCGGGTGGTTGACGTTGGCCGGCAGCACCGCGCGGCCCGCGGCGATCTCCTCCCGGACGACCTCCGGCGCCACGTTCTCGCGCAGCGCGACGTACTCCATCTCCGGGGTCGTCTCGCCCCGGCGGGCGTACGCGAGCTGCGTCACGGGCCGGCCGTCCCGGCTGCGGCGCGGCCTGCGGGGGCGCCCCGGGAAGACCGCGTCCAGATTCCGCAGGCCGCCGCGCGGTGACGTGTGCTTGATCCCGTCGTCCTCGGGCCGCGCGGGGCGGCCGTCGTACTCCTCGGTGTCCCCGCGGGCGGCGATCCAGTTCTCCCGCAGCGGCGCGAGTCCGCGGCGGACGTCGGTGGCCACGGACGGATCGGTGTACGGGCCGGACGTGTCGTACAGCGTCACGTCCCGGCCGTTGGTGAGATGAACGCGGCGGACCGGCACCCGGAGGTCCGGGCGCGATCCCTGGAGGTACCCCTTGTGCCAGCCGATGGCCGGCGGGTCCTGGACGTCTCCGTCCGGAGCGGGCTGCTTCGGTTCCGAGGCAGACGTGCGCGCATCCGTTGTGGTCATGAGACCTACTCCCTACGCCGGCATTACCCGGTAACAGGTTCAGCGGTCGGCGCAGCTCTTCCCGTACGGACGTACGGAGGTCAGCGCCCTCTCAGCCCGGTGCTCCGAGCTCCCGCGTGTACAAAGGCGACTCCACGCTAGCGTCCGTTCTGGCGTGCTGGCCAGAGGGAGCCCCTCGTTCTTGCGATGATCGCGGGGTGACGTCCCCTCAGAGCGAACCAGATCCGCACTCCTCCGGCCACGGACACAGCCACGGCCCGGCCGCACCCGTGTCCACACACCTGCGCAAGGTCATCGCGGCCGTACTGATCCCGTTCGCCGCGGCCGTCGTCGTCGGACTCGCGGTGCTCTGGCCGGGCGGGGCGCCCGCGCACGAGCGCACGGGGGTGGGTTTCGACCGGCAGACCGAGAGCGGCAGAGTCGTCCGGGTCGAACAGGTCGACTGTGCGGACGTCAACGCGGGCATGCCCGCCACCGGTGACACCTCGACCGCGTCGGGCGCCGAGGCGGTGCGGGAGGAGAAGGGCGTCTGCAAGAAGGCCACCGTCGAAGTGACCAGCGGCGACGACTCCGGCCGCGAGTTCACCGAGATCGTGCAGCCCGACTCACCGCGCCAGTTGCGCGAGGGCCAGGGCGTGGTGGTGGCTTACGCGCCGGACGCACCGCACGACCTGCAGTACTCGGTCTCGGACATCGACCGGCAGGTCCCGATGGCCCTGCTGGCCGGGATCTTCGCGCTCGCCGTCGTCGTCGTGGGACGGATGCGCGGGGTGATGGCCCTGGTCGCGCTGGCGGTCTCCTTCGGCGTGCTGACCCTGTTCATCCTGCCGGCGATCCTGCAGGGGTCGAACCCGCTGGTCGTGGCGATCGTCGGGGCGAGCGCCATCATGCTGATCGCGCTCTACACCTGCCACGGACTCACGGCGCGTACCTCGGTCGCCGTCATCGGGACACTGATCTCCCTGCTGCTGATCGGTCTCCTGGGTTCCCTGTTCATCGGCTGGGCCAGCCTGTCCGGCAACACCGACGACAACACCGGCCTCATCCACGGGCTGTATCCGGACATCGACATGAGCGGCCTGCTGCTGGCGAGCGTCATCATCGGTTCGCTCGGCGTACTCGACGATGTGACGGTCACTCAGACGTCGGCCGTGTGGGAGCTGCACCAGGCGAACCCCACCATGGGTGCCCGGGGGCTGTACCGGGCCGGGATCCGGATCGGCCGTGACCACATCGCGTCGGTCGTCAACACCCTGGTCCTCGCCTACGCGGGTGCCGCGCTGCCACTGCTGCTGCTCTTCTCGATCGCCCAGAGCAGCGTGGGAACGGTGGCCAACAGCGAGCTGGTGGCGGCCGAGATCGTCCGGACGCTGGTCGGCTCGATCGGTCTGGTCGCCTCGGTGCCGGTGACCACGGCACTCGCCGCTCTGGTCGTTTCCTCGGACCGCACAGGGCTCGGCGCGGAAGCCGGAGCTCCTGCACCCGTACGGACCGGGAAGGGCCGCCGCCGCAAGGCGTGAGCAACCTGCCCGCGGTCAGCCCGCGTTCTGCTCCTCGGTGAGGATCCGCCCCAGCGCCTCCTCGAGGTTTCCGTCGAAGTCACCCTGCGTGTGCTCCTGCCCCAGGGGCACCAGCTTGTCCGTGCGGTCGAGGAAGGCCACGAGGGGTGCCGTACCCGCCCTGAACAGGGCGCGGTCCGCGCCGACCTGCAACCTGATGTGCACGTCGCCGAGCCCTTCGGCGTCCGTCGGGGCGATGTGCACATCACCGTCCCCGCTGGGGCTGTTGAGGCCGTCGAGCAGGAGCTCACGGCCGAAGGCCCAGGTGACAGGCGCGTCTCCCGGCAGATGGAAGGTCATGCGGATCGCATACGGATCGCTCACCTCGTACCGGAGCTCCACCGGAATACGGAAGGAGAGCTCCTCGGAGACGAGGAAGCTCATCATGACCTCTGCTTGAACCGACTCGCGCATCGTCCAACCCCGCAGTAGATGAATCTGGCCAGGAATGATCCCCCATGGCCCTATTGACGCCATCGTGGTGCACGCGATAGCAGATCACAAGGAGTGATTTTTCAGATACTGATAGAGAACATGAACGAACGCAAGAGGCTCGACACTTCACGCTGTAGCTGTTCGACTGCACAGTGCAACTGATCTTGTTGGTCCAGGGGGAGAGAAATGGCCATCGCCGCTACGGCGGCCCCGGCGGAGACGGGAATGGCGGCGCAGACGGTCCCCTGGGCGTACTCCTGTCGTTCGATGACAGGTTTCATCTGTTCCATCGAACGCAAGCGAGCAAGAAATGCCTGACGATCTCGCACGGAGTAGCGGGTGAGGGGCCGAACGGGGTGGCGGTCGAGGTGATCGGCCCGCGCCCGCTCGTCCAGCTGGCCCAGCAGACACTGCCCGAGGGCGTGCGCGTGCCCGGTTTCCGGGAACGGCGCCCACTCGTCCACGGCGGGAGCCTCGGGGGTGTCGGCGACGGCGACCAGCTCGATCTCGCCCTCGCGGTAGACGGCGCAGTACACGGGAGCGCCGATGACGTCGCACCACCGCGTCAACGCGTCGTTGAGACGGCTGCGGCGGCTCTCCTCCACCGCACGCCCCGACATCCGCTCCGCCGCGGCGCCGAAGAGGAAGACGCCGTTCTCCCGGCGGAGGTATCCCTCGTGGGTGAGGGTACGCAACAGGTGGTAGGCGGTCGGAAGGGGGAGCCCCGCCTCCCTCGCCAGTTGCTTGGCCGGCGCACCGTCCCGATGGGTGCCCACAGCCTCCAGCAGTCTCAAGGCCCGCTGAACCGAACCGATCAACGTCGGTGCAGCGGTGGTCGATGCCGTGGTCACAGGTCACCCCCAGGCATGGTGACGGGCGGTCAGCCCTCCCGTGGGGGCCGCCCCCACGGGCGTGCCGCAGACCTGAGTGCGGAGACGAACCGTCGCGTCGAAACCATTGGTCAGGATGGTGACGGACAGTTACTTCTCAGGCGGCGGCAGCGGTGTGCCACTCTAGCCTCAGCGTTCATTCGGGGCTTGGTTTCTTGAGGGACTTAGCTCTGGTGGGCTAACCGCCGTATCTCTCCGTAATCACCAGCACCCTGCGGATCCCGGGGCCCGCGTCCTCGACCGGCCTGATCCGGCCACCTTGGGTGGCCGGAGGATTCCGGCCACCGCCGGCTACCGGTCGTGTCCGGACGAGGACGACAGGAAGGTGCGGACGACGAAGATCAGGCCGCCGACGAGTAGAACGAACAGCAGCACCTTGAAGAGCAGACCGATCACGAAGCCCACCACGCTGGCGATCAGCCCGCCGAACACGACGAGCGCGATGACCGGCACCGCGATCCACTTCACCCACCAGGGCATTCCCGCGAATATCTCCCGGACCGCCATCGTCTCTACCTCGTCTCTCCGAAGATCTCTGTCCTCTCCGATGCTAGAGGTGCGAGCACGCCGTCAGGGGCCTGCGGACCCCCGGACTCCCCTGAACTCCCGGCGCGCGAACCCCTAAGGGTGCCGGCCTTCGTTCCGGGTCCGGGTCCACGGCGCGGGACGCCCCGGAGGGCGGGCCCGTCGGGCGCGGGAAGGCAGGCCGGTCACAGGTCCGCCGGACACGGGCAGGCCGGGCACGGGCGGGCCCGTCGGGCGCGGCGAGCCCGCTGCGGGCCCGTCGGGCGCGGGGTCGACAGCGGGAGGCGCCCCCGCCGGGTCTCAGCCCTCCGGCGGCGAGAAGACCACCATCACCCGCAGGTCCTCGGTGATGTGGTGGAACTTGTGCGGGACGCCCGCCGGCACGTAGACGACACTTCCCCGGCCCACCTGGGTCGTCTCCGCGCCCACCGTGATCGACGCCCGGCCGCTCACCACCAGGTAGACCTCGTCCTGCCCGTGCGGCTGCTGCGGATCCAGCTCCCCCGCGTTCAGCGCGTAGAGCCCGACGGACATGTTCCGTTCCCGGACGAACTGGAGGTAGGCGCCCTGGTTCGCCGCCCGCTCCGCTTCCAGCTCGTCCAGTCTGAATGCCTTCATCAGCCGCGCGCCCCTCGTGCTCCGCTGCCGGTGTCCACCACCGATCCTGTCTGCCACGATCAGACACATGAAGAATTTCGTAGTCAAGACGATCGCCAACGCGGGCGCTCTGGCCGTCGCCGTCTGGCTGATCCAGGACATCACGCTGGAAGGGGGCAGCACCGGCCGCAAGGCGCTCACCCTGATCGTGGTGGCCCTGCTCTTCGGCCTGGTGAACCTGGTGGTCAAGCCGGTCGTCCAGCTGCTGACCCTGCCGCTCTTCATCCTCACGCTGGGGCTGATCACCCTGGTCGTCAACGCCCTGATGCTGCTGCTGACCTCGTGGCTCGCGGGACTCCTCGACCTCAGTTTCCACGTCGAGGGATTCTGGACCGCGGTGCTCGGCGGCCTGATCATCGCCGTCGTCTCCTGGGCGCTGAACGTCATCCTCCCCGACGAGGACTGACCCGGCGGCGCCTGAGAAGGTGCACGCAGGACACCGGCGCACGGCCCGGGAGACGAGCGAGGAGCACGACATGAGCAGCATCGGCGACGGAACGCGGGCGGTACGTGCCGGTCTTCCTGCCCCCGAGCAGTACGAACCCACCCTCCCCGGGCCCGTGTTCGCCGCACACTTCCACCTGTCCGGCGAGCCCGTCGGCCCGTACACCTACGGCCGCGAGACCAACCCCACCTGGACCCACCTGGAACGGGCCATCGGCGAGCTGGAAGCACCGGGGGAGGACGTGGTCACCACGGTCTTCGCGTCCGGAATGGCGGCGATCTCCGCGGTGCTGCTCTCCCAGGCGCGCGCGGGCGACACCGTGGTCCTGCCGGACGACGGCTACCAGGCGCTGCCCCTGGTGCGCGAGCAGTTGGAGGCGTACGGCGTCGAGGTCCGGACGGCACCCACCGGTGGCGACGCGCAACTGGCTGCCCTGGAGGGGGCCAAGCTGCTGTGGATCGAGACCCCGTCCAACCCTGGCCTGGACGTCTGCGACGTACGACGGCTGGTCGAGGCGGCACACGCCGCCGGCACTCTGGTCGCCGTCGACAACACGCTGGCCACGCCCATCGGACAGCGCCCGCTGGAGCTGGGAGCGGACTTCTCGGTGGCCAGCGACACCAAGGGCATGACCGGCCACGGCGACATCCTGCTCGGTCACGTGACCTGCCGGGACCCGCGACTGGCCGAGGGCGTCCGGCGCTGGCGGAAGGTCGTCGGCGCGATCCCCGGCCCGATGGAGGCCTGGCTCGCCCACCGCTCGCTCGCCACCCTGCAACTGCGGATCGACCGGCAGTGTGCCAACGCGCTGGTCCTCGCCGAGGCGCTGGCCGGGCGCCCCGAGGTCACCGGCCTGCGCTACCCGGGACTCGCCACTGATCCGTCCCACGCCCTGGCCCGGCAGCAGATGCGCCGGTTCGGCCAGGTGGTGTCCTTCGTGCTGCCGGACAAGGACACTGCCGAGCGCTTCCTCGGTGAACTGCGGCTGGTCGACGACGCCACCAGTTTCGGCGGGGTGCGGTCGACCGCCGAGCGGCGTGGCCGGTGGGGCGGCGACGCCGTGCCGGAGGGCTTCGTCCGTTTCTCGGTCGGAGCGGAGGACCCCGAGGACCTGCTGGCCGACGTGACCCGTGCCCTGGACGCGGCGACGCGCCCGTAGGGATTCGGCCCCCGCGCGGTGAACGTCAAAGCGGCTGCGGGACCGGTGCGCGCCCACCGGTCCCGTGGCCGACGGCCGGGCAGGAGTTTCGGAAGCCTCCCCGCGGGCCACTCTCTAGCCATGACCGAACGTCCTGTGGTCAAGCGCACCGCACGCGCCGTCCTGCTCGACGGCGACGACCTGATCCTGATCAAGCGGACGAAGCCCGGCGTCGATCCGTACTGGGTGACCCCCGGTGGCGGAGTCGAGCCGGAGGACGCCACCGTCATCGAGGCGCTGCACCGCGAGGTCGACGAGGAGCTCGGAGCCAAGATCATCGACGTGGTGCCGTGCTTCGTCGACACCGTCGAACACATCGCGGACGGTGGCGTGACGGGCGTCAAGGTCCAGCACTTCTTCGTCTGCCGACTGGCCTCTATGGACCCCGGCCGGCGTCACGGCCCCGAAGTCGACGCCCCGTGCGGGGAGTACGAGATCGTCCGGGTGCCCTTCAGCCGGGTGGGGATCGCCGCGGTCCACCTGGTCCCGCTGTCGCTGCGCCACTACCTCGACGGCAACATCGAGGGTGTACGGGCGATGCACGCGCCCGATCTCGGCTGAGGTCCACCGGCCCCCGGGCGCGGGTGCCGGCTGCCCGGCGCGTTCCATGTGCCCTCTCGCTCCACCGTCGAGGGCGCATGGAGAGGGTGCCGGTGGGTGCTGCGTGCCGGTCCCCCGGCGGTTCACACCGGTGCGGGGCCGACCAGTTCCTCCCCGGCGTCGCGCCGGATGCGCTCGGGCTGGATTCCTGCGTTCCGCCCCACCCGGACCCCGGTGCGGACCATGCCGGGCGGCCCCGCGAGACAGGCCTCGATCTCCGCCCACGGCCCACGCGCGGTCACGGCGCCCGCCCACCGCGCCAGCCGCGCTGGCCGCTTCCGTCCGCCGCGCGACCGGGCCACCGGGGCCGGTAGTGGCGGCCTGTGCGGGCCGGCAGCACCGGATGGACGGTACAAGCCGGTCGTAGATCTGCCGGAGCCGCAGCAGGGTGCTCAGCTCGTACAGGTCGTCCCGGTCCCGCGCTCCGTAGAACACCTCGACCCGGCGACGGTCGCCGTGCTCGGCGATGTCCTTGACGAACCGGGACTCGGCGTCCGCCCGAACGGGACGACGTCAGCGCGGAGGCCGGACGCTCCGGAGGAGCGCGTACCGGGTGTTTCACGTGAAACAGACCGCCGGCGGAGAAGACGTTCCGTCGCGTGATCCCCGCCCCGTGTGCCGACCATTCCTCCGGACCGGGTGAATGGGGTGGACGTGCCGTCATCGACTCGGCGAACATGGATCGATGCCACCTCCCTCGCCGCGATCGCTGCCTGAATCACCCATCCGGCTGCTGTCCCGGAGCGACCTGCGGGCGTGCGCGGATCTCTCCGAAGACCGCGGATGGCCGCGCGACGAACACCGCTGGGGTCTCCTGCTCAGCGCAGGCACGGCTTACGGCATCGAGTCCCCCGAGGATGAGGGCATTCTCGCGGCGTGCGTGGTGACTTCCTACGGGCTCGACCTGGCAGCGATCGGCATGATGCTCGTCGCCGCCCGTCACGCCCGGCAGGGACTGGGCATGCGGCTGATGCGCCATGTCATCGAGAGCCACGGGTCCTCACCGCTCTCCCTGTACGCGACCGCCGAAGGCCGCCCGCTGTACGGCACTCTCGGATTCCGGCCCGTGGGGACGGTCGAGAGGCTGGTGGGTCACCTTCGGCCCGGCCATGTACCGGATGGCCGCCGGGAGCCGGCGCCTTCCGGCGTCCTCACCCGGCCGGCCCGCGCTGCGGACCTGCGCGCGATCGTCGACCTGGACAGGAAGGCATTCGGCGCGGACCGCGACCACGTCCTTGCCCGGCTACCGGCCTTCTCGGACCGCTTCGTGGTCGCCGAGGCGATGGGGGAGCTGGTCGGATACGCGGCGCTCTGGCCGAGCGAGGAGACACATGTACTGGGCCCTCTGATCGCGCAGCAGACCTCGATCGCGCAACTGCTGGTCACCTCTCTCGCCGCGGCGACCGACCGGCCCTTGCGGGTGGAGATCGACGATCACCACCAAGAGCTCCTCGGTTGGCTCCGGGAGAACGGCCTGCAAGCGGCCTCCACCACCACGCTGATGGTGCGAGGCTGCGCCGAGCTTCCCGGCGACCGAGCGATCCGGTTCGCGCCGCTCACCGTCGCCACCGGCTAGACGCCGCGTGGTCGCCGGGCGATCCATGAGCCCACGACCGGACGATTGCACGCAGAGATAGATTGCACACGCCGACTATTGCGTTTGTCCTCTACCCTGAAGAGCAAGACGCTCCCGACGGAGGAGAGACCATGACCGCGACCGATCCCGCCCTGACGGCCCTCGCCCAGAGCTGGTGCGCCCTCTCCCTGCTCCACGGCAGGATCGAGGCGCACATCGAACGGGCACTGCAGGCCGGACACGACCTCAGCGTGCGCGAGTACTCGCTGCTCGACGTCCTGAGCCGTCAGCACAGCGGCACCGGTGGTCACCTTCAGATGAAGCAGGTCGCCGACGCCGTCGTCCTCAGTCAGAGCGCCACCACGCGCCTGGTCACCCGGCTCGAAGACCGCGGCCTGCTGACCCGGTATCTGTGCGACACGGACCGCCGCGGCATCTACACCGATGTGACGGAAGCGGGACTCACCCTGCTGGAAGCGGCGCGGCCGACCAACGACGGAGCCCTGCGCGCCGCGCTGGACGACGCCGCCCGCAACCCCGAGCTGGCCCCTCTTGTGCGCGCTGTGGAAGAACTGAAGGTTCCCGTGTGACCCGGGCGGGCTGCGTAGGGTGCCGATCATGAACGATCTACTGATACGGCCCGCAGACCTCTCTGACGTCCCGGCCATCGTGGCCATGCTGGCCGACGACCCGCTTGGAGCCTCGCGAGAATCCACCGAGGACCTCGCCCCGTACGAAAAGGCCTTCCACCGACTCGCGGACGACCCGAACCAGCATGTGATCGTCGCGGAATCCGAGGGCCGCGTCGTGGGGACCGCCCAGCTCACCATCATCCCCGGACTGTCGCGGCGTGGCGCCACCCGCGCCGTCATCGAAGCCGTCCGCGTCCACCGTGACGTACGCGGCAACGGTCTGGGCACCAGGCTGATCCAGTGGGCGCTGGACGAGTCCCGCCGCCAGGACTGCACCCTGGTGCAACTGACCTCCGACACGTCCCGCACCAACGCGCACCGTTTCTACGAGCGGCTCGGCTTCGTTTCGAGCCACGTGGGATTCAAGCTGTCGCTCTGACTCACGCCCCGGCGGATGCGTCCGGCTGGTGTTTCACGTGAAACACCAGCCGTGCCCTCGCGTCCGGTCTCTCGCCACTCACCGGCCCAGCCCCTGCCAACCGCCCTCGGGCACTCCACCGGGAACCGCCGATCCGGGGTCGTACGGAGTCCGGGTGAAGGCGAAGGACGCCAGGTCGAGATGGTCTACCGTGCCGTCCGCGCGGCGCACCACACGCAGCGTCTCCCCCGCGTAGTACCCGTCGAGCCCCTGCCAGCTACCGTCCGGCCGTGCGCGAAAGGCGGCGCCTCGCCCTCCCGCGCGCACCGGCCGCAGCTCCAGGCCGCCGTCGGCGGTCAGCCGCAGGAGGAACGCCTGCGTCCCCCAGTGCCAGAGCCCGGTCAGCGCCAGCAGCGCCTCGTCCACCTCGGGTGCCGGACGCCACGGCTCCGGCATGCGCGGCTCCGCCTCCGCCACGATGCGCACGAGGTCCGCGGTGATCTCCGCGATCGGCGGCCCCGAGGTCGCATTGGCCAGAGCGACGGCGGCCACATCGTCCTCGGCACTGATCCAGAGGCACGCGAGGAAGCCCGGCAGGGATCCGGTATGGCCGAAGTACGTCCGGTCGTTCCGGTGCACGATCTGCAGACCGAGGCCGTACGTGGCGGACCAGTCGCCCACCTCGGCCGGCACGCTCGGTACACGCATCTCCTGCACCGTGGACTTCTGAAGCACCCGGCTGTCGCCCTCCACCAGAAAGCCCGCGAAGGCGAGGAGGTCGTTCGTCGTCGACCACAACTGTCCGGCAGGCTCCATGAGACCGAGATCCTCACTCGGCTCCGGCAGCATCACATCGGCCCACGGGTGCACCGCCCAGCCGCCCGCGTGGGGCGGCTCGGGCCGGGTGGTGGTCCGGTCGAGCCCCAGAGGTTCGAGAACCTCCCGGCGCAGCGCGTCTTCCCAGCGCATGCCCCGCACCGCTTCGACCAGCGAACCCAGCAGGGTGTATCCGACGTTGGAGTAGTGGTACCGATGGCCGGCCGGGTGGACCACCGGTTCCTCGCCGAGGACTTCCGCCAGCGTGGGCCGGAGGGTTCCCGGCGTCCGTTCCCACCAGGGGGCGGGGGTCTCGGCGGCCAGCCCTCCTCCGTGGGAGAGCAACTGGAAGACGGTCGCACCGCCCGCCCCGGTGCCGGGGAGGTACGTCTCCACCGGCGCGTCCAGGTCGATCAGCCCTTCGTCCCGCAGCCGCAGCACGAGGACAGCCGTGAAGGTCTTGGTGAGCGATCCGATCCTGTACTGCGTGTCCGCGTCGGGCACTTCGCCCTCCACGCAGGTGCGGACTCCGGACCACGCCATCTCACCGCCCCGGCGCACCGCGGCGGTGAACGACGGCGTGCGCCCCTCGCTCTGTGCGCGGGCCAGCCGGTGCAGCAGGGCCCGTCGTGTGGTCGGAAGCAGTTCTTCGCGGTGTGACGTCATGGTCAATCGGTATCCCTCCGGTTCCGCCGCCCGCCACCGAGTATCACCGTCCGCCCCACGGGCGTCGCGCGGCAGTCCGGCGGACGCAGAGGTCCGACGGCCCCACATGCGGTGGAGCGCCGGCTGCGGAACGCCGACGGGGCCGAGCGGGAAGGGTGCGGCGGAGCGACGGCGCGTCGGCGGATCCCGGTCCGACGAAGGTCTCGGCCCCGCGCTGATCGCATCTTCCCCCCACGCCGGCGCGGCCCTGCGGGTGGAACCGTCAGGTCTGCGCCATGTCGACGAAGCGGGAGTAGTGGCCCTGGAAGGCGACCGTGATGGTGGCCGTGGGGCCGTTACGGTGCTTGGCCACGATCAGGTCGGCCTCCCCGGCCCGCGGGGACTCCTTCTCGTACGCGTCCTCGCGGTGCAGCAGGATCACCATGTCGGCGTCCTGCTCGATGGAACCGGACTCGCGGAGGTCGCTGACCATCGGCTTCTTGTCGGTGCGCTGTTCGGGACCGCGGTTCAGCTGCGAGAGCGCGATGACGGGGAGTTCGAGCTCCTTGGCGAGGAGCTTGAGGTTTCGGGACATGTCCGAGACCTCCTGCTGGCGGCTCTCCGCCCGCTTGGAGCCACCCGACTGCATCAGCTGGAGGTAGTCGATGACCACCAGTTTCAGGTCGTTGCGCTGTTTCAGCCGACGGCACTTCGCCCGGATCTCCATCATGGAGAGGTTCGGCGAGTCGTCGATGTAGAGCGGAGCGGCCGAGACGTCCGGCATTCTTCGGGCCAGCCGGGTCCAGTCGTCGTCGGTCATGGTGCCGGACCGCATGTGGTGCAGGGCCACCCGAGCCTCCGCGGACAACAGGCGCATCGCGATCTCGTTGCGTCCCATTTCCAGGGAGAAGATCACGCTGGGGAGGTTGCCCTTGATCGAGCAGGCCCGTGCGAAGTCCAGGGCCAGCGTCGACTTACCCATGGCGGGGCGTGCGGCGATGACGATCATCTGGCCCGGATGCAGGCCGTTGGTCAGCGAGTCCAGGTCGGTGAAGCCCGTGGGGACCCCGGTCATCTCGCCGCTGCGCGAGCCGATCGCCTCGATCTCGTCGAGCGCGCCCTCCATGATGTCGCCGAGCGGCAGGTAGTCCTCACTCGTCCGCTGCTCGGTGACCGCGTAGATCTCCGCCTGGGCGGAGTTCACGATCTCGTCGACGTCCCCGTCGGCGGCATATCCCATCTGCGTGATCTTCGTACCGGCCTCGACGAGGCGCCGCAGCACCGCCCGCTCGTGGACGATCTCCGCGTAGTACGACGCGTTGGCGGCCGTCGGGACGGACTGGACCAGGGTGTGCAGGTACGGAGCGCCGCCGACTTTGGTGATCTCGCCGCGCCGGACCAGTTCCGCGGCGACCGTGATCGGGTCCGCCGGCTCGCCCTTGGCGTAGAGGTCGAGAATGGCGGTGTAGACCGTCTCGTGCGCCGGGCGGTAGAAGTCGTGGCCCTTGATGATCTCCACGACGTCCGCGATGGCGTCCTTGGACAGGAGCATGCCGCCGAGCACGGACTGTTCGGCGTCGAGGTCCTGCGGAGGGACACGCTCGAACGCGGGGGACCCGCCGTCCCAGCCTCCGTCCCGTCCGCGCTCGTGCTGGTCGTCGCGGCCGTTCCGGTCGCCCCTGCGCTGACGGGAGACGGGCAGACGGTCACTGGGACCGACGTCGGCCCAGGGCTCGTCCAAAGGCTCGGGAATGCTCACCGGGCCACCTCCTCCCGTCCGCATCGCGGACCTAGCCGTGCCACTCTTTCTTACGGCACGGCACCGACAAACAGGCCGCCCGACTCCGCTTCCGGCGCGTCGACGTATGTACGTTTTGTCCGCACGAAGACCGCGCTACCGGAGGGTGGGTGCCGGACCACGGTAGGCCCGTCCGCACCGTCAGCCAATCCGGTTATCCACAGGCCTTGTGGACGACTGACCAGATGCTGTGGAGAAGTCCTCGGAACCTGTGCACGGACCGGGGGACAGCACTGTGGACAAACTCATAGCACTGAGACCTGCACCCATCTGACCTGGCGTTTCTCCATCCACTGACTGTGGGAGAGAAAAACTTTCCCCTGAAGCCCAAGTTCTCCGGCGGCAGCACGCCCCACCCAGCACCAGACGCACATAAGTAAGGACCGCAAGCACATTGCATCTCTTACCTGTGGAAGATTAGATTGATCCCATGATCCAGGCCCCGGCGGACCGCCGCTCACCCCGCAGACGGCACGACCGAGAGATCGTCGCCCTGGCGGTCCCCGCCTTCGGCGCACTGGTCGCGGAACCCCTTTTCCTCATGGTCGACAGCGCCATCGTCGGCCATCTCGGGACACCACAGCTCGCCGGGCTCGGAGTGGCCGCGGCGTTGCTGACCACCGCGGTCAGCGTCTTCGTCTTCCTTGCCTACGCCACGACCGCCGCAGTCGCCCGCAGAGTCGGAGCGGGCGACCTCGGGGCCGCCATCCGCCAGGGCATGGACGGCATCTGGCTCGCGCTCTGCCTCGGCGTGATCGTCGTGGTCGCGGCGTTGGTCACCGCCCCCTGGGTCATCGACGCCTTCGGCACCTCCGCCACGGCGGCGCCTTACGCCACCACCTACCTGCGGATCTCTGCGTTCGGCATCCCTGCCATGCTGATCGTGCTCGCCGCGACCGGTGTGCTGCGTGGCCTCCAGGACACCCGCACACCGCTGTACGTCGCCATCGGCGGCTTCACCGCCAACGCCGCACTCAACGCGGGCCTCGTCTACGGCGCCGGCCTCGGGATCGCCGGATCGGCGTGGGGAACCGTGATCGCCCAGGTCGGCATGGCGGCGGCCTATCTGGTGGTGGTCGTCCGCGGGGCTCGCCGCCATGGAGCCTCCCTCCGACCGGACCTGGCAGGCATCCGGGCGTGCGCGCAGGCGGGGGTCCCCCTTCTGATCCGCACTCTCTCGCTCCGCGCCGTACTCATGATCGCCACCGCTGTCGCCGCGCGACTGGGCGACGTGGACATCGCTGCCCACCAGATCATCCTGTCGCTCTGGAACCTGACCGCGTTCGCGCTCGACGCCATTGCCATCGCCGGCCAGGCCATCATCGGCCGCTATCTCGGCGCGGGTGACACGAAGGGCGCCCGGGAGGCCTGTCGTCGGATGGTCGAGTGGGGCATCGCGGCGGGCGTAGGGCTCGGCGGGCTGATCGTTCTGGCCCGTCCGGTGTTCATCCCCCTCTTCACCGATGACCCGTCCGTCCGGGGCACCCTCCTGCCGGCCCTCTTGGTCGTCGCGCTCTCACAGCCGATCGCCGGAGTGGTCTTCGTCCTCGACGGAGTTCTCATGGGGGCGGGAGACGGCCGCTACCTGGCCGTCGCGATGCTCATCACCCTCGCGGTCTTCGCTCCGATCGCCCTGCTCATCCCGTCCTGGGGCGGTGGGCTGACTGCGTTGTGGTGGGCGATGACGCTCATGATGACCGTTCGTCTGATCACCCTCTGGGTGAGGGCCCGTTCGGGGCGCTGGGTGGTCATCGGCGCCACGCGCTGACGGCTCACTCACGTTTCACGTGAAACAACCTGAAACGCGCCAGTCCACCTGTTTCACGTGAAACAACGAAGAACGGCAAAGGGCCGCACCCTCCTGGGTACGGCCCTTCACTGTGCTCCGAAGAGCAGCGAACTCAGGCGGTGACGACCTCGACGCCGAGGTTGGCAGCAACCTCGGGGTGCAGGCGCACCGAAACCTGGTGTCCGCCGAGCGTCTTGATCGGCGAACCGAGCTCGACACGGCGCTTGTCGACGTCCGGACCACCGGCGGCCTTGATCGCCGAAGCGATGTCGGCCGGGGTGACGGAACCGAAGAGCCGGCCGGCGTCGCCGGAGCGAACAGCCAGACGGACCTTCACGGACTCGAGCTTGGCCTTGATCTCGTTGGCCTGCTCGATCGTCGAGATCTCGTGGATCTTGCGGGCGCGGCGGATCTGCGCCACGTCCTTCTCGCCACCCTTGGTCCAGCGAATGGCGAAGCCACGCGGAACCAGGTAGTTGCGGGCGTACCCGTCCTTGACGTCGACGACGTCGCCGGCGGCACCGAGGCCACTGACCTCGTGGGTGAGGATGATCTTCATGTCTGCGTCACCCTTCCCTTATCGCGCGGTGGACGTGTAGGGCAGCAGCGCCATCTCACGGCTGTTCTTGACTGCCGTGGCGACGTCACGCTGGTGCTGCGTGCAGTTGCCGGTGACGCGGCGGGCACGGATCTTGCCACGGTCGGAAATGAACTTCCGCAGCATGTTCGTGTCCTTGTAGTCCACGTACTGGGTCTTGTCCTTGCAGAACGCGCAGACCTTCTTCTTAGGCTTGCGCACAGGCGGCTTCGCCATGGTGTTTCTCCTGTGTGATCAAGAAGTGGGGGTACGAGCTTCCTTAGAAGGGAGGCTCGTCCGAGTAGCCGCCGCCGGAGCCGCCCGAGCCGCCGGAGCTTCCGCCCCAGCCACCCTGACCACCCTGGCCACCGCCCGACTGACCGCCGGCCGGAGCGCCGCTGGCCCACGGGTCGTCGGCGGGAGCGCCGCCGCCGCCCTGCTGGCCACCGCCACCGGGACCGCCGCCCCAGTTGCCGCCGCCCTGCTGGCCACCGCCGTATCCGCCGCCACCGCCCTGGCCGCCGCGACCCGTGGTCTTGGTGACCTTGGCCGTGGCGCTCTTGAGGCTGGGACCGACTTCTTCGACGTCCAGCTCGTAGACCGTGCGCTTGACGCCCTCACGGTCTTCGTAGGACCGCTGCTTCAGCCGGCCCTGCACGACGACGCGCATGCCTCGCTGGAGCGACTCCGCGACGTTCTCCGCCGCCTGACGCCAGACCGAGCAGGTGAGGAACAGGCCTTCGCCGTCCTTCCACTCATTGGTCTGCCGGTCGAAGATGCGGGGTGTGGACGCGACACGGAACTTCGCGACCGCCGCACCGGACGGGGTGAAGCGCAGCTCGGGGTCGTCGACGAGATTGCCGACGACCGTGATGACGGTCTCGCCTGCCATGGGTGAACCTCTCGGCGGGGATTGCTCTTGGCTGCTTGCTACTCGAACCCGATGACCACTGAGCTAAAAAGCTCAGTGGACCTCGGGACGGAGGACCTTGGTCCGGAGGACCGACTCGTTCAGGTTCATCTGGCGGTCGAGCTCCTTGACGACCGCAGGCTCGGCCTGCAGGTCGATGACCGAGTAGATGCCCTCGGGCTTCTTCTTGATCTCGTAAGCGAGACGACGACGGCCCCAGGTGTCGACCTTCTCGACCTTTCCGCTGCCCTCACGGACGACGGAGAGGAAGTTCTCGATCAGCGGGGAGACTGCGCGCTCCTCGAGATCGGGGTCGAGGATGACCATCACCTCGTAGTGACGCATGTGGAACCCACCTCCTTTGGACTCAGCGGCCACGGTCGTTCCGTGGCAGGAGGGTCATGATGCGTACGCATCGATGTCCGCGAGCAGAACAGACGGCACTGACAGAGCCTCGTCGGAGAGGACCGGCAGGCCGGCTCAGGACAGACACCGGTGCAGACCGTACAGACTACCTGCCGGAGGCCCTCCGGTTGAAATCCGGGGCCAAGGATGCGCAATCTGTACATATCGAGTGTGAGCGGCGTCTCACGGTGCCGCCCTTCGGCCAGGAGGTCCTCATGGCTCACGCAGTAGGCACGCGCGTACACGGATCGCGTCCCCGCCCGCCCGTCTCCCTGCTCGCCACGGACGGCAAGCCGCACCCGCTCCAAGAGACCCTGCTGTGGGTGACCGCGGTCCTGGGCGTCCTCGCCTTCGTCACGGCGATGTTCCACCACCTCCACCTGATCAGCTCCTGGGCGGGCTTGGTCGGCATCCTGACCGGGGTCTACGGCCAGTACATCTCCGTGACCACCCGCGAACGGTTCGCCCTGATCATGGGGCTCGGCTCCTCCGCTCTCGGATTCTTCCTGGGCATGGCCCACGGCGGTCTGTTCGGCGGTGTGATCGGCGGCTGACCCCGCTCCACCCCCTGTGGGCGGGCCCGGCCGGGCCCGCCCACAGCGCTGCGCTCCACCCCCGCAGGAGTCCCCGGGGGCCAGGTGCCGTACGGGCCCGGTCGCCCGCCCGCCGGTCACAGTAGGCTTCGGCGCGAGAGCCGGAGCCCCTGACCGATGGGGACACACCTGCCGAGGAGCGCCCCGCATGAGCCTGACCCTGAGGACCATCAGCCGCGAGCAGCATCTGGCGTACATCCAGAGTCTGCCGTCGGCCAGTCACTGCCAGGTCCCCGCATGGGCCGAGGTGAAGACCGAATGGCGCTCGGAGAATCTGGGCTGGTTCGACAAGAACGGTCAGATCGTCGGCGCCGGTCTCGTGCTGTACCGCCAGCTTCCCAAGATCAAGCGGTACCTCGCCTACCTGCCCGAGGGCCCGGTCATCAACTGGTACGCCCCGAACCTGGACGAGTGGCTGCAGCCGATGCTCGCCCACCTCAAGCAGCAGGGCGCCTTCTCCGTGAAGATGGGCCCGCCTGTGGTCATCCGCCGCTGGGACTCCGCGGCCATCAAGTCCGGCATCCAGGACCCCGACGTGAAGCGCCTGCGGGACGTCGAGGCGACCCACATCGAGCCGCGCGCCTTCGAGGTCTCGGACCGCCTGCGCAAGATGGGCTGGCAGCAGGGCGAGGACGGCGGCGCCGGCTTCGGCGACGTGCAGCCGCGGTACGTGTTCCAGGTCCCGCTCGCCAACCGCTCCCTCGAGGACGTGCTCAAGGGCTTCAACCAGCTCTGGCGCCGCAACATCAAGAAGGCCGACAAGGCCGGTGTGGAGGTCGTCCAGGGCAGCTACGAGGACCTCGCCGAGTGGCAGCGGCTCTACGAGATCACCGCCGTCCGCGACCACTTCCGGCCGCGCCCGCTCTCGTACTTCCAGCGCATGTGGACCGTCCTCAACGCCGAGGACCCCAATCGCATGCGGCTCTACTTCGCCCGGCACAACGGCGTCAACCTGTCCGCGGCGACCATGCTCGTCGTCGGCGGCCACGTCTGGTACTCCTACGGCGCCTCCGACAACATCGGCCGCGAGGTCAGGCCGTCGAACGCCATGCAGTGGCGCATGCTCCGCGACGCGTACGCCATGGGTGCCACCGTCTACGACCTGCGCGGCATCAGCGACTCCCTCGACGAGACCGACCACCTCTTCGGTCTGATCCAGTTCAAGGTGGGCACGGGCGGGGAAGCCGTCGAATACGTCGGCGAGTGGGACTTCCCGCTCAACAAGCTGCTCCACAAGGCTCTCGACATCTACATGTCGCGCCGCTGAGCCGACGGGCGCGGGTGACGACCACCGGCGCCGTTCGCTTCAATGGACCCATCCGCACGCTCCGTACTCCTCCGACACACCGCAGCCGAAGAAAGGTCCCGGGCCGGCCATGGCGCTCTCCCTCTACGTCGACACCGCGCGCTGGCGGGCGCACCAGAAGTCCGTGATCGACCAGTTCCCCGATCTGGTGCCGGTCTGCAAGGGCAACGGCTACGGCTTCGGTCACGAGCGGCTGGCCGACGAGGCGATCCGCTTCGGCTCGGACATGCTGGCCGTCGGCACCACCTACGAAGCCGCGCGCATCAAGGACTGGTTCAGCGGGGACCTGCTGGTCCTCACGCCGTTCCGGCGCGGCGAGGAGCCGGTGCCGCTGCCCGACCGGGTGGTCCGCTCGGTGTCCTCCGTGGACGGCGTGCACGGGCTCGTGGGCGCCCGCGTGGTCATCGAGTGCATGAGCTCGATGAAGCGCCACGGCGTGAAGGAGGAGGAGCTGGGGCTGCTGCACGCGGCGATCGAGGACGTACGCCTCGAAGGCTTCGCGCTGCACCTGCCGCTGGACCGCACCGACGGCTCCGACGCGGTCGAGGAGGTCATCGCCTGGATGGACCGCCTGCGCGCCGCCCGCCTGCCGCTGCACACCATGTTCGTCAGTCACCTCAAGAGCGAGGAACTGGCCCGGCTGCGCCAGCAGTTCCCGCAGACCCGCTTCCGGGCCCGGGTCGGAACGCGGCTCTGGCTGGGCGACCACGAGGCGACCGAGTACCGGGGATCCGTCCTCGACGTCACCCCCGTCGTCAAGGGCGACCGCTTCGGCTACCGCCAGGGCAGGGCGGCGTCCGACGGCTGGCTGGTGGTCGTCGCCGGCGGCACCTCGCACGGTGTGGGGCTGGAGGCGCCCAAGGCGTTGCACGGCGTGATGCCGCGTGCCAAGGGGGTCGCCCGGGCCGGGCTGGCCACGGTCAACCGGAACCTCTCGCCGTTCGTCTGGGCGGGCAAGCAGCGCTGGTTCGCGGAGCCGCCGCACATGCAGGTGTCCATCCTGTTCGTTCCGTCCGACGCGCAGGAGCCTCGGGTCGGCGACGAACTGGTGGCGCACCTGCGCCACACCACCACGCAGTTCGACCGGCTCGTCGACAACTGAGCCGTCCACCGCACAGCGACGGGGCCGGGACCTTCGTGGTCCCGGCCTCCGCTCATTCCGTCACCGTGCTCCCGGCGCCCCACTCGACGCGTGGTCCACGGACCGCTTCGGTCCCGAGGGACCGCGCCCGGCGCTCGGAACTCCCGAGGACGAACACGTCGGCAGCGCCGTCGAGCGGCCCGCCCGACGGATCGTCCGACCCGTCGGTGCGCACCCCGTCCCGTTCCGGCATCACGATGTCCCGCACCACCACCGCCACGAGGTACAGCGTGCCCAGCAGGTGCAGCACGATGGCGAGCTGGTAGCCGTCCTGCGGCAGGCCCTGGTGCTTGTCGCCACTGGTGGTGTAGGCGAGGTACTGCCAGATGCCGAGGAAGTACATGACCTCGCAGGCCTGCCAGATCAGGAAGTCGCGCCAGCGCGGCCGGGCCAGGGCGGCCAGCGGGATCAGCCAGAGGACGTACTGCGGCGAGTACACCTTGTTGGTCAGGATGAACGCAGCCACCACGAGGAACGCGAGCTGGGCGAAGCGGGGACGGCGGGGCGCGGCCAGGGCCAGGCCCGCGATGCAGGCGCAGAAGACGACCATGAGCAGCACGGAGGCCGTGTTCACGGTCTCGACCTCGATGGGCTTGCCGGTGCGCTGCGTGATGACGAGCCAGAAGGATCCGAAGTCGATCGAGCGTTCCTGGCTGAACGTGTAGAACTTCTTCCATCCCTCGGGGGCGGCCAGCATCACCGGCAGGTTGACCAGGAGCCAGGCCGCCGCCGCTCCCAGCGTCGCCATGAGGAACGCGCGCCACTTGCCCGCCCGCCAGCACAGCACCAGCAAGGGCCCGAGGAGCAGTACCGGATACAGCTTCGCCGCCGTGGCGAGGCCGATCAGAACGCCGAAGGCGAGCCCACGGCCGCGTGACCACATCAGCATCGCGGCCGCGGTCAGGGCGACGGCCAGCAGATCCCAGTTGATGGTGGCGGTGAGGGCGAGGGCCGGCGCGAGGGCGACCAGCAGCGCGTCCCAGGGGCGGCGCCGGTGGGTGCGGGCCGTACAGACCGCGACGACCACGGCGCAGATCATCAGCATGCCCGCGTTGACCAGCCAGTACATCTGCTCGCGCTGCTGGATCGGATCGGAGTCCGGGGTCAGCGTCAGCCAGGAGGCCACCTGCATGAACAGGCCGGTGAGCACGGGGTACTCGAGATAGGACATGTCGCCGCCGAGGCGGTCGAAATAGGGGACGAGCCCGTCCGAGAAGCCGCGGCCGACGAAGAGGTGCGGGATGTCGGAGTAGCAGGCGTGGGTGTACTGGGAGCTGGCGCCGCGGAACCAGGCCCAGTTGTAGCAGGGGAGCTTCTGCACCATGCCGAGTGCGAACACCCCGATGGCGACCAGCGCGACGGTGCGCACGGCGGTCAGCGGGCCGCCCCCGAGCCGTGCGAACCGTCCCACCGGCCCGCCGATCAGCTCGCTTCCCGCCGCGGCGATCTCGTCCTGCCGCGTGGGCCGGACGACGGTCTCCTGATCCACGCTGGTCTCTTCTGCGCTTGGCATGCCGCACATCCTGCCGTACGGCTCTGTGCGGCGGGCGTGGGACGGGCCGCCGGGAACGACGGAGCCGCCGCGCTCCGGGGGAGTGCGGCGGCTCGGTCAGCGGGTCCGCGCGGCTATCCGGTGCTGCCGCCCAGCCAGCCCGTGGTGCCTCCGGTGCTGTTGCCGTTGGAGCCGTTGCTTCCGTTGGTGGTGCCCTGGTTCGATCCGTCGGTGGCGCCCTCGTCGGAACCGTCCGTCGTGCCCTGGTCGGTGCCCTCGGTGGTGCCCTCGTCGGTGCCGGTACTGGTGCCGCCGGTGTCGGGACCACAGGTCTCCCAGGCCCATCCTCCGCACGAGGAGGTGCTGGGCGACGGTGTGGGCGACGCGGTGGTCGGCGTCGGCGTGGGCGGCTTCGACTCCATGGACGGCGTGGGAGAAGGCGTCGGGCTCGGGGTCGGGCTCGGGCTCGGGCTCGCGCCGCCCCCGTAGACCTTCGTGCCGAGCGGCTGGGCCTTCGGGAACTCCACGGCCGGAACGCCCTTCAGCGCGCCCGCCATGTAGTCGTGCCAGATCTGGGCCGGGAACGAGGCACCGTGGATCTTCTCCTCACCACCGGTGCCGAACATCTTCAGGAATTCACGTTCGGTGTTCTTCTCGTCGTCGTCCAGCCGGAACATGCTGATGGCGGTGGAGATCTGCGGGGTGTAACCCACGAACCACGCCGACCGGTTGCCGTCGGTGGTACCCGTCTTACCCGCGACGTCCCGGCCCTCGAGCTGCGCCGGGGTTCCGGTGCCCTTCTCCACGACGTTCTGCAGCACTTCGGTGACGTTGTCCGCGATGTCCGCGTCGAACGCCGTCTTCGTCTTCTTCTCGTGCGAGAAGATCACGCCGCCCTTGTACTTCACCTCCGACACCGAGTACGGGTCGTTCTGCTTGCCGCTGGTCGCGAAGGTGGCGTAGGCGCCCGCCATCCGGATGGCACTGGGGGACGAGGTGCCGATGGAGTACGAAGGTACGTGGGAGTCGGCCATGAACTGGTCGTCCCGCAGACCGGCCGCCAGGGCCACGTCCTTGACCTTGTCCGTGCCGACGTCCATGCCGAGCTGCACGTACGGGGAGTTCGCGGACTCCTGCATGGCGTACCGCAGGTCGATGTCTCCGTAGTCGTGGCCGCCGTCATTGGTCTGCAGCCACTGCTCCCCCTCCTCGTTCTCCCAGATCTGGCCGTCGTAGTCCTTGATCTTCAGTTTGTTGTCACCGTTGTAGACGCTCTTCGGTGAGACCGGGGTGCGCTCCGAGCCGCTCTGCTCGGGGCCCAGGTCCGGGTCGCGCTTTCCGTACTTCATGGCGGCGGCGAGCACGAACGGTTTGAAGGTCGAGCCGACCTGAGCGCCGGTGGCGTCCGCGTTGTTGGTGTAGTGCTTGGTGGCGTCCTGGCCACCGTAGATCGCGATGATGGCACCGGTCTTCGCGTCGATCGACGCCCCGCCGAACTGGACGTGAGTGTCCTTGGTAGGACGCTTCTTGGGGTCGATCTTCGCCTTGTAGACCTTGTCCACGGCGGCGGTGAGCTCGTCCACCTTCTTCTTGTCGAAGGTGGTCCTGATCTCGTAGCCGCCCTGGGCCAGCTTGGTGGCGTCGATGTCCCGGTCGTTGTTGTTGAGGAAGTACGTCTTGGCCAGATCGACCAGGTAACCGGTCTGGCCTCCGAGCTGGGCGCTCTTCTTCGGTGCCTGCGGCATCGGGAACTCGGTGTACTTGGCGCGCTCCGCGGCCGAGAGCCTGCCGTCCTTGACCTCTTCGTCGAGGATCCACTTCCAGCGCCGCTCCGCGCGCTCCTTGTTCTTGGCGGCCGTCGCCTGCACCGAGTCGACCTCGGGCACACCGGCCGGGTCGTAGTAGCCGGCGCCCTTCAGCAGGGTGGCAAGGAACGCGCACTCGCTCGGATTGAGCTTGCTGGCGTCCTTGTTGTAGTACGTGCGGGCCGCCGCCTGCAGACCGGAAGCACCGCGGCCGTAGTAGGAGACGTTGAGGTAGCCGGCCATCACGTCTTCCTTGTCCATGCTCGTGCCGACCTTGAGCGTGATGAAGAGTTCCTTGAACTTCCGGCTGATCGTCTGCTCCTGCGTCAGCATGGAGTTCTTGACGAACTGCTGGGTGATGGTCGAGCCGCCCTGCACCTCACCTCCCGTCGCCATGTTGTAGAAGGCGCGGGCGATGCCCATCGGGTCGATGCCCTTGTCGTCGTCGAAGGACTTGTTCTCGGCCGAGATGACGGCGTTGCGCATCGCCTCCGGAATCTGGGCGTAGGAGATCTCCTGGCGGTTGACCTCACCACCGGTGGCGACCATCTGGGTGCCGTCGGCCCAGTAGTAGACGTTGTTCTGTGCCTTGGCCGCCGCCTTCACGCTGGGCGGCTGCACCAGCGCGTAGGAGACTCCGGCGACACCCATCATGAGACCGAGGAAGCCCAGGCAGAGGCCGGAAACGAGCTTCCACGAGGGCACCCAGCGCCGGAAGCCGTACTTGCCGCGCCGCGGATAGTCGATGAACCGCTTCTTGCCCGGTCCGCCGTCCCCACGGCCGTGACCGTCGGATCCACCGCCCCCGCCTCTGCGACGGCCGCCGCCCCCGCCGTGGCCGCCGGCGGCCGAGGCCGTCTCGGCACCCCGGCGTCGGCCACCGCGCTGGGCGGCCCTGCGGGCCTCGGCACGGCCGGCGTACGGGCGCTCCTCGCCCTGCGGGCCGGAAGGTGACGTGTCAGTGACGCTGCGTGAGGGTGCTGCGCGACGTCCTGCGGGCTGCTGGGCAGCCCTTCTGGCCGCGGCACGCCCCCCGTCTGACGACTGAGGCGTTTTGCGACGGTGCTCGCTCATCGAACGACTACTCCTCGGGCAGGCGAGAGCGCCTGGAAGCGGCAGGTGAGATCCGGTCCCCCCGAATGACGGACGAACCCCGCGGAAGGACCCTCCGCGGCACATCCGGCAGTCCGCGATGTCTGACGCCCGGCGGCGTAGCGCGGTTCCCGGTGATCTGCATGCCGGACAGACTACGCACGGTCAAAACCCGCCTAGGGCCGAACTTCACCCCAAACACCGCAAGTCGCTCCTGAGGAATTCAGGATGTGACGCCGTTCACGAGACCCGGTCTTGTCGAAGTGCTTCTTCCGATCTATCGTGCTGATGTATCGAGTCGATACATCAGCGCGGCATAAGTTCGGCATAAGCTCGGAAGCGGTTCGACCACCAGAGCACCCCCTGGGTGCCTCAACACGGAGGAGGCGAAGGTGAGCAGACGCTCCGGCATCCTCGAATTCGCCGTTCTCGGTCTGCTTCGCGAGTCCCCCATGCACGGTTACGAGCTGCGGAAACGGCTCAACACCTCGCTGGGCATCTTCCGCGCCTTCAGCTACGGCACCCTGTATCCCTGCCTCAAGACGCTGGTCACCAGTGGCTGGTTGATCGAGGAGCCGGGCGCCGCGTCCCCCGAACTTCCCTCCGGGCCAGGGCGGTCGACCGCTCCCGCGTCTTCACTCGCGGGGCGTCGGGCCAAGATCGTCTACCGGTTGACGGCGGAAGGTAAGGAGCACTTCGAGGAGTTGCTCTCGCACACCGGCCCCGACGCCTGGGAGGACGAGCACTTCGCAGCACGCTTCGCCTTCTTCGGTCAGACGGAACGCGAAGTGCGGATGCGCGTCCTCGAAGGACGCCGTAGCCGGCTGGAGGAGCGTCTGGAGAAGATGCGTGCCTCACTCGCCCGCACCCGTGAACGACTCGACGACTACACACTTGAGCTGCAGCGGCACGGCATGGAATCCGTGGAGCGCGAAGTGCGCTGGCTGAACGAGCTCATCGAGAGCGAGCGCTCGGGCAGGGACCGGAGACGGTCCTCGTCCGACGACTCCCCTCAGCAGGAACCAACGCAAGAGACGGGCGGCCTGCCCCGGTCCCGGGATGACTCCCCGCCGGATCCGTCCGACACCGCCAACTGAAGGTCCCGCACACCGCGGGTCCTTCGTCGGGAACACCGAGAACTAACAGGGAGCAACCGGAATGGGTTCGGTTCGCGTAGCCATCGTCGGCGTGGGCAACTGCGCCGCCTCGCTGGTGCAGGGCGTCGAGTACTACAAGGACGCCGATCCGGCCGGCAAGGTGCCCGGTCTGATGCACGTCCAGTTCGGCGAGTACCACGTGAGCGACGTGGAGTTCGTGGCCGCGTTCGACGTCGACGCGAAGAAGGTCGGCCTCGACCTCGCGGACGCCATCGGCGCGAGCGAGAACAACACCATCAAGATCGCGGACGTCCCGTCCACGGGCGTGACGGTCCAGCGTGGCCACACCCACGACGGTCTGGGCAAGTACTACCGCGAGACGATCGAGGAGTCCTCCGAGACGCCGGTCGACATCGTCCAGACCCTCAAGGACAAGCAGGTCGACGTCCTCGTCTGCTACCTGCCCGTCGGCTCCGAGGTCGCGGCGAAGTTCTACGCCCAGTGCGCCATCGACGCCAAGGTCGCGTTCGTCAACGCCCTCCCGGTCTTCATCGCCGGCACCAAGGAGTGGGCGGACAAGTTCACCGAGGCCGGTGTCCCGATCGTCGGCGACGACATCAAGTCCCAGGTGGGCGCCACCATCACGCACCGCGTGATGGCGAAGCTCTTCGAGGACCGGGGCGTCGTCCTGGACCGCACCATGCAGCTGAACGTCGGCGGCAACATGGACTTCAAGAACATGCTCGAGCGTGAGCGCCTGGAGTCCAAGAAGATCTCGAAGACGCAGGCCGTCACCTCGCAGATCCGTGACCGCGACCTCGGTGCGGACAACGTCCACATCGGCCCGTCGGACTACGTGGCCTGGCTGGACGACCGCAAGTGGGCGTACGTGCGCCTCGAGGGTCGCGCCTTCGGCGACGTTCCGCTGAACCTGGAGTACAAGCTCGAGGTGTGGGACTCCCCGAACTCGGCGGGTGTCATCATCGACGCCGTCCGCGCCGCCAAGATCGCCAAGGACCGCGGCATCGGTGGTCCGATCCTTTCGGCCTCCTCGTACTTCATGAAGTCCCCGCCGGTGCAGTACTTCGACGACGAGGCTCGTGAGAACGTCGAGAAGTTCATCGCCGGCGACGTCGAGCGCTGAACAGCCCTGACCGGCTGACGGACTCCCCGGGTGGGAGCGTCCGCGCTCCCACCCCGCTCACCGCCGAAGGTCCCCGGGTCGAACCCCCGGGGACCTTCGGCGTATGTGACCCTTGCTCACATGTCTGTCGCACGTGCCCTGCGCCTCCTGTTGCGGCTTCGGAACTTCCGGCGCCTGCTCACCGTGCGTCTGCTCTCCCAGTCCGCCGACGGCGTCTACCAGGTGGCGCTGGCGGCCCACGTCGTCTTCTCCCCCGAGAAACAGGCGTCGGCGGGAGCCATCGCGTCGGCCATGGCCGTCCTCCTCCTGCCCTATTCGCTCGTCGGACCCTTCGCAGGCGTGCTCCTGGACCGCTGGCCCCGCCGCCAGATCTTCCTCCACGGCAACCTCCTGCGCGCCGTCCTCGCCTGCTGTACGGCTCTCCTCATCCTGGCGTCGGTGCCGGACTGGCTCTTCTACGTGTCCGCTCTCTGCGTCACGGCCGTCAACCGCTTCGTGCTCGCCGGTCTCTCGGCGGCGCTGCCCCGGGTCGTCGACGACGAACATCTGGTGGTCGCCAACTCGCTCTCTCCGACGGCCGGTACGCTCGCCGCGACGGTCGGAGGCGGACTGGCCCTCGGCGTGCGGATGGTGTCCGGAGAGTCGGACGCCGCCGTGGTCCTGCTCGGCGCGCTCCTCTACCTGCTCTCCGCGCTGGTGTCCCTGACGCTCCCACGCGCTCTCCTGGGACCCGACACCAACGGCTCCTCGCTCCGTCTGACGGCCGCGCTGGGAGTGACCGCCCGCGGACTCGCCCGAGGCGTCCAGCACCTGCGCGCACGGCCCGACGCGGGGAGGGCGCTGATCGGCATGACGGTCCTGCGGTTCTGCTACGGAGCGCTTACCGTCATGGTCCTCATGCTCTGCCGGTACTACTGGACCGACGAGGAGTCAGAGGGTCTGGCTCTGCTCGGACTCGCGCTCGGCTTCTCCGCCGCCGGATTCTTCGTCGCCGCCGTGATGACCCCCTGGGCGGTGAAACGCCTGGGCCGCTACGGCTGGATGGTGGCCTGCGCGGCGACCGCCGCGGTGCTGGAACCGGTTCTGGGGCTCACCTTCGGTCTGATCCCGATGCTGATCGTCGCCTTCGTTCTCGGCGTGGTGACCCAGGGCTCGAAGATCGCGACGGACACCGTGGTGCAGACCGCGGTGGACGACGACTTCCGCGGCCGGATCTTCTCGCTCTACGACGTCCTCTTCAATGTGGCCTTCGTGGCGGCGGCCGGTGTCTCGGCGCTGGTCCTCCCCGCGGACGGCCGGTCCCCCGCCGTCGTGATCGGCGTGGCCCTCCTCTACGCCGCGGTCGCGGCGACTCTCTTTCGTCACCGCGGAAGCACTGGGGGATTCAGCCGGCCCGACAGGCGGCCCCACGCGGCGGAGTAGCCGGCATCTGGCCGACGGCGATGTTTCACGTGAAACAGCGACGGCTCCGACTCCATGCGAAAGGGCGGGTCATGTTTCACGTGAAACATGACCCGCCCCTCCGTGAGATGCCGCCGTCGGTTCAGTCCTGCGCGGCCCACCACTCCTTGAGTGCCGCCACCGCACTTTCGCGCTCCATCGGCCCGTTCTCCAACCTCAGCTCCAGCAGGTGGGCATAGGCCTTCCCGATCAGCGGTCCGGGACCGACCCCGAGAACCTGCATAATCTCGTTCCCGTCGAGATCCGGACGGATGGAGTCGAGCTCTTCCTGCTCCTGGAGCAGCGTGATGCGCCGCTCCAGCTCGTCGTACGTCCGCGAGAGCGCGTTCGCCTTGCGCTTGTTCCGGGTCGTGCAGTCCGAGCGGGTCAGCTTGTGGAGTCGCTGCAGCAAGGGCCCTGCATCGCGTACGTACCGGCGCACCGCCGAGTCGGTCCACTCGCCGTCTCCGTAGCCGTGGAAGCGGAGATGCAGCTCCACCAGTCGGGACACGTCCCTGACCATCTCGTTGGAGTACTTCAGCGCCGCCATCCGCTTCTTGACCATCTTGGCCCCGACCACCTCATGGTGGTGGAAGGAGACGCGGCCGTCCTTCTCGAACCGGCGGGTCTTCGGCTTGCCGATGTCGTGGAGAAGTGCCGCGAGCCGCAGTACGAGGTCCGGACCGTCCTCCTCCAGGCCGATGGCCTGCTCCAGAACGATCAGGGAGTGGTCGTAGACGTCCTTGTGGCGGTGATGCTCGTCACTCTCCAACCGCAGGGCGGGCAGCTCCGGCAGGACGTGCGCGGCCAGTCCGGTGTCCACCAGCAGCGCCAGTCCCTTGCGCGGGTGCTCGGAGAGCAGCAGCTTGTTGAGCTCCTCCCGCACCCGCTCGGCAGAGACGATCTCGATCCGGCCCGCCATCTCGGTCATGGCAGCGACGACGTCGGGCGCCACCTCGAAGTCGAGCTGCGCGGCGAACCGGGCCGCACGCAGCATCCGCAGCGGGTCGTCGGAGAAGGAATCCTGAGCGGTTCCGGGGGTGCGCAGCACCTTCGCGGCCAGATCCTCGCGGCCGTGGTGCGGGTCGATGAATCCCTTGTGGGGGAGAGCGACCGCCATCGCGTTGACCGTGAAGTCGCGGCGGACCAAGTCCTCCTCGATGGAGTCGCCGTAGGAGACCTCCGGCTTCCTGGACGTCCTGTCGTACGCCTCCGACCGGTAGGTGGTGACCTCGATCTGGTAGCCGTCCTTCTGGCAGCCCACGGTGCCGAAGGCGATCCCGACCTCCCAGACCGAGTCGGCCCAGGGCCGGACGATCTTCAGAACGTCCTCCGGCCGCGCGTCGGTCGTGAAGTCCAGGTCGTTCCCGAGCCTGCCGAGCAGGGCGTCGCGGACCGAGCCGCCTACGAGGGCGAGACGGAATCCGGCGTCCTCGAAGCGGCGGGCGAGGTCGTCGGCGACCGGGGAGACCCGAAGCAGTTCGCTGACCGCTCGGTGCTGTACCTGGCTCAGGGCGCTGGTGTTGTCATCGTTGGCGTTCGGCACAACAGAAAAGGGTACGTGCCCGCACCGGCCCGGGCGTCACCGTTTCCTCCGGCCCTGCGAGACTCTGGCGATCATGTGGCCCGGTCCGGAGCAATCCACCACAGCGCACCTCGTTACCATGCGGGGACGCAAGGACCGACAACGATCGACCCCAGACGACGAACGAGGACGGGTACACGCGTGGCCGAGGCGGCAGACACCCTGGGGATGCGTCCCTCCCCTGCTCGCCGGTGGATCCGGCGCACAGCCGCGCTGGCGCTCGGGGCCCCCCTGTTCGCCGGTCTGCTGACCGCGCCGGGGGCGAACGCGACGTCGGCGGGACCGGTGGCCAAGGCCGCGACCGGCTCCCGGACGGTGGACGTGGCGCTGGACACCATCGCGCCGAGCGCCCCGGTCGAAGGAGACACCCTGACCGTCTCCGGGACCCTGACCAACAGAGGGTCCACCACGATCCGGGAGGGCACGGTCGATCTGCGCGTCGGTCCGCATCTCTCCGGGCGCACGTCGGTGGACGCGAGCGCCGCGCGCACCGGCTATGTGCCGGGCGTGGACGCCACCACCGTGGGCGACGAGTACACGGTGAAGATCCCAGTGCTCCGCAAGGGCGTCAGCCAGGACTTCTCGCTGGACGTCCCGGTCGACAAGCTTCCGCTGGACGACGCCGGTGTCTATCAGCTCGGAGTCTCCGTGACCGGGCAGACCTCCGGCAGCACGTACCCCCAGGTCCTCGGCATCCAGCGGAGCTTCCTTCCGTGGCAGCCGGAGAGCAGCGGGACCAAGACGAAGATGACCTATCTCTGGCCGCTGATCGCCTCGGCACACGTCACCGCGGAGACCGGATCGGACGAGCAGCAGACCCCCGTCTTCGCCGACGACGGCCTCGCCGACGAACTGGCCCCCGGTGGCCGTCTCGAGCAGCTCGTCTCGCTCGGCAGCGACCTGCCGGTGACCTGGGTCATCGATCCTGACCTGCTCGCGAGCGTGGACGCGATGACGCAGTCCTACCAGGTGAAGTCCGGCACCACGACGGTCGCCGGCACCCACCAGGCCGTCGCCAAGGAGTGGCTCAGCGCGCTCCAGCGGGCGGTGGAGAAGGGGAAGGTGATCGCCCTGCCGTTCGCGGACCCCGATCTGGCGTCCATCGCCCACCGCGGGAAGAACGTGTCGGGGACGCTCAGCCATCTCCAGACCGCCACCGAGGTCGCGTCCACGACCGTGGAGAGCATCCTGCACACGACGCCGTCCACCGACTTCGCCTGGCCCGTGGACGGCGCGATCGACGCGTCCATCGTGGACGTCGCCACCTCTGCCGGCGCGCACAACGTGATCACCCGCAGCGACTCCCTCAAGGAGACCGGGAACCTCGCGTACACGCCGAGCGCGGCACGGCCCATCGGCGGCGGCACCACCGCGGTCGTGGCCGATCACCGGCTCTCCACCGCCTTCACCGGCGACATGGCGGGAGCCGAGTCGTCCACGCTCGCCGTCCAGAACTTCCTCGCCCAGACCCTGGCGCTCACCCGGCAGGACGAGGACAACGAACGCAGCATCGTGGTGGCCCCGCAGCGGACGCCCACCGCCTCGCAGGCGCAGACCATGGCCCGCGCCGTGCGCGCGCTCGCAGACGACCGCTGGACCCGCTCCGTGGACCTGGTGGCCGCGGCCGACGCGAAGCCGGACGCCGAGGCCACGGCGAGGGTCCCCTCGGCGGGCGCCTATCCCAAGCGGCTACGGAGCCAGGAGCTTCCCACCCAGGCGTTCCAGGACATCAGAACGACCCAGGACTCCCTCCACCGCTTCCAGGTGATCCTCACCCAGCCGGAACGGGTCGTGACGCCGTTCGGCAACGCGATCAACCGGTCGATGTCCACGTCGTGGCGGGGACGGGCGCTGGAGGCGCAGCAGTACCGGGACTCGGTGCGTACCTACCTCCAAGGGCTCACCGACCAGGTCCAGCTCATCCCCAAGTCGGATGTCACCCTGTCCGGGCGCAGCGCGACCCTGCCGGTCACGGTGCAGAACAAGTTGCTCCAGGGGGTCGACCATCTGGTACTGCGGCTCACCTCGGACAACCGGACCCGCCTCAAGCTCAATGACGGGGCCAGTGCGTCCATGCCGGTGGAAGTCGCCGGCGGCCACAGCCAGTCGGTGAAGTTCGACGCAGCGGCCAATGCCAACGGCCAGGTCCAGATCAAGGCGCGGCTGTTCACCGAGAACGGCACGCCCTACGGCGAGGAGATGACCTTCACGGTGAAGGTCTCCGAGGTCACCCCCACCGTCCTGCTGGTGATCGCCGGCGGGCTGCTGCTCCTGGTGCTGGCAGGTATCAGGATGTACACCCACCGCAAGCGCTCCGTCGCAAGCGACACGGCCGGGGGCGACGGGGGTGAACCCGAGCAGCCGAGTGACCCGACACCGGACACCGGGCCGGAAAGCGGGAAGCCCTCGGGCGCGGGTGAGAAAGTGGACCGTTGAGCGATGTCTGTCGAGGCCGGTCGGCCGGGGACGATGAGGTGGGGTTTCGATGAACGCGCCGTACGACGGTGACCGCGGGCATGGCGCGGGCGGGCCAGGTGCCGGTGGACCTCCGGTGCCGCCGGGCACGGGCCCGGACGCTGCGCCGCAGCCGGATCCGTATCTCCAGCACGCCTACGACCACGACCCGTACCGGGAACAGGACCTCGCGTCCCAGGATCCTGTCGGTGAGGCACTCTACGACCGCGCCTCACACCCTCCGCCGCCTCCGGGCACCTATCAGCAGCCACAGCCTCTGTACCAGCAGCCTCCCGCGGCCCAGTACCCCCCGGACCCCCGGCTGTGGGCCCAGACGCCGGCACCGGAGCCCGCAGGCCCCTCCCGGCACCTGCCTTACGGCGACGACGCGGCCACCACGCAGTTCGTCGGCCTCGACGACCTGGTGACCCAGGCGTCGGAGGACAAGGAGCCGGACGCCTTCGCCCATCTCTTCCGCGACCAGGAGAGCTCGGGCCAGGGCAAACACGCCGGTCAGCCTGAACCCGCCCCTGCTCCCGCTCCCGCCCCGGCGAAGGGCGGCCGGGCCTCCAGTTTGCTGAAGTCCAGCGCCCTGATGGCGGCCGGCACCCTCGTCTCCCGTCTGACCGGCTTCGTGCGCAGCCTCGTGATCACGGCCGCCCTCGGCGCCGCCGTTCTCGGTGACACCTTCACGGTGGCGTACACCCTGCCGACGATGATCTACATCCTCACCGTCGGCGGCGGCCTCAACTCGGTCTTCGTCCCCCAGCTCGTCCGCTCCATGAAGGACGACGAGGACGGCGGCGAGGGGTACGCCAACCGTCTCCTCACGCTGGTGATGGTGGCGCTGGCTCTGATCGTGGCGCTGGCGGTCTTCGCCGCGCCGCTCCTGATCAAGCTGATGTCACTGCCGATCGCCAACGATCCGCCCGCCAACAGCGTGGCCATCACCTTCGCCCGCTACTGCCTGCCCACGATCTTCTTCATGGGCGTGCACGTGGTGATGGGACAGATCCTCAACGCCCGCGGCAAGTTCGGCGCGATGATGTGGACCCCCGTCCTCAACAACATCGTCATGATCGCCACGTTCGGCCTGTTCATCTGGGTGTACGGAACGTCCGCCGAGTCGGAGATGGGCGTCGCGACCATCCCGGCCGAAGGTGTCCGACTGCTGGGCGTCGGCACCCTGCTCGGGCTGACCGTGCAGGCACTCGCCATGATCCCGTACCTGCGCGAAGCGGGATTCCGCTTCCGTCCCCGGTTCGACTGGAAGGGCCACGGGCTCGGCAAGACGGTGAAGCTGGCCAAGTGGACCGTGCTGTTCGTGCTCGCCAACCAGGCCGGCGTCCTGGTCGTCACCCAGCTCGCCACCTCGGCCGGAAAGCTGTCCGGTCAGAACGGCGCGGGCATCCTGGCGTACTCCAACGCCCAGCTGATCTGGGGCATGCCGCAGGCGATCATCACCGTGTCCGTGATGGCGGCGCTACTGCCCCGGATCTCCCGTGCCGCACACGACAACGACCCGGGAGCCGTCCGCGACGACATCTCCCAGGGGCTGCGCAACTCCGCCGTCGCGATCGTGCCGGTGGCGTTCGCGTTCCTCGCGCTCGGTCTGCCGATGTGCACGCTGCTCTACGGATCGAGCGGCACCGAAGCGGCCCGGTCGATGGGCTTCATCCTGATGGCCTTCGCCCTCGGACTCATCCCGTACTCCGTGCAGTACGTGGTACTGCGTGGCTTCTACGCCTACGAGGACACCAGGACGCCGTTCTACAACACGGTGATCGTCGCCGCGGTCAACGCGGCGGCCTCCGCCGTCTGCTACGTGGTCCTGCCCTACCGCTGGGCCGTGGTCGGGATGGCGGCCTCGTACGGACTGGCCTACGCCGTCGGCGTCGGTGTCGCCTGGCGCCGGCTGCGCAACCGCCTCGGCGGCGATCTGGACGGCGCCCACGTGGTGCGGACCTACGCCCGCCTCTGCATGGCGGCCGTCCCCGCGGCGCTCGTCGGCGGAGTGGTCGGGATCGGCCTCCTGGAAGCGCTCGGCGAGGGGGTTCTCGGCTCCGTCGCCGCACTGATCTGTGGTGGCGCACTGCTGCTGGGAATCTTCGTGGTCGCCGCGAAGAAGATGCGGATCGAAGAGGTCAACGGGCTGGTGGGTATGGTCCGGGGACGGCTCGGACGCTGATCCGCCGCCGTACCGCACAACCATGTCCGGATTCCGCGTGTCGTGCATAGCGCCGGAGTGTGGGCACAATTGCCTGACTGCGCGGAGCCGGCGGGCGACGCGCAAGAAATGGGGAGGCAGGAGCGACGGTGGCGGAACGTAGCACGGCTGCCGTCGACGTGGCCGACAACGGTGGCGACGAGCCGCCGACCGCCAAGGCGGGCGGGGCCACGGCCGACGGAGCGGCGGAAGCCAAGAATCCCGAGGGCGAAGCCCCCGGCGGCGCCGAAGGCGGGAGCGTCGGTGCTGCCGACGTGCCGCCCGCGCCCGATCTGCACAGTGGACACAAGCTCGCCAGGCGCTACCGCCTGGAAGAGTGCGTCACCCGTCTGGACGGCTTCAGCAGCTGGCGTGCGGTCGACGAGAAGCTGCGCCGCGCGGTCGGCGTGCACCTCCTGCACGCCACCCACCCCCGCGCGCGTTCCGTGCTGGCGGCGGCCCGCTCCTCCGCCCTGCTCGGCGACCCCCGCTTCGTCCAGGTCCTGGACGCAGTGGAGGAGGACGACCTCGTCTACGTGGTCCACGAGTGGCTGCCGGACGCCGTGGAACTCACCCCCTTGCTGGCCGCGGGGCCGCTGGAAGCCCACGACTGCTATCAGCTCGTCAGTCAGCTCTCCCAGGCGATGGCGGCGGCCCACCGGGAAGGCCTCGCCCATCTGCGGCTGACGCCCGGGGCGGTCCTGCGCAGCTCCACCGGGCAGTACCGGATCCGCGGCCTCGCCGTGGACGCCGCCCTGCGCGGCATCACCGCCGAGCGCCCCCTGCGCACCGACACGGAGGCCGTCGGCGCCCTGCTCTACGCCGCCCTGACCCAGCGGTGGCCTTACGAGAACGACGCCTACGGGCTCACCGGGCTGCCCAAGGGCATGGGCCTCATCGCCCCCGACCAGGTGCGGGCAGGCGTCCACCGGGGCCTGTCCGAGCTGGCCATGCGGGCGCTCGCCAACGACGGCGCCACCGCCTCCCGCCAGGAACAGCCCTGCACCACTCCGGACGAGCTGGCCAAGGCCGTGGCCGCGATGCCTCGTATTGCGGCGCCCGAGCCGACGTTCACCGCTCCGCCCGAGTACCAGCGCACCACGTACCAACAGGGCACCTACGGCCGTCCTCCGGCACGCCCGGTGTCCGCCACACAGCCCCTCATGAGCGCGCCCCCCGCACCTCTGCAGAGCCGGACCGGAAGGGCCCTGAAGTGGGCCGTGTCCGCACTGCTGATCGCCGCCCTGGGTCTCGGGAGCTGGCAGCTCGCGGAGACGCTGATCGACCGCGGCAAGGACTCCGACGACACCGGCACCACCCAGACGGAGAGCGGCGGGGAGGACGACAAGAACCTCCTGGAGAGCGGCAAGCCGATCTCCGTCGTCGAAGCCCAGGACTACGACCCGCTGGGCACCGACGGTTCGGAGAAACCCGAGTCGATACAGGACGCCATCGACGGCGATCCCAGTACCTACTGGCGCACCTCCAGCTACTACTCGTCCAGGTTCGGCGGGCTCAAGTCGGGGGTCGGCGTCGTCCTCGACCTCGGAAAGGTGCAGCAGGTCGGAGCGGTCGACGTCTCCTTCTTCGGCGGCGACACCTCGGTGGAACTGCGGACCTCGGACGCCTCGTCCTACCCCTCGATGCCGGACGGTTTCACCAAGGTGGCGCAGGGCACCGGAACGAAGGTGAAGCTCAAGCCCGACGAACCGGTACGCGCCAGGTACCTTCTGGTCTGGCTGACGGAGTTGCCGGGTAGCGGCAGCGCCTATCGCGGAAAGGTCTCGGACATCGCCGTGACCAGCTGACGGCCATCTGGGGGAGGGGCTCACCGTTGGACGAGGCCGGATTCGCCGACGTCGGGGACCAGGAGCTCCTGGTCCGCCACGTCGGAGGCGACCCCGACGCCTTCAGTGAACTCGTACGCCGTCACAGGGACCGGCTGTGGGCGGTGGCTCTGCGTACCCTCGGCGACCGGGAAGAGGCCGCCGACGCCGTGCAGGACGCTCTCGTCTCCGCCTTCCGCTCGGCGCACACGTTCCGGGGCCAGTCCGCGGTCACCACGTGGCTCCACCGGATCACGGTCAACGCCTGCCTCGACCGGGTACGCAAAGCCGCCTCCCGCCGGACCACCCCCGTGGATGACACCGATCGACTCGATCAGCTCCTGGAACCCCATGAATCCGCGGAGGCGCCGGCCGAGCGCCAGGATCTGCACCGGGAGCTCCAGAGAGCACTGGCCACGCTGCCGCCGGAGCAGCGAGCCTCCCTCGTCCTGGTCGACATGCAGGGCTACCCGGTGGCCGAGGCCGCCCGGATGCTCGACGTGCCGACCGGGACGGTGAAGAGTCGCTGTGCGCGCGGCCGCGCGCGGCTCCTCCCTCTGCTCATGCATCTCCGCGGGCAGGGCCCGCCCCCGAGCCGGCCCGACGGCGATGAAGCCACAGCCGCAGGACCAGGCGCTGGAGGGCGACGGAACCGGAGTACGGCGCCTACCGTCCCAGCGGCGAGACCCAAGGACACGGGAACGAGTGATCCTGCCACGGTGCAGGGCGGAGGCGAACGCACGTGACATCCCCCACCGGCACGGACCGGCACCCGGACGTCTCGGAGATCGCTGATCTCTCCGAGGGGATACTCACGGCCTCGGACGCGCGTGATGTACGACGCCATGTCGAGGGCTGCCCGCTCTGCGGAGACGTCCTCACCTCGCTGGAGGAGCTCCGCGGACTGCTGGGGTCCGTGGCGGACCCTGGCCCGATGCCCGAGGACATCGCGCTCCGGATCGACCAGGCGCTCTCGACGGAAGCACTGAACGCCACCGGATTCGGCGACGTTTCACGTGAAACATCGCGGACGCCTCAGGTCTCCCCAGAACTCTCCGCATCCGCCGTCCGACCGTTGAACCGTGCCCGCCCGCTCGGCTCCACCGCGGTCGCGCCCCACCGGACGTCCCCCCGGCCGGGCGAGCGGCCCGGAGATTCACCCGGTCCCGGTCGCCCCGGCAGGCGACGGCGGCGGGCGGTCCTTGGCACTGCGTTCGCGGCAGCCGTGCTGGGAATGAGCGGCTATTTCCTGCAAGCCATGGAGTCGGGGGACATGAAAGCCGACTCGTCCGCCGACCGAAGCCTGGGCGCGGCGGAGCAGGACACCGGAAAGGCCGCCGACACCTTCTCCGGCCGGCCGCTGCAGGATCGTGTCTCGGCCTTGCTCTCCGCCTCTTCGGCTCCCGCCGGAGAGAACCCGTTGCCGTCGGCCAAGGACTTCTCCCCCAACGCGGCTTCTCCAGGCAATACGCTGCGCGCGCCTGCCGTCTCCGTCCCCGCCTGTGTACGGCTGGCCACCGGGCGCACCACCCCCGCCGCCGCGGTGGAGGAGGGGGTCTACCGCGGCCAGGACGCTTTCCTCGTCGTCCTGCCGCATGCCGGCGATCCGTCTCTGGTCACGGCCTACGTCGTGGGTGCTTCCTGCGTGACCGATGCGCCCCGAGGGACGGGTGTGCTGCTCTTCACCCATGTCTACCCGCGACCGTGACATCGCGGTGCGGGTAGTGGGGAATGCGCGCCCCGTAGGATCCGTTGGGTGGGGTGAGAGCGGTTGAACGGCCCCAGTAGGCAGCAGGCAGTCTGCAGAGACGAGGAACAAACCCGTGAGCGACGTCCGAAACGTGATCATCATCGGCTCCGGGCCGGCCGGTTACACGGCGGCCCTGTACACCGCCCGCGCGTCGCTGAATCCTCTGGTATTCGAAGGCGCGGTCACCGCCGGTGGCGCCCTGATGAACACCACCGACGTGGAGAACTTCCCCGGTTTCCAGGACGGCATCATGGGCCCCGACCTCATGGACAACATGCGGGCCCAGGCGGAGCGCTTCGGCGCGGAACTGGTGCCGGACGACGTTATCTCCGTCGACCTCACGGGTGAGATCAAGACCGTCACCGACACCGCGGGCACGGTTCACCGTGCCAAGGCGGTCATCGTGACCACCGGTTCGCAGCACCGCAAGCTGGGTCTGCCCAACGAGGACACGCTGTCCGGCCGTGGTGTCTCGTGGTGCGCCACGTGCGACGGCTTCTTCTTCAAGGATCAGGACATCGCCGTGGTCGGCGGCGGCGACACCGCGATGGAAGAAGCGACCTTCCTCTCCCGCTTCGCCAAGTCGGTGACGATCGTCCACCGCCGCGACTCGCTGCGTGCCTCCAAGGCCATGCAGGAGAGGGCGATCGCCGACCCGAAGATCTCGTTCGCCTGGGACAGCGAGGTGGCCGCGGTACACGGCGACCAGAAGCTCTCCGGGCTGACGCTGCGCAACACGAAGACGGGCGAGACTTCGGAGCTGCCGGTCACCGGCCTCTTCATCGCCGTCGGTCACGACCCGCGCACCGAGCTCTTCAAGGGCCAACTCGACCTGGATGAGGAGGGCTACCTCAAGGTCGACGCCCCCTCGACGCGCACCAACCTGACGGGGGTGTTCGGCGCCGGCGACGTCGTCGACCACACCTACCGCCAGGCCATCACTGCGGCCGGCACCGGCTGCTCCGCCGCTCTCGACGCCGAGCGCTTCCTCGCGGCGCTCTCCGACGAGAAGCTCGCCGAGCCGGAGAAGACCCCCGCCGTCTGATCCGCCTCATCCCCACCTCTCTCCCCTCACCCTCGAAGTCAAGGAGGCCGCCGTGGCCGGCGCGCTGAAGAACGTAACCGATGACACCTTCGACGAAGAGGTCCTGAAGAGCGACAAGCCCGTGCTCGTGGACTTCTGGGCCGCCTGGTGCGGACCGTGCCGTCAGATCGCCCCCTCGCTGGAGGCGATCGCGGCCGAGCACGGTGACCAGATCCAGGTCGTCAAGCTCAACATCGACGAGAACCCCGCCACCGCGGCCAAGTACGGCGTCATGTCCATCCCGACGCTCAACGTCTACCAGGGCGGCGAGGTCGCCAAGACCATCGTCGGCGCCAAGCCGAAGGCCGCGATCCTGCGCGACCTCGAGGGCTTCATCGGCGAGTAGCGGTGCCAGTACCCCGCATTCGTTGTTTCACGTGAAACGGGCCGGACTCTTTCGAGAGTCCGGCCCGTTTCACGTGTGCGGTGCCATGGATTCCGGCACGGCCGACCGAAATCAGAGCGGGCGCAGCACGGGCTCCTTCTGCACAACGCCGAGCAGCCGGTCGAGAGCCATCTCCACGTCCTCCTTCCACGACAGAGCGGTACGCAGCTCCAGACGGAGTCGTGGGTACGCGGGGTGCGGCCGGACCGTCTTGAAGCCGACCGCCAGCAGGTGGTCGGCCGGCAGCACGCAGGCCGGCTGCTTCCACCGGGCGTCGCCGAAGGCCTCGATCGCCTTGAACCCCCGTCTGAGTACGTCCTTGGCCACCGTCTGGACCAGTACGCGCCCGAGCCCCTGCCCCTGATGGCCGGGGTCGATCCACGCGGTGACGAGCTGCACCGCATCAGAAGAGACGGGACTGGTCGGAAAGGCCGTGGACCGCGGCACATACGCCGCCGGCGCGTAGAGGACGTAGCCCACCGGCACCTCGTCCACCGTGACCACCCTCCCGCAGGAGCCCCACTCCAGCAGGACGGCGGAGAGCCACGCCTCTTTCTCCGACTCGGCTCTGCCCGACTCGACGGCCGCCTTCCCGCTCACCGGGTCCAGCTCCCAGAAGACGCAGGAGCGGCAACGCTGCGGGAGATCCGACAGGTGATCCAGAGTCAGCGGTACGAGCCGACGCCCCATCTAGGCGATCCTCACTTCCTACGCGGCGCACCCGCACAGGTGCCGGCCGTACAGGCTCCGAATGTCGCCCGGCCTCACTCCGGGGCCGCCGGGGCCCCAAGGGCCGCCTTCGGCTCCTCCGGCCGGGAGACATCGCACGGAGTGCCCTACCACCGCATCGTAGCCACCGGTCGTGGGGGCGCATACCGAGAGAAGGCAAAGGGCGGTCTGTCCGCCGGTGTTCACCGGCGGACAGACCGCCCAGGCCCCGAAGAGGCGTCCTTCAGCTCGCGTCGTCCCGCGTGGACTCCTGCGTGAGGGTGCGCTCCAGCACGCCGCCCTCACCCGGAGCGAGGCTGTCGAGGATGCGGTTGAGATCGTCCATCGAAGCGAACTCGACGACGATCTTGCCCTTCTCCTTGCCGAGGTCGACCTTCACCCGGGTCTCGAAGCGGTCCGAGAGCCGCGAAGCGAGGTCACTCAGCGCGGGGGAGAGCCGGCGGCCGGCCCGCGGCCCCTTCGGCTTCGTGGAGTTCGTGGGACGGGTGCCGAGAAGCGTCACGATCTCCTCGACGGCCCGCACCGACAGGCCCTCGGCGACGATCCGGTGTGCCAGCCGGTCCTGCTCGTCGGAGTCGTCCACGGAGAGCAGCGCCCGCGCGTGGCCGGCCGAGATGACCCCGGCCGCCACCCGACGCTGCACCGGAGGCGAGAGGCGCAGCAGGCGCAGCGTGTTGGAGACCTGCGGCCGCGAACGCCCGATGCGGTCCGCGAGCTGGTCATGCGTGCACTTGAAGTCCTTCAGCAGCTGGTCGTACGCGGCGGCCTCCTCCAACGGGTTCAGCTGAGCCCGGTGAAGGTTCTCCAGCAGCGCGTCCAGCAGAAGCTTCTCGTCGTCCGTGTCCCGGACGATGGTGGGAATCCGGTCCAGCCCGGCCTCTCGGCACGCTCGCCACCGACGCTCACCCATGATGAGCTCGTAGCGGTCCTGGTCCACCTTGCGCACGACGACCGGCTGCAGCAGACCGACCTCCTTGATGGAGGTGACCAGCTCCGCCAGAGCGTCCTCGTCGAAGACCTCACGCGGCTGCCGCGGGTTCGGCGTGATCGAGTCCAGCAGCAGCTCGGCGAAGTAGGCTCCGGCAGGCGCCGACTCGGCGACCGGCGTGGGCGTCACCGGAGAGCTGGGCTCCGGCACGACCGGGGAAGCGGACAGCGTGGTGACCTTGGCCGCTGCCACGCCCCGCTCGTTCGGCAGTACCGCGACCGAGCCGGCCGACGGTGTCTGCCTCTCCTGGGGAGCTGCGGGGATCAGGGCTCCGAGCCCCCGCCCGAGTCCTCTACGACGCTCACTCACTGGATCCCCTCCGTAATGCTCTGCCGCTTGTTCTGGTCGCCCGGACGGGCATGCTGAGGCTCGTAGTGCACGCCTACGCCCCTGAGGGCGATCTCGCGCGCCGCTTCCAGGTAGGAGAGCGAGCCGCTGGAGCCGGGGTCGTAGGTGAGCACCGTCTGGCCGTAGCTCGGCGCCTCCGAAATGCGCACCGAACGCGGGATGCTGGTGCGCAGCACCTCCTTGCCGAAGTGGGTCCGCACCTCCTCGGCCACCTGCGAAGCAAGCCGGGTCCTGCCGTCGTACATGGTCAGCAGGATGGTGGACACGTGAAGGTCGGGGTTCAGGTGCCCCCGGACCAGGTCCACGTTGCGCAGGAGCTGTCCCAGCCCTTCGAGCGCGTAGTACTCGCACTGGATCGGGATCAGCACTTCGGCACCGGCCACCATGGCGTTGACCGTCAGCAGCCCGAGGGAGGGCGGGCAGTCGATCAGGATGTAGTCCAAGGGCTGCTCGTACGCCTGGATCGCACGCTGCAGTCGGCTCTCCCGCGCCACCAGCGACACGAGCTCGATCTCCGCACCGGCGAGATCGATGGTCGCCGGGGCGCAGAAGAGACCTTCGACGTCCGGAACGGGCTGGACCACTTCTGAGAGCGGCATGCTCTCGACCAGGACGTCGTAGATCGAGGGAACCTCGGAGTGATGGTCGATCCCCAGCGCGGTGGACGCATTCCCCTGCGGGTCAAGATCGATCACCAGAACACGAGCACCGTGCAGCGCCAGGGAGGCGGCGAGATTGACCGTCGAGGTGGTCTTGCCCACGCCGCCCTTCTGGTTGGCGACCACCATGATCCGGGTCCGGTCAGGACGTGGCAGCCCTTCACCGGCGCGGCCGAGCGCTTCGACGGCCAGCTGTGCCGCGCGACCGATAGGGGTGTCGTCCATCGGCGGAGGTGTTTCACGTGAAACACCGTCCCCCGCAGACTCGGTTCGGGGACCGGGGACCGGATCGGTCATCGGTCCCGCGATGTTGGCGTCGGACCGCAAGGATTCACTCTCCTCGACTTCAGGCTCACAATGAGCAGAGCCTGCCATGCTTTCGGGGTCGTGAACCAGCGAGGCCCGCTGTTCTGTGGATGAATCCGCACCTGTGGACAACTTCGTGACCCTTACGGGCTTGCGGTCGCGCGGCGTGGCTGCGGCACGGCCGCGGCCGATGATTCCCTGCAGCAGAGAGCGACGTTTCACGTGAAACACGATGCCCGTGCGGGACAACTACCAGGCCACGACACTCCGCAGCAGTGACACACGCCCACTTTTCGGGACCATCGGGACACAAGCCCACAATGAGCGACTTATGCGGCGGGCCGCTGTGCGGGAGCCCGCCCTTCGTCATTCCTCAGCGACGCCGACGCGTCCGGCTCGTCCGTGCAGCCTTGGCTCGCTTTGCGGCGAACCTCACACCACCCGGGCTCTCCCCCACCACGACCCGGACCACAGTAGTGGTCGGATCGACCACGCCCTCACCGGCGTGCAGCACCTCGGTCTCGACCACGCCGAGCTTGCTCAGAGCGGCGCGCGCCCCGCTGATCTCCTCCTCGGCGGTGTCCCCCTTGAGAGCCAGCATTTCGCCATAGGGCCGGAGCAGTGGCACCCCCCATCCGGCCAGCCGGTCCAGCGGCGCCACCGCGCGCGCTGTCACCACGTGCACCGGCTGCAGCGAGCCCAACACCTCCTCGGCCCGCCCGCGGACCACGGTCACATGGTCCAGGCCGAGCAGCTCGACCACTTCCTGGAGGAAGTTGGTCCTCCGGAGCAGCGGTTCCAGCAGCGTGATCTTCAGGTCGGGCCGGACGAGCGCCAGCGGAATGCCGGGCAGTCCCGCCCCCGAGCCCACGTCGCAGACGGTGACCCCTTCCGGAACCACTTCGGAGAGGACCGCACAGTTCAGCAGATGACGCTCCCAGAGACGCGGCACCTCACGGGGTCCGATCAGGCCGCGCTTGACCCCCGCGTCCGCGAGGAGCTCCGCGTACCGGACGGCCTCGGGGAAGTACTCACCGAAAACCGCCTTCGCCGATTCGGGGGCCTGAGGGAGCTCTGCTTCCTCCGTCACGGGGACCGTCCTTCCGTACCGCACTCATGCACTGTGGATGGCTGACTTATCAGGCTGACAAAGATCGGCCCCGCCTGCGAACAGACGGGGCCGACAGTACGACGTTCCGGTCAGGCCGGAAGAACGACGACGAAGCGCTCCGGCTCCTCGCCCTCGGATTCACTGCGAAGGCCGGCCGCCGCGATGGCGTCGTGGACGACCTTGCGTTCGAACGGGGTCATCGGGTCCATCTTCACCGGCTTGCCGGTGCTCTTCACCTCGTCGGCCGCCTTGGCGCCGAGGGCCGCGAGGACCTCGCGCTTCTTCGCCCGAAAGCCGCCGATGTCCAGCATGAGCCGACTGCGGTCGCCGGTCTCCCGGTGCACCGCGAGCCGCGTGAGCTCCTGAAGGGCTTCCAGTACCTCGCCGTCGCGCCCCACGAGCTTCTGCAGGTCACGCTCGGACTCACCGATGATCGACACCGCGGCCCGGTCGGCCTCGACGTCCATGTCGATGTCGCCGTCGAGGTCGGCGATGTCCAGCAGACCCTCGAGGTAGTCGGCCGCGATCTCGCCCTCCTGCTCCAGGCTGGACATGGTGCCGGTGCCCTCGGCGGCCGCGGAGATGGTGCCTTCCGTCACGGAATGGACTCCTTCTTACTTCTTGGACGGGTGCTTGGGCCGCTGCTGGCCCTTGCGCTGTCCGGACTTGGCTTGGCGTGAGGAGCCCGACACGGGCTTGCCCGCCGGCTTGGAGGTGTCGTCCTTCTGAAGGTCGTGCTTCTGGGCAGCAGGCTTCTTCTGGAGCGACATCGGTTCGGATGCCTCGGCCTCTGCGGCGGCAGCATGGATGGCCGCCTGGCGCTGGGCCTTCGTCTGCCGCTTGGGCTGGTGACGCTTGGGAGCCACGCCGCCTTCGGCCTCCAGCACCGCGGCCTCGCTCTTCGCCACGGTCCCGTCCTCCTGGGCGGCGAGGCCCAGCTTGGAGAGCCCGTTGATGAACTTGCGCTCGATGTCGTTGCGGTCCGTGCCCTTGGCGTGGATCCGCTTCACGGTGTTGCGCCGCGACCTGCCCCGAACCTCTCCGTGGGAGGTGATGCTCTTGAGCAGCCGGCCGAGGTAAGCGTCCTGCGCCTTGCTGCCCGGGGTGGGGTTCTGGTTGATCACGTACATCTGCTGACCCATGGTCCAGACGTTGGTGGTCAGCCAGTAGACGAGGACACCGACGGGGAAGTTGATGCCCATGACGGCGAAGATCACCGGGAAGATGTACATCAGCATCTTCTGCTGCTGCATGTACGGCGTCTTGACCGTCAGGTCGACGTTCTTCGTCATGAGCTGGCGCTGCGTGAAGAACTGCGAGGCCGACATCATCACGATCATGACGGCGGTGACGACGCGGACGTCGGTCAGCGAGGCGCCGAGGGCCGCGACCTCACTGGGGCTGTTCATGAACTTCGCGGCCAGCGGAGCACCGAAGATGTGGGCCTGCCGGGCGCTGTCGAGCAGCGGCTGGTCGATGACGCCGATGGTCTTGCCCGAGGCGATCGCCGACAGCACGTGGTACAGGGCGAAGAAGAACGGCGACTGCGCCAGAATCGGCAGGCACGAGGAGAGCGGGTTGGTGCCCGTCTCCTTGTACAGCTTCATCATCTCTTCGGACTGACGCTGCTTGTCGTTCTTGTAGCGCTCCTGGATCGCCTTCATCTTCGGCTGGAGCACCTGCATGTTCCGGGTCGACTTGATCTGCTTCACGAAGAGCGGGATCAGGCAGATCCGGATCAGGACCACCAGAGACACGATGGACAGGCCCCAGGCCCAGCCCGTGTCATCGCCGAACAACGCCCCGTAGAGCTTGTGGAACTGGACGATGACCCACGAGACGGGTGTGGTGATAAAGCTGAACAGACTGGCAATCGTGTCCACTAATCAGGCTCCTTGAGCTTTGGGCGAGGTCTCAGCGGCCGGCAGGGAGGGTTCGGTGGCCTCTCCCCCGGGAAGAACTTCGTCGGCGGAGTCCCCGCCCTTGTCACCACGCAGCGCGTTGCGCAGCAGTTCGTGCCAGCGCGGGCGCTTGCGGGGAGGAACATGATCCACACCACCCGGTGACCATGGGTTGCAGCGCAGGATGCGCCACGCGGTCAGAGCGGTGCCCTTGATCGCGCCATGCCGGTCGATGGCCGTGAACCCGTAGTGGGAGCACGACGGGTAGTAGCGGCAGACTGGTCCCAGGAGAGGACTGATCGTCCACTGGTACAGCTTGATGAGAGCCAGCAGCGGGTACTTCATCGCGCGCCCCCTCCGAGCAGCCGCTCCAGGGCGGCGTCCAGGTCTCGGGCCAGCTGTGCATGGTCGGCGTCACCCGATCCGGGCAACGCGCGTACGACAACAAGGCTACCGGGGGGCAGCAGAGCCAGCCGGTCGCGGACCAGGTGGCGCAGCTTTCGCTTCACCGCCGTGCGAACGACGGCCCCGCCCACGGCCTTGCTGACGACGAAACCCGCACGTGGCGGGGGAAGGGTCTCCCCAGTCACGTGCGGGTCCGTTTCACCGCTGCGTAGATGGACGACGAGGAGAGGCCGACCGGCCCTGCGTCCTCGTCGAACCGCGGTCGCGAAGTCCTCGCGCCGCCTCAGCCGATTCTCGGTAGGCAGCACGTCATGACCTGTTGATGATCAGATCAGGCGGACAGGCTGCTGCGACCCTTGCCACGGCGGTTCGCGAGAATCGCGCGGCCGGCACGGGTACGCATACGCAGCCGGAAGCCGTGGGTCTTGGCGCGACGACGGTTGTTCGGCTGGAAGGTGCGCTTGCTCACTCGGGGGCTCCAGAAATGATTCGTGTGTTGGCGGGACATCGCCTGGCTGTCACCGTGCGCCCACGAGGAACTCGCGTAAACGCCCTAGTGCACCGCTTCACAATCACAGATCGTGATCTTTGCCCATCGGAGGCAGGCGGCAGCAGCCATCGACAACTCGACCTGGTCACGGTACGCGCGGCTACGCCATCCGGTCAAACTCGGGCCGAGCGACCCCCCATTGTGCACAGCCTGTGGACAACGACTTGAACCGTGTGGGTCGCCCTGACTACCGTGGCTGAACTCCGGTTCCTTTCCTTCCCCCCTGCCGGGCCTCACCCGACCCGACCCATCCCGTCCCGAGAACCACACATTCGTGGGACATGCGAGAGAGCGTGCCTTGTGGCTGACGTACCTGCCGATCTTGCCGCAGTGTGGCCACGCGTGCTGGAGCAACTCCTCGGGGAGGGCCAGCAGGGCATCGAGCCGAAGGACAAGCAGTGGATCGAGCGCTGCCAGCCCCTCGCTCTCGTCGCCGACACCGCGCTGCTCGCCGTCCCCAACGAATGGGGCAAGCGCGTCCTGGAGGGCCGTCTCGCCCCTCTCATCAGCGAAGCGCTGACCCGGGAGTGCGGGCGTCCGATCCGGATCGCCATCACCGTCGACGACTCGGTGGGCGACGCGCCCACGCCGCCGGCTCCGCCGATGCACCAGTCCCACCAGCAGTCCCACCGCTATCAGGGGCCGCAGCGTGACGAGTCCCGCGACGACGGTTACGACTCCTACGGGCGGCCCCAGGACGACGGGATGCCCGTCGCGCGTCCCGCCTATCCCGACTACCAGCGTCAGCGGCCCGAGCCGGGCGCGTGGCCGCGGACCCAGGACGACCTGTCGTGGCAGCAGCCGCGCCACGGCGGCTACCAGGACCGCGAGCAGCCGGCCGATCCGTGGAACGAGCCGTACGGCGGGCGCCCCGCGTCCCCGCAGCACGACTACCGTTCGCAGCCGCCCGAGCACCAGGGGTACGAGCAGCAGCGCCAGGACCACCGCGACCCCCGCGACCACCGGGACCCGCGCGACCACCAGGGCCAGCAGTCCCAGCACCGGCCGGGCGGCCCGGGGCGTCCCGGCGGTGCGACCGGCCCGATGGGCGCCCAGCCGGCCCCGGCCGCGGGTCCGGGGGAGCCGCACGCCCGGCTGAATCCGAAGTACCTCTTCGACACCTTCGTGATCGGCGCCTCCAACCGGTTCGCGCACGCCGCCGCCGTCGCCGTGGCCGAGGCGCCCGCGAAGGCGTACAACCCCCTTTTCATCTACGGGGAGTCGGGGCTCGGCAAGACACACCTGCTGCACGCGATCGGGCACTACGCGCGGAGCCTCTACCCCGGCACCCGGGTGCGGTACGTGAGCTCGGAAGAGTTCACCAACGAGTTCATCAACTCGATCCGCGACGGCAAGGGCGACACCTTCCGCAAGCGGTACCGCGACGTGGACATCCTGCTGGTCGACGACATCCAGTTCCTCGCGAGCAAGGAGTCGACGCAGGAGGAGTTCTTCCACACCTTCAACACGCTGCACAACGCCAACAAGCAGATCGTGCTCTCCTCCGACCGGCCGCCCAAGCAACTGGTGACGCTGGAGGACCGGCTCCGCAACCGGTTCGAGTGGGGCCTGACCACCGATGTGCAGCCGCCCGAGCTGGAGACGCGGATCGCGATCCTGCGCAAGAAGGCGGTGCAGGAGCAGCTCAACGCTCCCCCGGAGGTGCTGGAGTTCATCGCGTCCCGCATCTCGCGCAACATCCGCGAGCTGGAGGGCGCGCTGATCCGGGTGACGGCGTTCGCCAGCCTCAACCGGCAGCCGGTGGATCTCGGCCTGACCGAGATCGTGCTCAAGGACCTGATCCCCGGCGGGGAGGACTCCGCGCCCGAGATCACCGCGCCGGCGATCATGGCGGCGACGGCGGACTACTTCGGTCTGACGGTCGAGGATCTGTGCGGATCGTCTCGCAGCCGGGTGCTGGTGACGGCACGCCAGATCGCCATGTACCTCTGTCGCGAGCTGACGGATCTGTCGCTGCCCAAGATCGGCGCGCAGTTCGGCGGGCGCGACCACACCACGGTGATGCACGCGGATCGCAAGATCCGCGCGCTGATGGCGGAGCGACGTTCCATCTACAACCAGGTCACCGAGCTGACCAACCGCATCAAGAACGGCTGACGGGCGGTACGGGCCCCGCGGCCCCGCTTCCCTGCACCACAGCGCCCCGCACGGATTTCCGTCCCTGCGGGGCGCTGTGCCGTGGCGCCTGCGGCGTGAGGACGGCGACCGCGGTTATCCCGGGTCGTACCGGGCGCGAGACGGTTGTCCCCCTTGTCGTGGCGCCCGCCCCGTCCGTCGGCGGACACCCCGCCGCGGTGCCCGAAAGACGCACCCGGGTTCTCCGGCGACCGGGTACGGCTCGCCGTCCGGCACGCTCCGGTGCTGCCGGGAGAAGCGCGCGGGTGCTCCGGTGCCGCGCGAAGGGCGGGCGGGCGCTCCGCAGAACGGGCCGCGGTGCTCCTCAACGCCATCTCCCCGCGGGTGGGCCGACCCGAAAAGTGGTCCCGTTCGCTGTCCCCGGCCCTCTTCCGGCCCGCTTCCGACCGCCCGTCTGCTCCCGTCGCAGACCTCCCGGCGGCTCGGCGAGCGGCCGCACGGGCCCGCTCTGTTCGAATCTGAGCGAGGTAACGGGTCTTCTCCACAGATCCGGGAAGAATTTTCCTTCCACACCCTGGGGACCGATGAGTTGTCCATATTGTTTCCACAGGCTTTGCTGCCGATACTCCATCAGGCCAGGTCACATGGCTGGGGATTTGTGGTCAACCGTGATCCACAGCCTGTGGACAAACTTTTCGTCCACAGGCGCTCCGGCATGTTGTCCACCGGCCGCCCACAGGATCGCTTCCGTTGTCCCCAGTCGGAGTTCGCTTCTCCACACCCCTGTCCACTGTTCGGCAACGCGACACTGCCCCTCACTGCCAAGAGTGAAAGGCGTCACACCAAGGAGCGCGCTTGGGCTGTGGGGAACCGGGGTAAAGCTGGGGACAGCCCTGGGGAGAAGTACCCCCTGCCTGTGCATCGGGTGTGTAGAACTTTCCCGCGTCCACAGAAGCGGCCAGTTGTCCACTGGTTCCGCCCACAGGCACGGTGGACAAAATATTGGGCCTGACCTGCGCAAACGGGGTTATCCACGGTTTCCACAAGGCCTACTACTACTGCCACTCAGAGTTAGCCAGGAATCCGCTTCGAAGTGGGTGCTGTGCACAACTCGCCTCCGGTGCGCTCCGGGCCTCTTCCAGCGATTTGACCCCGAGCAGCAACGAGTGTCGGTGCCGTACGTCAGACTGGACCCCGGTGTCCGGCCCGGTCTCGGCCGACGGACCCCGACAAGACGACGAAGGCCAGCAGGGCCGGCACGGCGAGCGAGCAACAGCAGGAGGCGGTTCCGGTGAAGATCCGGGTGGAGCGCGATGTACTCGCGGAGGCGGTGGCCTGGGTGGCCCGCAGCCTCCCGGCCCGTCCGCCGGCGCCCGTTCTCGCGGGCCTTCTGCTGAAGGCCGAGGACGGAGCTCTCAGCTTCTCCAGCTTCGACTACGAGGTCTCGGCCAAGGTCTCGGTGGAGGCCGAGACGGAGGAGGAGGGCACGGTGCTCGTCTCCGGCCGCCTGCTCGCCGACATCTGCCGCGCCCTCCCCAACCGGCCGGTGGAGATCTCCACCGACGGTGTGCGGGCCACCGTGGTCTGCGGCTCGTCGCGGTTCACCCTCCACACACTGCCTGTGGAGGAGTACCCGGCTCTGCCGCAGATGCCGACCGCCACCGGCACCGTGCCCGGTGAGGTCTTCGCCTCGGCCGCCGCGCAGGTCGCCATCGCCGCGGGCCGCGACGACACGCTCCCGGTGCTCACCGGCGTCCGCATCGAGATCGAGGGCGACACCGTCACCCTGGCCTCGACCGACCGCTACCGCTTCGCGGTCCGTGAGTTCCTGTGGAAGCCGGAGAACCCGGACGCCTCCGCGGTCGCCCTGGTGCCCGCCAAGACGCTCCTGGACACCGCCAAGGCGCTGACCAACGGCGACACCGTCACGCTGGCGCTGTCGGGCGCCGGAGCCGGTGAGGGCCTGATCGGCTTCGAGGGCGCGGGCCGACGCACCACCACCCGTCTGCTCGAGGGCGATCTGCCGAAGTACCGGACGCTCTTCCCGACCGAGTTCAACTCGGTCGCGGTGATCGAGACCGCTCCGTTCGTCGAGGCCGTCAAGCGCGTGGCGCTGGTCGCCGAGCGCAACACTCCGGTGCGGCTCAGCTTCGAGCAGGGCGTGCTCATCCTGGAAGCCGGTTCGAGCGACGACGCACAGGCTGTGGAGAGGGTCGACGCCGTGCTGGAGGGCGACGACATCTCGATCGCCTTCAACCCGACGTTCCTGCTGGACGGTCTGAGCGCGATCGACTCCCCGGTCGCCCAGCTCTCGTTCACCACGTCGACCAAGCCCGCGCTGCTCAGCGGCCGGCCGGCCGTCGACGCCGAGGCGGACGACGCGTACAAGTACCTGATCATGCCGGTCCGCCTCTCCGGCTGATTCCGGCGCAGCGAGCCCCGGATGCGTCTGCTGCCCCGTGACGGGCGGGCAGGCGCATCGGGTGCTTCCGGGCCCCGCCCGCCTGTCGTGCCCGGCCCGCCCGGCGGGCACGCCGTGCCGGGCCACCCCGGCCGGGCGTAGGCTCGGACTCGGGTACGAATCGGCACAACGCTTAAGGAATCTTCTGATGGAGCTCGGTCTCGTCGGTCTCGGCAAGATGGGCGGCAACATGCGCGAGCGCATCCGCCGCGCAGGCCACACCGTCATCGGATACGACCGCAACCCGGACGTCGCCGATGTCCACAGCCTGGAAGAGCTCGTGGGCAAGCTGAAGGGCCCGCGAGTCATCTGGGTGATGGTCCCGGCGGGCGCCGCGACCCAGTCCACCATCGACGAGCTCGCGGTCCTGCTCCAGCCCGGCGACATCGTCGTGGACGGCGGCAACAGCCGTTGGACGGACGACGAGAAGCACGCCGTCGAGCTGGGCATCAAGGGCATCGGCTTCGTCGACTGCGGCGTCTCCGGCGGTGTCTGGGGCCTGGAGAACGGCTACGCCCTGATGTACGGCGGCACCCCCGAGGACGTCGCCAAGGTGCAGCCCGTCTTCGACGCCCTCAAGCCCGAGGGTGAGTTCGGCTCGGTCCACGCGGGCAAGGTCGGCGCCGGCCACTTCGCGAAGATGGTCCACAACGGCATCGAGTACGCCATGATGCAGGCCTACGCCGAGGGCTGGGAGCTGCTGGAGAAGGTCGACTCCGTCACCGACGTGCGCGAGGTCTTCCGCTCCTGGCAGGAGGGGACGGTCATCCGTTCCTGGCTGCTGGACCTCGCGGTCAACGCGCTCGACGACGACGAGCACCTGGAGAAGCTGCGCGGTTTCGCGGCGGACTCCGGCGAGGGCCGCTGGACCGTCGAGGCCGCGATCGACAACGCCGTGCCGCTGCCCGCGATCACCGCGTCGCTGTTCGCGCGGTTCGCCTCCCGTCAGGACGACTCGCCGCAGATGAAGATGATCGCCGCGCTGCGCAACCAGTTCGGCGGCCACGCGGTGGAGAACAAGAAGTAGTACCGCGGTACCAGGAACACCGGAGCACGAAGGGTCGGCGGCCATGCACGTCACGCATCTCTCGCTGGCCGACTTCCGGAGCTACGCCCGGGTCGAGGTCCCTCTCGGTCCGGGCGTCACCGTGTTCGTGGGGGCCAACGGTCAGGGGAAGACCAACCTGGTCGAGGCGGTGGGCTATCTCGCCACCCTCGGCAGCCACCGGGTCTCCTCGGACGCCCCGCTGGTGCGGATGGGGGCCGAGCGCGCCGTCGTGCGGGCGGCCGTCACCAACGGCGAGCGGTCCCAGCTGATCGAGCTGGAGCTGAACCCCGGCCGGGCCAACCGCGCCCGGATCAACAGATCGTCGCAGGTCAGACCGCGTGATGTGCTGGGCGTCGTGCGGTCGGTGCTGTTCGCGCCCGAGGACCTGGCGCTGGTGAAGGGCGATCCGGGCGAGCGGCGCCGCTTCCTGGACGAGCTGGTCACCGCCAGGTCGCCGCGGATGGGCGGGGTCCGGTCCGACTACGACCGGGTGCTGAAGCAGCGCAACACCCTGCTGAAGTCCGCCGCCATGGCACGCCGGCACGGCGGCCGCTCGATGGACATGTCCACCCTCGACGTCTGGGACCAGCACCTGGCCTCGGTGGCCGCGGAGGTGCTGGCACAGCGGCTGGACCTGATCGCCGTGCTGCAGCCGCTGACCGACAAGGCTTACGGCGACGTGGCGCCCGGCGGTGGTCCGGTGACGCTGGAGTACCGCAGTTCGCTCGGCGAGGGCGTGCTGCCGGGGCGGAGCCGCGAGGAGCTGTACGCGCAGACGACGGCGGCGCTCGCGGCGGCGCGGAAGCAGGAGATCGAGCGGGGCGTGACCCTGGTCGGCCCGCACCGCGACGACCTGCTGCTCGGCCTGCGCGGGATGCCCGCCAAGGGGTACGCGAGCCACGGCGAGTCCTGGTCGTACGCGCTGGCGCTGCGGCTGGCCTCGTACGAGCTGCTGCGCGCCGAGGGCAGTGAGCCCGTGCTGGTGCTGGACGACGTGTTCGCGGAGCTGGACGCGCGGCGTCGGGAGCGGCTGGCGGAACTGGTGGCTCCGGCCGAGCAGGTGCTGGTGACGGCGGCCGTGGACGACGATGTGCCCGAGGTGCTGAAGGGTGCCCGGTATGCGGTCGCGGCCGGTGAGGTGGAGCGGCTGTGAGCGCGGCGGGCGACCGCCCCGCGCGGGCCGGCGGGCCCGAGGACAAGGGTGGGCCCGCAGTACCGCCGCCCGCCCCCGAGGTCTCCGGCGTCGACCTGGCCCGGGTGGCCTTGCGCGCGGCGAAGGAACAGGCCAAAGCGCGCGGTGCCGCCGCCCAGCAGCGCAAACAGGCCAGGCGCGGAGGCGGTCTGCGCTCCGGTGCGCGGTCGGACGGCCGGGACCCGCAGCCCCTGGGGACCGCGATCAACCGGCTGATCACCGAGCGCGGCTGGGAGACGCCGGCAGCGGTCGGCGGGGTCATGGGCCGCTGGCCGCAGATCGTCGGCGAGGACCTGGCGAACCACTGTGCCCCGGTCCGCTACGACGAGGACCCCGAGGCGCGGGTGCTGACGGTGCAGTGCGACTCGACGGCCTGGGCGACCCAACTCCGGTTGTTGGCACCACAGTTGGTGGCCCGCCTCAACGCCGACCTGGGGTCGGGCACCGTCCGGTTCCTCAAGGTGCTCGGCCCAGGGGGTCCGGAGCGCCGTTACGGGCCGTTGCGGGCGCCCGGCAGCACCGGCCCCGGCGACACCTACGGCTGAGCCCGCCGGCGGGTCCGGCCGGGCTGGGGCCCGGCCCGTGGCCTCCCTCGGCCCCCGCCCCGGAGGCCTGGCCCGAGGCGCCGCGCACCTCCGCGGAGGCTCCGTCGGAACGCCTGTCCGCTTTCCCGGCCGCCGCCCGGGCGTCTGCCGAAACGTCCCCCGCGCATCCGCCGAGCGTCTGCCGACACCTTCCTGTGTGCTCCGCGACCGGTCCCCGCACCGTCCGGCGCCCCCGGGGAGGCTCCGCGTCCGTTTTCGGGGCGTTCCACGACGATGGCTGAAATTCGCCGTCCGCCCCCCTCGGAATCCCACCGGCCCGCTCCGGGCCCACGCGCGCTCGCGCGTACGCGTGAGACAGGGGTGCGCGCAGGGCGTCGCCGCGGGGCGAGGGCCCCGACCGCGCCCCGGTCCGCATGCGGAACAAAACCGGATGAAAGGCCCATGTGCTGACCTCTTTGTACCGCTCTGTACGCATGCACTCCAACGAGGGCCGGAGGGTCGTTCCTCACCGTAGCGGGAGGCTGACAGGTCGAGGCGCGCAATGCCCGCGTGAGCCTCTTGGAGCCCCTTCCTGAATATGGGGAGTCGTCAGCGGCTGGTTCAGGGCGGCACATGCGGACTCAGGTACCGGCAAACCCCCATTCATGTCGGCGCTACCGGTAGACTGGTGGACAATCCCGCTACTGTGCGGGAGTCGTCGATTACCAGCCGAACGACGCAGCCGCTCCCGCCAGCCCGGTGAACGGCCTGTGCTGTGCCAGAAAGGGCGCTTCGTGGCCGATTCCGGCAACCCCAACGAGAACATCCCGTCCACCACCGGCGAACACGGCGAGGTCACCTCCTCGTACGACGCCAGCGCGATCACCGTGCTGGAAGGTCTGGACGCGGTCCGCAAGCGCCCCGGCATGTACATCGGCTCGACCGGTGAGCGCGGACTCCACCACCTCGTCTACGAGGTCGTCGACAACTCCGTGGACGAGGCTCTCGCCGGTCACGCGGACACCATCGACGTGACGATCCTGGCCGACGGCGGCGTACGCGTGATCGACAACGGGCGCGGCATCCCGGTCGGCATCGTGCCCTCCGAGGGGAAGCCGGCCGTCGAGGTCGTGCTCACCGTGCTGCACGCGGGCGGCAAGTTCGGCGGCGGCGGGTACGCCGTCTCCGGCGGTCTGCACGGCGTCGGCGTCTCCGTGGTGAACGCCCTGTCGTCGCGCGTGGCCGTGGAGGTGCGCACGGACGGCTACGTCTGGACGCAGGACTACAAGCGCGGTGTGCCGACCGCTCCGCTGGAGCGCGGCGCGGAGACCGCAGAGCACGGCACCTCCGTCTCCTTCTGGGCCGACGGGGACATCTTCGAGACCACCGAGTACTCCTTCGAGACCCTCTCGCGCCGGTTCCAGGAGATGGCGTTCCTCAACAAGGGCCTCACCATCAAGCTGACCGACGAGCGCGAGTCGGCGAAGGCCACCGCGGGCGCGGACGAGGCGGAGGCGACGGAGGTCGCCGAGGAGCAGGCGGCGCGCACGGTCTCGTACCACTACGAGGGCGGCATCGTCGACTTCGTGAAGTACCTGAACTCGCGCAAGGGTGACCTGATCCACCAGTCGGTGATCGACATCGAGGCCGAGGACAAGGAGCGCATGCTCTCGGCCGAGATCGCCATGCAGTGGAACACGCAGTACAGCGAGGGCGTCTACTCCTTCGCCAACACGATCCACACGCACGAGGGCGGAACCCACGAAGAGGGCTTCCGGGCGGCGCTGACCTCGCTGGTCAACCGGTACGCGCGCGACAAGAAGCTGCTGCGCGAGAAGGACGACAACCTCACCGGTGAGGACGTCCGCGAGGGTCTGACGGCGATCATCTCGGTGAAGCTGGGGGAGCCCCAGTTCGAGGGCCAGACCAAGACCAAGCTGGGCAACACCGAAGCGAAGACCTTCGTGCAGAAGGTCGTCCACGAGCAGCTCACGGACTGGTTCGACCGGAACCCGAACGAGGCGGCCGACATCATCCGCAAGGGCATCGCCGCGGCGACCGCCCGGGTGGCCGCCCGCAAGGCGCGCGACCTGACCCGGCGCAAGGGGCTCCTGGAGAGCGCCTCGCTGCCGGGCAAGCTGAGCGACTGCCAGTCGAACGACCCGACGAAGTGCGAGATCTTCATCGTCGAGGGTGACTCCGCCGGCGGTTCGGCCAAGTCCGGGCGCAACCCGATGTACCAGGCCATCCTGCCCATCCGCGGCAAGATCCTGAACGTCGAGAAGGCCCGGATCGACAAGATCCTCCAGAACACCGAAGTCCAGGCGCTGATCTCGGCGTTCGGCACCGGTGTCCACGAGGACTTCGACATCGAGAAGCTCCGCTATCACAAGATCATTCTGATGGCGGACGCCGACGTCGACGGCCAGCACATCAACACCCTGCTGCTCACGTTCCTCTTCCGCTTCATGCGGCCGCTGGTGGAGGCCGGGCACGTCTACCTCTCGCGCCCGCCGCTGTACAAGATCAAGTGGGGCCGGGACGACTTCGAGTACGCGTACTCGGACCGGGAGCGGGACGCCCTGGTGGCGCTCGGCAAGCAGAACGGCAAGCGGATCAGGGAAGACTCGATCCAGCGCTTCAAGGGTCTCGGTGAGATGAACGCCGAGGAGCTGCGGATCACCACCATGGACGTCGACCACCGGGTGCTCGGCCAGGTCACGCTCGACGACGCGGCGCAGGCCGACGACCTGTTCTCGGTGCTGATGGGCGAAGACGTCGAGGCGCGGCGCTCCTTCATCCAGCGCAACGCCAAGGACGTCCGCTTCCTCGACATCTGAGTCGGCCGTACAAGCAAGCCGCAGCGTGAAAGGACTTTGACCAGCAATGGCCGACGAGAACACCCCTGCTCCCGTGACGCCCGAAGAGATCCCGCCCGTCGAGGGCATCGGCATGCGTGTCGAGCCCGTGGGGCTCGAGACGGAGATGCAGCGCTCCTACCTCGACTACGCGATGTCCGTCATCGTGTCGCGTGCGCTGCCCGACGTGCGGGACGGCCTCAAGCCCGTCCACCGCCGGGTGCTGTACGCGATGTACGACGGCGGCTACCGGCCCGAGAAGGGCTTCTACAAGTGCGCCCGCGTCGTCGGTGACGTCATGGGCACGTACCACCCGCACGGCGACTCCTCCATCTACGACGCCCTGGTGCGGCTCGCGCAGCACTGGTCGATGCGCATGCCGCTGGTGGACTCCAACGGCAACTTCGGTTCCCCGGGCAACGACCCGGCCGCGGCCATGCGGTACACCGAGTGCAAGATGATGCCGCTGTCCATGGAGATGGTCCGGGACATCGACGAGGAGACCGTCGACTTCCAGGACAACTACGACGGCCGCAACCAGGAGCCGACGGTCCTGCCGGCGCGCTTCCCGAACCTCCTGGTGAACGGTTCCGCCGGCATCGCGGTCGGCATGGCGACCAACATCCCGCCGCACAACCTCCGCGAGGTGGCGGCGGGCGCCCAGTGGTACCTGGAGCACCCCGAGGCGTCGCACGAGGAGCTGCTGGACGCGCTGATCGAGCGCATCAAGGGCCCGGACTTCCCGACCGGTGCCCTGGTCGTCGGACGCAAGGGCATCGAGGAGGCGTACCGCACCGGTCGCGGCTCCATCACGATGCGCGCGGTCGTCGCGGTCGAGGAGATCCAGAACCGGCAGTGCCTGGTCGTCACGGAGCTGCCGTACCAGACCAACCCGGACAACCTCGCGCAGAAGATCGCCGACCTCGTCAAGGACGGCAAGATCGGCGGGATCGCCGACGTCCGCGACGAGACCTCGTCCCGGACCGGCCAGCGCCTCGTCGTCGTGCTCAAGCGCGACGCGGTGGCCAAGGTCGTCCTGAACAACCTGTACAAGCACACCGACCTGCAGACGAACTTCGGCGCCAACATGCTGGCGCTGGTCGACGGCGTGCCGCGGACCCTGTCGATCGACGCGTTCATCCGCCACTGGGTGACGCACCAGATCGAGGTCATCGTCCGGCGGACGAAGTTCCGGCTGCGCAAGGCGGAAGAGCGGGCGCACATCCTGCGTGGCCTGCTCAAGGCCCTGGACGCCATCGACGAGGTCATCGCCCTCATCCGGCGCAGCAACACCGTCGAGATCGCGCGCGAGGGCCTGATGGGCCTGCTGGAGATCGACGAGCTCCAGGCCAACGCGATCCTGGAGATGCAGCTGCGCCGCCTGGCCGCCCTGGAGCACCAGAAGATCACCGCGGAGCACGACGAGCTCCAGGCGAAGATCAACGAGTACAACGAGATCCTGGCCTCGCCCGCGCGGCAGCGTCAGATCGTCAGCGAGGAGCTGGCGGCGATCGTCGACAAGTTCGGCGACGACCGGCGCTCCAAGCTGGTGCCCTTCGACGGCGACATGTCGATCGAGGACCTCATCGCCGAGGAAGACATCGTCGTCACCATCTCGCGCGGCGGCTACGTCAAGCGCACGAAGACGGACGACTACCGGTCGCAGAAGCGCGGCGGCAAGGGCGTGCGGGGCACCAAGCTCAGGGAAGACGACATCGTCGACCACTTCTTCGTGTCGACGACTCACCACTGGCTGCTGTTCTTCACGAACAAGGGCCGTGTCTACCGGGCCAAGGCGTACGAACTGCCGGACGCGGGCCGTGACGCGCGCGGCCAGCACGTGGCGAACCTGCTGGCGTTCCAGCCGGACGAGCAGATCGCGCAGATCCTGGCGATCCGTGACTACGAGGCCGCGCCCTACCTGATCCTGGCCACCAAGGGCGGCCTGGTGAAGAAGACGAGCCTCAAGGACTACGACTCGCCGCGGGCCGGCGGTGTCATCGCGATCAACCTGCGTGAGACGGCGGACGGCTCGGACGACGAGCTGATCGGCGCCGAGCTGGTGTCGGCCGAGGACGACCTGCTGCTCGTCAGCAAGAAGGCCCAGTCGATCAGGTTCACCGCGACGGACGACGCGCTGCGCCCGATGGGCCGTGCCACTTCGGGTGTCAAGGGGATGAGTTTCCGCGAAGGCGACGAACTGCTCTCGATGAATGTCGTCCGGCCCGGTACGTTCGTGTTCACTGCAACCGACGGCGGGTACGCGAAGCGGACTCCCGTGGACGAGTACCGCGTTCAGGGTCGCGGCGGCCTCGGCACCAAGGCCGCCAAGATCGTGGAGGACCGCGGATCGCTCGTCGGCGCGCTGGTGGTCGAGGAGTCGGACGAGATTCTCGCCATCACGCTCGGCGGTGGTGTGATTCGCACGCGAGTCAATGAAGTCAGGGAGACGGGCCGTGACACCATGGGCGTCCAACTGATCAATCTGGGTAAGCGCGACGCCGTCGTCGGCATCGCGCGCAACGCCGAGGCCGGTCGCGAGGCGGAAGAGGTCGATGGGACCTTGGACGCCGAGGACGAGACGGCCGAGGCACCGGCCGCCAGTGCGGCCGAGAGCATTGTCGAAGGCACGGAGCCTTCGACCGGGGAGCACGAGGAGTAGAGCGTGAGTGGAGCCACGGGCGCCGGTTCGGCCGCTTCCGGAGCAGGAGCGAACGGTGCCCGTGGCCCTGCCACGGACTCCCAAGGGGGCACAGTGACGGACACCCGGGGCCCTCAGCCCCAGTACGAGGGATACGCGACCGGGCCGTTGCCCGGGGAGCGTGAGCCCGCCGCGGGGCCGGCGGGCCCGTACCACCCGCCGCAGGCCTACCCCGCTCCGGCGGGGGGCCGCGAGGCGGCGGGGACCCAGGCGGTGCGCAGACCGCGCACCGGTGCGCGGACGACCCCGCGCACGCGCAAGGCACGGCTGCGGGTGGCGAAGGCCGACCCGTGGTCGGTGATGAAGGTGAGCTTCCTGCTCTCCATCGCGCTGGGCATCTGCACGGTGGTGGCCGCCGCCCTGCTGTGGATGGTGATGGACGCGATGGGCGTCTTCTCCACCGTGGGCGGCACGATCAGCGAGGCCACGGGTTCCAACGAGAGCAACGGGTTCGATCTCCAGTCGTTCCTGTCGCTTCCGCGGGTCCTCGTCTTCACCTCGGTCATCGCTGTGATCGACGTGGTCCTGGCCACCGCGCTGGCCACGCTCGGCGCCTTCATCTACAACCTGTCCGCCGGTTTCGTGGGCGGCGTCGAGCTCACGCTCGCCGAGGACGAGTAGGTCCGCGGGTATCGATTTTGGGACTGGCCCCGACGTGCGCTAATCTTCAGAAGTCAGCGCAGCAGCGCGGCGGGGCTATAGCTCAGTTGGTTAGAGCGCATCCCTGATAAGGATGAGGCCACAGGTTCAAATCCTGTTAGCCCCACCAAGGCGTAACGCCTGATCAGAAGGCCGGAAGATCCTCAGGATCTTCCGGCCTTCTGCGTTTGATGATCTTGGCACCCCGCTACTGCCCCGCACCTTCCTGCCGGGCGGACTTCCTGGCCGCCGGCACAGCCGTACGCCTCGGGGCGTGGCCGGATTCGTGTGACTGCACTCAGCGCCCCCGGTGATGCCGCGCCGTCAAAAGTGCGGCCCGAGGCGGCTTGCTGGCCGCAGGATGGATTCGTCGGGGGACCTTCCGTGCCCGACCTCGGCGAGTGACACCGCCAGGCGCGACTGCGCAGGTCGGTCCCGGAGTGGCAGGGGGTCCCACGCCCTGCTGCCGGGTCGTCCAGGGCTGCGGGTCACTGCGTCGTCGCCCGTCGGGCGTACGAGCGCTCCTGTGGCGTCCTGGGGACGGAGGCGGGCTCGTGGGGCACCGGTTCCGCGCGTCGTCGGGCGGGGTGTCGGATGGTTGCCGGTGCCCGCCGGGGTGCCGCGTCCGGCTGCCGGTGGGGCGCCGCAGAGGCCCGGAGGGGCTTGTGGACTTCCGTCCGGTGGCCGGGTCCGCCGACGGCCGGGCGCACGGAAAACCCCCGGCCGGTGGGTACCGGGCCGGGGGGCCTGTGGGGCGGGGCTGCGCGGGTGTCAGGGCGGGGGGAGGGGCGAGTCGCCTTCCGTGGCCGCGTGACCGGAGCGTGCGGTCCCGGAGGTCCCGGTCGCGTTCGCGGTCTCGGCGGGCAGGTGGCGGGTCGCGGGTGAGGAGCCGTGGGCCTCGGCCCGGATGCGCTGCTTCATCGTGGGTGGCAGCGCCCTGTCACGCGGAAGGGTCCATCGCACCGACGGGGTGGTCGCGGTTGCCGCGGTCGCACCCGTGTGCTCATGGGTCGTGTGCGTGGGCTGCTGCTCCGTGGCCGTGGCGTTCGCCTGGGCGAGGCCCAGGGAGGCGAGGAGGGCGAAGAAGGCGGTGATGAAGGCGGTCCAGATGCTCTTGGCCTTGAAGGCGCTCATGGCCCCTCACTTTCAGGTGGTCCGGTTTGCTTACCTTTCTGATGATGTGGATCCGGCACCCGATTTCGCGGACCGACGCCCCCGGTGCGCCGATCTTCAGATGAACACCACTCGTATGGTTCAACCGGCTCGCTCGCGGTGCCGGGACGTGCTCCGAGGGGGGTGGAACGGCCTTCACGGGGTACCGGAGAACCCGTGCGCGCAGGGGCCGCACAGGTCACTGAACGGTCTCGGCCGGTGTGTATAGTCGGTCGGCAGTAGTCCCCTACGTCAAGGAAAGACGAGGTCTCGCGGTGAAGAAGCTTCTCCTGGTCGCACTGGCCGCCATCGGCGGGCTCCTCGTGTACCGCCAGATCCAGGCGGATCGCGCCGAGCAGGATCTGTGGACGGAGGCGACCGACTCCGTGCCCGCAGGTTCGGGTGTGTGAGACGACGCAGTCTGTTAAGGAGCCCCGGCCGCCGAGAGCGGCCGGGGCTCTTTGCTGTCCGGTCCCGGCGCACCGCTCCCGCGGTCCCGGGTCGCACCGCGCCCGCACGGCCGGTGCCCTGCCCGCACGTCTCTCGGGCGGGGCGGGGCGCCTTGGGCCGTACCGTTACGAGACGTGGTGGCGCGTGACGGTGCGCACGCGCATTCGCTGAAGTGAAGGGTTCGCCCCGGGTGCCGCCGACTTCGCCGCGGCTCCGCACGCGCGCGGGAGGACGTCGGCGGTGTTTCCCCCGGGGTCGCAGACAGCGGCGGTGCGGGCGGGGCAGGATGGACGGCATCCGTGGGCCGGGGACGGTGCTCAGGGGCCCGGTGCGCCCGGTCACGTGGCCCCGGGCGCGGCCAGGACGACCGAGGGGACGTACGTGAACAGGCAGAGCGGCAGGGGCCGTCCGGTGACCGCCGCGGTGTGCGCGGTCGCGGCGTGGGGCGCGCTGGCGGCGCTGCCCGGTCAGGCGTGGGCCGCGGCGGACCCCTCCGGGTACGTCTTCGCCCCGGACGCGGTCACCGTCACCGGGGAGGAAGCCAACGCCGACGCCGCCTTCCTGACGGCGGACAAGGTCTACCGGAGCTCGATCGGTCCCGGCCAGAAGCTCTATTACCGGGTGACGCTCGACGCGGGCTCGGACGCCTACGTGTCGGCGGTCGCGGTGCCGAGGGACCCGGCGGGAAAAGTCGCGTACGGCGACGGGATCACCGTCAGCATCCGGGACGACAACGACGTCCGGTGCGGCTCGGAGTCGGCGAACTTCGGGGCGGGGGAGTTCGCCCGTCCGATCACCGCGTACGGCTTCCGGGAGAACGACCCGGACGGTTCCTCCTGCCAACGGGCCGGTACGTACGACGTGCTGGTGGAGCGGGACAGCAAGGAGACCTCCTCCCAGGAAATCTGGGACCTGGAGCTGCGGCACGCGGTGGAGCCGGCGCTCAAGAGCCCCGGCTCGATGCCCACCGGCGCTCCCGAGGACTTCCCCTCCGAGTCGCCCGCGCCGCTGCCGACCTCCGCCCCGCGCGGGGAGCGGGCCGGCGGCAGCGGCTACTTCGACGCGACCGGGCTGGAGACGGGCGAGTGGAAGGACAGCGTCGCGCCCGGCCGGACCCGCTTCTTCCGGGTGCCGGTGGACTGGGGACAGCAGCTCTGGGCGACCGCCGAGATCAGCAACGACAACTCCTCCGACGCGTACGTGGGCAGCGCGCTCGTGCTCTCCGCGGACAATCCCGCACTCGGCCATGTGGACAGCGCCGCCCTCTCCTACTCCGGCCGTCCGGCCACCGCCGCACTGAGTCCGCTGCCGCCGGTCGACCACGCCAACCGCAACAGTTCGGCGACGCGGGTCTCGGCGATGCGGTACGCGGGCTGGTACTACCTGTCCGTGGGACTGAGCCCCGCGGTGGCCGAGGCGTACGGCGACGACCCGATCAGGATCACCCTGAAGGTGCGGGTGGAGAACGCGGCCGAGGAGTCCCCGTACCAGGGGGGCGCCGGGATCTTCGGGGTCGATGACGACGACCGGGAGATGGCGAGGAACGGACAGAGCGCGGCGGACGCCGGGCGGGACGGCACCCTGATGATCGTCGGGGTGGCGGGGATCGGCGTCGGTACGGTGCTGGTGCTGGGGCTCGGCGCGTGGACGCTGCTGGCCCGCCGGGCGGCCGGCGCGGTCGCGGTGCCGGACCGGGGCCGGACGGAGCCCCGGTTGTCGGAGCCGTACGGGGGCCGGCCGCCGGGCCGGTGAGGCGCGGCGGCGGGGTGTCGGTCGGCGGGTCGGTCGGCGGCGCCCCGGCCGCCCGCGGGTCAGGCGGTGAGCAGGGCCCAGATGCCGATCGCGAAGCAGACCAGCGCGATGATGAGGACCGGGACCGCCACCTTCGGGGGCGGTCCCGGCCGCCTTTCCCGGCCGGCCGGGGAGGGGGCGGCGGAGTGCGCGGGCGGTGCGGTGTACGGCTGCGGGGCGGGTCCGGGAGCGGCCGTGTATCCGCGGGTCGGCGACGGCTCGTGGCGGACCGCGTCGGTCGGCGCCTCCGGCGGGGCCGCGGGCGCGGGATACGCCGGGGCGGCCGGCGGGGGGAGGTGGAAGCTGCCGGTCTCCGACATCCGTACCGGCGGCCTGTCCGCGGCCCGGACCCGACCTGTGGGGAGCTGCTGGAACGGGGGAGCGGCGGGGCCGGCGTGGGGCACCCGCTCCGCCGCGGTGGCCACCGGGCCGTCCGGGCCGAAGCCGGGCGGCAGCGGTCCGATCTGGTCGAAGACCTCCACCGGCTCCTCGTCCGGGCCCGGTTCGGGCAGCAGGTCGACGGCCGTCGCGAGCGCCTTGCGGGCGCCGGTCGCCGTACGGAAGCGGGCCTGCGGGTCGGGCTGCAGCAGCCCGGCCAGCACCTGCCAGAGCGGCTCCGGGACGCCCTGCGGGGCTCCGGGGGTGCCGTGCGCGGCGAAGTGCTCCACCAGCGCGCGGGAGTCGGGCTTCCTGCCCTCCAGGAGGTACAGGGCGACGAGTCCCACCGCGAAGAGGTCGGCGGGGAAGTCGGGCTCCGCGCCCATCATCTGCTCGGGTGCGAAGTAACCGGGCGTGCCCACCACGTAGTTGGTCTCGGTGAGCCGCGGCTCGCCCTTGCGCATGGAGATGCCGAAGTCGGAGAGGCGCAGGTGCGGGCGGCCCGTACCGGTGGCCTCCAGAAGGATGTTGGCCGGTTTGATGTCCCGGTGGACGACACCCTCGGCGTGGACCGTCGAGAGGCCGGAGAGCAGCTGGTCCAGCAGCAGGCAGACGAAGCGCGGCGGCAACGGCCCGTAGTCGCCGATGACATGGGCCAGCGAGCCGCCGCTGACCAGGTCCATGGTGAACAGGACCTTGTCGTCGTCGGCGGCCCAACTGGCGGGCGCCAGCACATGGGGATGCTCGATGCGCAGCGCCTGTTCGCGCACGAAACGCAACAGCGTGTGCGCGTCGCTCTGTTGCAGCACCTTGGCCGCCACGTACCTGCGGCGGCGGTGGTCCCAGGCCCGCCAGACGGCGCCGACCCCACCCCGTCCGATCGGATCGATCAGCTCGTACCTACCGGCGAAGACCTCACCCATTGCGCTGCGCCCGCTCCCGGTTCCGTGTCGGCCCTCTCCCGCCCCCGCGGGTACCGCCGGGTCCAGGGCCCTCTCGCGAGGCCCCGGTCCGTCGCCGGTCGGGACCTAGCTCTGGTGTCCTTCGTAGTGCGCGACGGCGTCCGCGGTGCGGCCCGCTCCGTACACCCTCAGGAACTCTGCCAGTTCGGGGTGGGTCGGTGCGAGGGAGTCGGCCGCATCGATGATGTCGCCGGCGGCGGCGACCGACCTCAGCAGGGACTGGATCTCCCGCACGACGCGGCGGACGGTGGGCGCGCCGCCGGTGGCGGCGGTCTGGCCGGTGCCGGTCAGGACCGAACCTCCCTGCGACTTCTTGATCTCGTCCATGCGGTCGGTGGCCTCGCCGGCGCTGACGCTGCCGTCGGCGACCTGACTGCCCAGTTCCTGGAGGGCTTGGACCCGCTGGACGACCGCCGGGTTGCCGATCTTGGCCCGCTGGCCGCTCATGAGCTGGGACAGCATCGGGGCGGAGAGACCGAGGATCGCGGCGAGCCTGGCCTGGTTCAGGCCGAGGTCGTCGATGAGCCGGCGGAAGAGGGCGCCCAGCGGTTCTCCGTACCAACTGCGCTGCAGCTCTCTTGCTCTGGCCGTCGCCTCTTGCTGTGCTGCGTCCATGACGTCTCCCCATCCCTGCGGCTTCGCTGCTGCGAACCTCGACGTGCATCTTACGGAGCGTCCCGGTGTGCCGGGAGTCCCTCTTCTTTTGGAAGAATCCGGCTCTGACCCGGTACTCTGGTTCCCGGCGGACGCCCCACACGGTGGTGTGAGGCGGCGTTTGCTGTGGGGGCCTTAGCTCAGTTGGTAGAGCGCTGCTTTTGCAAGGCAGATGTCAGGAGTTCGAATCTCCTAGGCTCCACACGTTCAGAGCTCCCCCGACCTGCGGAAACGCTGGTCGGGGGAGCTTTTTCGCGTTCGCCGCCGACCCGGTGCCGCGGTCGTCGCCCCCGCGGTGCCGTTCCGGTCCGGCGGGCGGCGGCGTCACGATCGGACGCCGCCCGGGAGGGGCGTCCCGGAGGCGGGCGGTCGTCCGGCCCCCGGACACGTCACCGGGGGCCGTTCGGGCCCGGACACGCGGAAGGGGCGTCCCACGACGGAACCGTCGTGGGACGCCCCTTCCGCGGAGCGGTCGTCGGGCCCCCCTGGGGTCAGGGGCGGTCGTCGCGCTCTGCGTCGGTCTGCTTGGCCTGTACCTCGGGGTCGAGGTCGGCCGGGAGGCTGCCGTCCACCGAGGAGAGCGGGCCCGGCTCGTCGGCGACCTCGGTGGGGGCCGGCGGCTCGACCAGCCAGTCCGGGTTGGCCTGCTGGTCCCACCAGCGCCAGGCGGCGTAGGCACCGCCCGCGAGGAGACCCGCCCAGAGCATGCCGCGGGTGACCCGGCCGGCCTTCGCCCGCCGCTCGTGCTTGCGGGCGAGCTTCTGGATCTCCTTGGCCGTGACCTGGGTGCGCAGCGCCGCCAGCGCGGCCGCGCTGCGGGCGGACGCCTGGTCGGCGACGGGCTGTGCCGCGGCGATGGCCTGCTCGAAGCGCGGAGCGGTGTAGTCGGCGGCGGTACGGGCCGCCTTGCGGGTGGAGGCCACCGCGGTGCGGGCGGCCCCGTCGACCTTCGGGGGCACATGGGCCAGGGCCTGTCCGACCCGCGGGGCGAGGTGGGCGTCGTACTGGACACGGGCCTGGTGTGCCGCGAGGGACACCTTGGGCGCGAGGCGCGCACGGGCCTCGTTCGCGTAGACCTTGGCCGTATCGGCGTAGGGCGCCACCACTTCCGCGGCGTGCTGCGCGCTTTCCCTGGCCGAGTCGGTTGCGGCGCGCACGCTGTCGATGCGGGTCACGGGATCCTCCTCCTTGGTGGCGGGTAGGTACTCCGCCTGTCCACCCAAATGGAAATCATGCCTGGCGCGGCCTTGCGGGGCATGGTGACGCGGGCATCCGTGGCATGGGTGACATCTCATGGCGAATCGGTTTTTAGGGGTGCGCGGACGACAATGCCACGGTTCGGTGGCGAACGCCGCGCACTGGCGTGCACTCGGGCGCATTTACGCCCGATGGGCACCGGCGCACGGCGGCCCGCGGGCGCTCCGAAGGGGGTGCGCGGCGTGCGAGGATCGGGACGACGTCACCGACGACCGAGGACCCGAGAGAAGGCAGACCGTGGCCGAGCAGCTTTACGCCACTTTGAAGACCAGCCTGGGCGACATCGAGATCCGGCTTCTGCCGAACCACGCGCCCAAGACGGTGCGCAACTTCGTCGGGCTCGCCACCGGCGAGCGGGAGTGGACCCATCCGGCCACCGGTGAGAAGTCCACCGCCCGTCTCTACGACGGCACGGTGTTCCACCGCGTCATCGACTCCTTCATGATTCAGGGCGGCGATCCGCTGGGCAACGGCACGGGCGGGCCGGGATACGAGTTCCCGGACGAGTTCCATCCGGACCTCGCCTTCAACAAGCCCTATCTGCTGGCCATGGCCAACGCGGGGCCGGGCACCAACGGTTCCCAGTTCTTCGTCACGGTGTCGCCCACCGCGTGGCTGACCGGCAAGCACACGATCTTCGGCGAGGTGGCGGACGACGCGGGGCGCGAGGTGGTGGACGCCATCGCGGCGACGCCGTCCAATCCGCGCACCAACCGTCCGGTGCGGGACGTGGTGCTGGAATCGGTCCTCATCGAGACCCGCGGGACGCCGTCGCCGCCGGTCAAGACGCTCTGGGGCCCCGCCCGCTGAGTCCCCTGCGGCCCGGCCACGCGGCCCGGGTCCCGTCCGGAAAGCCACCGACGTGCCGTCGCGGGAACCCTGGGTCCCGCCCGTTCGTGCTGTTACATGGCGGCGGTACGCGGCGGGGCGGGTGCGCGGTGTACGGACCGCGAGGACGGACGGGCCGGGGACGCGGGCGAGAGCCGGGAGGTCGGGACCGATGGAAGAGCAGCCGCCTGCCGGTCGTGAGCCGTCCTCCGGTGCGCAGGGACCGGCCCACTGCTACCGGCACCCGGACCGCGGGACCGAGATCCGCTGCGCCCGTTGCGAGCGGCCGATCTGCACGGACTGCATGATCAGCGCTTCCGTGGGCTTCCAGTGCCCGGAGTGCGTACGCCAGGGTTCCGGCACCGGGCACCGTCCGGCGGCCTCCCGGCCCCGCACCCTGGCCGGCGGGGCGGTCACGGACGATCCGCGGCTGGTCACCAAGATCCTCGTCGGACTGAACGCGCTGGTGTTCGTCGCGGTATGGATCACCGGCAGATCCTGGCTGATCGACGATCTGATGCTGCTGGGCCGCGCCTGGGACCCCGACCCGCTGCCGGGCACCCTGGTGGGGGTCGCTGAGGGACAGTGGTACCGCCTGGTGTCCTCGATGTTCGTGCACGAGGAACTGTGGCACTTCGGTTTCAACATGCTCGGGTTGTGGTGGCTCGGCGGGCCGCTGGAGGCGGCGCTCGGCCGGGTGCGCTTCGTCCTGCTCTACCTGCTCTCCGGGCTCGCCGGCAGCGCGCTGACCTATGCGCTCGCGGCGCCCAACCAGGGATCCATCGGGGCGTCCGGCGCGATTTTCGGGCTGCTGGGCGCCACTGCGGTGCTGGCCCGCCGGATGAACTACGACATGCGCCCGGTGCTGGTGCTGCTGGTGGTGAACCTGCTCTTCACCTTCAACCCCTGGGGCGGCATCGCCTGGCAGGCGCACCTCGGCGGGCTGGCGGCCGGAGCGGTGATCGCCGTCGCCCTGGTCCACGCGCCGCGCGCCCGACGCGGCCTCGTCCAGTACGGCGTGTGCGCGGCGGTCTTCGCACTGGTGGTGGTGACCGTTGTTGTCCGGACCGCCGTGCTCACCTGAGCAGAATCTATCCACGTGTGAGCCAAAGTTGTCCACAGAGGGTCACCAGGGCGGGGGAAACGCGGCGACAGGTGTTCGGTACGTCGCTGATCAGGGTCTTTTCCGGTGGCGGGACGGACGCAGCCCCCCTCGGTGAGGGAGGCTGCGGTCACACCGGCGTCAACATGTGCGGAAGTTATCCACAGATCTTCCGACCTTTTCCCCCGGCTGTGGATAACTCTGTGGGTAACTCAGGGCAAGGCTTGCGAGGTCGTGCCACAGCGCCCCGGAACCGCACGTTCCGGTGCCGTGCGAGGCCGGTGCCGGGCCATGGCGCGGACCGGTGCCGGCCCGTGGTTCGGCGGTGGTTCAGTGTGGGGTGGGCCGGGCTACTTCCACTGGGTGGAGACGCCGAAGCCGCCGGCGATGAAGCCGAAACCGACCACGATGTTCCAGTTGCCCAGGGCCTCGACGGGAAGGGAGCCGTCCGTCACGTAGAAGACCACGATCCAGGCGAGCCCGATCAGGAAGAGGGCCAGCATCACCGGAGCCACCCAGCTGCGGTTGGTCAGCTTGATGGCGGTCGCCGACTTCGCCGGGGGCGGCGTGAAGTCGGCCTTCTTGCGGATACGTGACTTCGGCACGAGGAACTCTCCTGTCGATGCGCTGCGTGACCGCGCAGTGATGTCTGTCTGGCGCCTGATGGGGCGCTAGGGGGAATGCTGCCTCCCCCGGGCGTCCGTTAGCGTAGTGCTTCCATGGCGCCTGATGAGATAAGGGTACGTTGAGCAATCTTGCCGACACCCCCGACGGGAAGGTCCGGCACTCCTCGAAGTGGCCGGTCCGGGTGCTCACCGCTGCCGTCTTCGCCCTCGCCGGCCTGATCTTCGTCACCAGCGCCAACACCGCCAAGGGCACCAACATCCGCAGCGACTCCTCGCTGCTGAGGCTCTCGGACCTGATCGGCGAACGCAGTGACGACAACGCCCGGTTGAACGAGGCGAACGCCGCCGCTCGTGCGGAGATGGACGCCCTCGCCCAGCGCGACGACGGTTCGACGCAGGCCGAGGACGCCAAGCTGAAGGCGCTGGAGGAGGCCGCCGGAACGAGCGCGATCAGCGGTGACGCCGTCAGCGTGACCCTGGACGACGCCCCGCCGGACGCCACCGCCAACCCCGGCTACCCGGAGCCGCAGCCCAACGACCTGGTCATCCACCAGCAGGACCTCCAGGCCGTCGTCAACGCCCTGTGGAAGGGCGGCGCCCGCGGTATCCAGGTCATGGACCAGCGGCTGATCTCCACCAGCGCGGTGCGATGCGTCGGCAACACCCTGATCCTCCAGGGCCGCGTCTACTCGCCCCCGTACAAGATCACCGCGGTCGGTGACCGGGGCGCGCTGACGCGGGCGCTCGACGCCTCCACGGCGATCCGCAACTACAAGCTGTACGTGGACGCGTACGGGCTCGGCTGGCGGGTCGACGACGACGCGAAGGCCGAACTCCCCGGCTACTCCGGCACCGTCGACCAGCACTACGCGGAGCCGGTCGGCTGAACCCGCCGGTGCGCCGGCCCCGCGGCGGCCAGCGGTGCGCCCCCGCTTTCCACAGGTTCCCCACGCGCGGGCCGCGGCCCTTTAGTCTGGTGCCGTACCGAATGGGAGGACAGGCATGTACGGCTGGATCTGGCGTCATCTGCCGGGCAACGCATGGGTGCGGGGCGTCATCTCGCTCGTGCTCGTCCTGGGCGTCGTCTACGCACTCTTCCAGTACGTCTTCCCCTGGGCGGAGCCGCTGCTCCCGTTCGGTGACGTGACGGTGGACGGCCAGGGAGCCGGCGGAACGGAGACCGGTCGGTGAGCGCGCGCATCCTCGTCGTGGACAACTACGACAGCTTCGTCTTCAACCTCGTGCAGTACCTCTACCAGCTCGGCGCTACCTGCGAGGTGGTGCGCAACGACGAGGTCACCACCGCCCATGCGCAGGACGGGTTCGACGGCGTGCTGCTCTCCCCCGGTCCGGGCGCTCCGGAGCAGGCGGGGGTCTGCGTCGACATGGTGCGCCACTGCGCCGCCACCGGCGTCCCGGTCTTCGGGGTCTGCCTCGGGATGCAGGCCATGGCGGTCGCGTACGGCGGAGTCGTGGACCGGGCCCCGGAGCTGCTGCACGGCAAGACCTCACCGGTGCTGCACGAGGGCCGCGGCGTCTTCAGATCGCTGCCGTCGCCCTTCACCGCGACCCGCTACCACTCGCTCGCCGCCGAACCGGCCGCGCTGCCCGCGGAGCTGGAGGTCACCGCCCGTACCGCGGACGGCATCATCATGGGCGTCCGCCACCGCGAACTGCGGGTCGAGGGCGTGCAGTTCCACCCCGAGTCGGTCCTCACCGAGCACGGGCACCTGATGCTCGCCAACTGGCTGGAGGAGTGCGGCGACGGCGGCGCGGTCGCCAGATCGGCGGGCCTGACGCCGGTGGTGGGCAAGGCCGCGGCGTGACCGCACCTCGCCACGGGTCCGACGCCGGTGAGGAGGGCCCGCGCGCACCGGACGCGTACGGGACCGGCGGTGGGTTCGAGGCGGCGGTGGGGCGGCTCGCCGACCCGTTGAACGACCCGCTGCCGGGGAGCCACGACGCTCCGTGGTCCCAGGCGGAGGAGTCCGCCCCGCGGCCGGACCAGGTGTACGGGGGGGACCCCTCGCCGTACCGTCCGCAGGGGGAACCGGACCCGTGGGCCGGTGCCCCCGTCACCGGGTACGGCCCGGGTCCGGGAGCCGGTTCGCCGGTCCCCGCGGCGTCCCCCGGTCACGCCGGCCCCCAACACCCCCTCCAGGAGCCTCAGTACGGCCCTGAGAGGGTCCAGGAACCGCCGGACGCGTGGTACGAGCCGGACGGGTACCGGAGGGACTGGTACGGCCGCTACGACCCCGAGGGATACGTCCGGGAAGACCCCGCCGCCGAGGGCACGCCCGGAGCCCCTGTCCCGCAGGCGGCCGGCAGGCCGTCCGGACCCCTGCGGTCGGCCGGTGCGCACCCGGCCGGCGCCCCGGCGCCGGGGGCAGGCGCGGTGCCGGGTGCCGCGCCGTTCGCGGTGGACGAGACCGTGGCCCTGCCACCGACGCGGGCCGGAGACGGCGAGCCGACGCAGGTCTTCTCCCCGATCCGGGACGGTGAGCCGACGCAGGTCTTCTCCCCGATCCGGGACGGTGCGGCGGGCGTGGCGGACGGGCCCGCGCGTACCCCCGGAGCGGGCGGTTCCGGCGAGCCCCCGGCGACCGGCGGCCGGGCGGAGCGGCGCAAGGCCGCGAAGTCGCGTGGTCGCCGCAGGCCCGCGGCCGCGGCCGGGGGCGGCGCGGGCACGGGTGCGGGGGACCGGGACGACGCGGCACCGCCCGTGCCGATGACGCGCCTGGAAGCCCGCCGCGCGGCCCGCGCGGCGAAGGACAGCCCGGCCGTCGTCGCCAGCCGGGCGGCGGGCGAGATCTTCATATCGCTGGGCGTGCTGATGCTGCTGTTCGTCGCTTACCAGCTCTGGTGGACCAACGTCCGGGCCGATCAGATCGCGGGCAATGAGACCCACAAGATCCAGGACAGCTGGTCGCACGACGAGCGCGACCCCGGCACCTTCGAGCCCGGTCAGGGGTTCGCGATCATGCACATTCCGAAGCTGGACGTCGTCGCACCGATCGCCGAGGGCGTCAGCAAGGAGAAGGTCCTCGACCGGGGCATGATCGGCCACTACGCGGAGGGCAGGCTGAAGACCGCCATGCCGTCCGACGCCCGCGGCAACTTCGCGCTGGCGGCCCACCGGAACACCCACGGCGAGCCCTTCCGGTACATCAACAAGCTGGTCCCCGGCGACACCGTCGTGGTCGAGACCCGCGACCGGTATTACACGTACGAGATGACCAGCACACTGCCGCAGACCGCTCCGTCCAACGTCTCGGTGATCGATCCGGTGCCCGCGGCGGCCGGGTTCAAGGAGCCGGGGCGCTACATCACCCTGACGACCTGTACGCCGGAATTCACGAGTACGTACCGTTTGATCGTCTGGGGCAAGATGGTCGACGAACGGCCGCGCAGCGAGGGCAAACCCGACGCGCTGGTGGGCTGACGACATCACGACAGGGGACGGTGCGGTGGCGGCGAGGACCGGGCAGGACGAGCTGACCGACGAGGCGGCGCCCCCGGCCGCGCCACGGTCCCGAGGAGGGATCGCCGCCGCGGTGAGCGTCTTCGGCGAGCTCATGATCACGGCGGGGGTCGTCCTCGGGCTCTTCGTCGCGTACTCCCTGTGGTGGACGAACGTGGTCGCCGACCACGAGGCGGGCAAGCAGGCCGAGACCGTCCGCGACCGCTGGGCCGGCGGTCCGGGTGAGCTGGACACCAAGGACGGCGTCGGCTTCCTGCACGTGCCGGCGATGAACAACGGCGAGGTGCTGGTCAAGAAGGGCACCGCCACCGGGACCCTCAACGACGGTGTGGCCGGCTACTACACGGACCCGGTGAAGTCGGCCCTGCCCTCGGACGAGAAAGGCAACTTCGCGCTCGCTGCCCACCGGGACGGCCACGGCGCCAAGTTCCACAACATCGACAAGCTGAAGAACGGCGACGCGATCGTCTTCGAGACCAAGGACACCTGGTACGTCTACAAGGTGTTCAAGTCGCTGCCCGAGACCTCCAAGTACAACGTGGACGTGCTGGCCGCGGTGCCCGAGGAGGCGGGGGTGGACGGTCCCGGTCGCTACATCACGCTGACGACCTGCACGCCCGTCTTCACCTCCACGTACCGGTACGTGGTCTGGGGCGAGCTGGAGCGCACGGAGAAGGTGGACCGGGACCGCACACCGCCCGCCGAGCTCACCGAGTAGCCGCACCGCGCGGGACACCGGACTCGCGGGATCGCCGAACCGCGCGGGACACGACGAAGGGACCCGGCCGCCTCCACCAGGCGGCCGGGTCCCTTCAGGCGTGCGGTCGGGGCGCCGGGGTCAGTCCCCGAAGCCTCCGAAGAGGCCGCCGTTGTTGCCGTTGCTGTTGTCGCCGTTGTTCCCGTCGATGCCGAGCGTCGTCACGTTGACCGCGCTCCCCTTGGCGACCGGGGTGCCGATCCCCGGGGAGCTGGTGATGAAGCGCGCCTTGTCGTCGGACGATCCGGTGACGGAGCCCAGTTGGAGGCCGGCCCCGGCGAGCAGCGCCTTCACCTCGGCGAGCGTCTTGCCGGTCATGTCCGGCACCGCGACCTGCTCCGGCTGCGCCGGGCCCTTGGAGACCTTGAGGACGATCTGGGTGTCCAGCGGCTGCTTGCTGTTGGCCTCGGGCGTCTGCTCGACCACGATGCCCGCGGCCTTGTCCGAGTCGACCTCGGACTGCGCGACGTTGCTGAATCCGAGTGCCTGGAGCTGCGCCTTGGCCTGGTCGAAGGTCCGGTCGGTCACCCCGGGCACGGTCGCCGTCTTCTCCGTGGCGATCGTGATCTTCACCTCCGACTCCTTCTCGGCCTCACTGCCGCCGTCGGGGCTCTGCTTCACGACGGTGCCGGGGGTCGCCTCCGACTCGACGGACTCCGTCACGACCGAGAAGCCCTTCTCCTCCAGCAGACTGCGGGCGCTGTCCTCGGACTTCTCCAGGACGTCCGGCACCTCGACCTTCGGGGCGCCGGTGGAGACGACGACCGTGACCGTCCCGCCCTTGTCGATCTCCGAGTCCGCCTCGGGACTCTGGCTGCAGATCTTGCCCTTCTCCTGGTTCTCGCAGGCCTTCTCCTCGCCGACCTTGAGGACGAGCCCCGCGTTCTTCGCGAGTCCTTCCGCGTCGGCCTGGGTGGAGCCGACCATGTTCGGGGTCGCGATCCTGCCGTCGTCGGCGTTGTCGCCGAAGACCGAGCTGCCGATCAGGATCGCGCCGATCAGAACCAGGACGCCCGCGACGACCAGCAGGATCGTCGAGGTGTTGTTCTTCTTCTGACGCCTGCGGTCGGGCCGGTCGTCGTAGCCGTATCCGCCGTCGTCCGGGTTGACCGGCGGCAGCATGGAGGTCTGGCCGCTGTTCGGATCGGTCTGCCGCAGCGCGGTGGTCGGCGGGTCGTAGTGGTCGTACCCGCCGTAGCCGCCCGCGCCGACGGCGCCCAGCGCGGCAGCGGCCGCCACCGGCCGGCCGTCGAGGCAGGCCTCGATGTCCGCGCGCATCTCGTCGGCGGACTGGTAGCGGTAGTCGGGGTCCTTGACCAGGGCCTTCAACACGATCGCGTCCATCTCGGGCGTGATCTCGGCGTCGAAGTTGCTCGGCGGCTGGGGTTCCTCCCGCACGTGCTGGTACGCCACCGCGACGGGCGAGTCCCCCACGAACGGGGGCCGCACGGTCAGCAGTTCGTACAGCAGGCAGCCGGTGGAGTAGAGGTCGGAACGGGCGTCGACCTGCTCCCCCTTGGCCTGCTCGGGCGAGAGGTACTGCGCGGTCCCTATGACGGCGGCGGTCTGCGTCATGGTCATGCCGGAGTCGCCCATCGCGCGGGCGATGCCGAAGTCCATGACCTTGACCTGGCCGGTGCGCGTCAGCATGACGTTGGCCGGCTTGATGTCGCGGTGCACGATCTGGGCGCGGTGCGAGTACTCCAGCGCCTGCAGGATCCCGACGGTCATCTCCAGCGTGCGCTCGGGCAGCAGCTTGCGGCCGGAGTGCAGCAGTTCACGGAGGGTGGAGCCGTCCACGTACTCCATGACGATGTAGGGGATGGACACGCCGTCGACGTAGTCCTCACCCGTGTCGTACACCGCGACGATCGCCGGGTGGTTGAGCGAGGCCGCAGACTGGGCCTCACGGCGGAACCGGGCCTGGAAGGACGGGTCGCGGGCCAGGTCGGCCCGGAGCGTCTTCACGGCCACGGTGCGGCCGAGCCGGGTGTCGTGGGCGAGATAGACCTCGGCCATCCCCCCGCGGCCGAGCACCGAGCCCAGTTCGTACCGGCCGCCGAGGCGACGCGGCTCTTCCATCACTGTTCCAGCCCTCTCCGTCAGTCCCGACCGCACCCGTGTGTGGTCCGGCGGTGCGCTGTTCGCGCATACGCTACCGGGCACGCCCGGCACGATCGGCCCGCACCCGTCAGCCGATACCCGACCGGTATCCCGGTGTCCGGTACGCGGTACCCGCGGCGGCCGTCCTACTTGCTGTCGAGCACCGCCTCCATCACGCTCTTCGCGATCGGGGCGGCCAGGCCGCCGCCGGAGATGTCGTCACGGTTGGCCTGGCCGTCCTCGACCACCACGGCGACCGCCACCGGGGAACCCTCGGCGGTCTTCGCGTACGAGATGAACCAGGCGTACGGCTTCTCGCTGTTGTTCAGGCCGTGCTGGGCGGTACCGGTCTTGCCGCCCACGGTGACGCCGTCGATCTTCGCCCTGGTTCCGGTGCCGGAGTCGACGACGGTCTCCATCATCTGCTGGATCTTCTGGGCGTTCTCCGCCGACAGCGCCTGGCTCAGCTCCTTGGGCTCGGCCGTGTAGACGTTGTCCAGGCTGGGCGCCTGGCGCGCGGCGACCATGTACGGCTGCATCAGCTTGCCGTCGTTGGCGATGGCCGAGGCGACCATGGCCATCTGGAGCGGGGTGGTGCGGTTGGACGCCTGTCCGATGCCCGCGAGGGCGTTCTGCGGCCGGTTGTCCTCGGGGTAGACGCTCGCCTCGGCGCGGGTGGGCGTGAACACCTGCTTGTTGAAGCCGAACTTGTCGGCCTGCTCGATCATCTTCTCGTTGCCGACGTCGTCGCTCATCTTGCCGAAGACGGTGTTGCAGGAGTACTTCAGCGCGTTCCGGAGCGAAGCGTTCTTGCAGGGGATGTTGCCCTCGTTGGAGAGCGGCGTGGTGCTCTGCGGCAGCGTCCACGGCAGCGGCGAGTTCGTGCTCTCGTCGATGCTGTCGTAGAGCCCGTTCTCCAGCGCGGCCGCCGCCGTGACGACCTTGAACGTCGAGCCGGGCGGGTAGGTCTCGCGCAGCGCCCGGTTCAGCATCGGCTTGTCCTCGTCCTTGAGGAGCTTCTCCCAGGCGGCGGAGTCCTTCTCGGAGTTGCCCGCGAAGGTCGAGGGGTCGTACGAGGGGGTGCTGGCGAGCGCCAGGATGGCCCCGGTCTGCGGGTCGAGAGCGACGGCGGCGCCCTTCTTCTTGCCGAGCCCTTCGAAGGCGGCCTTCTGGGCGGCGCCGTTCAGCGTGGTGACGACGTTGCCACCCTGCTTCTTCTCGCCCGTGAACATCGACAGGGTGCGGTCGAAGAAGAGCTGGTCGTCGTTGCCGGTGAGGATGCCGTCCTCGATGCTCTCCAGCTGCGTCGAGCCGAAGGCCTGCGAGGAGTACCCGGTCACCGGGGCCCACATGGGCCCGTCCTTCCAGGACCGCTTGTACTTGAAGTCGCTGCTCTCGGTCTCGACGGAGCCGGTCACGGCCTTGCCGTCGACGACGATGGCGCCGCGCTCGTGGGCGTACCGCTCGATGCGGACGCGGCGGTTCTCGTCCCGGGTGTTCAGCTCGTCGGCGCGCACGTACTGGAGGTAGTTCGTGCGTACCAGCAGGGCCAGGATCAGGATTCCGCAGAAGATCGCGATCCGGCGCAGCGGCTTGTTCACGGGCGGACCACCTGAGTCATTTCGGCGTCGGGCGAGGGCGCGGGCGCCGGTGCGGGCCGCCGCGCGGTGTCGCTGATTCGGATGAGGATGGCGATGAGGGCCCAGTTCGCGAGCACGGAGGAACCGCCGTACGCGAGGAACGGCATGGTCATACCGCTGAGCGGGATCAGGCCCATGACGCCGCCGGCCACCACGAAGATCTGGATGGCGAAGGCGCCGGAGAGGCCGATGGCCAGCAGCTTGCCGAACGGGTCGCGGGCGGCCAGGGCCGTCCGGACGCCGCGCTCGACGATGAGGCCGTAGACGAGCAGGACGGCCATCATCCCGGCCAGTCCCAGCTCCTCGCCGACGGTGGAGAGGATGAAGTCGGCGTTGGCGGCGAACATGATCAGGTCCGAGTGGCCCTGGCCGAGACCGGTGCCCAGCGTTCCGCCGGAGCCGAAGGACATCAGCGACTGGGCGATCTGGTCGCTCTGCTCCAACGTCTTCTGGGCGAACGGGTCGAGCCAGGCGTTGACGCGCTGCTGGACGTGCGGTTCGAAGGAGGCGACACCGACCGCGCCGGCCGCCGACATCAGCAGACCGAAGACGATCCAGCTGGTGCGCTCGGTGGCGACGTAGAGCATCACGATGAAGAGGCCGAAGAACAGCAGCGAGGTGCCGAGGTCGGTCTCGAAGACCAGGATCAGGATCGACAGGGCCCAGATGGTGATGATCGGGCCGAGGTCGCGTCCGCGCGGCAGGTACATCCCCATGAAGCGGCGGCTGGCCAGGGCCAGGGCGTCGCGTTTCACCATGAGATAGCCGGAGAAGAAGATCGCGATGAGAATCTTCGCGAACTCCCCCGGCTGGATGGAGAACGGGCCCAGGCTGATCCAGATCTTCGCGCCGTTGACCGCGGGGAAGAACATCGGCAGGATCAGCAGGATCAGCGCCGCCACCATCGAGATGTAGGTGTAGCGCTGGAGGACGCGGTGGTCCTTGAGGATCATCAGCACCGCGACGAAGAAGGCCACGCCGATCGCCGAGTAGAGCAGCTGCTTGGGCGCGTCCGGGCTGTACCCGCCGTAGAGAACCTCGGCGCGCTGGATCAGCCGGGGTGACTGGTCCAGCCGCCAGATCAGCACCAGCCCGAGACCGTTGAGCAGGGTGGCCAGCGGGAGCAGCAGCGGGTCCGCGTAGGGCGCGAACTTGCGCACCACGAGGTGGGCGACTCCGCCGAGCAGGATGAGCCCGGCACCGTAGCCGAACATGCCGGACGGCAGTGTGCCGTCCATGGCGAGGCCGACGTTGGCGTAGGCGAAGACGCAGATGACGATGGCGAACACCATCATCATCAGCTCGGTGTTGCGGCGGCTCGGTGCGTCGATCGCGCCGATGGTGGTCGTGTTGGTGACAACGCTCATGGTGCTGTGGGCCCCCTACGGCTTACTGCTTACCGCACTGCGGGACCAGCTTTTTCTCTTCCTCCGAGAGGCTGGGGCCGGGAGTGGGGGTAGCGGTCGTGGTCCCCTTGTCGGCGGACTTGTCGGACGTCTTCTCGTCTGCGGCGGCCTTCTGCGCCGCCTCGGCCGCGCGGCGCTGGGCGTCCTTCTTGCAGGCGGACGCCTGGGTGCCCAGCTCCGTGACCTTCTTGCGGGCGTCGGCGAGATTGCCCTCGGCGATCGTCGACTCGACCTTCTTGCGCTGGTACGGCGGCAGGTACTTGAGTTCGATCTCGGGGTGGTCGGTCTCGACCTTGGACAGCGAGACCCAGGCGAGGTCCTGGCTGATGCCGCGGTACAGGGCGACGTTGTCTTCTTTGGCGCCGACGTAGAACTGGGTCTGCGTCCAGCGGTAGCCGCCGTAGAGGCCGCCGCCGACCACGGCGAGGGCCAGCACGACGTAGAAGCCGCGCTTGAGCCACGGTCGCTTCTTGCGCGGCTTCTCGAAGTCGTCGTCGGTGTAGGCGTCGTACGCCCCGGAGGGCCCGTCGCCGTAACCGGAGTCGTCCCCGCTGCCGGGCGGGCCGAAGGCCCCGGCGGGCGGCGGCACGGTGCGGCCGAGCCCCGCGGCGCGTCCGGCCGGGGTCTGCATCGCTCCGCCGTCGCTCAGCTGGGCCTGGTTCTCCGCGACCGCTCCGACGATGACCGGGGTGTCGTTGAGACGGCCGGCCAGGGTGTCGTTGCCGTCGACGTCGAGGACGTCCGCCACGATGCAGGTGATGTTGTCGGGTCCGCCGCCGCGCAGGGCGAGCTGGATCAGCTCCTGGATGGTCTCCTGGGGGCCCTGGTAGCTGGCGAGCGTCTCTTCCATGGTCTGGTGCGAGACCACGCCGGAGAGCCCGTCGGAGCAGATCAGATAGCGGTCGCCGGCCCGTACCTCGCGAATGGAGAGATCGGGTTCGACGTGGTCGCCGCTGCCCAGCGCGCGCATCAGCAGGGAGCGCTGCGGGTGGGTGGTGGCTTCCTCCTCGGTGATCCGGCCCTCGTCGACGAGACGCTGGACCCAGGTGTGGTCCTGGGTGATCTGGGTGAGCACGCCGTCCCGCAGCAGGTACGCGCGGGAGTCGCCGACGTGCACCAGGCCGAGGCGGCGGCCCGTCCAGAGCAGGGCGGTGAGCGTGGTGCCCATGCCTTCGAGCTGGGGGTCCTCCTCGACCATCACCCGGAGCTGGTCGTTGGCCCGCTGGACCGCCGTACCGAGCGAGGTGAGGATGTCGGAGCCGGGCACGTCGTCGTCGAGCTGGACGAGCGTGGAGATCACCTCGGAGCTGGCGACCTCACCGGCCGCCTGACCGCCCATGCCGTCGGCGATGGCGAGGAGGCGCGGCCCGGCGTAGCCGGAGTCCTCGTTCCCCTCCCGGATCATGCCCTTGTGCGATCCGGCGGCGAAGCGCAGCGACAAGCTCATGCGCACCTCGCCCGTCGGCTCGGGGTACAGCCGGTCTCGCGCCACACTGCCCACCCTCCGGTCGGGAACCTGGCCAGATCCTGGGTCAGGACCGCCGCGGCTCGCTCGCTCCGCTCGCTCATTGTCGTACTACTTCCGCAGCTCGATGACGGTCTTGCCGATACGGATCGGCGCGCCCAGCGGAACGGGCGTCGGGGTGGTGAGACGGGTCCGGTCGAGATACGTGCCGTTGGTGGACCCGAGATCCTCGACGATCCACTGGCCGTCCCGGTCGGGGTAGATCCTGGCATGCCTGCTGGAGGCGTAGTCGTCGTCCAGCACGATGGTCGAATCGTGGGCCCGGCCCAGGGTGATGGTCTGGCCCTGGAGCGAGACCGTGGTGCCTGTGAGGGAACCCTCGGACACGACCAGTTTGGTCGGTGCGCCGCGGCGCTGGCGCCCCGGCTGTTGGCGCTGCTGCGGTGGTGCGGCAGCGGCTTGCTGGCGGTTCTGCTGCGGCCGCGCTTCGGCGCCGTTGCGGCGTGAGCCGCGCTGTGTGACGCGCGTCCCGAACAGGTCACTTCGAATGACCTGGACGGCCACGATCACGAACAGCCACAGAACAGCCAGGAAACCTAGCCGCATGACCGTAAGGGTCAGCTCTGACATTGCCCCCGCTTCACCCTTCGGCTTGCCGGTAAACGATGGTGGTGCTGCCCACGACGATTCGCGAGCCGTCGCGGAGCGTAGCGCGGGTGGTGTGCTGCCCGTCCACCACGATGCCGTTGGTGGACCCGAGATCCTGGATCGTCGAGGGCGTTCCGGTCCGGATCTCACAGTGCCGGCGCGATACGCCGGGGTCGTCGATCCGCACGTCGGCTTCGGTGCTGCGTCCCAGCACCAGCGTCGGGCGGGAGATCTGATGGCGGGTGCCGTTGATCTCGATCCAGCGCCGGACCTGGGCGTCCGGCAGGGCGCCGGGCGCGGAGGGACGGCGCCGGTCGCCGGGGCCCGCCGGGGCCCGGCCGGCGCCCGGCGGCGGGGCCGCGGGCATCGGCGGCGGGGAGGCCGGCGGATAGCCGTAGCCCCCCGCGGCCTCGGGGCCGCCCGCTGCGGGCCGTTGCGGGTGGGACTGCTGAGGCCGGCCGCCGTATCCGCCGCCGGCCGGTTCCTGCTGCGACGAACTCGACGCCAGGGTGCGGCTGCGTACGCGGTAGAGGCCCGTGTCCAGGTCCTCGGCCTTCTCCAGGTGCACCTTGATCGTGCCCATGAAGGTGTAGCGCTGCTGCTTGGCGTAGTCCCGGACGAGTCCGGACAGCTCGTCGCCGAGCTGACCCGAGTACGGGCTGAGGCGCTCGTAGTCCGGGGTGCTGAGCTCGACGATGAAGTCGTTGGGGACGACCGTCCGCTCGCGGTTCCAGATGGTCGCGTTGTTGTCGCATTCGCGCTGGAGCGCGCCCGCGATCTCGACCGGCTGCACCTCGGACTTGAAGACCTTGGCGAAGGTGCCGTTGACCAGACCTTCGAGACGCTGCTCGAAACGCTTCATGACTCCCATGGGGCACCTCCTCCGGTGTCATCGTCCCTGTACTGCTTACTGATCGTATCCACGCGTCGGGAAATCGGCTGGTTCCCCTTGTCTGCCCTGTGGATGAGTGTCACCCCTCACACGGATCGTAGAGGTGGCTCCCTGACAGTGTCCCGCACACGGGAGGTACTGAGGAGGAGTGGGTGAGCCCGCCGCGGGTTCCCGTTGCCCCCTGTCGGGCCCTCGAAACAACGGATGTGAATCCACCCCTTCCTACGTGCTAATCTTCCGATGTCGCCAAGGGGTCGCAGCGAAACACAGCGAAGACCTGGCGGCGAGCTGAGTGATCATCACTCATGCGCGAGTGGCGGAACGGCAGACGCGCTGGCTTCAGGTGCCAGTGTCCTTCGGGACGTGGGGGTTCAAATCCCCCCTCGCGCACAGAGAGAACCCCCGCACCGGAGAAATCCGGTGCGGGGGTTTCTTGGTGTGCGCCCCGCTGCGGGGTGGCCGGAGTCCGTCGGTCGTCGCGCGGGGATGTTTCACGTGAAACGCCCCGTTGTGGCGGGGGTGGGCGACTCGATCGGCATGCGCGGTCCGGTTCAGCGCTCGCCGGACTGGTTGTAGCGCTGCAGATACTCCGCGAACTGTGCGAGGTCCTCCCCGGTCCACTCCGCCAGGCGCTCGCGGTACGCCGCCCGTCGACTGGCCTGCGTGGAGGCGAGGGCGTCCCGGCCTGCCCCGGTCGGATGCAGGACCTGGATGCGCTGGTCGTCGGGGTCGGGGTGGCGCTCGACCAGTCCCATCCTCTCCAGCGCCCCGACCTGGCGGCTGACCGTCGACTTGTCCAGCATGTAGTGCGCGGCCAGATCGGTGGCCCGGCAGCCCTGCCGGTCGTCGATGTGCGCCAGCAGCGTGTACGAGACGAGTGGCAGCTCGGGATGGAGCCGGGCCGCGGCGGCGCGTGCGCGCCGGGCGAAGGCCGTCAGTTCCCGCTGGATGACATCGAGGGATTCGTCACGTCGTCCCGGAGTGCCGGTCACGGGTCCACCTCTTCGTTGTCGCGCTTCGTTTCGCTCCGGCAGGCGGGCTCGTTCGCCCTGGGTGGACGAGCCGGAGCCGCTGGTCCGGAGAGTGGGTGCCGGTGCCCCCGAATTTCAGTTGTACAGTACAACGGAAGCGTGAGTTGTAAAAGACAACCAAAGGGAGAAAGTCCGGATGTCCGCAGGATCGAGTACCGCTCCCGGCTCGACGGCCGCGGCCTTGCGCCACGTGCTGGGCCACCTCGTCACCCCGTTGCTGATGTGCATCGGCATGGGGCTCGCCTACCTCGGGGCCTTCCACGCCCCCGAGCCGCACGCGCTGCGGGTCGACGTGGTCGGTTCCGGGGCCGCCGCCCAGGTCCTGGCGCAGTCGCTCCAGGACGAGACGGACGGAGCGCTCACCGTGCGGACGGTCGCGGACCGCTCCACCGCCGAGGAGAACCTGCGGACCCAGGAGAGCTGGGGCGCGTACCTGCCCGGTGACAGGCCCGAACTGCTGGTGGTGTCCGCCGCCTCGGACACCACCGCCACCGTCGTCGAGAAGGTCTTCACCGAGGTGGCCGCCGGGCAGGGTGCGCCGCTGAAGGTGTCCGACGTGGCGCCGACCGCGGAAGGCGACCCGACCGGGCAGGGCATCTTCTTCCTGCTGGTCGCGATCAGCATCGGTTCGTACGCCTCGGTGGCGGTCATCGGCGGTGCCGGCGGGGTGCTGCCCCTGCGGCTGCGGGCGCTGCTGGTGGCCGGGGCCTCGCTGGTGGTCAGCCTGATCGGCGCCGCTTTCGCCGGGCCGGTGTTCGGTCTGGTGAGTCACGGGCTCGGCGGACTGTGGGCGATGGCGTGGCTCTACTCGGCGGGCATCCTGCTGATCGGAGTCGGTCTGCACACCTTCCTCAAGAGGTGGACGACGCTCGGCGTGATGGTGCTCTTCGTGATGCTCAACTTCACCAGCTCCGGCGGCATCTTCCGACCCGAACTGCAGTCGGGGTTCTTCGCCTCTCTGCACGCGTTCTGGAACGGCGCCGGGTTCGTCGAGGGCGTGCGCGCCCACGTGTACTTCGGCGGCCACGCGCTCGGCGGCCACCTGCTGGTGCTCGCCCTCTGGTTCGTGGTGGGCCTGGTGGTCATGGGTGTCGCCGCGCTGGGGGAGCGCCGCCGCCGGCGCCCGGCCGCGGTGGACTCCACGGTGACCCCCGCCGAGGCTCCCGCGGATGCCGCCTCGCGGAAGAGTGACGGCGGTCCGCGGGACGCGCGTCGCGGCCCCGCGGCGGACGAGGGACGCGAGGAGGCGGAGGAGGAGATGGAGGAGGCAGTCGGCGTCTGAGTCCCGAACGGCCGCCGGGCCGTGCGCGCTCAGGGTTCGCGCTGCTCAGCGCCGTTCACAGCCGCCGGAGAGGTTGTCCACAGGCATGGGCGGCGGCGGGCGGACGGCGGTACCGTCGTGGTCCGTTCGACGGTGGACGGCACCGGCGACGCCCCAGGGTGACGTCGCGGATGGACGGCATCACGGACATGGCGGGGGAGGCGGCGTCCATGGGCGGAAGCGGGACGACGGCGGTCGGGATCGGGACGACCGCGCCGACGGGATTCTTTTCGGCGGACGACAGTTGGGCGGTCGCGGACGGCAGTTGGGCGGTCGCGGAGGCCGGGCCCGCGCCCGCCTCCGGGGCCGGCGGGACGACCACGGAGGGCTGCGCGGTGCCGGGCAACCTCCGCATACCGCCGTTGACCGGCTTCGCCCGGCGTACGGTGGGCGGATCGCCGAAGGCCGCGGGCAAGCTGCTGCGCGACCGGGTGCCGAGAGCGGCCCACGCCTCGCTCGTGCTGCCGACCGACCGGCCGGACGCTGTGCGGGCCGTGGAGGAGTCCAACCGCGATCGCGTCCCCGGCCTCACCCCGATACGGGTCGGCCGGATGGCGGCCTCGCCGTTCGCCTTTCTGCGCGGGTCGGCCGGGCTGATGGCCCACGATCTGACCGGGACGCCGGTGACCGGCGTCCGCGCGCAACTCTGCGGCGACGCGCACGCCGCCAACTTCGGGCTGTACGGCGATGCCCGCGGCAGGCTGGTGATGGATCTCAACGACTTCGACGAGACGGTCGTCGGCCCGTGGGAGTGGGACCTCAAGCGGCTCGCGGCCTCGCTGGTGTTGGTCGGGCGGGAGACCGGGGCCGACGAGGCGACTTGCCGACGGGCCGCCTACGACGCCGTCGGCGCCTACCGGCGGACCATGCGGCTGCTGTCCCGGATGTCCGCGCTCGACGCCTGGAACGCCATCGCCGACGAGGAACTCGTCTCGCACGCCGACGCCCGGGACCTGCTCGGCACGCTGGAGAAGGTCGCGGAGAAGGCGAGGCGGAACACCAGCGCCCGGTTCGCCGCCCGCTCCACCGAGGTGGCAGAGGACGGCGGGCGCTGCGGACGTCGACGGACGGGCCTTCCAGGTGCGGCAGTTCCGGAACCGGAAGGGCAGCGTGGACCCTGCGGCGCTCTCCGCCGCCGAGGTCGACGACTACGCTCGGATGACCGGTGCGCTTCTGGCCCGGGCCCACGCGCACAGCGCGGACCCGCGGCTGCTCTCGGGGTACTGCGGCAAGACCGATGAACTGGACGAGGCGGTGGCCGAGTTCGCCGTCGGCTACGCGGACCGCACGGAGGCCGACCACGCCGCACTGCTCACCGCCATCGGGGCGGGACGGGTGGCGGCCGAGCTGGGGGTGTGACCGGCGCCGCTGGTCGGTCGCGCGTGCCGGCCGGGGGCACGGGGCGGCGGGCGGTCGGTCACGCGTGCCGGGGGCACGGGGTGGCGGGCGGTCGGTCACGCCGGGCGGGGGGCACGGGGCGGCGGGTGGCCGGTCGCGCCGGGCGGGCGCGCCGCCGGGGAGGGCCGAGGGGCCGCCGCGCGTCGTCAGGGCCGTCTGCGGGGCCATACGCTGGGCGGGTGACCGACGAAGCCGCCGAGGTGCCGACCACTCGGAACGACGAAGACCGGCAGTCCGCCGACCTGCCCCGGGCCCCGCGCGACGCCACGCCTCCCGACGCCATGCCTGCCGATGCCATGCCTGCCGATGCCACGCTCGCGGACGGTGCGTTGGCCGGTGCCGTGTTCGCCGGTCAGGGCGCAGGGGAGAGGCCCGGGCAGGAGGGGGCCGTGCAGGAGGAGTCTGTGCAGGAGGAGTCCGCACGGGCCCACGCCGACGCGCAGACGGATGGTTCCGCTGGTTCCGCGCCCCGGCCCGAGGCACGGCTTGCCAGGGCCGTGCAGGCCGCCGAACAGGCGTTGATCGAGTTCGAGATCGCCGTCGAGACGTTCCGCGTCGAGGTCGACAACTTCTCCCGGCTGCACCACCAGAAGCTGGGCCCGATGTACGCGCGGCTGGACGAACTGGACGCGCAGATCGCAGAGGCGCGGGCTGCCAGGACGGGTGATCCCGAGGACCTGCGCAAGGCGCGCGACGCCCGTGCGGCCGTCATGCCGATGCCGGGCGTGGAGGAACTCTTCCACGACTGGATGGATTCGGACGGGCTCTACCCCGAGGCGGTGGCCATGCTCACCGACCAGCCGGTGCGCCCGCCGAAGCGGATCAGGCCGAGCGAGGAGGCGCGCAAGCTCTACCGCGAGCTGGCCCGCAGGGCACACCCGGATCTGGCTCAGGACGAGGTGGAGCGGGAGCGCCGGGAGGCGTTCATCACCCGCGTCAACGGGGCCTACGGCCGGGGAGACGTGGATCTGCTCCGGGAGCTCGCCGAGGAGTGGGCGGCCGGGCCGGTGACCCCGCCGGTGCTGCTGAGCGAGAGCGAGGAGCTCTATGCCCGGCTGGAGTGGCTGAGCCGCCGCAAGGAGTTGCTGACGGTGCTCGCGCAGGAGCTGGAGGAGAGTGCGATCGGCTCGATGCTGCGGATGGCCCCGGACGACCCGGACCAGTTGCTGGTGGACATCGCGGAGCAGCTCCTCGGCGAGGTGTCGCGCCGCGAGGCCGAGCTGGCGGAGCTCGTGCAGTAGCGTTTCGGACGAAGGTGTCGCATCCCGTACGAGAGAAGGCCTGACCCATGAACTACGCCCCGCTGCCCTCGGTGGACGTCGCGGCGGTGCCGTCGGACGGCCTCGTGCTGGATGTCCGGGAGAACGACGAGTGGGCCGCCGGACACGTCGAGGGTGCGCTGCACGTACCGATGAGCGACTTCGTCGGCCGGTTCGGCGAGGTCGCCGAGGCGGCCGAGGCCGGCCGTCGGGTGCATGTGATGTGCCGGGTCGGCGGCCGGTCGGCGCAGGTCACCCAGTACCTCGTTCAGCAGGGCGTCGACGCGGTGAACATCGAGGGCGGGATGCTCGCCTGGGACGGTGCCGGTCGTCCGATGGTGACCGAGAGCGGAAGCGCTCCCTTCGTTCTCTGAAGCGGCCCGCAGACCGCAGCGTCCTGTTCGGGACCGCGCCCGCAGGGCCCGCCCCGCCCCGTCCAGGCCCGGCGGCCGTCCGGGCCCGTCAGCGGTCGAAGTCCAGCTCGACCTCCGGGGTCAGGGGATGGGACTGGCAGGCGAGTACGAAGCCGGCCGAGGTCTCGTCGGGTTCCAGGGCGAAATTGCGGTCCATCCGCACCTCGCCCCGGACGAGGAACGCCCGGCAGGTGCCGCACACACCGCCCTTGCAGGCGTACGGCGCGTCCGAGCGACCGCGCAGCACCGTTTCCAGCAAGGGTTCGCCGCTTCTGACCGGCCAGCTTCCGGAGCGCCCGTGGAGGGTGGCGGTGAGCTTGCTCCGCTCGCCGTCCGTCCCGGCAGGGCGGACCACGGGGGTGGACGACGGACCGTCGTCCACGTGGTCCACGTGGAAGATCTCCTGGTGGACATGGGACCGCTCGACCCCGAGCGCCCGCAGCGCGGAGGCGGAGTCGCGCACCAGGCCGTAAGGGCCGCAGAGGTACCAGTCGGCCACGTCGGCGACCGGTACGAGCATCGGCAGCAGGCCGAGAAGGCGCTCGCGGTCCAGCCGCCCCGAGGGCAGGCCTGCGGTCTGCTCCTCGCGGGAGAGGGCCGTCACCAGTCGGAACCGGTCCGGGAACCGGTCCTTCAGGTCCGCCACCTCGTCGAGGAACATGGTGGACGCGGCGGTGCGGTCGCTGCGGATCAGGCAGAACGTCGCCGAGGGCTCGCGGGTCAGCAGGCTCGTCGCCATCGACAGGACGGGTGTGATGCCGCTGCCGCCGACGATCGCCGCGAAGTGCCCGGGGCGCGGGGCGAGGGTGAAACGGCCCGCCGGAGGCATGGCCTCCACCTCGTCACCGACCGCCAGTTCGGTGAGGGCGTACGTGGAGAAGGCGCCGCCCTCGATGGCGCGGATGCCGATGGTCAGCTCCGGTTCCCCGGGGGCACGGACCGCCGGTGAGCAGAGGGAGTAGGAGCGCCGGATCTCCCGGCCGCCCACGGTGTAGCGGACGTTGAGGTGCTGGCCCGGAGTGTGCCGGAAGGTTTCGCGCAGCTCCGGCGGCACGTCGAAGGTGACGGCCACGGCGTCGTCGGTGATCCGTTCCGTCGCGCGGACCCGGAGCGGGTGGAACATTTAGAGCTCCTTGAAGTGGTCGAACGGCTCCCGGCACGAGACGCACCGGCGCAGCGCCTTGCAAGCGGTGGAGGAGAAGCGGCTGAGCAGTTCGGTGTCGGTGGACCCGCAGTGCGGGCAGCGCACGGCGAGCGTCAGCGGCACGGGCCCGGAGCGATCCTCAGCACCGGGGCGCGGCGGTGCTATGCCGGACGCGGCGAGTTTGCGCTGGCCCTCGTCCGTGATGTCGTCCGTCGACCAGGCGGGCGCGAGCACGGTGACCACCGAGACCTTGGTCATGCCGTGGTCGAGGAGGACCCGCTCGATGTCGTCGGTCATCGTCCCGATCGCGGGACAGCCCGTGTAGGTCGGGGTGAGCCGCACCGTCACGCTCGTCGGCCCGTCCATCCGTATCCCCCGCAGGACACCCAGCTCTTCCAAGGTGAGGACGGGTAGTTCCGGGTCGGGCACCGCGCCCGCGACGGCGCGCAGCCGTTCCTCCAGTGCCGTCGTGGTCACCATGTCGCCCCCGGGTGGCTGCGGTGCAGGTGCTGCATTTCGGCGATCATGCGGCCGAAGGGCTCGGTGTGGATGCCCTGCCGACCCGCTCCGGCGGTCCAGGCCCCTTCCCTGGGACCCGTCGGCAGGTCCAGGGCCGCCCGCCCCATCACTCCGGTGACGGTGGCGAGCCAACTACGGTGCATCGCCTCCCAGTCGACGTCGACGCCTTCGACGGGCCGGAACATCTCTCCGGTGTACTTCCAGAGCTCCTGGAGGCCGCGCTCCATGCGGGCATGGCTTTCGTCAGTGCCGTCGCCGAGCCGGACCGTCCACTGCTCCGCGTGGTCCTGGTGGTACGCGACCTCCTTGACCGCCTTGGCGGCAAGATCCGCGAACGGGCCGGAGCCGCCCGCCAACTGCTCGTACAGCAGGCGCTGGTAGACCGAGAAGTAGAGCTGCCGGGCGATGGTGCGGGCGAAGTCGCCGTTCTCCTGCTCGACCAACTGGAGGTTGCGGAAGGCCCGTTCCTCACGGAGATAGGCCAGCTCGTCCTCGTCGCCGGTGAGGGACAGCAGGACGCGGGCCTGGCCGAGCAGGTCGAGTGCGATGTTGGCGAGCGCCACCTCCTCCTCCAGGACCGGGGCGTGTCCCGCCCACTCCCCCAGCCGGTGCGAAAGCACCAGCGCGTCGTCGCCGAGGGCGAGGGCCGCGTTCACAGGTGCTCCACCCCTTCGGGGATCTCGTAGAACGTCGGGTGGCGGTAGGGCTTGTCACCCGACGGGGCGAAGAAGGAGTCCTTCTCGTCCGGGGAGGAGGCGGTGATCGCCGTGGACGGGACGACCCAGAGCGAAACCCCTTCGGCCCGGCGGGTGTAGAGGTCCCGGGCGTTGCGCAGGGCCATCTCGGCGTCCGGGGCGTGCAGGCTGCCGGCATGGGTGTGGGACAGCCCGCGGCGGGCGCGCACGAACACCTCCCAGAGGGGCCAGTCCGTCGAGCTGCTCATGCCGTCGCCTCCTGAGCTGGTGCGGCCGAAGGGGCCGGTCGGTGGGTGTCCGTCGGCCGGGGCGGCTCGGAGTCCTGTCCCGGCCGGTGCTTGGCGGCGTGGGCGGCGGCGGCGTCGCGCACCCACGCGCCCTCCTCGTGGGCCCTGCGGCGACGGGCGAGGCGTTCTTCGTTGCACGGGCCGTTGCCCTTGAGGACCTGCTCGAACTCGGTCCAGTCGATGGCGCCGAAGTCGTGCCGGCCCCGCTCCTCGTTCCACCGCAGCTCGGGATCGGGGAGGGTGAGGCCGAGCGAACGGGCCTGGGGGACGCAGATGTCCACGAAGCGCTGACGCAGTTCGTCGTTGGAGTGGCGCTTGATCTTCCAGGCCATCGACTGCTCGGAGTGGGAGGAGGCGTCGTCCGGGGGGCCGAACATCATCAGTGAGGGCCACCACCAGCGGTTCACCGCGTCCTGCGCCATCTCGTGCTGGGCCGGGGTACCGCGGCTGAGGGCCAGCAGGGATTCGTACCCCTGGCGCTGGTGGAAGGACTCCTCCTTGCAGATCCGCACCATCGCGCGGGCGTAGGGGCCGTAGGAGCAGCGGCAGAGCGGCACCTGGTTGGTGATGGCGGCACCGTCCACGAGCCAGCCGATGGCGCCCACGTCGGCCCACGTCAGTGTCGGGTAGTTGAAGATCGAGGAGTACCGCTGGCGGCCCGCGTGCAGCTTGTCGAGCATCTCCTCGCGGCTGGTGCCCAGGGTCTCGGCCGCGCTGTAGAGGTAGAGCCCGTGGCCGGCCTCGTCCTGCACCTTGGCGAGCAGGATGGCCTTGCGGCGGAGCGAGGGGGCGCGGGTGATCCAGTTTGCCTCCGGCTGCATGCCGATGATCTCCGAGTGCGCGTGCTGGGCCATCTGGCGGACCAGGGTGGCCCGGTACGCGTCCGGCATCCAGTCGCGTGGCTCGATCCGCTCATCGGCCCGGACGGCGGCGTCGAAGGCCTCGGCGAGGGCCGGATCCGCGTCCGCCGGCGTCTGTGCCGGGCTCTGCCACTTCCGACCTGCGGCTACTGCGGTCATGCCCGCCTCCGTCCCGACCGATCGTTCGGTCCATCGGGTTCAATGGTCGGTCGGCGGCCCGTAGGGTGTCAACCCTGTGGATAACTGAGTGGCGAGCGACGGTGGGCGGGGCGGCATGGAATCGGACCACGGGGGACGTACCGGCGGCGCGGGCGGCGGCCGGCCGGAGGCGGTGGACGGACCGGCCGGACAGGCCCCGGGCGGCGGCCTGGGGCCGCACCCGCGGACGGAGGACAGCGGCATATCCGTGCCCCCCGCCGGGCCGGGACGGCAGGGCGCTGACGGGCCGGAACGGGACGGCGTACGGAGCGACGGCAGCGTACGGACCGACGGCACGGGGCCCCGGACCGGAACGGAACCGGAGGCCGACACCGCCCCCGGTGCCCGGCCGGAACCGGAGCAGATGCGTCCCGAGGGGATCGCCGGTCTGTCGCTTCCGTACCGCGTCGTCGCCGCGGCGGCGCTGGCGCTCGTGGGACTGTTCACGGTCGGGCATCTGGCGGTGGTCTTCCTGCACGTCGCCCCCTCGAACACGGTCACCAAGCAGCACGGCGAGGCGATCGAGGACTGGGTCTATCCGGAGTTCGAGCAGAACTGGAAGTTGTTCGCGCCGAACCCGCTGCAGCAGAACATCTCCGTCCACGTGCGGGCGGAGGTCGCCGGGGCGGACGGCCGCCGGACCACCCGTTGGATGAGCCTGTCCGCGGAGGACGGCGACGTGATCCGCGGCAGCCTGCTGCCCAGCCACACCCGGCAGAACGAGCTGCGGCGCGCCTGGGACTTCTTCGTCAACTACCACGGTGACGAGAACAAGGCGAAGACGGTGCGCGGCCGTCTGTCCGAGCAGTACGTACGACGCATCGCGATGCTCCGGCTCGGTGAGCGCGACTACGGCGGGACGATCGAACGGATACAGGTGCGGTCCATGTCGCGCACCGTGGCGGCGCCGTCGTGGAGCACGGAGAAGAGCGACACCGCGCCGCAGTACCAGGAGTACCCGTGGTGGACCGTGACCCCCGAGGACCTTCCGCGGGACGGCGGGACGGCGGGCCCGGGGCTCGGCGAGGAGGCGGACAAGTGAGCGGCACACCCTCCCCGGAGCGGATCGAGGAGACCACCGGGCGCAGCGGGAACCCCGTGCGAAACCGGGGAGCGGACGGCGCGGGGCCTCTCGCTCGCGGTCTCCGGCGCGTCACCGCGTCGCCTCTCGGCCCCTACCAGGCGGCGGTGGTGCGGATCGGTTTCGCCGCCACCTACCTGCTCTTCCTGCTGCGCGAACTGCCGCATCGGCACGAGCTCTACGGGCCGGACAGCCCGTGGAGCTGGGACATGGCCCGCCAACTACTGGACAACAACGGCGCCTTCACCGTGCTCATGTGGTCCGACGGCTCCGCCTGGTTCGAGACCGTGTACGCGATCACACTGCTGTCGGCCCTCGGCCTGCTGCTCGGCTGGCGCACCCGGGCGACGTCCGTGGTGTTCATGGCCGGTGTCCTCTCGGTCCAGAACCGCAGCGTCTTCATGGGCGACGGCGGCGACAACGTCGTGCACATCATGGCCATCTACCTGGTACTGACACGCTGCGCGCAGGTCTGGTCGCTGGACGCCCGCAGGCACTCCCGCGCCGCCGCGCACCGGGCCGACGGCGGCGCGTCCGCGCCGGACGTGGCGGGGCCCGTGCTGTGGGCGCTCCTCGGGATCGCTCTCGTCCACGGCAGTGCGACGGACGGACTGGGTGCGACCTGGTGGCTGCCCACTCTGTTCTGGACCCTCTGGCTGGGCAACGGCCTGTGGTGGACGGTCGACCGCCGTGCGCGGCGCGGCGAGGCGCGCTCGCTGCTCGACGTGATCGCCAACCTGGCGCACAACGCCGCGCTGCTCGTGATCATGGTCGAGGTCTGTCTGATCTACGCGACGGCGGGCTGGTACAAGATCCAGGGGTCGCGCTGGCAGGACGGTACCGCGCTGTATTACCCGCTCAAGCTCGACTACTTCACGCCGTGGCCCGGCCTTTCCGACCTGCTGGCGTCCAACGGACTGATGGTGATGGTGCTGACCTACGGAACGGTCATCGTCCAGGTCGCCTTCCCCTTCACCCTGTTCAACCGGCGCGTCAAGAACGTCCTGCTCGTCGTGATGATGTGCGAGCACGCCGGCATCGCGGTCTTGCTGGGCCTTCCCTTCTTCTCCATGGCGATGATCGCCGCCGACGCCGTCTTCCTTCCGACGGTCTTCCTGGTGTGGCTGGGCACCCGGGCCGCGACCGGGCGCGACCGGGTCATCAGCCGGTTCCACAGCCCGCACACCGGGCACGTGCCCGGCCCGCGCGACCCCGGCGGGCAGGCCCCACGCGACCTCGGCGGGCAGGCCCAGGAGGGGCTGACCGGCGGCGGAGGGCGCACGTCCGTCGGCTGAGGCAGGCGTGGGGGCGTGCAGGCGTGGGGGGCGTGCGGGTCCGGAGCAGGCGGAATCGGCCCGTGCCGCCCCTGCCGGCCCGTACCGGTTCCGGAGCCGGGGGCACGGGGGGACGGCCGGGGCTCGATGCCCCTTTAGGCTGGGACGATGAAGGACGTGGACCCCGCGACACTGGTGCGGCTGTGGAACGAGGAAGCACCCGGCGCCGTCGTGCTGGACGGGTTCCACGCCTTGAAGCACGCACTCCGCTTCGGCGCCGAGGTGCGGCTCGTGGCCACCAGCGACAAGCAGGCCCTGCTGGCGCTCGCGGCCGAACTCGCCGGCGACGTCACCGCGGCGGTCGGCGCGGCGGCCGCCGAGGTGCCCGTCGAGACGCTGCGGACGCTGGTTCCCAAGGTGCACCCCACCCGTGTGGTGGCGCTGGCCGTGCGCCGGGCCGCCACGGAGAATCTGGGCTCCCTGGCCCGGATGCCCCGGCGTTCCCCCGTGGTGGTCCTGGACAATCCGCGGAATCTGGGGAACGTCGGCGCCGTCGTCCGACTGGCCGCCGGGTTCGGGGCGACCGGGGTGGTGACGACCGGCGACCTGGATCCCTGGCACCCGAACGTGGTCCGTGCGGGGGCCGGGCTGCACTTCGCCACCGCCGTCGAACGTCTCGCGGTGCCCGACCTGCCTCCGGGCCCGCTCTACGCCCTGGACCCGGAGGGCGAGGACCTGCGTTCCGTCCGGCTGCCGGATGACGCGCTGCTCGCTTTCGGGTCGGAGCGGCACGGGCTCTCCGACGAACTGCGCGCCCGTGCCACCCGCCTGTTGTCGCTGCCGATGCGTCCCCAGGTGTCGAGCTACAACTTGGCGACCAGTGTGGCGATGACGCTGTTCCACTGGGCTGGCCAGGCCGGTGCGACGGCGCCGGCGGAGTCCTGAGGCCGGGCAGCCCCGCGCGGGGCTGTCGTGCCGCCTCGGGTCCCGGCGGGCGGCTCCTTCGGCGGCGGGGCCTCGCGCCGGTCAGTCGGCGGGCCGGCGCACCTCCACCGTGCGGAACCGGTCGGCGACGAAGGCGCCGTCGCACAGGGCCGCGTTCGCGGCCGGATTCCCGCCCGAGCCGTGGAAGTCGGAGAACGCGGCCGTCTGGTTGACGTAGACCCCGCCGGTGAGGTTCAGCGAGAGTTGCGCGGACTCCTCCATGCAGACCTCCTCGATCGCCCGCTCCACCGCCGGGGACGTCGTGTACGCGCCGACCGTCATTGCGCCCTTCTCCCGGATCGTGCGCCGCAGCAGGGCGAGCGCGTCGTCCGTGGAGCCGACCGCCACCGCGTACGAGACCGGGCCGAAGCACTCGGAGAGGTACGCGGGTTCCGCGTCGGAGTCGTCGAGCGGCTTGGTGGCGTCGAGTCTGACGATGAGCGGCGTGCGCACCACCGCGTCGGGAAATTCAGGATGGGCCACCGGCCGGGAGGCCAGTGCGACGTCGCCGGCCTCGCCGGCCGCCTCCAGCCGCGCCTTCACCTCGGGGTTGACCAGCGCGCCCAGCAGGGCGGCCGCGCGGCCGTCGTCGCCGAGGAGGCCGGCCACCGCCGCCGCGAGGTCGTCGGTGACCTCGTCGTACGACTTCGGGCCGTCGTCGGTGGTGATGCCGTCCCGCGGGATCAGCAGATTCTGCGGAGTGGTGCACATCTGGCCGCTGTAGAGGGACAGGGAGAAGGCCAGGTTGGCGAGCATGCCGCGGTAGTCGTCGGTGGAATCCACGACGACGGTGTTGACGCCCGCCTTCTCGGTGTGGACGCGGGCCTGCCGGGCGTTCGCCTCCAGCCAGTCGCCGAACGCGGTGGAGCCGGTGTAGTCGATGATCCGGACCTCCGGGCGGAGGGCCAGGGTCTTCGCCGACCCCTCGCCGGGCCGCTCGGCCGCGAGCGCCACCAGGTTCGGGTCGAATCCGGCCTCGGCCAGCACGTCGCGTGCCACCCGGACCGTGAGGGCCAGCGGCAGTACGGCCCGGGGGTGCGGCTTGACGAGGACGGGGTTGCCGGTAGCCAGCGAGGCGAAGAGGCCGGGATAGCTGTTCCAGGTGGGGAAGGTGTTGCAGCCGATCAGCAGGGAGACACCCCGGCCGACGGGCACGAAGGTCTTGTGGAGCCGCAGCGGGTCGCGGGAGCCCTGCGGCTTGGACCAGTCCGCGGCGAGCGGAGTCCTGGTCTGCTCCTCGTAGGCGTACGCGACGGCTTCCAGGCCCCGGCCCTGGGCGTGCGGCCCGCCCGCCTGGAAGGCCATCAGGAACGCCTGGCCGCTGGTGTGCATGACGGCGTGGGCGAACTCGTGGGTGCGGGCGGAGATCCGGGCCAGGATCTCCAGGCACACCAGTGCCCTCGTCCCGGCGCCGGCGTCCCGCCAGGCGGGCGTCGCCGCACGCATCGCGGGCAGCAGCACGTCGGGGTCGGCGTGCGGATAGGTGACGCCCAGCGCGGGGCCGTACGGGGAAGTCTCGCCGCCCACCCAGTCGTCGGTGCCCGGCTGGCCCAGGTCGAACCTCCCGCCCAGTACGGCGTCGAACGCCGCCTTGCCCTCGGCCGCCCCCAGACTGCCCGGTGCGCCGCCGTCCCCGTACGCCTTCGGGTGTTCCGGGTGCGGGGACCAGTAGGCGCGGGTGCGGATCGCTTCGAGGGCCTTGTCGAGGGTGGCCCGATGTGTCTCGGACAGCTTCTGCGGGGTGAGCTCGGCGGCCATGGCGGACCAACTCCTCATCGAGCCGGGCAAGGACGGGCGGACGGAGCTAGAGTAACCGAACGATCGGTCGGGGCAAGGGGGTCCGGGGCCGCCTGTGGACAACCGATGGGGGAGGATCGCTCTCATGACCACGGCCAAGCGGGACGCGTACACGCCGGAGACGTTGCTGGCGGTCGCCGTCCGTGTCTTCAACGAGCGCGGTTACGACGGCACGTCGATGGAACACCTCTCCCGGGCGGCGGGCATCTCCAAGTCGTCCATCTACCACCATGTGGCGGGCAAGGAGGAACTGCTCCGCCGTGCGGTGAGCCGGGCGCTGGACGGGCTCTTCGGCATCCTGGACGAGCCGGGCGCAGCGACCGGGCGGGCCATCGAGCGGGTCGAGTACGTCACCCGCCGAACGGTCGAGGTGCTGACGACCGAGCTGCCGCACGTCACCCTGCTGCTGCGGGTCCGGGGCAACACCAGGACGGAGCGCTGGGCGCTGGAGCGGCGGCGGGAGTTCGACCAGCGGGTGTCCGACCTGCTGAAGGACGCGGTCGCGGAAGGCGACCTGCGGGCCGACGTGGACATACGGCTGGCGACCCGGCTGCTTTTCGGCATGGTGAACTCGATCGTGGAGTGGTACCGGCCGCAGCCCGGCGGGTCTCCGGACGGCGACCAGCTCGCGGAGACCGTCGTCAGGCTGGCCCTCGACGGGATGCGGGCACCGGGCCGCTGACCGGTCGGACGCACCGCATGGGCCGGCAAGCGCCGGTAAGCGTCGGCAGGAAACAATCCGCATCGGTACGGGCCGAAGCTGCCGGGCCCGCCCCGGAGGCCGGGCGCGCGCGGGGCGCCCCGGTTGCGTGCGGCCGGTTCAGCGCGCCCGGTCGGACGGAGGCGCGCCGGGCGCTCCCTGCTCGGCGGCCGGCTCGAAGGGCGTCGGCCCGTGCCGGCCCAGTTCCGTCTCCTCGAAGACCAGCAGCGTCCGCGTGGAGAGCACCTCGGGAATCGCCTGGATCCGGGTGAGGACCAGTTCGCGCAGTGCACGGTTGTCCTCCGTGTGCACCAGCAGCAGCACGTCGAAGTCGCCGCTCACCAGCGCGATGTGGGTGGCGCCGGGCAGCGCCTCCAACTCCTCGCGCACCGTGCGCCACGAGTTCTGCACGATCTTGAGGGTGATGTAGGCGGAGGCCCCCTGGCCGGCCCGTTCGTGGTCGATCCGGGCGCTGAACCCCCTGATCACCCCGTCCTCGACGAGCCGGTTGATGCGCGCGTACGCGTTGGCGCGCGACACGTGGACCTGCTCGGCCACGGACCTTATCGACGCCCGGCCGTTGGCCCGCAGCAGCGCGAGGATCTCCCGGTCTACGGCGTCCAGCGGCCGCGGCGGGGCGGGCGGGCCGGGATCCCCGGCCATTCGTTCAACTGTCATGTCCCCGCGCCTTCCTCCGTTGGACGACCTGCTTCCATCCCAGGCTGTGGATATCCGTTTGTCCACAGGCTCGGGGGGCCTGTAGCCAAAATGCATCCACGACCGAACAATCGGTAGGGGAGGCGCGCCGCCCCGCCGGGGTCGTCGGCCGGTGACGGCCGGCTCCGGCAGCCCTCGCACGTCCGCCGTTGCACCGTGACTTTTGTTCCGCTTCGTCTGTCCGCTCGTCCACGTGTGGCGAAAGTTCCCTTTCCTTTCGACCCTGATGCCAGGAGGTGCCTCTCATGACCGTCCAAGAGCTGCCCGGCACGACCGCCTACCGGCCCGTGCCGCCCCCGGCGTGGAAGCCGCTCACCGATCCCTCGCCGCTGCTGCCGGACCGGGAGCCGTTCCGGGTGCTGGGTACGCCCGCCGCGGCCGGGGTGGAGGCCGCGCTGCTCGTGCGGATCCACGCCGAGCTGGTGCGAGGACGGCGGTTCAACACCCAGGCCACCGCGCTGACCAAGCAGGGAAGGCTCGCCGTCTATCCGTCGAGCACGGGCCAGGAAGCGTGTGAGGTGGCTGCGGCACTGGTCTTGGAGCAGCGCGACTGGCTCTTCCCGAGCTATCGCGACACCCTGGCGGCGGTCGCCCGGGGACTCGACCCGGTGGAGGCGCTGACCCTGCTGCGCGGGGACCGGCACAGCGGGTACGACCCGCGCGAGCACCGTGTGGCGCCGCTGTGTACCCCGCTCGCCACCCAATTGCCGCATGCCGTCGGACTGGCTCACGCCGCGCGGCTGAAGGGGGACGACGTCGTCGCGCTCGCCCTGGTGGGAGACGGCGGGACCAGCGAGGGCGATTTCCACGAGGCGCTGAACTTCGCCGCCGTGTGGCGGGCCCCCGTGGTGTTCCTCGTGCAGAACAACGGCTTCGCGATCTCGGTGCCGCTGGCGAAGCAGAGCGCCGCGCCGTCCCTCGCGCACAAGGGCGTGGGGTACGGCGTCCCCGGGCGCCTGGTCGACGGGAACGACGCCCTCGCCGTCCATCAGGTGCTGGGCGAGGCGGTGGCACGGGCCAGGCGGGGCGACGGGCCGACGCTGGTGGAAGCCGTCACGTACCGGATGGAGGCGCACACCAACGCGGACGACGCCACCCGGTACCGCTCGGACAGCGAGGTGCTCGCCTGGCGCGACCATGATCCGATCCGGCTGGTGGAGGACGAGATGACGCGTCGGGGTCTGCTGGACGAGGAGACCGCGGGACGGGCGCGGGACGCGGCGGAGCGGATGGCGGCCGGGCTGCGCGAGCGGATGAACACCGACCCGGCCCTGGACCCGGCGGGACTCTTCTCCCACGTGTTCTCCGGGCCCACCTCTCAACTGGCGGAGCAGGAAGCTCGGTTGCGCGCCGAGCTGGCAGCGGAGCGCGACGAGGCCGACGGCGCGGAGGCGGGACGATGACGACGGCGGCGACGGAGGCCCCGGCGGTACGGAGGGCGAAGCCGGCCACCATGGCACAGGCCCTCGGCCGCGCGTTGCGCGACGCGATGGCCGAGGACCCTTCGGTCCATGTGCTCGGTGAGGACGTGGGCACGCTCGGAGGGGTCTTCCGGATCACCGACGGTCTGGCGAAGGAGTTCGGCGACGACCGCTGCACGGACACGCCGCTGGCGGAGGCGGGCATCCTGGGAGCGGCCGTGGGGATGGCCATGTACGGTCTGCGGCCCGTCGTGGAGATGCAGTTCGACGCCTTCGCCTACCCGGCCTTCGAGCAGTTGGCCAGCCATGTGGCGAAGATGCGGAACCGGACGGGCGGCGCGATGCCGATGCCGCTGACGGTGCGTATCCCGTACGGCGGCGGCATCGGGGGCGTCGAGCATCACAGTGACTCCTCGGAGGCCTACTACATGGCCACGCCGGGACTGCATGTCGTCACCCCCGCGACGGTCGAGGACGCGTACGGCCTGCTGCGGGCGTCCATCGCCTCGGACGATCCGGTGGTGTTCCTGGAGCCGAAGCGCCTCTACTGGTCGAAGTCCGACTGGTCGCCCGAGGAGCCCGCGCCGGTGGAGCCGATCGGCCGGGCGGTGGTCCGGCGGCCTGGCCGGAGCGCGACCCTGATCACCTACGGCCCCTCGCTGCCGGTCTGCATGGAGGCCGCCGAGGCGGCGGTGGCGGAGGGATGGGACCTGGAGGTCGTCGATCTGCGGTCGCTGGTCCCGTTCGACGACGGGACGGTGGCCGCGTCCGTGCGGCGCACCGGACGTGCCGTGGTCGTCCACGAGTCGACCGGCTTCGGCGGCCCCGGCGGGGAGATCGCCGCCCGGATCAGCGAACGCTGCTTCCACCATCTGGAGGCTCCGGTGCTGCGGGTCACCGGCTTCGACATCCCGTACCCGCCGCCGATGCTGGAGCGGCACCATCTGCCGGGAGTGGACCGGGTGCTGGACGCGGTCGCCCGGCTCCAGTGGGAGGCGAGGAGCTGATGCCCCAGGTGCTGGAGTTCAGGTTGCCGGACCTCGGTGAGGGGCTCACCGAGGCAGAGATCGTCCGCTGGCTGGTGGAGGTCGGCGAGGTGGTGGCCGTCGACCAGCCGGTCGTGGAGGTGGAGACCGCAAAGGCCGTGGTGGAGGTGCCCTGTCCCTACGGCGGGGTGGTGACCGCCCGGTTCGGCGAGGCGGGTGCGGAGCTGCCGGTGGGGGCGCCCCTGCTGACGGTCGCCGTCGCCCCGTCCGAGGACGTGGGCCCGCCCGTCCCGGCGCGGACGGCCGCCACGGGCGGAAGCGGGCAGGACGGCGGCCGGCCGGCTGCGGATACGGAGGCCGACGCCGCTTCGGAGGGGTCGGGGAACGTCCTCGTGGGATACGGAACGGGCGCTCCGGCCGCCCGGCGCCGGCGGGTCAGGCCGGACCTGATGCCCCTGACACCGGCCAACGCGAACGCGAACGCGGACGGGGACGTGGATGCGGACGCGAAGGGGGGCGCGGCGCGGGGCGCTCTCCGCGCCGAGGTCGCGGAGGCGGCGGGGCGGCACGCGCCGGGCGCGCTCCAGGAGGGCCGGGGCGCGACGGCACCGAAGACCGGGCACCCGACCGCCCGGGCTTCGCAAGGCCCCGTGGCGGTGGTCTCCCCGCTGGTGCGCCGGCTGGCCCGGCAGCACGATCTTGACCTGCGGACGCTGTCCGGCTCGGGTCCGGACGGGCTGATCCTCCGGGCCGACGTGGAACGGGCCATCCGGATGGCGACGGCGGTGGGCGGGCCGGAGATCACCGGCGTGCCGGGCGTCTTGGCACCCGAACCGGTGTCCCCGCAGCACCGGTCGCTCTCCTCCCCACACCGGGCGGTGTCCCCGGAACATCGCTCGGCGTCCCCGGAGCACCGGCCGGCGGACACGGCCGGACGGGGAAATGGTGCCGTCGGGGAGCGGATCGCGTTGCGCGGGGTGCGTGGCGCCGTCGCGGAGAAGCTGACACGCAGCCGCAGCGAGATTCCTGATGCCACCTGCTGGGTGGACGCGGACGCCACCGAGTTCATGGCGGTGCGGGCGGCGATGAACCGGACCGACGGGCCCAAAGTGTCGGTGCTCGCGCTGCTGGCCCGGATCTGCACGGCCGCCCTGGGCCTCCACCCCGAGTTGAACTCGACCGTCGACACGACGGCCCGCGAGATCGTCCGGCTGCCGGGCGTGAACCTTGGCTTCGCGGCCCAGACGCCCCGCGGGCTGGTCGTTCCGGTGGTCCGGGACGCACACCTGAAGAACGCCGAGTCGATCGGTGCCGAACTTGCCCGGCTGACGGAGGCGGCACGGACCGGAACGCTGACCCCGGCCGAGCTGACCGGGGGCACGTTCACGCTGAACAACTACGGCGTGTTCGGCGTGGACGGCTCGACGCCCATCATCAACCATCCCGAGGCAGCCATGCTCGGCGTCGGCCGGATCATTCCGAAGCCCTGGGTGCACGAGGGTGAGGTGGCGGTCCGTCAGGTGGTGCAGCTTTCGCTCACCTTCGACCACCGGGTTTGCGACGGTGGGACCGCCGGGGGCTTCCTCCGGTACGTGGCCGACTGCGTGGAACAGCCGGCGGTACTGCTCCGCACGTTGTGACGGCGGGGGCGAACCGGGCCGGGGTGAAGGGCGGACCGGGGGCGGACCAGACCGGACCGGGAGTGTGCCGGCTCGGCGGGAGCGTGCCGCACGGGCAGGCGGGCCGGGGCGTGACCGGGCGTCGGAGCGTGGGCAGGGCGTCGGCCGGGACCGGCTCGTTCGGGAAGGCGCCCTTTCCGAAGATGCCTTGCCGGGCTGTGCGGGCGCCGCGGCGGGTCGCGCCGTGCCGTGACGGGGCGTGCGGCACCTTGACGGTGTCGTCGCGCCCGACTCCGTCCCGCGCTGGCCGGGGGCGGGCGCCAGATGTGTCCGCCCCCGGCCCGACCCCGCAGGGACGGGTCGGCCCATACTCGACGCATGACCGCCTATGACGCCATCGTCCTCGCCGGAGGGTCCGCGAAGCGGCTCGGGGGAGCGGACAAGCCGGGGACGCGGGTTGGCGGCCGTTCGCTGCTCGACCGCGTCCTCGCCGCCTGTGCCGGAGCCCGCGCCACTGTTGTGGTGGCCGGGGCACGGTCCACATACCGTCCGGTGACCTGGGCCCGTGAGACACCGGTGGGCGGCGGACCCGTCGCGGCCCTCGACGCCGGACTCCGCAAGACCACCGAGGCGTTGGTCCTGGTGGTATCGGCCGACCTGCCGTTCCTTGGGGCCGACACCGTGGCGGCGCTGGTCGGCGCAGCGGACGGGAGCGGCCGGGACGGAGCCCTGTGTGTCGATCCGGACGGACGCGAACAGCCCCTGGTCGCCGTCTACCGCACCGAGCCGTTGCGCCGGGAACTCGGCCTGCTCGCTTCCGAGCACGGCGGTCTCTCCGGCCTGCCGCTTCGACTCCTGACGTCCGAGTTGGATCTGGCTCGTGTCGGGACGGACGCTCTCGCGTCCTTCGACTGCGACACTTGGGCGGACATCGAAGTGGCGAGGGCACGTATCAGGGAGCATGGGGCCGTGCTGGACGAATGGATCACCGCAGTAAAGAACGAACTCGGCATCGAACTCGACGTGGACACGAGCGTGCTGCTCGATCTCGCGCGCGATGCCGCCCACGGGGTGGCGAGGCCCGCCGCCCCGCTCACCACGTTTCTGGTCGGCTATGCCGCCGCGCGAGCGAGTGAGGGCGCGAGCCCCGAAGCAGCGGCCGAGGCGGTGGCCGAGGCCTCCCGCAAGGCGGTCGCGCTGGCGTTGCGGTGGGAGAAAGAGTCGGGGGAGTCCAAGGGGACGTCCACTCCATGACTCCGCGGCGGGACGAGACCGAGGTTCCCCTGTCGACCGACGCCCCTCCCGGCCCCGGCCCCGGGTCCGTCGGTGCTGGTGCTGGTGTCGGCACGGGTGACGACGATCGTACGGTCGCCGGTCCTGTCTCCGACCTCGGCTCGGGTCTCGGCACGAACCTCGGCTCGGGTCTCGGCACGGGCCGGGCGCACGAGCGGGAGGCTGCCCGGTTGCGTGCCGAGGCGGAGGAAGAGCTGGCCGTCGCGCAGGCGTTGGCCCTGGTCGCCCCTCTTGATCTGGCCGGACCCCTGGGCGTCCGCAGCGAGCTCCCCCGGACGGTCGCCGGGTGCGCGGCGGTGCCCGACGCCGGTCCCCACGGCGGGCATCCGGAACGTGCGACCGCCCGGTCCGGGCCCTCGAACCAAGCCGCACACCAGACCGCGCACCTGCCGCATGACTCGCGCGACCCGAAGACAGTCCGCCCCGAAGCGCCCCACCCGGACGCATCCCACCTGGAGACGTCCGACCCGGGGACGTCCGATCCGGGCGCGCTGCACCCGGCCATCCCGTACCCGGACGTACCGTGCCGCGACGTTCCGGCCCCAGAAGCCTCCCGTCAGCGTCCCCACCACCCCGCTCCAGCGCCGGTGGAGCCCGGCCCGACTGGCCCCACCGGCCGTCTCGCCGCCGGAACCCCCGTCCCCGCCGTACTGGACACCCGTATCGGGCCGGCTTCTCCCACCGATCCCGTGGTCACCGCGGCGGCCTCTCCCACCGACCCGCCCGAAGAGGTGGCCTCGCCCTCCGTGAACCCATCGCACCATGCCAGTCACGCCAGTCACGGCAGTCGTGCCAGTCGTGCCAGTCAAGGCAGTCACGGCAGGCACGGCCATCGCGGGGATGCGATGCCCTGGGACCGGGCACGGGCCGTCGCGGAGCGGGCCGGGCGAGGTGGGCCGACGGCTGCGGTACGGCTGACACTTGACCGGTCACTGGGGCACGTCCTCGCCGAAGGACTCGGTGCGCTCACCGATCTTCCGTCGTTCGACACGTCCGCCATGGACGGCTGGGTCGTGGCGGGGCCGGGCCCCTGGCGCGTCCGCACGGGCGCCGGGCTGCTGGCGGGCCGGGAAGCGCCGGAGCGGCTGCCGGACGGTGAGGCGGTACGGATCGCCACCGGCGCCCGGATTCCGGCCGAGGGCACGGCGGTCCTCCGGAGCGAACACGCCCGAGTCGAGCGGGGAACCCTGCACGCGCAGAAGACGGTGGTGCAGGGCCAGGACATCCGGCCGCGCGCCCAGGAGTGCCGTACCGGGGACCAACTGCTGCCCGCCGGGACGGTGGTGACCCCTGCGGTGCTGGGGCTGGCGGCGGCCGCAGGATACGACGCGCTGGCGGTGGTACCCCGTCCGCGCGTGGAAGTCTTCATCCTCGGCGACGAGTTGCTGACCACCGGACTTCCCCACGACGGGCTCATCCGGGACGCGCTGGGCCCCATGCTCGGCCCCTGGCTCCGGGCCATGGGCGCCGAAGTGGGTGAGCCGGCCAGGCTCGGGGACGACGCCGACCGGCTGCGGGAGGCCGTCAGCGGCTCCGACGCCGACCTGATCGTCACCACCGGCGGCACTGCGGCCGGGCCCGTCGACCATGTGCACCCGGTGCTGGCCGGCCTCGGTGCGGAGCTACTGGTCGACGGTGTCGCCGTACGGCCTGGGCATCCGATGCTGTTGGCCCGGATCGCGGTCGGCGGACCCTGGCTCGCGGGACTGCCGGGCAATCCGTTGGCCGCCGTCTCCGGTCTGCTCACGCTGGCCGGGCCGGTTCTCGGCGGGCTGGCGGGACGTCAGCAGCCTTTGCCTTACCGGGCGCTCGTTCGGGACGACGTGCAAGGCCACCCGACGGACACCCGACTCGTCCCCGTCGTCCACCGTGCCGGGCCCGGTGGTGCGAGGGACCACGTGGTCCCTCTGCACTACAACGGCCCCGCCATGCTCCGGGGCATCGCCGCCGCTGACGGGCTGGCCGTCGTGCCGCCGGGCGGGGTACGGTCCGGCACCGAGGTGGAGATCCTCGATCTACCGTGGGCCCCGGCGACGCCGTGGACTGAAGGGTGTTTCACGTGAAACTTCCCGGCCACGACGCGATGGCCAGGCGGGCGGACGAACATGTCGCCCCCACCCGCGTCATGCTTCCGCGCAGGATGGTGGACGGACCGGCCCGGCAGGTCGCCAAGCGGTTGATGATGGCCCTGCTGGTGCTGGCCGTCACTGTCGTCATCGTCTGGATCGACCGTGCGGGCTACAACGACAACGCCGACGGCGAGGTCGATCTGCTCGACGCCGTCTACTACGCCACGGTCACCCTCTCCACCACCGGTTACGGCGACATCACCCCGTACAGCGACGGTGCGCGGCTGGTCAACGTGGTGCTGGTGACGCCGCTGCGGGTCCTCTTCCTCATCATCCTGGTCGGTACGACCCTCGAAGTCCTCACGGAACGGACCCGCGAGGACTTTCGGCTGAAGCGTTGGAGATCCAACTTGCGTGACCACACGATCGTCGTCGGCTTCGGGACGAAGGGCCGTTCGGCCATCCAGACCCTGTGTGCCACCGGCCTGAGGAAGGACCAGATCGTCATCATCGACCCTGCGGGGAAGGTGATCGAGGCGGCCAACGCCGAGGGCTTCACCGGGGTGCTGGGCGACGCGACGCGCAGCGAGGTACTGCTGCGGGCCGAGCTCCAGAAGGCACGTCAGATCATCATCGCCACCCAGCGGGACGACACCGCGGTCCTGGTCGCGCTGACGGCACGCCAGCTCAACCGGGGGGCGAAGATCGTCGCCGCCGTCCGGGAGGAGGAGAACGCCCCGCTGCTCCGCCAGTCCGGTGCCGACGCGGTCATCACCAGCGCGAGCGCCGCAGGCCGGCTGTTGGGCCTCTCCGTGCTGAGTCCCAGCGCGGGCACCGTGATGGAGGACCTGATCCAGCAGGGTAGCGGTCTCGATCTCATCGAACGCCCGGTGATAAAGGCCGAGGTGGGCAAGGGCGTGCGCGAGACCGACGACCTGGTGGTGAGCGTCGTCCGCGGCCACCGGCTGATCGGTTACGACGACCCGGCGGCAAGCCCGCTGCAGCTCACCGACCGTGTGATCACGATCGTGCGCGCCTCCCCCCGCCCGAGCCCGCCCACCAACCTCCAGCCCCCGCACGGCCAAGGCGGCGGGCGGGGCCACTGACCTGCCGGGCCCCTGACTCGCCGGGATCACTGACCAGCCGCGTTGCCGACCAGCCGCGTTACCGACCGGCCGGGACTTCCGGGGCCGTCGCCCGGGACGGGCCTCCGGTACCCCCGGGACCGGCCTCCGGTACCCCCGGGCGGACTCGGCGCCCCCAGCACCGTCAGTGGCGGCCCCGGCACCCAGCCCGGCCCCGGCACCCGGCTCCGTCACTCAGGACCTCCTGACGCCAGGTCCCGCACCCGCCCAGGCCCGCACCCTGCCGACCGCCCCCGCCCCGCCGTCCCGCTCCCCCGCCCGCGCTCTTCCTTCCCCACCCGCGCTCCTCCCTCCCCGGTCCCGGCGGCGGAACGGAGTAGCCTCGCCGCCATGTATGCGATCACGATCCCCGAACCCGGTGGCCCCGAGGCGCTCGTCTGGGCAGAGGTCCCCGATCCCGTACCCGGCGAAGGCGAAGTACTCGTCGACGTGGTGTCCAGCGCCGTCAACCGCGCCGACGTCCTCCAACGCCAGGGCTTCTACAACCCTCCGCCCGGCGCCTCCCCGTACCCCGGCCTCGAATGTGCGGGCCGGGTCTCCGCGATCGGCCCCGGCGTGACCGGCTGGGCGGTCGGTGACGAGGTCTGCGCGCTGCTCGCCGGCGGCGGATACGCGGAGAAGGTCGCGGTCCCCTCCGGCCAGCTGCTGCCCGTGCCCGAGGGGGTCGACCCCGCGGTGGCGGCGGCGCTTCCCGAAGTGACGGCCACGGTCTGGTCCAACGTCTTCATGGTGGCCCATCTGCGTCCTGGCGAGACCCTGCTGGTGCACGGCGGGTCCAGTGGCATCGGCACGATGGCCATCCAGCTCGCCAAGGCGATCGGGGCCCGGGTGGCGGTGACGGCTGGCGGTCCCGAGAAGCTGGCGCGCTGTGCGGAGCTGGGCGCGGACATCCTGATCGACTACCGCGAGCAGGACTTCGTCGAAGAGGTGCGCAAGGCGACCGACGGGGCCGGAGCGGACGTCATTCTCGACATCGTCGGGGCGAAGTACCTGGAGCGGAACGTGGAGGCACTGGCCGTCAACGGACGCCTGGCGATCATCGGGCTCCAGGGCGGCGTCAAGGCCGAGCTGAACCTCGGTGTCCTGCTCAACAAGCGGGCCGCCGTCACCGCCACCTCGCTGCGCGGGCGCCCGCTGGCGGAGAAGGCGTCGATCGTGGCGGCGGTACGCGAGCACGTGTGGCCGCTGATCGCCGACGGTACGGTCCGCCCCATCGTGGACCGGACCCTGCCGATGTCGGAGGCCGCCGAAGCGCACCGGGTGCTGGAGTCCAGCACGCACATCGGCAAGGTCCTGCTGACCACCCCGGCGGCCGACTGACACTGCGTACCGGCGCCGCCTGGACCGGTACAGGCGGCCCGGCGCAGACATATCGGCATCGGCGGCCACGCGGAAGAGGCCCGCCCCGCACGCATGAGGTGCGGCACGAGCCCCTTCCCGTGAGCAGGGGGCCCTCTGCGGGCCGCGCCGGAACCGGCTCACCGGCACTCCCGGACCCGTACCACCGGGACCGGCCGGTGGGTCGGCCGTGCCGCCACGACGGCCGCCGGCGGACCGGGCGTGCCACCGGGACCGGCGGGTCAGCCGGCGCTTCATGTCCGTCCTACAGCTCCAGCCCTACAGCTCCGGCCCTACGGCTCCGGCCCTACAGCTCCGGCCCTGTCGCTCCGGTCCTACAGGTACGGCCCCGAGCGCAGCGGGCCGTGCGGGTCGGCGCCGCCTTCCTCCTCCTGGCCGGAGCCGGGCGGCAGCGCGCGTCGCATCTGTTCGAGCTGGGCGCGGGCGGCCATCTGCTGGGCGAACAGCGCCGTCTGGATGCCGTGGAAGAGGCCCTCCAGCCAGCCCACCAGCTGTGCCTGGGCGATCCGCAGCTCCGCCTCGGACGGAATCGAGTCCTCGGTGAAGGGGAGCGACAGCCGCTCCAGCTCCTCCACCAGCTCCGGGGCGAGTCCGTCCTCCAGCTCCTTCACGGAACCGGCGTGGATCTCCTTGAGCCGGACGCGGCTCGCCTCGTCGAGAGGAGCCGCCCTGACCTCCTCCAGGAGCTGCTTGATCATGCTGCCGATGCGCATGACCTTGGCGGGTTGTTCGACCATTTCCGTCACCGGGACCTCGCGCGACTCGTCGTCACCGGTTCCGCCACCGATGGCCATCCCGTCCTGTCCCACGACGAGGACTTGGGGGTGCTCCTGCGACCGGTCATTCCTCGGCATCTCCATAACGTCATTGTCTCGCACGTCGGCCTCGTACCGAGGTGGTGCCCCCGAAGTCGGGTGATCCACCGCGCGGATCAGGTCGAAAATCCCGCTCTGCGCCGAAAAGGGGGCCCGCCCGGAACGGACGCGGCTCATCGCCGGGCTTCTCAGCCGGCCCGGCGCAGCCGGAAGGCCAGGAAGGCCAGGCCGAGGCCCACCAGGGAGATCCCCACACCGAGCGACGCGTCGCGCAGTTGTGCGGCGGCGGGGCCGGACAGTGCTTTCGGCGGGGCCGTGGTGACGGCGTCCTCGGTCGCGTCGGACGGCGTGGCGGCGACCCGCGCGTCGTCGGGTTCCTCGAACTCCTCCGGCTCCTCCTCGGCGTCGTTCGAGGCCCGTTCCAGCGCGGCGGCGGCCCGTGCGAGTTCCTGCGGGCTCAGCGACCGCCCCGGCCGGGGCCGGCCCTGCGCGGCTTCCCGCCCGGCCAGCGGAGGCGTGGAGGACCCGGCCTCGGCCGGTCCGGCACCGGGCGTGCCGCTCGCTTCCGCGTCGTCCGACGGGGCCGACGGGACGGCGGCGGGACGTGCCGCCGAGGAGGGACCGGCGGCCGGTGCGGACGACGGAGGCGCGGAGGGAGAAAGCGCCGGGTGCGAGGAAGGTCTGGCGGGCGGCGTGGTCGGGGCCCCGGACGGATCGGAGTCGTCCGGGGGCGGTGCGCCGGGTGTGCGGGACGGTTCCGGAGGCTCGCCGGGCGCCGAAGGCGTGCCGGGAGCGGGTGTGGCGGAGGAGGCCGGAGCCCCGTCGGGGGCCGGGGCCGCCTGTGCGGTGCCGGGGAGTCCCAGCGCCGTACCCATGAGCACGACCGTGCAGGCCAGGCGGCCCGGTGCCGAACGCCACCCTGAGGGCGGCCGTGACGGCGGCGCGGGGCGGAGTGCTGGAACCATGCGATCAGCGTCACACGCAGCGAAATATCCGGCATCCGCTACGGGCCCCGGGCGTCACGTACGGGGGAACCGGGGCGCAAACCGCCACGCCCCCGGCCGGAAGGCCGTACACGGCTCCCGCGCTGTCCAGAACCTCCCGCGCGACCCTGGTGCCGTCCGTCCGGACCTCGGGCGCGACGTCAGTGCCCCCAGTTCCCGGCCCCGATACGCCGTACCGTCCAGGATTCCGCGTGTCCCGGAAGCGGCGACCCGTCCGGCGCACCCTGAAGCATGCGCCCGCCGGCCCGTCGGCCCGTGCGCCGTGCGCGCCCGGCAAGACCGCAGACGCGCGCCCGGCGAAGCCGCACAAGACGGCCGCCGGGACGCTCAGGCCGGGTCGCCCGTGGACACCCGGAGCTCGAAGTGCGCGCCTTCTTCGTCGATCGCCGCGCCCTCGGACGGGAACTGGTTGACGACCTGGTCCTCGGCGTAGGTGTTGCCCGGCTCCTCGACGACCTTGATCGTCCAGCCCGCCGCGTCCGCGCACGCCTTCGCGGACAGGATGTCCTTGTACCGGAAGTCGGGCGCCGAGACCTTCTCCGGGTCCCGGACGTCCTCCATGGCGTCCGTGCACTCGTCGGTCTCCATGGTGCGGTTGCGCTCGGGCGCCTTGTGCTCGCCCGCCACGCCCGCCGACTCGCTCGTCCCCGGATCCGGGTCCTTGCCCTCGTCGCCCGTGCCGCCGCCCTGCGACGCGATCACCGCGATGAGACCGCCGATCGCGAGCAGCGCCACCACGATCGAGCTGACGAGCACCGGCATGTTGCGCTTCGGACCGCCGCCGGACCCGGAACCCGTTCCGCCGGCGTGCGTGGTGCCGGCGTACGGCGGCGGGGTCGGGTGCCCCATCGGGGCCGGGGAGGGGTAGCCCGTGGACTGCTGCGGATAGCCGTACCCCTGGGCCGGGGACGGGGTGGCGTACGGGCCGGGCTGCGGGTGCTGCGGCTGGTAGGGCGTCTGGACGCCGTACGGGGACGGGCCCGTCTGCGCGGCCTGGTCGACCGGGGGGAACACGGCGGAGGCGACGCCGGAACCGCTGTTGGCCGGGCCGCTGCCGCCGACGATCACCGGGGAGCCGCCGGTTCCGGGAGCGTTCAGGACGCGGGCGATCTCGTCGCGCATGGCGGCGGCGCTCGGGAACCGCTCGTTCGGGTTCTTCTTCAGCGCGCGGGCCACGAGCGCGTCCATCGCCGGGGTGACCGCCCGGTTGATGCTGGAGGGCACCGGCGGCGCCTCCTGGACGTGCGCGTACGCGATCGCCAGGGGTGAGTCCGCGTCGAACGGGAGCCGGCCGGTGAGGAGCTGGAAGAGCATGATGCCGACCGAGTAGAGGTCGGACCGGGCGTCCACGCCGCGTCCGAGCGCCTGCTCGGGGGAGAGGTACTGCGGGGTGCCGACGACCATGCCGGTCTGGGTCATCGAGGTGACCCCGGACTGCATGGCGCGGGCGATACCGAAGTCCATGACCTTGACGACGCCGCGCTTGGTCATCATGACGTTGCCGGGTTTGATGTCGCGGTGCACCAGGCCCATCTCGTGGCTGGTGTCCAGGGCCGCCAGCACGTCGGCGGTGACCTTCAGCGCCTTCTCGGCCGGCATCGCGCCGTACTGGCGGGTGTCCTCGCGCAGCACGGACCCGAGCGGCCGGCCCTCGACGTACTCCATGACGATGTAGGGCATCAGCGCACCGCCGAGCTCGTCCTCGCCGGTGTCGAAGACCGAGACGATGTTGGTGTGCTGGAGCTTCGCGACGGCCTGCGCCTCGCGGCGGAACCGCTCGCGGAAGGACTGCTCGCGGCCGAGCTCGGTGTGGAGCGTCTTGATCGCGACGAGGCGGTCCAGGGCGGAGTCGTACGCCAGGTAGACGGACGCCATGCCGCCCTCGCCCAGCAGATCGCGGAGCTGGTAGCGGCCGCCGGCGACGGAGCCGCCCGCGTAGCGCCCCTGTGTGCCGTCCTGGCTCATGACTGCTCCCCCTCGGCGTGCGGCGGACGCGCACCCGTCCCGTCTCGCGGAGATCCGTCTCGTGCGGAGATCCAACGAGGGATCCGGCCTGAAGATCCCGTAAGTACGCGCCAAGTCTGCCCGAGGGGTACGTCACGTCAAGCCGGGTGCCCGTTCCGTGACCGTACGCACAAGAAGCGTCTCGGAAGCGTTACAGGGCGCGGGTCCGATTTGCCCGGACGGCACGCCGAACGCTTGGATGGTCGGTCGCTTCGGGAACCGGCGGTGGTGGCGGAAGCTGTAGCGTGGCGTGGCAACGCAGTGCGGCCCCCACCAGTTGGACGGGCCGCGCCGGGCAGAGACCCAGGCACCCGTGAGGACCCGCGGACGCGCGGACAGATACGACGGCGAGGACTGATGGCACCCGATTCCGAAGCAAACGGCGGCGGAGTCTCGGATGGCACCGACTCCTGGGGCGTCGGCGGCGTCGTCGGAGACGGGCGTTACCGGATGACCCACCGCCTCGGCCGAGGCGGTATGGCGGAGGTGTACGCGGCCGAGGACGTCCGGCTCGGACGGACGGTCGCGGTGAAGCTGCTGCGTTCCGACCTCGCCGAGGACCCGGTCTCCAAGGCCCGGTTCACGCGCGAGGCGCAGTCGGTGGCGGGACTCAACCACCACGCGATCGTGGCGGTGTACGACTCCGGCGAGGACGTCGTGGGGGGTCAGACCGTCCCCTACATCGTCATGGAACTGGTCGAGGGCCGCACCATCCGCGACCTGCTGATCAGCGCGGAGGCGCCGCCGCCCGAGCAGGCGCTCATCATCGTCTCCGGGGTGCTGGAGGCGCTGGCCTACTCGCACCAGCACGGCATCGTGCACCGCGACATCAAGCCGGCCAACGTGATCATCACCGACTCCGGTGCGGTCAAGGTCATGGACTTCGGCATCGCGCGTGCCCTGCACGGCGCGCAGTCCACGATGACGCAGACCGGCATGGTCATGGGCACGCCGCAGTACCTCTCGCCGGAACAGGCGCTCGGCAAGGCGGTCGATCACCGCTCCGACCTCTACGCGACCGGCTGCCTGCTCTACGAACTGCTGGCGCTGCGGCCCCCGTTCACCGGTGAGACGCCGCTCTCCGTGGTGTACCAGCACGTCCAGGACATCCCGGTGCCGCCGTCCGAGGCGGCGCAGTCGGTGCCGCCGGAGCTTGACGGTCTGGTGATGCGTTCGCTCGCCAAGGACCCGGACGACCGGTTCCAGAGCGCCGAGGAGATGCGCGGGCTGGTCCAGTACAGCCTGCAGATGCTCCAGGTGCAGGGCGGCCACAACGGCACGTGGAACACCGGCCCGGTGATGCCGCACGAGTCGGGCGGCACCCCGGCACTCGGCGTCGCGGGGGCCACCAAGGCCATGTCGGCCTACCCCTCGCACGGGGACACCTCGCAGGGCCCGATCCTGCCGCCGATGAACCCGAACGACGGGGGCTACGACGGCGGCGGTTCGCGGGGCGGCGGCCGGGGCAAGACGTGGCTGTTCGTCGCGCTCGCGCTGGTCGCGGTGGTGGCCGGCGTCGCGTTCGCGCTCAGCGCCGCGAACAACGACGACGCCAAGCACAAGGCCCCGGTCTCGCCCTCCACGTCCAGTTCGCCGTCGCCCTCGAAGTCCTCTCAGAAGCCGTCCGAGAGTCCTTCGGACGAGTCGTACGACCCCGACTCGTCGTCGGGCGGAGACTCGGACTGGAGCGAGGAGCCGAGCTACACGCCCTCCGTGACGCCGACCCGTCCGTCCTACACCCCGTCACCGTCCGCGTCCTCGCAGGACACCGGCACGAGCGGGGGCACCACGACCGACGGCGGTTCGACCGGCGGCGAGGAGACCGAGGAGCCCACGGACCCGGCGACGGATCCGGCCACGTCGGACGGCGGTACGGGCGACGGCGGCAGCACCAGCGAGGGCACCGGGCTCATCGAGGGCAGCACGGCCGGTGCCGACGCCGGCGCCACAGCCGGGTGACGGAGCGCCGCCACCGGGGGCGCGTCACCCCGTGAACGCCTCGGACACCGCGTCGTAGGCGCGGGTCCACCACACCGCCAGGGCCGACACCGCAGGGAACTGCGGGTCGGCCCTGCGGTCGTTCAGGCCGTAACGCCAGCGAAGTATCCAGAAGTCGTTGAGCCGTTCCCACCACACCCGGTGGACCGCCGCGGCCACCTCGGCGGCGCTCGCGCCCGCCGCCCGCCGGTACGCGCGCGCGTACGCCCGCACCTTCCCCAGCTCCAGCTTTCCGGCCGGCTGTACGAAGAAGATCACCGCGGCCCGGACCGCCTCCTCCGCGCGGGGCTGTACGCCGAGCCGGTCCCAGTCGACGATCGCCACCGGGTCCTTGTCGCGGTAGAGCAGGTTGAGCGGGTGGAAGTCCCCGTGCACCCAGCCGTTGGCGGAGCCCTCCGGGGTCGGCGGGCGGCGGTGGGCGTGCTGTTCCAGCAGGGCCCGTCGCTCGACCAGGCGGTGCACGGCGAGTTCGTCGAAGGCGTCCAGCGGGGTGTCCCGGGGGCGCAGGCCGCGGGCGGCGTCGAGGAGTTCGTCGATCAGCGCGAAGGTGTCGGCGGGATCGGGACTGCCGTGCGCCCGCCGGGACCGGCCGCCGCCGGACGGCATCACCTCCTCCAGGCCGGTGTGCACGGCCCCCAGCAGCGCCCCGAGCCGCCGGGACTCGGCGAGCGTGAGTTCGGCGCCGACCCGGTGCAGTCCGTCGATCCAGGGGTGGAGGGCGTAGCGGCGGCCGTCGATGACGGTGACGGTGTCGCCGTCCGCGTCCGTCAGCGGCGGGGCCACGGGGACGCCGAGGGACTGGAGCCGCTGGGTCGCCCGGTGCTGGCGGACGATCGCGGCGTGGTCGCCGCTGGTGTCGTCGAGGTGCTGTTTGTCCAGGTGGTGCTTGAGGAAGAACGAGCCGCGCGTGGTGGAGACGCGGTATCCGTGGTTCAGCAGGCCTTTGGTGAGCGGCTCGCAGGCGAGCGGCTCACCGGCCTCGGGATAGCGGCGTAACACCTCGCCGACCGGAGGGCGGGGCGGGAGGGTTACATATGAGCGCGGCACTTACCAAATGGTAGATTACGCGACCTGGCGTATTTCCGGACTTGCGTCGAAGCCCATGGTGTGCAAAGAGACGAAGTGCGGGCGCAGCCGGAGGTAGGCCGGATCGAAGGGTTCGCCGTTCACCTCGACGGGTTCCGGGCCGAAGAGGGCGAGCTGGGCGGCGTCGGGACGCAGGAGTTCGGCGGTCCCGGTGAACTGCACCGACCACAGGCCGGCGCCCTCGCGTGCCCGGCACCCGCCGGGGAGCGGGACGGCGGGGCCGAATCCGGCGCAGGGCGCGTTGAGGTTGTCGGCGCCGTACGCCACGACGGAGCCGTCGCAGGACTCGTGGTGGCCGAATCCCTTGTGCAGCCGCAGGACGACGGTGCCGTCGCCGCTCACGACGTGGCGCGCCGCCACCAGGAAGGGCAGCGCGCGCATGCTGGTCGCCAGCCGGCCGTACGGGACGTTGCCGAGCAGGCCGATCGCCAGTTCTTCGTCGGGGGACATGCATCCACTCTCGGCCACGCCGGAAGCCGGCCGTTAGAGGCGGCGGCCCCGGTGGCCGGGGGACCAAAGTCACCGGGGCGGAGTCACCGGGTCGGAGTCACCGGGCCGGCGACCGGCTCGCGCCCCCGGACGCTTCGGCTCGCGCTCCGGCTGCCCCGGCTCGCACCCCGTCTCCCTTGCGGAAGGCTGCTCGGCCCCGGCGTTCCGGGGTGCGGCGTCAGCGGCGCTCTTCGGCCTGGATGCGCGCCACGTACGCGGCGGCCTGCGAGCGGCGCTCCATGCCCAGCTTGGAGAGCAGACTGGAGACGTAGTTCTTGATCGTCTTCTCGGCGAGGTGGAGACGCTCGCCGATGACCCGGTTGGTGAGGCCCTCGCCGATCAGGTCGAGGATCTTGCGCTCCTGCTCGGTGAGCTTGGCGAGCTTGTCGTCGCCCTTGCCGTCCTTGCCCTCGCGCAGCCGCTCCAGCACCCGCGCGGTGGCGACCGGGTCGAGCAGCGACTTGCCGGCGGCCACGTCGCGGACCGCGTTCAGCAGTTCGTTGCCCCGGATCGCCTTGAGGACGTACCCGGAGGCGCCGGCCATGATCGCGTCGAAGAGCGCCTCGTCGTCGGCGTACGAGGTCAGCATCAGGCACTTGATGTTCTCGTCGCGGGAGCGGATCTCCCGGCACACCTCCACCCCGCTGCCGTCGGGCAGGCGCACGTCGAGGACCGCCACGTCGGGGCGGGTCGCCGGGACGCGCACCAGCGCGTCGGCCGCCGTCCCGGCCTCACCGACCACTTCGATGTCGTCCTCCATGGACAGCAGCTCGTGGACGCCCCGTCGGACGACCTCGTGGTCGTCCAGGAGAAATACAGTGATTTTTCCTTCTTCGCGCACCTTCGCAGTCTCACACACCCGCTTGTTGATCGCCCTTCCCCGCGCTCTTCCCTGCGCCGTTCGGCCGGGATAACGTGCCGTTGTTCCGGCGGGCTGTGAAGCTGTGACCAGTGCTGTGACCAGCGCGTGTTCGCGGTTTTCGCGATTTACTTGGAAATCCAAGCAAAATCGCAGGTCAAAGAGGGTTTCGCAGATGTAGTGGGCACTGGGTAACGTGCCTATGACAGGACGCTCGCCGGGGCACCTGTCACGCCTGTCTCCGGCCGAGCGGCACCCACCCCGTGCACGGGTCGGAACACAGGCGAGCCGCACTGGTTCCCGGCAGACCCCGGGGGCCGGACCGACGGAGGAGCACGCACGTGACCGTGGAGAGCACTGCCGCGCGCAAACCGCGACGCAGCAGCAAGCGGACCAGCGCCGCGAAGACGCCACAGAGTTCCGAGCCCCAGCTCGTGCAACTGCTGACGCCCGAGGGTGAGCGCGTCGAGCACCCCGACTACCGGATCGACCTGAGCGCCGACGAGCTGCGCGCGCTGTACCGGGACATGGTCCTCACCCGCCGGTTCGACGCCGAGGCCACCGCGCTCCAGCGTCAGGGCGAGCTCGGCCTGTGGGCGTCGCTGCTGGGTCAGGAGGCCGCGCAGATCGGCTCCGGACGGGCGCTGCGCGACGACGACTACGTCTTCCCGACCTACCGCGAGCACGGCGTCGCCTGGTGCCGCGGGGTCGACCCGACCAACCTGCTCGGGATGTTCCGCGGTGTGAACCACGGCGGCTGGGACCCGAACAGCAACAACTTCCACCTGTACACGATCGTCATCGGCTCGCAGACCCTGCACGCCACCGGCTACGCCATGGGCGTCGCCAAGGACGGCGCGGACTCCGCCGTGATCGCGTACTTCGGCGACGGCGCCTCCAGCCAGGGCGACGTGGCGGAGTCGTTCACCTTCGCCGCGGTCTACAACGCGCCGGTGGTGTTCTTCTGCCAGAACAACCAATGGGCGATCTCCGAGCCGACCGAGCGCCAGACGCGGGTCCCGCTCTACCAGCGCGCCCAGGGCTACGGCTTCCCGGGCGTCCGGGTCGACGGCAACGACGTGCTGGCCTGCCTCGCGGTCACCAAGGACGCGCTGGAGCGCGCCCGCCGCGGCGAGGGCCCCAGCCTGGTGGAGGCGTTCACCTACCGGATGGGCGCGCACACCACCTCCGACGACCCGACGAAGTACCGGGCCGACGAGGAGCGGGCGGCGTGGGAGGCGAAGGACCCGATCCTGCGGCTGCGCACCTACCTGGAGAAGCAGGAGTTCGCCGACGCCGCCTTCTTCGCCGCGCTCGACGAGGAGAGCGAGAGCCTCGGCAAGCGGGTCCGTGAGGCGGTGCGGGCCATGCCCGACCCCGCCCCGCTGGCCATGTTCGAGCACGCCTACGTCGACGGGTCGCCGCTCGTCGACGAGGAGCGGGCCCAGTTCGTCGCCTACCAGGCATCGTTCGCCGAGGAGGGCAACTAGCCATGGCCGTGGAAAAGATGTCGATCGCGAAGGCGATCAACGAGTCCCTGCGGCGCGCCCTCGACGCCGATCCGAAGGTCCTGGTCATGGGGGAGGACGTCGGCAAGCTCGGTGGCGTCTTCCGGGTCACCGACGGACTCCAGAAGGACTTCGGCGAGGGCCGGGTCATCGACACCCCGCTCGCCGAGTCCGGGATCGTCGGCACCGCGATCGGCATGGCCCTGCGCGGCTACCGCCCGATCGTGGAGATCCAGTTCGACGGATTCGTCTTCCCCGCGTACGACCAGATCGTCACGCAGCTCGCCAAGATGCACGCCCGCTCGCTCGGCACCATCAAGCTGCCGGTCGTCGTCCGCATCCCCTACGGCGGCGGCATCGGCGCGGTCGAGCACCACAGTGAGTCCCCGGAGGCGCTCTTCGCGCACGTCGCGGGGCTGAAGATCGTCTCGCCGTCCCACGCCCACGACGCCTACTGGATGATGCAGCAGGCCGTCCAGAGCGACGACCCGGTCATCTTCTTCGAGCCGAAGCGCCGCTACTGGGACAAGGCCGAGGTCGACACCGAGTCGATCCCCGGCCCGCTGCACGGCGCGGCCCGCGTCCGTGAGGGCTCCGACCTGACGCTCGTCGCCTACGGCCCGATGGTGAAGGTCTGCCTGGAGGCCGCCGCCGCGGCGCAGGAGGAGGGCAAGTCGGTCGAGGTCCTGGACCTGCGGTCGATGTCCCCGATCGACTTCGACGCCATCCAGGCGAGCGCCGAGAAGACCGGCCGCCTGGTCGTGGTCCACGAGGCGCCGGTGTTCTACGGCTCCGGCGCGGAGATCGCGGCCCGCATCACCGAGCGGTGCTTCTACCATCTCGAAGCGCCCGTGCTGCGCGTCGGCGGCTACCACGTGCCGTACCCGCCGGCCCGTATCGAGGACGAGTACCTGCCGGGTCTCGACCGGGTGCTCGACGCCGTCGACCGCTCGCTGGCGTACTGAGGAGAGGGCCGTGACCGTGACCGATACGCCTGTTCGCTTCCGTGAGTTCAAGATGCCCGACGTGGGCGAGGGACTCACCGAGGCGGAGATCCTCAAGTGGTACGTCCAGCCCGGTGACACCGTCACCGACGGCCAGGTGGTGTGCGAGGTCGAGACCGCCAAGGCGGCCGTCGAACTGCCCATCCCGTTCGACGGGGTGGTGAAGGAACTGCGGTTCCCCGAGGGCACGACCGTCGACGTCGGCCAGGTCATCATCGCCGTCGACGTGGCCGGCGGCCCGGACGCCGACGCCGGGGCGGCCCCGGCGCAGGAGACGGTCGCCGACGAGCCGACGGGCCGGCAGCCCGTCCTGGTGGGCTACGGGGTCGCCGAGTCCTCCACCAAGCGGCGCGCCCGCAAGGCCCCGGCCACGCCGGCCGCCGAACCCGCGGCCGCGCCGGCCGTGGAGCCCCCACCGGCCGTTCCGGCCCCCGACCCGGCCCCCGCGCCCGTGCTGAACGGCCACGGGACGGCGGCGAACGGCACCCGGCCGCTCGCCAAGCCGCCGGTGCGCAAGCTCGCCAAGGACCTCGGCATCGACCTGGCGTCGGTGACGCCGACCGGCCCGGACGGCGTCATCACCCGGGAGGACGTCCACGCGGCCGTCGCCCCGGCCTCCGCGCCCGCGGGCGTGGCCGTGGTGCCCGAGCCGGTGGCGGCCGGGGCCGCCGCGCCCGCGGGGACGGCCGAGGAGGCCCCGGCGGCGGAGCGGTCCGCGGCGGAGCAGGGCGCGCGGGAGACCCGTATCCCCGTCAAGGGCGTACGGAAGGCCATCGCGCAGGCCATGGTGGGCAGCGCGTTCACCGCGCCGCACGTGACCGAGTTCGTCACGGTCGACGTCACGCGGACGATGAAGCTGGTGGCGGAGCTCAAGGAGGACAAGGAGATGGTGGGGCTGCGGGTCAATCCGCTGCTCGTCGTCGCCAAGGCCCTCCTGGTCGCGATCAAGCGGAACCCCGGTGTCAACGCGAGCTGGGACGAGGCCGCCCAGGAGATCGTCCAGAAGCACTACGTCAACCTGGGCATTGCCGCGGCCACCCCGCGCGGGCTGATCGTGCCGAACATCAAGGACGCGCAGGACAAGACCCTGCCGCAGCTCGCCCGTGCCCTGGGCGACCTGGTGGCCACCGCCCGCGAGGGGAAGACGACCCCGGCCGCCATGGCGGGGGGCACGGTGACCATCACCAACGTCGGCGTCTTCGGCGTCGACACCGGCACCCCGATCCTCAACCCGGGCGAGTCCGCGATCCTGGCGATCGGCGCCATCAAGCTCCAGCCGTGGGTCCACAAGGGCAAGGTGAAGCCCCGGCAGGTCACCACGCTCGCACTTTCGTTCGACCACCGCCTGGTCGACGGTGAGCTGGGCTCCAAGGTTCTGGCGGACGTCGCCGCGATCCTGGAGCAGCCGAAGCGGCTGATCACCTGGGCCTGACGGCTCCGGCAGGGTGACGGACGCAGTACGAGAAGGGCCCGTGCGCCGACGCACGGGCCCTTCCGTGCGTCGGGGACGGAGCCCGGACTGTCCGCTCTTCGCCCGTTCCGGTGGATATCGCACGGGCATGGATTTGCGCCGACCGGCAAGAAGTCGTGGACGAACGGTGTGGGCGCCGCCCGCTGCCGAGGCCGGAATGCGAGGACCGGCCGCCTGGACCCTTCCTCGCGGGGAGCAGGGCCGAGCGATGCCCGTTGCGACGACGCCTCCGGGCGACCGGCGGCCGGGACGTTCCGGCGCGGTCGACACCGAGGCCGCCCGGCTCTCCGCCGTGCGGAGCTACGACATCCTCGACACGCCCCCCGAGGGCGCCTTCGACCGGGTCGCGTCGGTCGCCGCCCGGCTCTTCGACGTGCCCATGGCGAGTGTGACGTTCGTCGACGCGGATCGGGTCTGGTTCAAGGCGTCCCACGGCCTGGACGGCATCCGGGAGATCCCGCGCGAGTCCGGGCTCTGCGCGTCCGCGATCCTCGGCGAAGGCGTCCTGATCGTCCCCGACACCCTCGCCGACCCCAGCGCCCGTGACAACCCCCTGGTCACGGGAGCTCCGGGCGCGCGCTTCTACGCGGCCGCGCCGATCGTCACCGCCGACGGCCACCGCGTGGGCACGGTCAACGTCATGGACACCGTGCCACGGCAGATCACCGAGTCCGACGCGGCGACCCTGACCGATCTCGCGGCGATGGTGCTGGACGCGCTGGAACTGCGGCTGACCGGTGCGCGGCTGCTGCGGGCCGAACGGGAGCGGCGGAGATCACTGGAGCGGGAGCGCGACCACGCCGACCGCCACACCGAGGCGCTCACCGTCTTCGCCACCACCCTCCAGCGGACGCTGCTGCCGCCGGCCCTGCCCACCGTTCCCGGGCTCGAACTCGCCTGCCACTACCAGACCGCCTCTCCGCGCGACGTCGGCGGCGACTTCTACGACGTGTTCCCGCTCGGCGAGGGGCGGTGGGCGTTCTTCCTCGGGGACGTCTGCGGCAAGGGCGCGGAGGCCGCCGTGGTGACCTCGCTGGCCAGGTACACCCTCCGGGAGGCGGCACAGCACCACCGCGAGCCGACCGACGTGCTCGACGCGCTCAACAGCGCGCTGCTGCTGGACCCGTCGATCGGGAGCCGCTACTGCACCTGCGTCTTCGGCACCCTGGAGGCGGTTCCGGAGGGCGGCTTCGCGGTCACGCTCGCCATGGGCGGTCACCCGCCGGTCTTCCACGTGCGGTGCGGCGACGACGGCGCGGTGACGGCGGAGAGCGTGCGACCGGCGGGCGGGATGCTCGTGGGGGCGCTCGAAGGGGCCCACTTCGCCTCCCTCGACCTGCGCCTGGCACCGGGCGACGGCCTGCTGCTCTACACGGACGGTCTCACCGAGGCGCAGCTCGCCGACGGCACCATGCTCGGCGAGGACGGCGTTGCCGGGCACCTCACCGAGCGGGCGTCCTCGGACGCCGACAGCATGGTCGCGGACGCGGTGGAGCTGATCGCGGGGCTCCCCGGCGGTGCGAGCGACGACGTGGCCCTCCTGGCGCTGTCCGTGCCGCACGAGCCGGACGCCCCTCCCTTCGCGGTGTCGCTGCGCACGGTCCCCGTGCCCGCCCCCCGCGACGCAGAACCCCCCGTCCGTCAGGAGAACCGCCCGTGACCGCCGGCCTCATCCACCTCGCGCCCACCCACCTCACCGGCCCGCTCGCCGTACTCGCGGTCGGCGGCGAGATCGACCTGGAGACGGCTCCGGCGCTGCGCGACGAAGCGCTGGTCCTGATACGCGAGGGACACACCCAGCTCGTCCTGGACCTGGGCGAGGTCTTCTTCTGCGACTCCTCCGGCCTGAACGCCCTCATCGGCATCCTGCGGTGCGCCAAGGCGGCCGGCGGCTCGCTGACCCTGGCCGCCGTGCCCGACCGGGTGACCCGGATGCTCGCCGTCACCGGGGTCGCCGCGGTCATCGCCTCGTACCCGGACGCGGACGCGGCGATGACCGCGCTCGGGCTCCCCCCGGCCCCGGCCCCGGCCTCGGAGCCGGTGCCGTCTCCGGAGTCGGCGCCGGAGCCGTCCCGGGAGCCGATCTGACGCGCTGCGCTCAGACGGGGGCCGGGAGGTTCCTGCGGAGGTTCAGCTCCGCGAAGACCGCCTTGCCCACCGTGCACTGCTCCACGCCCCAGTCGTCGGCGATCCGGTCGACGATGATCAGGCCGCGTCCGTAGGGATCGTCCGGAGCGATCCGCCGCAGATGGGGCAGCCGCTCCCCGCGCGGATCGGTGACCTCGATGCGCAGGAGGGCCGCGGTGAGCATGAGGTGCACCCGGATCAAGCGGCCCCTGACCGCGCCGTGCAGCAGCGCGTTGGTCGTCAACTCGCTGACCAGCAGCCCGGCGTCGGCGGCCGACAGAGGATGCCCCCACTGCCCGACCAGCCGCGCGGCACGCTGCCGGGCCATGGTCACGCTGTGCGCGGTCGGGGTGTAGCTGACCCGGTCCTCGCGGAGCAACTGCGGCGGTACACGCCGGGGTTCGGTTGCGGTCATGGACGCACGCCTCCTGGATGTGGGCGGTGGCGATGTCGCGCGTGCGTCTGCGTGCGGGCAGGGCAGGCCGGTGCACTTCCGCCGGATGATTCCGCTGTGCAAGCGGGGTGAGACAGACGGTAGTGGTGTCGATGTGCGGGCAGCAAGCTGTTCGGGCAGAAAATTCTCTGCCCTAGTTGGTGTTCGATGGGGAGGGGTCTCAGACTGGGGCGATTCAGTGGGAGGGGTACGTCGTGGCAGGTAACAGTCCGGACCGGGGACGCACGGTTTCGACCGTGCTCGGGCGCCGTCTCGGCGGTGAGCTGTTGCGACTGCGGGAGGCACGCTCGTTGCGGCAATCGCACGCCGCTGAGGCGCTGACGGCTTCGGTCGCCAAGGTGGCCAAGATCGAACGGGGCCTGGTGCCGATACGGGACCCCGATGTCCGGGCTCTCTGCCACCTCTACGGAGAAGTCGATCCCGTCGTGGTCGGAAGGCTTCTGGCTGTCGCCAAGGCTGACCGTGAGAGGCGGAAGGCGAGCGGATGGTGGAACCAGTACCCCGGACTCGAGTCCATGGCGGAGTACGTGGCTCTGGAGGACATCGCCACGGCGCTCCGCACCTGGCAGCTCGCGATCGTGCCCGGCCTGTTGCAGACACCGGACTACGCGAGGGCGCTTGCCGTGGGCAACGGCTCTTGGAAGGATCCTGACGAGATCGAACCCTTCGTCGAGTCCCGCATGGCCCGTCAGGCCCGGTTGGGCGGGGACAACCCGCTCGAACTGTGGGCAGTCGTGCACGAAGGGGCTCTGCGCCAACTGGTCGGCGGACAGCAGGTGATGCGTGAACAGCTCGGCCACCTCATCGAGATGAGCCGTCAGCCGAACGTCAAGCTGCAGGTCATGCCCTACATCGCAGGTGCCCATCCAGGCATGACCAGCGCCTTCACCATCGTCTCGTTCGCCGAGCCGGGAGCGTTGGACGTGGTGCACATGGACACCACGTCCTCGACGCTCTGGCTGGAGAGCGATGACGACGCTGATCGTCACCAGACTCTGTTCGACCGCATGACGCGTCTCGCGTTGGCTCAGCGCAGCTCGGCCGGACTCATCCACGAGATCGTCAAGGAGCTGTAGGCCGCATGCCTGGATACGAGTTCGTCAGGTCCAGCTACAGCGGGGGCAACGCGGGTCAGGAATGCGTCGAGGTCGCCCGCAACATCCCCGGTGCCGTCGCTCTCCGCGACTCCAAGCGCTCCTCCGGCCCCGTCCTCGTCGTCACCCCCGCCGCCTGGGAGGCGTTCCGGGCGGGTGTGTGCGAGCAGGGCTGAGGGCACGCGAAGGGCGGCACGGTGGAGGTCCACCGTGCCGCCCCTTTTCCGTCGCGGGTGCGTCCCGCCGACCGGACTACGCCGGCGGCAGCACCGCGTACGCCGTGCCGGGGACGGACTCGGCGCCGTCTTCGTACACGGCGGTCACGCGGTAGAAGTGCGTGGTGCCCGCCGTCGCCGTGGCGTCGGTGTACGAGGTGGTGTCGGAGGAGGCGATCCGCTCGTACGCGGAGGTGGCCGGGTTCCAGCGGTGGACCAGGTAGCCGGTGGCGCCGGGCGCGGCGTTCCAGGACAGGGCTGCCCCGCCGCCGTCGGACCGGTCCGCGGTCACCGTGAGCGGGGAGCCCTCCGGGGTCCCGACGGTGGGCGTCAGGTCCCGTTCGGTGACGACCACGACGGGATTGGCCTCCGGGTCCCGCATGCTGTTGTTGCCCGAGGTGTCCTGCACGTCGACGAAGTAGCAGCGCTCCTCGCCGTCCGGCAGCCGGACGTCACGGTAGGAGCCGGCGGCGGGCCCCACGTACTCGGACGAGACCGCGTAGCAGACCGAGGTGCCCTCCTCCTCGTCGGTGACCAGCTCGCCGATCAGGACCCGCTGACGTGCGATGTCGGGTTCGGAGCCGTTCTTCCAGCGGAGCTCGACACCGTAGTCCGTGGCCTCGGCGGTGAGATCGGTGACGGGGGCCGGCGGGGTGTAGTCCTCGGCGGCCGTGGTGGCGGTGACGGCCGGGGTGGCGACCGACTCCTTGGCCGCGCCGTCGTACGCCTTCACGACGTAGTGGTACGTCGTCCCCGACCGGATGGACCGGTCGGTGCAGGTGTATCCGGTCCGGCCGTCCGCGGCGGGGGCGGGGACCGGGGTGCAGGCCGCGGGAGCCGTCGTGGTGTTCACCGGCAGGGTCTCGGAGCGGTAGACGCGGTAGCCGGCGACGCGGCCGTCCTGGGCTTCCTTGTACCAGCTCAGCGTGACCGCCGATGCGGCCGGTGCCGCGGTGAGTCCGTGCGGCGCCGCGACCAGCCGGTGGGCGAGGGCGGCGCGGTCGGTGGCGGAGGTGTACGCGGAGGTGCGTCCCGCCCCGTCCACCGCGGCGATCCGGTACTGCCAGTCGGCCGAGCGGGCGACGGCGGTGTCCGTGTAACCGGTGCCGGTCACATAGCGGTTGCTCGTCGCTCCGGAGGGGCCGGTGCCCGCCAGGCGGTACCGGGTCGCTCCCGTGACGGCCTTCCAGGCCAGCTTGATCCCGGTGTCCGTGCCGGTCGCCGTGAAGCCGGCCGGAGTCGTCATCGCGGGGGCGGTCACCGGGGCGTCGACGCTGCCGGTGGAGGTGTTGCCCGCCTTGTCGTAGGCGCGGACCTCGAAGTAGTAGGTCTTGCCGGCCTCCGGGGTGAGGCCCGCCCAGGAGGTCGCCGTGGTCGTCTTCACCAGGGTGTAGGCGGTGGTGTCCTTCAGCCGGCGGTAGACCCGGTAACCGGCCAGGTCCATCTCCCTGTTGGCCGTCCAGCTCATCTTCGCCTGGGCGGTGGCGGTGTCCAGCGCGAGCTTCACGCCGGTCGGCTGGAGCGGCTTGACCTTGTCGACCGTCTTGGAGGTGCGGGGCGCGTATCCGAAGACGACCTTCGCGGTGCCCGTCCAGTTGACGTAGTCGACGCGCAGGGTGTGCTTGCCGGACGGGATCGTCAGGTTGACCGACTTCGACACCGTGGCGGAGCCGTTCTTCCAGACGTCGATCTTCCGCTTGCCGTCGAGGTAGACGCGGACGCCGTCGATGGCGGAGGCGGACAGGGCGAAGGGACCGCCGGAGCCGAAGTCGCGGGTCACCGACCAGCGGACGCCGAAGTTGTCCGAGGGGATGCCGGAGACCGGGGCGCCGGTCCAGGTCTGGCTGATCGCGTTGTCGCAGTCCGTCTTCTTCGAGGTGCCGGAGAAGGCGGTGTTGGCGAAGAACTGCCGCGTGAAGTTCGGCGACGAGCAGGCCGCCGTGGCTGCTGCGGCCGGAGCGGCCGTGGCCACGGTGAGCAGCGAGCAGGAGGTGGCGGCGACCGACAGCGCGGCGACGGAACGCAGTCGCGCGCGGGACGGGATGGTCACGGGGCGGGGCGACCTTTCGGGGAACAGGAACAGGAACGGGGACGGGGCGGGTGACAGCGGTCGGGGCCGTGGCGGCGGGGACCGCCGCACGGCGAGAGTCCGGGAGGGGCCCCGCGGTGCGGAGCCCCTCCCGGCGTGCGACGTACGGGTGTTACTTCTTGAAGCCGTAGTCGATGATCTTCTTCATGTCCGACGTGCGGGTGGTCTCCGAGGTGGAGGCGAGCACCGCGCCGATGATCGTCTTGCCGTTGCGGGTGGCGGCGAAGACCAGGCAGTACTTGGCGACGCTGCCGGAGCCGGTCTTGACCCCGATGGCGCCGCTGTAGCTGCTGAGCATCTTGTTGGTGTTGGTCCACGCCATGTTGCGGGCGCCGCCGGACTTGGTGACGACCTTCTGCGTCGTCGACTTGGTCTTGACGACGGTGCGGAAGGTGGAGTTCTTCATCGCGCTGGACGCGATCTTCGTCAGGTCGCGCGGGGTCGAGTAGTTCGATCCGTTGCTTATGCCGTCGAACGAGTCGAAGTGCGTGTTCTTCAGGCCGAGCGACTTCGCCGAGGCGTTCATCTTGGCGATGAACGACTTGGTGCGGGCCGCGCGGGTCGTGCCGGACCCGAACTTGTCGGCCAGCGCGTACGCCGCGTCGCAGCCGGACGGCAGCATCAGGCCGTACAGGAGCTGGCGGACGGTCACCTTGTCGCCGACGATCAGCCGGGCGGAGGAGGCGCCCTTGGCGACGATGTAGTCGCTGTACGCCTTCTGGATGGTGACCTTGCTGTCCAGGTTCAGGTTCTTCTGCTCCAGGACCACCTTGGCCGTCATGATCTTGGTGGTGGAGCCGGTGGCGCGGCGGGTGTCCGCCGCCTTGGCGTACAGACTCTTGGCCGTGCCGTTGTTCATGACGAAGCCGCCCTTGGCGGCGATCGTGGGCGTTGCGACGGCGGCCTGGGCGGTGGAGCCGAGCGCTCCGCCCGCGATGACGGCACCCGCCGTCAGGGAGACCACGGTGGCGACCGAGGCCCGGCGTATTCCCGAAATGCCGTAGATCAACGTAAACGCTCCAAATGCCACTGGAATGCGGCCACATGGGTGCCGCTCGGTGGTGAGACTCCTGAGACGTCCGGATGGATGTGCGCGAGACGGGACGAATTACGGAGACGGGGCGAGCGGGCCCGGCGGGGCGGCCGCGCAGCCGGCCGCAGGGGCCCGGCGGACCCCGGAGCGCGGGTGCCCCTGACGGGCGGCGGGACTCCCGGACGTGGGGCGGCCTTGCGGGTGCATGGCCGAAAAGGGGTGCTCGGCGGGCCTTGTGGCGCGAAATCGCCGCCCGACCGTCCGGATCCCGGACCGCAGGGACAATGCGTCCATGTTGTATCTATGCTGTGCGCATGCCTGCCGCACCCCCTGCCGCCGCCGCGACGCCGCCCGCCCGCACCGCCCCGAAACCGCCGCCCGCCGCCGAGCGGGTCTACGCGCACGTGAAGGAGGCGGTCCTCGACCGCCGCTACGAGGGCGGCACCCTGCTGACCGAGGGCGACCTCGCCGAAGCAGTGGGGGTGTCGCGGACCCCGGTGCGCGAGGCGCTGCTCCGGCTGGAGGTGGAGGGGCTGATCAAGCTCTATCCCAAGAAGGGCGCCCTCGTCCTCGCCGTCTCCGCCCAGGAGATCGCGGACGTGGTCGAGACCCGGTTGCTGGTCGAGGAGTTCGCCGCGCGCAAGGCGGTGCCGGCCTCGCCCCGGCTGATCGCCCGGCTCGAAGAGCTGCTGGAGAAGCAGCGCACTCTCGCCGAGGAAGGCGACCTGGCGGCGGTCTCCGTCGCCGACCGCTGCTTCCACGCGGAGATCGTCCGGGACGCCGGCAACCAGATCCTCTCCCGCCTCTACGACCAGCTCCGCGACCGGCAACTCCGCATGGGCGTCGCCGTGATGGAGGCCCACCCGGGCAGGATCGAGGCCAACATCACCGAGCACGCCGAACTGCTGGACGCGATCCGCTCCGGCGACGCGGAGGCGGCGGCCCAGGTCGTACGGCGCCACGTCGGCCGGGTCAGGGTGCTGGTGCGGGGTGAGGACCGATGAGCTCCGGCATCTCGCCCACCCTGGCCCTGCCCGGCGACCCGCCCGGTGGCAGCCGTGCCGTCCGGATCTGGGGCATCGGCGTCGCGGTCTACTTCGTCGCGATCATCTTCCGCACCAGCCTGGGGGTCGCGGGGCTCGACGCCGCCGACCGGTTCGACGTCAACGCCTCGGCCCTGTCGACCTTCTCCATCCTCCAGCTCCTCGTCTACGCCGGCATGCAGATACCCGTCGGACTGATGGTCGACCGGCTCGGCACCAAGAAGGTCCTCACCATCGGGGCCGTCCTGTTCACCCTCGGCCAGCTCGGCTTCGCGCTCTCCCCCTCCTACGGGACGGCGCTGGCCTCCCGGGCCCTGCTGGGATGCGGCGACGCGATGACGTTCATCAGCGTGCTGCGGCTCGGCACCCGTTGGTTCCCCGCCCGGCGCGGCCCCATGATCAGCCAGATCGCCGCTCTCTTCGGGATGGCCGGCAACCTGGTCTCGACCCTCTTCATCGCGCGGGCGCTGCACGGCCTCGGCTGGACCACGACCTTCGCGGGCAGCGCGCTGGCCGGCGTCGTGGTGCTGGTCCTGCTGCTGCTCTTCCTCAAGGACCACCCGGAGGGCCACGCCCCGCCGCCCGCCGAGCACGCCGGGGCCGCCTACGTCCGCAAGCAGATCGCGGCCTCCTGGCGGGAGCCCGGCACCCGGCTCGGGCTGTGGGTGCACTTCACCACCCAGTTCCCCGCGATGGTGTTCCTGCTGCTGTGGGGGCTGCCGTTCCTGGTGGAGTCCCAGGGGCTCAGCCGGGAGGCCGCCGGCACCCTGCTCACCCTCGTGGTGCTCTCCAACATGGCGGTGGGCCTGGTCTACGGGCAGGTCATCGCCCGCAGCCACGCGGCCCGCGCCCCGCTGGCACTCGGCACCGTGGCGCTGACCGCGCTGCTCTGGGCCTCGACGATCTTCTACCCCGGCGCCCACGCGCCGATGTGGCTGCTCGTCGTGCTGTGCGTGGTCCTCGGCGCCTGCGGCCCGGCCTCGATGATCGGCTTCGACTTCGCCCGGCCCGCCAACCCGCCGGAGCGGCAGGGCACCGCCTCCGGCATCGTGAACATGGGCGGCTTCGTCGCCTCGATGACCACGCTGTTCCTGATCGGCGTCCTGCTGGACGCGACCGGCCAGGACTACCGCGTCGCCTTCGCCTCGGTCTTCTTCCTGGAGGCGCTCGGCGTCGTACAGATCCTGCGCCTGCGGGGGAGGGCGGCGGCCAGGGAACGCGAGCACCACGTGGTCAGCAGGGTCGAAGCGGTGCACGTGCCGGTGTGAGCCGGGCGGCACCGCCCCGTACGCTCCGTGTTCCACGTGAAACATCGCGTGACGCGTCGGCCGGGCGCCCCGTCGCGCACGGTCCGGGGCGGACCGGTCCGGGACGGGCGCCGCCGGGTGTGGGCCGCGTGGCTACGGGGTGACGGCGAAGTGGTGCAGGATCGCGGCGGCCAGGTCCTCGTCGCCCTCGACCTTGAGGCGGTCGGCCACCGCCGAGGGGCGTACCCGGCCGCAGGCGAGCCGGTAGTACGTCTCCCAGTCCATCGCCAGGGTCACGGCGGGGCCCAGCGAGGGGGAGCCGTCGATCGAGCCCCGGCCCTCCGCGTCGACCCGCACGGTCCGCAGGAACTCCAGCGGGCCGTGCACGTCGAGGACGATCGCCGAGTTGGCCGGGGCTCCGGCGTCCTTGGCGACCACCTTGGGCAGACGCGCGAGCAGCGTGTCGCGGGCGACGAGGGCGCCGGGGGAGTCCAGGTTGCCGGGGTGGCCGAGCGCGGTGCGCAGGTCCTGCTCGTGCACCCAGACGTCGAAGGCGCGCAGGTGCAGCGCCAGGTCGAGGGTCTGCTCGGTGCCGAGCGGCGCCCGGACCATCGTCTCGGGGGCGCGCGACTCGTTGCGCAGCTGCCGGGCGCGGCGGATGACCGTGTACTCCAGCTCGGACGTCATCTCGGGCGCGGTGTGGTGGCGCCGGACGTCGACCTGCATCTCCATGTAGCGCTGGATGTCGTTCTGCACGTGGTAGAGGTCGCGCGGCAGCGAGTGGATCGGGCGGGGGTCGCCGAGCTGTTCGCACTCCATGCCGATGACGTGCGAGACGATGTCGCGGACCGACCAGCCGGGGCACGGCGTACGGCGGTTCCACTCCCCCTCCGCGAGTGGGGTGACCAGCTCCGTTATCGACTCGATGGAGTGGGTCCAGGCGTCGGCGTAGGTCTGCAGGCTGGGATGGACGGTCACGGGACCCCTCGTGCGGTTCTGCGGTACATGGGCTGAGAGCGGGAGTTGCCGGCGGGTGGGCCGGTGGCTGACGACGCTGTCGGGCGAGCTGCGTGGGAGGTTCGTTCCTTCGGAAAGGTCCAAGTTACGCTGCGAGCAGGCACCCCGGCAGTGCTTTCGTGTGACGATCGTAGGCCGGTGTGGACAGCTCGATTGCCAGGACGGTGGTAGTGTGCACGCCTCGCTGATCCAGATCGCGGTAAACCCGGACGAATCCGTCAATTCTCGTAGGGAGCGCGCGGCTTCACTGGTCGTCGCGCAGCGGGGGACGGCCGATCTGGTGGTGCTGCCCGAGCTCTGGCCGGTCGGCGCCTTCGCCTACACCGCCTTCGAGGACGGGGCCGAACCCCTCGAAGGACCCACCCACCGCGCGATGGCGGAGGCCGCCGCGGCGGCCGGGGTGTGGCTGCACGCCGGATCCATCGTGGAGCGCGGCGAGGACGGCGACCTGTACAACACCGCCCTCGTCTTCGACCCGCGCGGCGAGCGGGTCGCGGCCTACCGGAAGATCCACCGCTTCGGGTTCGACAAGGGCGAGGCGGTCCTGATGAGCGCGGGCGACACCCTGGTGACCGTGCCGCTGCCGGAGACCACACTGGGCCTCGCCACCTGCTACGACCTGCGCTTCCCCGAGCTGTTCCGGGGGCTGGTGGACGCCGGCGCCGAGACCCTGGTGGTCTCGGCGGGCTGGCCGGAGCGCCGCCGGGGCCACTGGACGCTGCTGGCCCGTGCCCGCGCCGTGGAGAACCAGGCGTACGTGCTCGCCGTGGGCACCGCCGGTACGCATGCCGACGTCCCGCAGGCCGCCCACAGCATCGTGGTCGATCCCTGGGGCGAGGTGCTGGCCGAGGCGGGCGCGGCCGAGGAGGTGCTGACCGTGGAGTTCGACCCGGCGAAGGTGGCACGGACCCGTGAGCAGTTCCCGGCCCTCAAGGACCGCAGGCTCTGAGGCCGCGCGGCGTCAGAGCCCGCGGCCGGTCCGCCCCCGTGGTCATTCCGTGGGCGGGGCCCGCACCGGCGGTTCCTGAGCGGGCGGCCCGGCGGAGTCAGTCCTCCCCCTCCTTCTCGGCGAGGACGACCACGCACATCGCCACCGCGACGAGCAGCGCCGCGTCCGCGTCCTCGCGGACGATGTCGATGCCGTAGGTGTCCCGCAGCGTCAGCCGGCGCCGGGAGATCCGGGCCAGCAGTTCGCCGTCGTAGTCGACGGCGAACTCGCGGTCGAGGATCTTGCCGCTGACGTCCAGTTCGGTGCCGTCCACCAGCGTGACCCGGTAGTGGTTGCGCAGCAGGGACAGCCGCTTCCGCTTGACCCGGGCCAGCTCCTCGCCCTCCCGCTCGATGATCATCGTGTCGCGGAGGCTGAGCAGTTTCTGCCGCAGTTCGATCACCACCCGGCCGTGCGCGTCCTTCAGTTCGAAGGTGTCGCGCACGCGCATGGCCTTGCCGTCCACCAGGAAGACCTTGCGGCCCTCGGTGTCCTCGATCCAGTAGTCGTCGCCGATCGCGAACAGGCGTTCCCGCACGAGAAGTCTCATGGACGACAGGTTCCCCGAGCCGCTCCCCCGACGCCCGCACGACGCGACGGACGGCCCGGACCGGCAAGCGACGGACGGCCCGGACCGGCAAGCGGCGAACGGCCGGACCGGGAAGTGGTGAACGGCCGGACCGGCAAGCGACGGACGGCCCGGACCGGCAAGCGGCGAACGGCCCGGACCGGGAGGCGGCGGTCGGCCGCACGCGGAGGTGTACGCGGGACGCACGGGACCCCGCGAGACCGCCCGGCTCCGCTTCACAGGGTTTTCATGCTCCGTGCATGGAGTGCGGCCCGCCCCGGCGTGACGATGATCCGGTTCTCGCGCCACCAGGCGGAGCCGTCGTCCAGGAGGAGTCCCCCCATGCCCCCCACCCCTCGCCGCGCCGTCGCGCGCCGGCTCCTCCCCGCCGCCACCGCCTGGGTGGTCGGCGCCCTGCTGGTGGCCGGGACTCCGGCCGATGCCGCGTCCGGCTCCCCGTACACCCCCGTGCCGCCGGCCCATCCGTACGCCGGTCCGGTCGGCACCGCGACCATGCACGGCGACACCGGCTCCTCCGACACCACCCCGCTGGCGGGTCCGGGCGCCGGAAGCCTCTCCTCCGCCAGGACCGGGCTGTTCTCCGCCTGCCCGACGATCCTCGTCGGCGCGGACGGCTACCCGGTGGCCCTGTGCACGCCGATCCTCGGCCAGGTGCCGACCGTGCACCTGCTGGACCCGGACACCGGCGCCTCGCTCACCTCCCTCGCCCTCACCAAGGGGTCGCTGCTCGGCGGCGTCTACGCCTACATCGACCAGGACGACCGGCTCGTCGTGGTGGACGGGAGCCGCTCCCTGCTGCGGATCGGACACCACCGCGACGCCGCCGGCGCCTGGCGGCTGAGCGTCGACAGCAGCCTCTCGCTCGCCGCCGCGGTCCCCGCCGACGACGCCGTCACCGGACTCTCGCCCGACTGGCGCGGACGCGTCTGGTTCGCCACCGGCGGGGGCGTGGTGGGCACCGCCGACGACACCACCGGGACGGTCCGCACCCTGGCGCTGCCCGCCGGGGAGAGGATCGCCAACAGCATCTCGACCGCCCCGCAGGGGACCGCGGTCACCACCACCCACGCCACCTACCTGCTCACCGCGGCGGCCGACGGAACCCCGAAGACCGTCTGGCGGCAGGCGTACGACCGGGGGCAGGCGCGCAAGCCGGGCCTGTTGAGCTGGGGCAGCGGTTCCACCCCCACCTTCTTCGGGCCCACGGACGGCACCGACTACGTGACGATCGTGGACAACGCCGACTCCACCGTCCGGCTGCACGTCTACCGCACCTCGGACGGCGCCACCGTCTGCTCGGTACCGGTGCTGGTCGCGGCAGGCGGCCCCGGCAGCGAGAACTCGCCGGTCGGGGCGGGCCGCAGCGTCTTCGTCGCCGGCACCTACGGCTACCCCTACCCGGCCGTGCCCGACGGCGCGGGCGCCAGTGTGCCCGCCTCGGCGGACTTCGCGGGCGGTCTCACCCGGATCGACGTCCGGGCCGACGGCAGCGGCTGCGACCCGGTCTGGGACAACGCCCTGCGCTCGGCCGCCGTGCCCAAGCTGTCCACCGCGGACGGCAGGCTCCGCACCGTGCTGCGCGACCCGGTCATACCGGGGACCAGGGGGACCAGCCTGCTGGACCCGTACCGGTACGCGGAGATCGACCCCGCCACCGGCAAGGTGACCCGGTCCAAGCTGGTCGGCGTCGGTTCCCTCTACGACACCCTTCAGATGGCAGGCACCGTCGCCCCGGACGGCTCCTACCTCCAGGGCACCGTCACCGGAGTGCTGCGGATCACGGCGGACTGACCGTGCCCCGCACGGCCCTGAGCAGGGGTTCGTCGCGCCCGGGTGGCACCCTTGGACCCATGAACGATGCTGCCCCGGCGCCCACCCCCGCGCCCCGCCGTGCCCGTGTACGAGCCCCCGAGCTGATCGGCAAGGGCGGCTGGCTGAACACGGGCGACCGGTCGTACACCCTCGCCGACCTGCGCGGCCGGATCGTGATTCTCGACTTCTGGACCTTCTGCTGCGTGAACTGCCTGCACGTCCTGGACGAGCTGCGCGAACTGGAGGAGAAGCACCGCGACACCGTGGTGATCATCGGCGTGCACTCGCCGAAGTTCGTGCACGAGGCGGAGCACCAGGCCGTCGTGGACGCGGTCGAGCGCTACGAGGTGCACCACCCGGTCCTCGACGACCCCGAGCTGGCGACCTGGAAGCAGTACGCCGTCCGGGCCTGGCCGACGCTGGTGGTGGTGGATCCGGAGGGGTACGTCGTCGCCCAGCACGCGGGCGAGGGGCACGCCCACGCCATCGAGAAGCTGGTCGGCGAGCTGGAGGCGGAGCACGCCGCCAAGGGCACCCTGCGGCGCGGCGACGGCCCGTACGTCGCCCCCGAGCCGGTCGCCACGCACCTGCGGTTCCCGGGCAAGGCACTGCTGCTGCCGGACGGCGGCTTCCTGGTCTCCGACACCACCCGGCACCGGCTGGTCGAGCTGGACGCCGACGGCGAGACGGTCCGGCGGAGCTTCGGGGCCGGCGAGCGGGGCTTCGCGGACGGCGGCCCCCAGGAGGCCCGGTTCAGCGAGCCGCAGGGGCTCGTGGCGCTGCCGGACGGCCGGATCGCCGTCGCGGACACGGTGAACCACGCGATCCGCGCCCTGGACCCGGAGACCGGCCTCACCACGACCCTCGCGGGCACCGGCCGCCAGTGGTGGCAGGGCGGCCCGGTCTCCGGCCCGGCGTGCGAGGTGGACCTGTCCTCCCCGTGGGACGTCGCCTGGTTCGGCGACCGGCTCTGGATCGCCATGGCCGGCGTCCACCAGCTCTGGGCGTACGACCCGGCCGACGGCACGGTCGCCGTCGCGGCGGGCACCACCAACGAAGGGCTGCTCGACGGCCCGGCGGCCGAGGCCTGGTTCGCCCAGCCGTCCGGCCTCGCCGTCTCCGCCGACGGAGAGCGGCTGTGGCTGGCCGACTCGGAGTCCTCCGCGCTGCGGTACGTGGACCGGGACGGCCGGGTCCGCACGGCGGTGGGCACCGGCCTCTTCGACTTCGGCCACCGCGACGGCGCGGCCGGGCAGGCGCTGTTCCAGCATCCGCTGGGCGTCACCGCGCTGCCCGACGGGTCCGTGGCGGTCTGCGACACGTACAACCACGCGCTGCGCCGGTACGACCCGGCGACCGACGAGGTGACCACGCTCGCCACCGACCTGCGCGAGCCGAGCGACGCGGTGCTGGTCGACGGCGACCTGGTGGTCGTGGAGTCGGCCCGGCACCGGCTGACCCGGCTGCGGCTGCCCGAGGAGGCGGTGCGGGTCGCGGACCGGGCGCACCGCACGCAGCGCGCCGCCACCGAGGTGGCGCCGGGCGCGCTCCGGCTCGACGTGGTGTTCCAGGCGCCCGCCGGCCAGAAGCTGGACGTCCGCTACGGCCCGTCCACCCGGCTGCTGGTCTCCTCGACCCCGCCGGAGCTGCTGGCCGAGGGGGCGGGGCAGGGCACCGACCTGGGCCGTGACCTGGTGCTGGCCGACGGCGTCACCGAGGGCGTGCTGCACGTGTCCGCGATGGCGGCGTCCTGCGACGACGACCCGGCCAACGAGTACCCGGCCTGCCACGTGCACCAGCAGGACTGGGGCGTGCCGGTGCGGGTGGCGCCGGACGGCGCTTCGCGGCTGCCGCTGGTCCTCGCCGGGATGGACGAGGGCTGACCGGCGGGCCGGACGGCGCTTCGCGCACCGAACGGCCCGATGAACTTGAAAGGCCCTGACGGGCGCCGGATCTCGACCGGTGCTCGTCAGGGCCTTCTCGCGTGGATCGGGTCGCGTGTCGCTACGTTCACGGGTAGCGGCGCTCCTCCTCCGGAATGACCGTGGTCGTGGTGGGCGGCACGATCATGCGGCGGCGCCGCGCGATGCTCACGTACACGAAGACCCCGATCAGGCCGACGAGCATCATGATCCAGCCGACCAGGTCGACATTGACCGAGTCCATCTGCCAATCGGTGGCGAACGCGAGTATCGCGCCGATTCCGATGAGGGCGATGCAGCCGCCGAGTCCCATGGGTTCCGCCTCCTCGAAGACCCGGTGACTCCGGGCCCGTGTACGGATCGGGTACCCGGGTCCGCGCGGAGCATGTCCCCCGTGTTCCAAGGGGTTTCGGCCCGACGCCGGGTCAGCGGGCGTCGGGCCGGGCGGGGTTGGCGGTGGCTCAGCCGGCCAGGAACGCGGCGAGGGCCCCGGCGAGCAGGTGCGGGTCGTCGGCGCCGCACAGCTCGCGGGCGCTGTGCATCGACAGGATGGCCACGCCGATGTCCACGGTCTTGATGCCGTGCCGGGCGGCGGTGATCGGGCCGATCGTGGTGCCGCAGGGCATGGAGTTGTTGGAGACGAACGTCTGCCACGGCACCCCGGCCCGCTCGCAGGCGGCGGCGAACACGGACCGGCCGCCGCCGTCGGTGGCGTACCGCATGTTGACGTTGACCTTGAGGATCGGACCGCCGTTGACCACCGGGTGGTGGGTCGGGTCGTGGCGCTCGGCGTAGTTGGGGTGCACGGCGTGGCCGGTGTCGGAGGAGAGGCAGACGGTCCCGGCGAAGGCGCGGGCGCGGTCCTCGAAGGTGCCGCCGCGGGCGAAGACCGAGCGTTCCAGCACGGTGCCGAGGAGCGGGCCGTCGGCGCCGGTGTCGGACTGGGAGCCGTTCTCCTCGTGGTCGAACGCGGCGAGCACCGGGATGTACGGCAGGTCCGCGTCCGGCTGCGCGGCGACGGCGGTCAGCGCGGCGGTGCCGGCGTGCACGGAGAGCAGGTTGTCCATGCGGGGGCCGGCGACCAGCTCACGGTCGCGGCCGAGGTAGGCGGGCTTCTCCACGGCGTGCGCCATCAGGTCCCAGCCGGTGACGTCCTCGGGGTCGACTCCGGCCTCGTCGGCGACGAAGCGGATCAGGTCGCCCTCCTCGACGCGGCCGAGACCCCAGATCGGCTGCATGTGCTTCTGCCGGTCCAGCTTGAGGCCGTCGTTGGCCGAGCGGTCCAGGTGGACGGCGAGCTGCGGCACCCGCAGCAGCGGGCGGTCGACGCTGACCAGCACGTCGGTGCCGTCGCGCAGGGAGAGCCGGCCGGCGATGCCGAGGTCCCGGTCGAGCCAGGTGTTGAGGAGCGTGCCGCCGTAGATCTCGACGGCGACCTGCCGCCAGCCGTGCGCACCGGTGTCGGGCAGCGGCTTGACGCGCAGGTTGGGGGAGTCGGTGTGGGCGCCGACGATGCGGAACGGGGTGTGCGCGGCGGCGCCCTCGGGGACGTACCAGGCCACGATCGCGCCGCCGCGCAGGACGTACTTGCCGCCGCTGGTGCCGTCCCAGGCCGCGGTCTCCTCGACCTGACGGAACCCTGCCTTCTCCAGACGGGCGGCCGCGTTGGCGACGGCATGGTAGGGCGACGGGCTCGCCGCCAGGAAGGACATCAGGTCGTCGGTGAGCCCGCGGTCGAAGCGGAGGGGAGCACTCATGCTCTTCACTGTATCGACGGCGTGCGGGCACGATTCACCCTCGTCCTGCGGAACGGCCGCGAACGAGGACGGCCCGCCCCCCGTGCGTGTCGGGGGGCGGGCCGTGCCGGACCGGTGCGCGCCGTCCGCGCGGTGGCGCGGGCGGGCCAGGGCCTGACTAGAAGGCGGCTTCGTCCAGCTCCATGAGGGAGCCGTCGACGTGCTCCGCGAGCGCGCGCTCGGCGGAGACGCCGGGCAGGACGTTGGCGGCGAAGAACTTCGCGGCCGCGATCTTGCCCTGGTAGAAGGCGACGTCCTTGCCGGTGGCGGTGGGCAGCTTCTCGGCGGCCACGGCGGCGCCCTTGAGGAGCAGGTAGCCGACGACGACGTCGCCGGAGACCATCAGCAGGCGGGTGGTGTTGAGGCCCACCTTGTAGATGCTCTTCACGTCCTCGCCGGTGGCGGTGAGGTCGGTGATCATCGTGCCGACGATCGCCTCCAGGTCCACCGCGGCCTTGGCGAGCGAGTCGAGCGAACCCGCGAGCTCGTCGTTGCCCTGGGCCTCGGCGAGGAACTTCTTGATCTCCTCGGAGAGGGTGTTGAGCGAGGCGCCCTGGTCGCGGACGATCTTCCGGAAGAAGAAGTCCTGGCCCTGGATGGCGGTGGTGCCCTCGTAGAGGGTGTCGATCTTGGCGTCCCGGATGTACTGCTCGATCGGGTACTCCTGGAGGTACCCGGAGCCGCCGAAGGTCTGGAGCGACTGCGCGAGCTGCTCGTAGGAGCGCTCCGAGCCGTAGCCCTTGACGATCGGGAGCAGCAGGTCGTTGAGGCCGTTGAGCGCCTTGGCGTCCTCGCCGGCCGCCTCCTTGACCTGGATCGCGTCCTGGACGGAGGCGGTGTAGAGCACCAGCGAGCGCATGCCCTCGGCGTACGCCTTCTGCGTCATCAGCGAGCGGCGCACGTCGGGGTGGTGCGTGATGGTGACCTTGGGGGCGGTCTTGTCCATGAACTGCGACAGGTCCGAGCCCTGGACGCGCTCCTTGGCGTACTCCAGCGCGTTGAGGTAGCCGGTCGAGAGCGTCGCGATGGCCTTCGTGCCGACCATCATGCGGGCGAACTCGATGATCATGAACATCTGGCGGATGCCGTCGTGCTTGTCGCCGATCAGCCAGCCCTTGGCGGGGTGCTGGTCGCCGAAGGTCATCTCGCAGGTGTTGGAGGCCTTGAGGCCCATCTTGTGCTCGACGTTGGTGGCGTAGACGCCGTTGCGCTCGCCCAGCTCGCCGGTCTCCCAGTCGAAGTGGTACTTCGGGACGAGGAAGAGCGACAGGCCCTTGGTGCCCGGTCCGGCACCCTCGGGGCGGGCCAGCACGTAGTGGAGGATGTTCTCGGACATGTCGTGCTCGCCCGAGGTGATGAAGCGCTTGACGCCCTCGATGTGCCAGGAGCCGTCCTCCTGCTGGACGGCCTTGGTGCGACCGGCGCCGACGTCCGAACCGGCGTCCGGCTCGGTGAGCACCATGGTCGAGCCCCACTGCTTCTCGACCGCGATCTCGGCGACCTTCTTCTGCGCCTCGTTGCCCTCGGTGAAGAGGATGCCGGCGAAGGCCGGGCCGGAGGAGTACATCCAGACGGCCGGGTTGGCGCCGAGCAGCAGCTCCGCGTAGCTCCAGATCAGGGAGCGCGGGGAGGTGGTGCCGCCGATCTCCTCGGGCAGGCCCAGGCGCCAGTACTCGGAGTCCATGAAGGCCTGGTACGACTTCTTGAAGCTCTCCGGGACCGGTGCGGTGTTGGTCTCCGGGTCGAAGACCGGCGGATTGCGGTCGGCGTCGGAGAAGGACGCGGCGAGCTCGTTCTCGGCGAGGCGGGCGACCTCGTCGAGGATGCTCTTCGCGGTCTCGACGTCCATCTCCGCGAACGGACCGGTGCCGTACAGCTTGTCGCGGCCGAGCACCTCGAAGAGGTTGAACTCGATGTCGCGGAGATTCGACTTGTAGTGCCCCATGGGAAGGCTCCGTAATCAATAGCAGTGGCGCGCAGCGCCCCGGGGTGTGACGCGGGTCGGGCGACGGGTCGGCCGGAGTGTGTCACCGGTCTCCATCGATGATGCTACCCGTCAGTAATAAGGCGCAACCCCTCAACCCGGAGATGTGTCCGATTACTCTTTGCCGCATGTACGGCTACGACCAGACCCCGGGCGCGCAGCAGTCGATGGGCCAGATGGGCGGCGGCTACGGCGAGCAGCCGCTGTACCCCGAGCCCTCGCCGCCGTCCCTGGCGGACGCGGTGCGGGCCTTCACCACCGGCTCGATGGCCGCCGAGGACTTCCAGCAGATCTTCGCCACGTCGAAGGTCTACTGCCCGCGCGGCGACACCCCCGGTTTCCTCGCGCTCCACAACACCCAGCAGCCGGTGATCCCCATGTTCACCACGCTGAAGGAGCTCCGGCGCTACGCCGGCAAGGAGTCGAAGTACTTCGTGATCACCGGGGCCGAGGTGATCGATCTGCTGCCGACGGGCTACGGCTTCGTGCTGGACATGGAGGGCGAGCACCGGATGGTCTTCGACGCCAAGGCGGTCGAGCAGATGGTCGACTTCGCGATGCGCCGGATGTACGGCTGATCCGCTCCCGCCCGGCGGCGGCGCGGCCCTGAAGGCCCGCGCCGCGCGCTGCCCGTCCCCCCTCGCCGCCCCGTCCGTCGCCGTGCACCCGGCCCGTGCCGCGCGCTGCGGTACGGGCCGTTCTGTGCGCGTTCGCCCACCTCCGCCACCACGCTCCGCGCGGACGGGAATGCTCCACGCCTTGCAAGATGTTCACTGTTCAACTAAATTGAAGTCAGAACACTCGCCCGGAGGTGGCTCAGATGCCCGCAGTGACCGTAGAGAACCCGCTGACCCTGCCCAAGGTGGCCGCCTCGGGCGACGCCGTCTCCCGTCCGGTGCTCGCGGTCACGACCGCGCCGTCCGGCTTCGAGGGAGAGGGCTTCCCGGTGCGCCGCGCGTTCGCCGGGATCAACTACAAGCACCTCGACCCGTTCATCATGATGGACCAGATGGGTGAGGTGGAGTACGCGGCCGGTGAGCCGAAGGGGACCCCCTGGCACCCGCACCGCGGCTTCGAGACCGTCACGTACCTGATCGACGGCAGCTTCATCCACCAGGACTCCAACGGTGGCGGCGGCACCATCGAGAACGGCGACACCCAGTGGATGACCGCCGGGTCCGGCCTGCTGCACATCGAGGCGCCGCCGGAGTCGCTGGTCCAGTCCGGCGGTCTGTTCCACGGCCTCCAGCTCTGGGTCAACCTGCCCAAGGCCGACAAGATGATGAACCCCCGCTACCAGGACATCCGCGGCGGACAGGTCCAGCTCCTCGCCTCCCCCGACGGCGGCGCGCTGCTCCGGGTCATCGCGGGCGAACTGGACGGCCACGAGGGCCCCGGCATCACCCACACGCCGATCACGATGATCCACGCCACCGTCCGTCCGGGCGCCGAGGTGACCCTGCCGTGGCGCGAGGACTTCAACGGTCTGGCGTACGTGCTGGCCGGGCGCGGTTCCGTCGGCGCCGAGCGCCGGCCGGTCCACACGGGCCAGACCGCGGTCTTCGGCGCCGGTTCCTCGGTGACCGTACGGGCGGACGAGCGCCAGGACGGGAACACCCCGGACCTGGAGGTCGTGCTCCTCGGCGGCCGTCCGATCCGCGAGCCGATGGCGCACTACGGGCCGTTCGTCATGAACACCCAGGCCGAACTGAAGCAGGCCTTCGAGGACTTCCAGGCCGGCCGGCTCGGCTCGGTCCCGGCGGTCCACGGCATGTGAGCACGCGCCCGCCGCTCCACCCGACGGCCCGTCCCCGCACCGCGGGTGACGGGCCGTCACCCGTACGCCACCGATCTCGGGACACCCCGACGGTCCCGTGATCGGGTGGGCAGGGTGCCGAACCCGAAGCCCCTCCTCCCCGAAGCGGCCCGGCGGACCGCCGCGTGGTGCGGCGTCCTGCTCCTCGTCGTCGGCGTCGCCGCGGTCGCCGTCTGGCTGGTCGTCACCCTGAAGACCGCCGTCACCCCCGTGCTGCTGGCCCTGCTGGGCACCGCCCTGCTCGGCCCGGTGTACCGGTGGCTGGCGGCCCGCGGGCTCAACAGGTCGCTGGCCGCGGGGCTGACGTGCGCCGCCCTGGTGGCGGTGGTGGGCGGCGCCGGCTACATCGTCGTCACCGCGCTCATCGACACCGGCGACGAGATCGTCGCCTCTCTCAAGGACGCCGGCCAGTGGGTCGTGGACCACTTCGACATCGGGGGCGCCACCCGCGTCGACGACCTCGCCGACAACGCCAAGAAGCTGGTGGAGAAGTTCGGCGCCACTGCCGCCGGGGGGCTGCTCACCGGGATCAGCCTGGTCGGCTCCCTCGTCGCCACCGGCGTCCTCGCGCTGCTGCTCACCTTCTTCTTCCTCCGCGACTCCTACCGGGCGGCGCACCTGGCGCACACCCTCGCCCCGCGCGGCACCGGAGACCTGGTCGAGGCGATGGGACGACGCGCCTTCGAGGCGGTCGAGGGGTTCATGCGGGGCACCACCTTCATCGCGCTGATCGACGCCGTGTGCATCACCGTGGGGCTGCTGATCCTGCGGGTGCCGGGGGCGGTGGGGCTCGGCGCGCTGGTCTTCGTCGGCGCCTACATCCCCTACCTCGGAGCGTTCCTGTCCGGCGCGGTCGCGGTCCTCGTCGCGCTCGCCGACCGGGGGCTGGTGATCGCCCTGTGGGTGCTGGGCGTCGTCCTGGCGGTCCAGGTGCTGGAGGGACACGTGCTCCAGCCGATGATCCAGAGCCGCACGGTGCAGATGCACCCGGCACTCATCCTGATCACGCTGACCGCCGGGGCAAGCGTCGCCGGGCTGCTCGGGATGCTGCTCGCGGTGCCGCTGTGCGCGGCGGCCTTCGGGGTGATCGGCGAGCTGCGCGACGGCTACGGCCCGAAGGGGGCGCCGCCCGCCGCGCCGGGGGACGGCGGGCCCGGCGGCTCCTCACCTGCCGGGGACGCGGGGACGTAGAAGCGCGTCCCCGGCTCGGGGGCGGCCTTCATGCCCCGGGGAAGTCCTTCGCCTCGGTGGACTCGTGCAGTTCGAACCAGATCGACTTGCCCTCGCCCTGCGGGTCCACGCCCCAGGCGTCGGCCAGCATCTCCATCAGCACCAGGCCGCGTCCGCTGGAGGCCATCTCGCCGGGGCGGCGCTTGTGCGGCAGCTCGTCACTGGCATCGGCCACCTCGACCCGGAGCCTGCGCTCGCCCGGCTCGCCGGACGCCTCGGCCACCATCACGGCGTCCCCGTCGGTGTGCACCAGCACGTTGGTCGCCATCTCGGAGAGCATCAGCACCGCCGCGTCGACCTGTTCGTCGTCGGCCCAGTCGTGCAGCAACTGGCGCAACTGCTGGCGGGCGACAGAGATCCGCTCGGGCTCGGCCTGGGCGATGCCGAGCGCGGTACGCCGGGTCGGCGCCTCGGGTCGCGGGTGCGGGACCTCGCGGCGCAGCAGCAGCAGGGCGATGTCGTCCTCGTGGCGCTCGGCCAGCGGCCCGATCGTGTAGTGCGAGGTGGGGCCGTGCACGGCCTGCACCAGCGCGTCGGCCAGCTTGTCCAGGTCCCCGCCGTCCTCGGTACGCGCCTCCAGCACGGGCTGCAGCCTGCCCCAGCCGGTCAGCAGGTCGTGGCCGCCGGTCTCGATGAGCCCGTCGGTGCAGAGCATGAACGTCTCGCCCGGTTCCAGCACCACCCGGGTCGTCGGATAGTCCGAGTCGGCCTCGATGCCGAGCGGCAGCCCGCCCTCGGTCTGCCGGATCATCGCCGTGCCGTCGGCGCTCACCACCACCGGGTCCGGGTGGCCCGCCCGCGCGATGTCGAGCGTCCCGGTCTCCGGGTCCACCTCGGCGTACAGGCAGGTCGCGAAGCGGGCCGCGGCCTCGTCGTCCCCGGCCTCGTTGTCGTCCTCGTACGCCTCGGTGAGCCCGGCCAGGAAACGCGAGGCGCGGGCGAGCACCGCGTCCGGGCGGTGGCCCTCGGAGGCGTAGGCGCGCAGCGCGATGCGGAGCTGGCCCATCAGTCCGGCCGCCCGCACGTCGTGGCCCTGGACGTCGCCGATGACGAAGGCGATCCGGCCGCTGGGCAGCGGGATCATGTCGTACCAGTCGCCGCCCACCTGGAGCCCGCCACCGGTGGGCACGTACCGCGCGGCGACGGACATGCCGGGGATGCGCGGCCCGAGGGACGGCAGCATCGACCGCTGGAGGACCTCGGAGATCGCGCGCTCGGTCTCGGCGGCCCCGGCCCGTGCCAGCGCCTGCGCGAGCATCCTGGCCACCGTCGTCAGCACCGCCCGCTCGTCCGGGGTGAACGCCACCGGCTGCCGGAACCCCGCCATCCAGGCGCCCATGGTCCGGCCGGCCGAGACCAGCGGCAGGAAGGCCCACGACTTGCGTCCGAAGTGCCTGGCCAGCGGCCAGGTGACCGGGAAACGGCGGGCGTACTCCTCGGGCGACGCCAGATAGATGGCGCGGCCGGTGCGGGCCACCTCCGCCGCCGGATAGTCGGCGTTGAGGAGCATGTCCGAGAACGGTTCCTCGTCGCCCACGTTGTGCCCGTGGTGGCCGATGATGGTCAGCCGTCCGCCGTCGACGCCGAAGACCGCCAGCCCGTCGGGGGAGAAGCCGGGCATGGAGAGCGAGGCGGCGACCCGCAGCACCTCGGTGGTGGAGCGGGCCTCGGCGAGCGCGCGGCCGGCGTCCAGCAGGAACGCCTCGCGGGAGCGGCGCCAGTCGCCGGTGATGGAGGTCTGCGCGGCGCTGGCTCCCGGTTGCGGCTCGGCGACCTCCTGGAGCGTCCCCACCATCGAGTACACGTCGGAACCGGACTCCGCGTGGGTCAGCGGCTTGGCCCGGGTACGCACGGTGCGGATCACCCGGCCGTCGTCGTCCACCACCCGCAGCCGGGCCTCCGCCAGAGTGCCTTCCGCGATGGCGAGGCTCACCACGGCGCGGATCTCGTTCCAGTCGACCGGGTGGTAGCGGGCGCGCACCACCCTCTCCTGGACCGTCCCGGCGCCGGGCAGATCCAGGAGCCGGGCCGCCTCGGCGTCCAGCGTGACGGTCCCGGCCGTGGTGTCCCAGCGCCACAGCCCGGTGGCGAGGGCGGCCAGGATCTCCTCGGTGCGCATTGCCCCACTTTAGGAAGATGCTTTCGCCGGACGCCACCGAGGGAACGCCCCGTCCCCGCTGCCCCGGGTGTTCGGCGAGGGGTGCCGAGCGCCCGCGGGCCCGCCGTGCGGCGGCCCCCGGCGTGGTCCGGCGGCCGTCGGAACGATCTTGAGGGGGTCACTGCAATGAAGTGGTGGCGATCCGGGCGGTAGCCTGGGGTGGCTCACAGCACCCCAACCGCGAAGACTGGATGAACGACGATGCATCGGTACAGGTCCCACACCTGCGGCGAGCTCCGCGCCTCTGACGTCGGCACCGACGTCCGGCTGAGCGGCTGGCTGCACAATCGGCGCGACCTGGGCGGCATCCTCTTCATCGATCTCCGGGACCACTACGGCCTGGTCCAGCTCGTCGCCCGTCCCGGCACCCCCGGCAACGAGGCGCTGGCGAAGCTCACCAAGGAGACCGTCGTCCGGATCGACGGCAAGGTCTCCGCGCGCGGTGCCGAGAACGTGAACCCGGAGCTTCCGACCGGTGAGATCGAGATCGAGGTCACCGAGGTCGAGGTGCTCGGCGAGGCGGCCCCGCTGCCCTTCACCATCAACACCGAGGACGGGGTGAACGAGGAGCGCCGCCTGGAGTACCGCTTCCTCGACCTCCGCCGCGAGCGCATGCACCGCAACATCATGCTGCGCTCGGCGGTCATCGCCTCCATCCGCTCCAAGATGGTGGCGCTCGGCTTCAACGAGATGGCCACGCCGATCCTCGCCGCGACCTCCCCCGAGGGCGCCCGCGACTTCGTCGTCCCGTCCCGGCTGAACCCCGGCAAGTTCTACGCGCTGCCGCAGGCCCCGCAGCAGTTCAAGCAGCTTCTGATGATCTCCGGGTTCGACCGGTACTTCCAGATCGCGCCCTGCTTCCGCGACGAGGACGCTCGCGCCGACCGCTCGCCGGGCGAGTTCTACCAGCTCGACATCGAGATGTCGTTCGTCGAGCAGGAAGACGTCTTCCAGCCGATCGAGAAGCTGATGACCGAGCTCTTCACCGAGTTCGGCAACGGCCGCGAGGTCACTTCGCCGTTCCCGCGCATCCCGTTCCGCGAGTCGATGCTGAAGTACGGCAACGACAAGCCCGACCTGCGCGCCCAGCTCGAACTGGTCGACATCTCCGACATCTTCGAGGACTCCGGCTTCAAGGCCTTCGCGGGCAAGCACGTCCGCGCCCTGCCGGTGCCGGACACCGCCGGGCAGTCGCGGAAGTTCTTCGACGGCCTCGGCGAGTACGCCGTCGAGCACGGCGCCAAGGGGCTCGCCTGGGTCCGGGTGGGCGAGGACGGCACGCTGGCCGGCCCGATCGCCAAGTTCCTCACCGAGGCGGACGTCAAGACGCTCACCGAGCGGCTCTCCCTCGTCCCGGGCCACGCGGTCTTCTTCGGCGCCGGCGAGTTCGACGAGGTCTCCAAGATCATGTCGGCCGTCCGTGTCGAGGCCGCCAAGCGCGCCGGGCACTTCGAGGAGAACGTCTTCCGGTTCTGCTGGGTCGTCGACTTCCCTATGTACGAGAAGGACGAGGAGACCGGCAAGATCGACTTCTCGCACAACCCCTTCTCGATGCCCCAGGGCGGCCTGGAGGCCCTGGAGACCAAGGACCCGCTGGACGTCCTGGCTTGGCAGTACGACATCGTCTGCAACGGCATCGAGCTGTCCTCGGGCGCCATCCGCAACCACGAGCCCGATCTGATGCTCAAGGCCTTCGAGATCGCCGGCTACGAGCACGAGACCGTCGAGCGCGAGTTCGCCGGCATGCTCCGCGCCTTCCGCCTCGGCGCCCCGCCGCACGGTGGTATCGCCCCGGGCGTCGACCGCATGGTGATGCTGCTCGCCGACGAGCCCAACATCCGCGAGACCATCGCGTTCCCGCTCAACGGCAACGCCCAGGACCTGATGATGGGCGCGCCCAGCGAGCTGGAGGAGAGTCGGCTGCGTGAGCTGAACATCCAGCTCCGCAAGCCCGTCGCGGCCAAGGAGAAGGCAGAGCCGAAGGGCGACGCCGCGAAGTAACCCCGCCGCCGGACCGCTCCGGCGCATGTTTCACGTGAAACAGCCCCCGATCACCTGATCGGGGGCTGTTCCGGTACATCCGGGCGTCGGCGGGCGTACTGCCGGCCCGCCTCTCGGACGCTCGGAGGAGACCCACGGGAACGCACAGTCCGCGCCCACGTCGCTGCCGCGCGACGCGGAGGCGGCGGCACCCCGCCCTCGGGAGCCCCGACCGACATGCCGACCGACGTTCCCACGGACGTCCCCACCGGCACGCCCACCGGCACTCCGCCGTCCGGCGGCCCCGGCGGCGGGGGCGGCGGCGGCCACAGCGAGCCCACCGACGACGAGCGCTACCTGTGCGGCACCCAGCTCACCGACAAGCACGGCCGGGTGGAGTTCAGGACGGTCTTCCCCGGCTGGTACCAGGGCCGCTGCGTGCACATCCACACCAAGGTCCACGTCGGCGGCACCCTGACGGACGCCGGCTACGAGGGCGGCCACACCTGCCACACCGGCCAGCTCTTCTTCCAGGAGTCCGTCGTCCTCGACTCCGCGAAGGTGGCCCCCTACTCCACCAGCACCACCACCCGCACCACCCTCACCGAGGACACCATCTACGACCGGAGCGGCGTCACCGGCGGGCTGATGAGGGTCACCCACGCCGAGAAGCACATCGCGCGCGGCGTGGTCGGCTCGATCACCCTGGGCGTCGACCGGGACGAGACCCACGACGGCACCGACCTCTGACGGCTCGTGGGGCGGCGGACGTACAGCCGGATGGCCCCGGCCGGGGTTCGTGGAAGGCGGGCGAGGCAAAGACTGACTCCCGAGAGCCCGTCAGCCGGCATCCCGAGGAGCCTTGCACCGTGTCCGCTCACGTCCCCGAACCGCCCCGCCGCCCCTGGGCGCCGGCCGTCCTGGTCCTGATCGTGTTCCTGTTCCTCTCCGGCTGCGCGGACCGTCCGGCGGCCGCCCCGGCGGCCTTCCCGCACGGTGCCGCGGGGCCGGAGGCCGAGGGGGAGCGGGCCGCGCTCGCCGTCCCGGCCGTCCCGCGCGTCGTCCCTCAGGAGATCCCCGGACTGGGTCCGGCGACCCGCGACCTGATCCCGAGCGGCGCGCTGCAGGCGTTCGTGGTGACCGGTGAGGACGCCGACTCCAACCGCTCGACGGCGGTCCTCTACGCCCGCGACTCACCGGCCGCGGACTGGCGGCCGGTGACCGGCCTCTGGCCCGCCCACAACGGGATGCAGGGCTGGACCGGCTTCCACGAAGCCGGTGACCTGCGGTCCCCGACCGGTGTCTACGCGCTCACCGACGCGGGCGGCCTGCTCCCCGACCCCGGCACGCTGCTCCCCTACGACCAGCATGAGTACTTCGCCACGGACGGCGAGGGGTTCTTCGGGGAGTCCCTGGAGGGGTCCTTCGACTATGTGGTGGCGATCAACTACAACCGCACGCCGGGGATGTCCCCGCTCGACCGCACCCGCCCGCTCGGAGCGGAGCGCGGCGGCGGGATCTGGATCCACGTCGATCACGGCGGGCCCACGCAGGGCTGCGTCTCGGTCGAGGAGGAGCACATGGAGGAGCTGCTGCGCACCCTCGACCCGGCGAAGCAGCCGGTGATCGTGATGGGGGACGCGACGTCGCTGGCGCGCTGACCCGTACACCGGGACGGCGGACGGGAGCAGGGGCACGGACGCGGAAGAGGGCGGGACCCGGTGCTCGGGTCCCGCCCTCTTCGCCGTTCACGGCCCTGCGCCGTTCACGGCCCTGCGCCGTCCCCGTCGTCAGGAGGCGGGCTTCTCCTCCAGGCGGGGGAAGAGCACCGCGCCCTTGGTGACCGTCGCGCCCACCGGCAGCCGGCCCCAGGTGCCCGCGTCGGCGATCAGCTGGTCGGCCAGGGCGCCCAGGGAGGCCTCGGCGCCCAGCGACTCCCACAGCTTCTGCGAGGTCTCCGGCATGACCGGGTTCAGCAGGACGGCGACGCCGCGCAGCGCCTCGGCCGCCGTGTACAGGATCGTCGCGAGACGGGCCTGGCCCTCCGGGGAGGTGTCCTTGGCCACCTTCCACGGCTCCTGCTCCGTGATGTAGCCGTTGACCTGCTTCACGAAGTCGAAGACGGCCAGGATGCCGGCCTGGAAGTCCAGGTCCTCGCCGATCTTCCGGTCCGCCGTGGCGACCGCCCCGGCCAGCCCTTCGTGGATCGCGGCCTCGGCGTCACCGGCGGCCGTGGCCTCCGGCAGGGCGCCGCCGAAGTACTTGCCGACCATGGCCGCCACCCGCGAGGCGAGGTTGCCGTAGTCGTTGGCCAGCTCGGAGGTGTAGCGCGCCGAGAAGTCCTCCCAGGAGAACGATCCGTCGCTGCCGTAGGCGATGGCCCGCAGGAAGTACCAGCGGTACGCGTCCACGCCGAAGTGCGAGGTCAGGTCCTGCGGCTTGATGCCCGTGAGGTTCGACTTGGACATCTTCTCGCCGCCGACCATCAGCCAGCCGTTGGCGACGACCTTGCCGGGCAGCGGGAGGCCCTGCGCCATCAGCATGGCCGGCCAGATGACCGAGTGGAAGCGCAGGATGTCCTTGCCGATCAGGTGGACGTCGGCCGGGAAGGTGCCGTCGAACTTCTCCTGGTTGGAGCCGTAGCCGACCGCCGTCGCGTAGTTGAGCAGCGCGTCGATCCACACGTAGATGACGTGCTTCGGGTCCCACGGGACCGGGACGCCCCAGTCGAAGGTGGAGCGGGAGATCGACAGGTCCTGGAGGCCCTGCTTGACGAAGTTCACGATCTCGTTGCGGGCCGACTCGGGCTGGATGAAGCCGGGGTTGGCCTCGTAGAACTCCAGCAGCTTCGGTCCGTACGCGCTCAGCTTGAAGAAGTAGTTCTCCTCCTTGAGGAGCTCCACCGGCTTCTTGTGGATCGGACAGAGCTTGGTGCCGTCCTCGGCCTCGATCAGGTCGCCGGGGAGCTTGTACTCCTCGCAGCCGACGCAGTACGGGCCTTCGTACCCGCCCTTGTAGATCTCGTCCTTGTCGAACAGGTCCTGCACGAACTCCTGCACACGGTCGGTGTGCCGCTTCTCCGTCGTCCGGATGAAGTCGTCGTTCGCGATGTTGAGGTGCTCCCAGAGAGGCTTCCACGCCTCGTCCACGAGCTTGTCGCACCAGGCCTGCGGGGTGACGTTGTTCTTCTCGGCCGTGCGCATGATCTTCTGACCGTGCTCGTCCGTGCCGGTGAGGTACCACACCTTCTCGCCGCGCTGGCGGTGCCAGCGCGTGAGCACGTCGCCTGCGACGGTCGTGTAGGCGTGGCCCAGGTGAGGAGCGTCGTTGACGTAGTAAATGGGGGTCGAGACGTAGTACGCCGTCGCCCCCTGCTTCTCGGATCCAGTGGCCGCCATGGTCAAAATCCTAACGGTCCCCGGAAGATCCCTTCACCCCGATAAGCCGCCGCCCGGCCGCCTCGCAAGCGCGTTCGCGCCCACTGCGTCCGCGGGACCGGGCCGTCGCGCGGCGGGCGGGCGGCCGGCGCGGTCCGCCGAACGCCGAAGGCGGCGCCGGCCACGGGGGGCGGGCGCCGCCTTCGGCGGGTGGGACGAACGGGCCGGGCGCGGGCGGGGTCAGCCGCCGGAGGTGGTGCGCCGGGTCTCGATCCAGGCGGGCAGTGCCGTCAGGATCGCCTCGTAGAGCGTCGCGTCCGGGACCTCGGCGGGCGCGGGGCCGGCGTGGAAGAACGCGGCGTTGGGGGCGTTCAGCCTGCGCAGGAAGTCGAAGCCCTTCGCGTCGTGCTCCCCGAAGGCCACGAACTGGAAGAAGATCGGCAGCCGGGCGGCCTCGGCCAGCGCCTGCTTGGCGGCCAGTTTCACGTCCGGCGGGCCGTCCGTCTGGAAGACCACGAGGGCGGGCCCGGTGGCACCGGACTTCTCGTAGTGCGCGACGACCTCCTCGACGGCCCGGTGGTAGTGGGTGCGGCCCAACCGGCCGAGGCCCGCGTGCAGCTCGTCGATCCGGCCCTGGTGGGAGGCCAGTTCCAGGTCGCCGGTGCCGTCGACGTCGGTCGAGAAGAAGACGACCGGGACGGTGGCGGCCTCGTCGAGGTGGGCGGCGAGGGCCAGGGTGCGGTCGCCGAGGTGCTGTGCGCTGCCGTCCTTGTAGAACGGGCGCATCGAGCCGGAGCGGTCGAACACCGCGTACACGGAGGCGCGGAGACCGGTCAGGCCGTGGCCTTCGAGTGCCGCTCCGGCCGCCTCGTACGGGGCGACGAGGCCGGGTGCCTCCGCCGAGATCCGGGAGGCGGGTACGGCGGGACCGGTCCCGGCGGGTGCCGGGGCGGCCTCGGGGGCCTTGGGGGCGGTCTCGCTGGGGGGAGCGGCCGGGGCGGCGACCGGGGTGGGCTCTACGGCGGCCTCGCGCTTCGGGGCCCCGGGGGTCTCGACGTCCGCTTCCCGGGCTGCGGCGGCGGCCGGGGCCTCTGCGGCCTCGGGCTCCGGGGCGGCGGGGGTCTCCGGGGTGGCGTCGGGCTCCGGGGCGGCGGCGGCCTCGGGCTCGGTTTCCTCGTCCGGGTAGGCGAGGGTGATCAGCGAGGGTGCGGGCTCGGCCTCGGGGGCGGTCCCGGCCTCCACCGTCCCCACGGGGCCGGTTGCGGTGAGGGGTTCGGCTGCGGGGGCCTCTACGGGGTCGACCGTCTCGGGGACCGAAGCCGTCGGCTCGGGCGCGGGCGCGGCCTCGGGGGTGTCGTCCGGCGTGGCGACGGGCGTCTCGGGGACGGCTGCCGTGGTGACGACGACCGGCTCCGCTTCGGCTTCCGGTTCCGGGTCCATGTCGATGGTGACGGCGGACAGCACGGCGGCCGGAACGGGCTCGGCCGGCTCGGACGCGGTCGCGGGCACGTCCTCGACGGCGGGGGCGTCCACGGCGGGGGCGCCAGCGACGGAGGCGTCCACGGCCGGGGCGTCTTCGGCCGGGGCATTCCCGGTCATGGCGTTCCCGGCCGGGGCGTCTTCCGTCGGAGCGTCTCCGTCCGGTGCCTGCACGGCCGGCGCTTCGGCGGCAACCTCGGCCTCAGGCTCGACGGCCGGGGCCTCGGCCGTGGGCGCGGCCTCCGCGTCCGCTTCGGCCTCCGCTTCCGGCGCCGCCGCGGCTTCGGGCTCGTCGGCGCGCGCGTCGGCGTCCGCCGGCGTCCGAGAGGCGGCGGCTTCCGGTGCGGCGGGCTCGGCGGCTTCCGGCGCCTCGGCGGCCACCGGGGCGTCCTTCGCGTCGGCCTCGTCCACGCGCGGCTCCGCGGTGGTCTCCGCCACCGGTGCGACCGGTTCCGGCGCCTTGGCGGCCACCGGGGCGTCCTCGGGCGACGAGCCCTGGACCGGGACCGTCGAACGGGGCGCGCGCGGGGTGGACGGCTTGTCGAACGCCGCGGCGACCAGGTCGGCCGCCAGGCTGCCGCCCCGCTCCGCGCTCGCGGGGGAGCCCGCCGTCGGAGCGGCGGCGGGGGTCGCGGAGGAAGAGGCGGTCTCGGCCGCTGCGGGAGCCGGCACCGCCGGTTCCGGGGTGGGTGCGGTCGCGGGGGCGGTCTCCGCGTCCGTTGTCCGGGTGCGTTCGGCCTGGGAAGGGACGGTGGCCGTGGCCGGTTCGTCCTGCTCCGTGCGGCCGAACACCTTGCGCAGCATGCTCCGAATGCCCATGGGCGAGGCCTTTCGCATGAGTTGGGTGCGAGCAATGTCCGACCTGCGGGAAATCATCCCTGGCCAGGGCGGATACGTAAGGTTAGCGGCCGGATCCGGTCGTTCGCGGATCCGGCCCCGCTCCGCGTCGAAGGCGTCGTGCGCGACGTCTCCCTGAAGATCAACACACTTTCCGGCCACGGGACTTCACCCCGCGTTCACCCCACGTCCGCTCCGTGGAGCGCGTGTGCACCTAGCGTCACGATCGACCCAAAGACGGAGGGAAACGACGTGCGCAATCTGCTGCCGCTCATCGGCTCGCACCAGGGCGGGCGTTCTGCTCTGACCTGCCGCTACCGCTGCGGCGACGCCTGCTTCCAGGAGGTGCCCAACACCAGCGACAACGCGTACGCCGGTGACATCATCGCCGGTGCCGTGTCGCGCCGTTCGATGATGCGCGCCGCCGCCGTGGTGACGGTGGCCGCCGCCGGGGCCGCGACTCTGGTCGGGCCGTCCGCGCCGGTCGCGGAGGCCGCGCCGGCCGCCGGACACGGGCACAAGCCGCAGCCCAAGCCGACCGGCGCACGGGGCCTGCGCTTCGCCCCGGTCGCCCCGAACAACGACGACCGGGTGACCATCCCCGAGGGCTACGGCCAGAACGTGGTGATCCGCTGGGGCGAGCCGATTCTCCGCGGCGCCCCCGCCTTCGACGCCGAGAAGCAGACCGCCAGGGCCCAGGCGGGTCAGTTCGGCTACAACAACGACTTCCTGTCGCTGCTGCCGCTGAAGGGCGAGCGCGGCCGGCAGATCCTGGTGGCCAACCACGAGTACACCGACGAGAACCTGATGTTCCGCGGCTACGACCCGGCCAACCCGACGCGCGAGCAGGTGGAGATCGCCTGGGCGGCCCACGGACTCTCCGTCGTGGTCGTCCAGGAGGAGAACCGCACGGGCAAGCTCGTCCCGGTGTCCCGCCACCCGCTCAACCGCAGGCTCACCGCGACCAGCGAGTTCCGGCTCACCGGACCGGTGGCCGGCAGCGAGCTGCTGAAGACCTCGGTGGACCGCACCGGCCGCAAGGTGCTCGGCACCCTCAACAACTGCGCCGGCGGCACCACTCCGTGGGGCACCACGCTGCACGGCGAGGAGAACTTCAACCAGTACTTCGCCAACGCGTCGACCCCGCAGCAGGCCCGGTACGGGATCGGCACCGGCGCCACCGAGCGCAAGTGGGAGCGGTTCGACAAGCGCTTCGACCTCGCCCAGGAGCCCAACGAGGCCAACCGGTTCGGCTGGGTCGTGGAACTCGACCCGTCCGACCCCGACTCGGTGCCGCGCAAGCGGACCGCGCTGGGCCGCTTCAAGCACGAGGCCGCGGCGCCCCGGCTGACGGCGGACGGACGACCGGTCGTCTACATGGGCGACGACGAACGCTTCGACTACTTCTACAAGTTCGTCTCCAGCAAGCGGATGATGAAGGGGTCCTCGCGCGCCGCGCGGGAGCACAACCTGACGCTGCTGGACGAGGGCACGCTGTACGTCGCGAAGCTGACCGGGGACTCCCCCGCGGCGGAGTTCGACGGCACCGGGAAGCTGCCCTCCGACGGCGAGTTCGACGGCAGCGGGGTCTGGATCCCGCTGGCGACCGGAACCACCTCGCACGTGCCCGGCATGACCGCCGAAGAGGTGTACGTCTACACCCGGCTCGCCGGTGACGCGGTCGGCGCGACCAAGATGGACCGGCCCGAGGACGTCGAGCCGTCGCCGCGGACCGGCCGCGTCTACGTCGCGCTCACCAACAACACCGACCGCGGCAAGGCCGGCAAGGCGCCCGCCGACGAGGCCAACCCGCGCAACGCCAACAAGCACGGGCAGATCCTGGAACTGGCGGAGAACTGGGACGACCCGGCGGGCGACGGTTTCGCCTGGCGGCTGTTCCTCGTCGCGGGCGACCCGGAGGACCCCGCGACCTACTTCGCCGGCTTCCCCAAGGAGAACGTCAGCCCCATCTCGTGCCCCGACAACGTCGCCTTCGACGATCACGGCAACCTGTGGATCTCCACCGACGGCGCCCAGCTCGGTTCGCACGACGGTCTCTTCGGGGTGGCCACGCAGGGCGACCGACGCGGTGAGCTGAAGCAGTTCCTCACCGTCCCGACCGGAGCCGAGACCTGCGGGCCGGTCATCCAGGACCGCCGTGTCCTGGTGGCGGTGCAGCACCCGGGCGAGCTGACCGGGGCGACCGTGGAGAACCCCGCCAGCGTCTGGCCCGACGGCGCCGGAAAGATCGTGCGCCCGGCGGTCGTGGCCGTGTGGCGCAAGGACGGGAGCGACATCGGCGTCTGACCTTTCGGGTCGCGGTCGCCGCACCGGGCCCGTGGCCGTCCGTCCCGCACTACAGTCGGACGCATGGTTTCCGGTGAGGCGCCGCAGACGGCGGGCAGCGTCCGGGTCGACGTGTGGATCTGGTCGGTCCGGCTGACGAAGACCCGTGCGCAGGCCGCGGCCGCCTGCCGCGCCGGGCATGTGAAGGTCGCGGGCGAGCGGGCCAAGCCGGCCCAGGCGGTCCGGGTCGGTGACGAGGTCCGGTTGCGGCACGAAGGCCGCGACCGGGTCGTCGTCGTCTCCAGGATCGTGAAGAAGCGGGTGGGCGCTCCGGTGGCCGCGGAGTGCTTCGTGGACAACAGCCCGCCCCCGCCGCCGCGCGAGCTGGCGCTCCAGGTTCCGGTGCGCGACCGCGGCGCGGGGCGTCCGACCAAGCGCGACCGGCGCGAGATGGAGCGGCTCCAGGGCCTGCCCGACCGGGCGGACCCGGACCGCCGCTGACCTGCCCTGACCGGCCCGTGCTGCGGTGCCGTCGCCAACCGGTGCCGTCGCCACCACCTCGGGCCTGTCGAACGCCCGTCGGGCCGCTGTTTCACGTGAAACAGCGGCCCGCTGCCGTACCGCCGCCCACCGCCACCGTCTATCGCTGCGGGGACGCCACGGCGCGGGCCGCCGTCACCTCCTGCCGCACCGGCTCCAGCACGCTCTCCGGATCGCCGCCGAGATCGGTGCGGACGGCGGTCAGCACGTCGCTGCGCCGTACGTCGGCGGCCAGTTCCCGCAACTGCCGCACGATCGGTTCCACCTCCCACGCCGGTGGTCCGGGTGCTCCCTGTCCGACCCGCACCCGGGCCGCCGTGGTGGCGTCCACGATGCGTTCGACCGCCACCACCAGTGGCCACCAGGCCGCCGCCCGCCGCCCCACCGGGGGTGGCTCGGTCAGGGCCCGCTGGAATTCGGTCCGTACGGCGGACAGGTCGCGGTAGAGCAGCCGCCGCGCCCGGTTCAGTCCCGCACGGTCGTGGGACGCGCCGTCGAAGGCGTACGCGACATAGTCGGCGATGTCGTCCACGGCTTCGGCGAGGCGCGAACCGACCCGGGTGTGCCAGCTCTCCGGCCACAGGAGGTAGCCCGCCACCAGCACGATCGCGCAGCCGATCAGCGAATCCACGAACCGCGGCACCACCAGGCTCACCCCCTGGTGGCCGAGCAGGTCGGACAGCAACAGCACGGCGGGGGTGATGGCCGCGGTCTGGAACGCGTACCCCTTCGCCGTGAAGGCGGGGATCAGGGCGGCCAGCACCATCATCACCGGTACGTCCCACCAGCCGGTCGGCACCTCCGCGAGCAGGGGCGCCGCGATGACCAGCCCGGCGGCGGTGCCGACCGCCCGCAGCACCGCGCGGGAGAAGACCGAACCGAAGTCGGGCTTCAGCACGAAGGTGACGGTGAGCGCGACCCAGTAGGAGCGCGGTACCGGGATCAGCGCGGCGAGGGACTGCGCCAGCCCGATGCAGAGCGCCAGCCTGAGGCCGTAGCGCCAGGACTCGCGGGAGAGCAGCGCGCCGCGCAGTGCCTGCCGGACGCGCGCCCGGAGCGCGGGGTCGGCCGCCCGGTCGTGGCCGGCGTCGGGGGCGTACGGATCGGGTGCCGAACCGTGGACCACCGCGACCGCGTGCAGCAGCGCGCTGTCCACCGGGCGGGTGGCGCGGGGCGTGGGCGGCGGCGGTTCGGCGGGGGCCGTCCCACGGGTCCGGTCGCGCGCGATGTCGTCGGCGAGGGCGCGGACGGCGGCCGGGATCCGCGGGGGCAGCGGTCCGCCGTGCACATGGGCGGCGGGCGCGGCCTCGATCAGCGGGATCAGCGCGTTCAGGCGGGCGAGCAGCCGTACCAGCGGTGAGCTGCGCCCGTGGTAGCGGGCGCGCCGGGCGAGGATCAGGTCGTACGCGGTGTCGAGCGAGGCGGTGACGGCCTGGCGCCGCTGTTCGTACGCCGGGGTGCCCGCGGCGGCGAGGAGGTCGGCGACCGAGCGGTAGGCGGCGGCGACCGCCGACCGTTCGGGGAGACCGCGCCGGAACGGCCAGGTGAGCAGCGCCAGTGCCAGCACCACCAGTCCGCCGACGGCCAGCAGCAACGGGGCTACCCACCAGGGGTCGGGCATGGGGAGTCCGGCGCCGACCACGGCGTTCAGCAGGAGCAGCAGCCCGGAGACCGAGGCCACGGCACCGATCGTGGAGATCATTCCGGAGACGAGCGCGACGGCCGTCAGGACGGCCACGGACGCCCAGCCGGTGTCGAAGACCAGCGAGCCGAGAGTGACGCCGAGCGCCCCGAAGAGCTGCGGCACCGCGATGTTGAAGACCCGCATCCGGTAGGCGTCGGCGGTGTCCCCGATGACGCCGGAGAGCGCGCCCATGGAGACGAGCGCGCCGTAGGACAGCCGGTCGGTGGCGATGCCGACGGCCAGCGGCGCCGCCATGGCGACGGCGGCCCGCAGCACCGGCCCGCGCGGGACCGGGGTCTTCTGCGGGCGCAGGCCGGACACGAGCCAGGCCGGCGGCCCCACCCGTTTCCTTCCGGCGTCAGCCGTGGCCACGGCTCATTGCCTCCCTGCTGGTACGGGCGGGTACGGGTCCGCGCGCGGTATGGGCCCACGCGCGGTCGGCGGGCCGGTCACGTCAGTTGCGGTAGCCCTCGACCTCACCGGGCGGGCGGATACGGGCGGCGGAGGGGTCCTCGCCGTACTCGCTGAGGGCGCGGCGCTGGCGGAGCAGGTCCCAGCACTGGTCCAGGCGGATCTCCACCTCGCGCAGTCTGGCTCGTTCCTCGTCCGCGAGACCTGAGGTGGTGGACCGGCCGCGCAGGGCCCGTTCCTCGGCGACGAGCCGGTCGATCTCGCCGATGATGTCGTCGTTCCGGTCGGCGGCCATGTCGTGGTCCTTTCTGGGGGTGTGGTCACAGGTCCGGCGCGGGGCGCCGGACGGTTCCGCGGCCGCGGCCGCGGCGCGTCAGGGAGCGAAGAGCGTCTTTCCGCGCGCCCCGCCCGCACGGTTCCGGTCGAGGGCGTCCGGCGCCTTCTCCAGCGGCAGTTCGGCGTCGACGAGGACCCGCAGCGCACCGTCGGCGACCGCGGCGGCCAGTCGTTCGAGCGAGTCGCGCCCGGGGGCGAGCCGGAAGTCCGTGCGGACCACCCGTGGCCCCTCGGCGGCGGGGCCCGCGGCGGAGGCGGCGCCACGGGTGCTGAGCGCGGTCCCACCGTCGCGGACGAGGCTGACGTGGACGCCGAACTCGGTGGGGTCCGCGGCGACGAGGTCCACCAGGACGTCGACCCCGTCAGGGTGGGCCCCGCGTACGGCGGGTCCCAGGGTCTCGGGCCCGGCCGAGGTGTCGACGGTGAGCGCGGCGCCGAGGGCGGTCATCCCGAGGCGCGCGTTGCCGCGCACGGCGGCCACCACCCGCATCCCGCGCGCGGCGGCGAGCTGGGTGAGGAAGGTGCCGACGCCGCCCGCCGCACCGATGATCAGCAGGCTGTCGCCGTTCCGCGCGCCACTGGCGTCGAGCAACTGGGCGGCGGCGGTACCGGCGGTCGGCAGCGCGGCGGCGGACCGCAGCGACAGCCGGCGCGGTACCAGCGTGACCGGGGAGTCCTCGTGCACCGCCACGTACTCGGCGTACGCACCGCGCCCCGGCCCCGGCTCGCAGACCCGGCCGACGACGCGGTCACCGACCCGGAAGCGGTTGTCGCCGGGACCGATCATGTCGACGCGGCCCGCGAAGTCCACGCCGACCACCAGCGGGAGAGGCACCGTTTCCGGACCGTTTCCGACGGCGTCCGCGGCCTGCCAGTCGCCCGGATTGAGGGCCGCGTACTCGACCCGCACCCGCAGCTCCCCCTGTCCCGGAACGGGTTTCGGGAGTTCGGCCAGGACCGGCGCCCGGTGGGGCGCGCTCACGGCGACGGCTCGCATACGGCTGACCTCCCAGTCGCCGAGTGGCAGTGGTCGACGGACCGATCCCACTCTCGCCCGCTCCACCCCCGAGCGCACCCCGAACGGCCGGGCGCCCGGCGGGGCAGGCCGGTACGGATCAGACCGCGACGCCGTCGCGCCCGCCCCGCCGGAGCAGCAGCCGGCCGGCCACCCCGGCGACCAGCAGCACCGCACCCGCCGTCAGCACCCACCAGACGGTGGTCCGCAGCGAGGCGGTGAGCGCGTCGGAGACGGCCGCCGCCCCCGCCCGGTCGCCGTCCGGCACCGCGTCCAGCACCCGCGACCTGGCGACCGCCAGCAGTACCCGCAGCACCAGCGCGCCGATCATCAGCCCCGCCCCCGCGACCGCCGCCGCGAACAGTCCGGCGGCGCGGCCGCCCCGGACCGTGGCCAGCCCCACCACCAGGACCAGGAGGACCGCGGTTCCCACGGCCGGCCAGACGCTGGCGTACCGCAGCCACCGGAACGAGCTGCGCAGCCGGTCCGCCGCGTCCCCCGACACGACGGTGAGTTCGGTGTGGGTGACCGGGATCTGGTCGGCGAACGGCGTCCCGTCGTCCACCAGCCGCTGCTTCACCTGCTCGATCACCGGGGCCAGGTCGATGGTGACCGCCTCCCCGTCCTCGTCGTCGAGGGCCCGGGTCATTGCGGTGTGCGCGGTGCGGTTGGCGGAGTCCCACGCGGTGCGGAACGTGTCCGTCGTGGTGAAGGAGAGCACGCCCCGGTGCAGGAACTGCTCGGCGGAATCCTGGAGCGGACCGAGGTCGAGGTGGGTCATCACCTCGTCGGTGATCAGGTCGGCGACGGTGTCGCGCACCGCGGGGTCCGAGGAGAGCGGCGAGACGGCGGCGACATAGCGGTCGGTGTCGTCGATCTCCAGATCCACCCAGGCGGAGAGCGCGCTCAGCGGCACCAGGACGGCGAGCAGCACGAGCAGGAGGGCCGAAAGTGTCGCTGAGTGAGAGGTCCGCACCCGCCCAGCCAATCCCGGCGGCGGGCGGGGCGCTGCGGGCCGTCGGCCATTCGAGTTGCCGTGCGGTGCGACCGGGTGTGCTCTGGAGAGAACGGGGCGAAGGAAGGAGCCATCGCGATGGCCACACACGCAGCCATGCCCTCCCGTGGGGGACCACGGGCCCGCACGCCCGCCCGTCGGCACACGGCGCTGGCCTGGGCGCTTCCGCTCGTACTGGGCGTGATCTACGGCTTCTACGCGGCGTTCATCCGGCGCGACGGAGGCCCCATCACCGGTGGACAGGTCGTGCTCGGCCTGGTGGCCGGGGCGGCGATGGCGGCGCTCTGCTTCGCGCTCGGGCGGGTTCATCACTCCCTGCCGCGCGAGATGCGGGCCGCCGCGTACGGTGCGCTGACCGCCTGCGCGATCGGCTTCCTAGTGAGCCTGACCGACACCACCGTGCTGCGGTCCTCGGTCCTGGGACTGATCGTCGGCATCCCGGTGGCGGTCGCCTGCTTCTACCTGTTCTACACGCACGAGGAGTGAGCGGGACCGGATGAGCCGGTGCGCCTGCGCACCTGCCCGACCGGACGGCAACCGGTAGGCAGGGAGTGACGGCGGGCGAAGACGAAAAGGGGCCCGTGCCGTTCGGCACGGACCCCTTTCGGCGGGGAGGGCGGCGATCGCCGGTCGCGGGCGGGCCGGTTCAGTCGCGGACGACCGTCACCGGGCAGTTGGCGTGCTGCACCACGTGGAGGCTCACCGAGCCCAGCAGGGTCGCCTTGAAACCGCTGTACCCGCGCGCGCCGACGACCAGCAGGTTCGCGCCCCTGGCGCGCTCGATCAGCGACTGCGCGGGATTGCCGAGCACCACGATCTTGGTGATCCCGGCCGCGCCCTCGACACCGAGCGCTTCTTCCAGCGCCTCGTTCAGCGAGGTGGTCGCCAGAGCATGCGGGTCGAAGTCCTCCGGCATGCCCGGCATCATCGATGCCCAGCTCGTCGCGGGGTACTCCCAGCTGTTCACCGCCTCCACGGTGTCGCCCGTGTACTCGGCCTGGCGCACGGCCCACCGCAGCGCCTTGATCGACGGATCCGAACCGTCCACGCCGACGACGATCCTGCCCATGTCTGCCTCCCGTTCCTACGCTTTCGAGGCGTCCCGCCGAGGCGGCGGGACGCCTCCCACTGTAATCAAAACGGACATAAGCCTCTCAAGCGTGGTCCGGGAGAGTCCGGAGTCCGGGAGAGTTCGGGAGAAAGTGGCCGTGATGCCGGGACTGGGCCTGCCGCTCCGGGGCCGGGCCCCGCCGGGACCGGGCCCCCGCGCCGGGGACCGGCATCCCGGGTCTGTATCCGGTGCCGCGCCGTGCCGGCCACCGCCACGGGCCCGTCGCTCACTCCGGGCGCAGTGCCGCCAACTGCTGCTCGAACGGCACGATGGCGTCCAGCCCGTCGTCCAGGCCGAGATCGCGCGTGGCACCCGAGACGGTGCGCCCGAGAACGGCCGAGGCCAGCTCGCCGCCCGCGCGGCGGATGCGGGACGGCAGGCCGTCCGCGTAGCCGTCACCGGCCGCGCCCCAGTCCTCGGAGGCCGCGTAGACGGAGGTCGGCAGCGTCACGGTCCGCAGGTAGGCGAAGAGCGGACGCATCGCGTGCTCCAGCACCAGCGAGTGGCGGGGTGAACCGCCCGTCGCCCCGATGACGACGGGCTTGCCGGTCAGCGCGGTCTTCTCGACCAGGTCGAAGAAGGACTTGAACAGTCCGCTGTACGAGGCGCTGAACACGGGCGTCACCGCGATCAGGCCGTCCGCGCCGGTCACCGCGTCGATCGCCTCGCGCAGCGCGCTCGGCGGGAAGCCGGTGACCAGGTTGTTGGCTATGTCGACGGCGAGGTCGCGCAGCTCCACGACGCGGACCTCGACGGGGCGGTCCGTGCCGGCCGCAAGCTGTTCGCGGGCGGCGGCGGCCAGCCGGTCGGCGAGCAGCCGGGTGGAGGAAGGGCTGCTCAGACCCGCCGACACGGCGACGATCCTGAAAGCGGTGGTGGTCATGACGGTCAGACCTCCTGGGGGGTGGCGGCGGCACGGGCGGCGGTGACCGCCGGGTGGACGGGGGCGTCCGGGACACCGGCCGGGCGCAGTCGGTCGAACTCCTTGCGCAGCACCGGAACGACCTCCTCGCCGAGAATGTCGAGCTGCTCCAGGACCGTCTTCAGCGGGAGTCCCGCGTGGTCCATCAGGAAGAGCTGGCGCTGGTAGTCGCCGACCTCGTCACGGAAGGACAGGGTCCGCTCGATGACCTCCTGCGGGGAGCCCACGGTCAGCGGGGTCTCGCGGGTGAAGTCCTCCAGCGACGGCCCGTGTCCGTAGACCGGCGCGTTGTCGAAGTACGGGCGGAACTCCTTGACGGCGTCCTGCGAGTTCTTGCGCATGAACACCTGGCCGCCGAGTCCGACGATGGCCTGCTCGGGCGTCCCGTGGCCGTAGTGGGCGTACCGCTGCCGGTACAGGCGGACCATCTTCTTGGTGTGGTCCATGGGCCAGAAGATGTTGTTGTGGAAGAAGCCGTCGCCGTAGTACGCGGCCTGCTCGGCGATCTCCGGGGACCGGATGGAGCCGTGCCAGACGAACGGCGGGACGCCGTCCAGCGGGCGGGGGGTCGCGGTGAACGACTGGAGCGGAGTGCGGAACTTGCCTTCCCAGTCGACGACGTCCTCGCGCCACAGCTTGTGCAGCAGCGCGTAGTTCTCGATGGCCAGCGGGATGCCCTGGCGGATGTCCTTGCCGAACCACGGGTAGACCGGGCCGGTGTTGCCGCGCCCCATCATCAGGTCCACGCGGCCGTCGGCGAGGTGCTGCAGGGTGGCGTAGTCCTCGGCGATCTTCACCGGGTCGTTGGTGGTGATCAGCGTGGTGGAGGTGGAGAGGATCAGCTTCTCGGTGCGGGCCGCGATGTAGCCGAGCGTGGTGGTCGGCGAGGACGGGACGAACGGCGGGTTGTGGTGCTCACCGGTGGCGAACACGTCGAGGCCTACTTCCTCGACCTTCTGCGCGATGGCCAGCGTCGCCTTGATCCGCTCGTTCTCGGTCGGTGTCCGGCCGGTGGTCGGGTCGGTGGTGATGTCTCCGACGGTGAAGATCCCGAACTGCATGGCGCCCGCCTCCGTTGTTGTTGAACCTTGAACTATCTGAACACACCCTACAACGGGACCACCCCCCGCCCTATTCCGGCACCTCGCCCCCGACCGCGTTCCGCCCGGTCCGCCCTGGTCAGGAGCGTCGCCCTGTCCTCCGCCGGCCGACCGACAGAGGGACGGCGCGTACGTGCGTACGCCGGGGGCCGACGGGTGCGCGATGGTGGTCGGTGCTCGGCGGACGACGGAGCGGCGCCCCCTCCGGGCGTGAAGGTGCGGGTGTGTTGCGGGGCGACAGAGAGGGAGCGTCCGTGAGCGAGCGCGAGACCGAGGAGTGGAAAGAGCGCGGAGTGGCGCTCCGCGTCTTCCTCTATATCTTCGGCACGCACCTGTTCGCGGGTTTCGTCTACCTGCTGTTCTACGTCGGCGACCACGCCCACAAGTGACCCTCCGTGCACGGGGGCGACTCCGGGGGTGCACGGGGACGGTGGGTGATGCGGTGCGGCGGGGGTTGCGGGGGGCGTGGGCGAGGGGTGCCCGGCGGGCCGGTGGGCGGTGCGAATGGCGCTTGATGTGCAGCGAGTTGGCCTGTGGTGGCTGGCCGGGCCATAGACTCGTGGAGCACTGTGGCGAGGGGGTTTGCGTGAGGTCGGGCAGGAAGCAAAGAAACAGCAAAGCCCCCTGAAACGCGCAGGTCGCGAAGTGCTCTCCGCGCGAGCGGAGGTGGGCCGCACCCCGGCGGCGACGAACACGGATGCGGCGCGTGCTCTCCGCGCGAGCGGAGGTGGGCCGCGGCTCGGCCTGGCACCCCCCGCGGGTCCGGTGTGCTCTCTGCGCGAGCGGAGGTGGGCCGCACGGCGGCACCCTGCGCCGCCTCTGACTCGGGTGCTTTCCGTGCGAGCGGAGGTGGGCCGGATTCCGGGGACGGGATGGGGGATCGGCTCGGCGGGTGGGCCGCGTGGGGTCATCGGGGTCGTCGTCGGTAGCGCAGGAACGTGGCGACCAGTTCGGGCAGCGCCCTTACGACGGCGACTGTGTCGGAGCGGTTGGCGCGGAACAGGGCGACGATGCAGACGACGGCGGCGCAGAGGATCCCGAGAACAAGCGCGATCGGCAGCAGAAGAAGCATGGGGTCGATGGCCATGGGTCCGTTCTCCCTTGGTAGAAAAAGTCCTCCCGTCCCGGACACCTCCGGGACGACGGGAGCACAGTGGGGGACCAGGGGGTTAGCCGGGCAAGGGGCGTTCTGCGTCCCTTCAGGGTTTGCGGGGCGGGCCCTGACCGGCGACCGGTGAGTGCCTGGAGTTCCCGGCTGAGGCCGGACACGGAGATGTCTGCATCCACGAACAACTCGCCGCAAACGCGAGAGAGTGGCCCATGGCAGAGCGGGTGAACGTGCGGATCCTTCTGCTGCTGGGCAATCGGTCAGGTGCTGACCGGTTCTATGTCGTGCCGCCACCGCGACGCGGAGGGCGCGGACGGCGCGGGCCCCGCAGGGCCCCTTGCCGGTGGTGAGGCCGTGTTGTCACCCTGCCCGCCATACCCGCCTGAATCCCCCGGCCTTCGCTTATCCCCGCGCGTTACACTCGCCCCATGACCTCCGTACCGTTCCGCGCTTGGTGGCGCTCCCTCTAGGGGCGGCCACCTTCTGCGCGCGCGGGACCAGGGCCGTTCGAATAGGGACGGCCCTTTTTGCTGCCCGGCGGGCGGCCGAGCGGACCCGGAACGCCTTGCCCGCGAGCGGGCCGTCCTCCACGCATCCAGCGTCGCGAGGAGACTTCCGTGAACACCGTCACCGCACCCACCGCACCCGCCGTAACCGCACCGCCCACCTCACCCCTGGCCGCCGCCACGCTCGCCACCGCTCGGCGGCGTACCGCCGAGCTGGAGCGGGAGATCGAACGGGAACCCGGGCGCTTCCGGGTCGTCACCGGAGACCGGCCGACCGGGCCGCTCCACCTCGGGCACTACTTCGGGACGCTGCGTAATCGCGTACGGCTCCAGGAACAGGGGGTGGAGGTGTTCGTGCTCATCCCCGACTACCAGGCGCTGACCGATCGGGACGTCGTGGACGGGCTCGCCGGGACCATGGAGGGGCTGGTGCTCGACCATCTCGCCACCGGCATCGATCCCGACCGCTCCACGATCTTCCACCACAGCGCGGTACCCGCCCTGAACCAACTGCTGCTGCCCTTCCTCAGTCTGGTCTCCGTCGCCGAGCTGGGACGCAACCCCACGGTGAAGGACGAGATCGCGCACTCCCGGCAGCAGGCGGTCAACGGGCTGATGTACACCTATCCGGTCCACCAGGCCGCCGACATCCTGTTCTGCAAGGGGAATCTGGTGCCGGTGGGCCAGGACCAGTTGCCGCACCTGGAGCTCACCCGGACCGTCGCCCGCCGATTCGCCGAGCGGTACGGCCCCGTGTTCCCCGAGCCGGAGGCGTTGCTCTCCGCCGCGCCGCTGCTGCTCGGCACCGACGGCGGCAAGATGAGCAAGAGCCGGGGCAACGCCATCGCCCTCGGGGCCACCGCCGACGAGACGGCGCGCCTGATCAAGCGCGCGGTGACGGACACCGAGCGGAGGATCACCTACGAGCCCGAGCGCCGCCCCGCCGTCTCCAACCTGGTGCTGCTCGCCGCCCTCGCTCAGGACCGTGATCCGCACGAGGTCGCGGAGGAGATCGGCGACGGCGGCGGGGCCGCTCTGAAGCGGATCGTGACGGATGCCGTGAACACCCACCTGGCTCCGTTGCGCGCCCGGCGGGCGGAGTACGCCCGCGACCTCGGCCACGTGCGGTCCGTGCTGCGGGCGGGCGACGCGCGGGCGAACGAGATCGCCGAACGCACCCTGGACGAGGTGCGCGACGCGATGGGCACCCTGCGGTAGGCCCTCCCGCCCGGCCCCACGTCCGCGCAGCAGCGCCGAACGCGGTGGCCCGCTACCCCCGCGTCCCCGTCACCGCCACCCGCGCCGACCGGCGGCGCGAACCGGTGGCCCGCTACCCCTGCGTCCGCGTCACCACCCGGGGCCGGCGCAGCAGTTCGGCGAGGCCGCGGCGGGTGGCGGCTATGACGACGCGGTCCTCGGCGCGCAGGACGTAGCCGGGGTGCAGGTCCCAGACGAGGCCGGAGGCCGGGCGGGTGCCGTCGGGGCCGTACGGGGGCACGGCGGCCAGGTCGGGTAGGCGGTCGCCGGGCGGCGTCGTGTCCATCGCGATGACCCGCCAGGCCCCTGCGCGGAACGCCTGTGCCACCGTGTGGCCCTCCAACTGCGGGTGGTCGCCCACCTCCAGGGCGGCGAACAGCATGACCTTGCGCTCGACCGGCACCGCGCCCAGGATCTGCCGTCCCATCATCGCCACCGCGAAGGACGGCGCGGACAGGTGCGTCACCGAGCGGGAACGGGTGACGGCCTGCGGGTGGGCGGTGCGCAGGGTGCGGTGGACGGCGGTGGCGAACTCGTCGTCGTACAGCCGTAGGGCGACCCGCAGCTCGGGCTTGATCGACCGGGCGTACAGGGTCGCTTCGAGGTTGGTGGTGTCGTTACTGGTCAGGGCGAGCAGGGCGCGGGCGCGGCCGATCTTCGCCGCCTCCAGCACGCCTTCCTGGGTGGCGTCGCCGACGACGGTCGGCACGTGGAGCGAGCGGGCCACCGGGATGCCGCGCGCATCCGGGTCGTTCTCCACGACGACGACCGGGATGCCGAGTTCGCGCAACCGTACGAGGACCCTCGTGCCGACCTTGCCGAGGCCGAGCAGCACCACGTGCCCGGACAGGCCGCGCGGCGGGCGGCGCAGGGCGGAGGCGGTGCGCAGGGTGCCGAAGGCCTCCAGGACGGCGGCGACGAGCAGGGGCAGGAGCAGCAGCCCGGCGAGGCCCGCCAGTAACTGGATGACCTTGCGGGCGTCGGGTGCGCTGTCCTCGGCGGGGTCGCCCATGGCCAGCAGGTCGAGCAGCGTGAGGTACGCGGCATGCAGGGGGCTGTCCTGGGTGGTCACCACGGAGGCGATGGCCAGGGCGACGACGGAGGCCGCGACCCCTGCCGCCGACCAGCGCAGCCGGCGGGAGAAGACCTGGCTCAGCGGTGCCCCCCGGCCGCCCATCCGAGGGGCGGTGCGGTCCCGCCCGGCCTGGACGACCGTCTCCAGGACCACTGTCCCGCGGCCGTGGGCAGCGGCCACCGACGCCTCGTCGGGCAGCAGTCGCGGCCCGTCCGAGCCGCTGCTGTCGGACCCCTCGGCGCCCGCCGGGTCGGTACGGGTGGAGGAGAGCAGGGCCAGGGTGCAGAGCCCGGGGTCAGGGGTCTCGCCGGGACGCGGCGGGAGGCGTTCGGCGGCGCGCAGCAGGATGCCCTCCGCCTGCACGATCTTGCTGGAGCCGGTGAGGGCGGTCGCGGCGAGGGCCGGGGCCGCGGTGTCGGCGTCGGAGAGCACGGTGGTGCTGGTGTCGAGCGCGGTTCCCGCCAGGCCGGGCGCGGCGACGGCCGCCGCCTGGTCGAGAAGGGTCTCCAGGTGCTGTCCGAGCTTGCGGTTGTAGAGCCGGATCACCAGCCGGAGACGGGGGTTGAGCCGTCGGGCGGTGAGTGCGGCCCGGATGTTGCGGTCGTCGTCGTCGTAGACGAGCGCGAGTGCCGCGGCGTGCCCGATGCCCGCCCCGGTCAGCACGTCGTCCGAGGGTTCGGCGGCCTCGACGATGGTGACGGGGTCGACCTGGGCGTTGGTGTCGCTGTCGCTCGCACCCACCCCGTCGAGGGTCCCGTTGGCCGCTCCGGCGCGGTTGATGGCGGCCGACATCCGGCCGAAAAGCGCTGCCGCGCGGGCCCGTTGGGTCGGCGGGAGGTCGGGCCGGCCGGACTCGCGGTCGGGCGGGACCAGCAGGGTGACCCGTTCGCCGTAGACGTACCGCAGCTCCACGGCGAGCCGCCGGGCCAGGGCGTCGTCGCCGCACACCATCATGTGGCGGTGCGCGGGCGGGTGCGGGGGGCGCTGGGGCTGTTGGGGTAGTGGCGACACGAAACCCAGCATGCCCTGCCTCCCTGCGGTCGTGGTGGAGTCCGGGTGATCTTCGGGTGGGCGGCCGGTCGGAGTTCGGACACCGGAGTACGTACCTCCGGTCCGGGGCGCAGCGGGACGGCGGGACCCGGGCGGGACCGCGGCCGGGACGTCCCGGCGGTGTCCGGCGGGGGACCCGGCCGGGGCGCCCTGCGGGGTACGGCCGGGGACACCGAGGAGACCGGTCGAGGCTGTCGGGCCCTACGCCGCTCGTCAGTCCTGACGTTGTCGCTGCCGTTGTTCCTGTCCCTGTCCCTGTCCCTGTCCCTGTCCTTGCCGCGCCCCGACCGCTGGGCGGGCCCCCGTCGGTGGGCGGTCCTCCGTCGGCCGGCCGACCCCGATCGGCCGCAGGGCCCGCCGCATCCGCTCCGTGGCCAGGCCGAGGGGGACGAGACAGACGGCGACGAGGCGTACGGCGGTCCACGCGACGAGCAGCGCTCCGGTCAGGACCGCGAGGGCGAGCAGTGCTTTCGGGCCGCCCTTCACGCCGTGGTGCAGCAGCAGCGCGGAGCCGGTCAGGGTGCAGAGCCAGCCGACGCAGACGATCAGCGAGACGGAGACGGCGACCGGCATTCCGCCGAGTCCGGCGCGGTGCGGATCGAGGTCTTGGTCGAACGCGTCGGGCCGGGCCGCGCCCGCCGCGACCAGCAGCCAGAAGCAGGTCACGACCACCAAGGCCGCGCTGAAGAGGACGGTGGGAAACCCGACCGCCGCGTGAAGGTAGACGTGCATGGTCATCGGTCCCGGTCCCCCCGTAAGCCGTGGGGGGTGTGTACGGGCCGGGCGGGGGAGGCGAGGGGGCGGGGTCCAGGGGTGCGGCTCCGTACGTGGAGTCGCACCCCCGGAGGTTCCCCCGTTTCCCCGTTCCCCCCGTATCCCCGTGAACTCCCCCGTGTTTCCCCCGTGTTGTCCCCCGCTGTTCCCCCTGTGTGGTGCTGACAGGATCGTGTCAGGGGAGACCGCTGTGCGCATTGCCGGAATCCGGCAATCTTTATGCATACTTGATGCCGGGCACTGGCACCGGCGCATGTGCGTTCCGCCCCTGTACGCGAGGTTCGCACGGGGGAGGGCACACATGGCGGAGCCGAGGATTCCGGCCGAGGCGCTGGGGGACTACACCGGCATTCTGGCCGAGGTCGCGCGCACCGGACGGCGGCTGACCCGCGCGGAGTTGGAGACCCGGAGGGAGCTGGGCCGGGCGGCGGCGGAGGCGGGGTACCAGCTCCGCGCCCTGGTGACCCTGCATCTGGCGGTGACCCGCGCGCACTGGCCGCAGGCCGCCGTGGCGGCAACGGCCTCGACCACGGACTCGGTGCTGGCGGCGGTGGAGCAGGCGGTCGACGCCTTCGCGGAGGGTTTCGAGCGGGCGCAGCGGCTGACGGTCCGGCGGGAGGAGGCCGCGCGCCGCGAGTTCATCGACGATCTCCTCTACGGACGCAGCGACATGGGACGGCTGGCCGAGCGGGCGACCCGTTTCGGGCTGCGGTTGTCGCGCGCCCACGCGGTGGCGGTGGCGGCGGGCGGTGAGGCGTACACGGAGACGGATCCGGTGCCGCGTGCGGTGGAGGCGGCGCTGCTGGCGCGGTTCAGTGGCCGGAAGATCCTGCTCACCACGAAGGACGGCAGGCTGGTGTGCATCGCGCCGGGCAGCCAACCCGACGTGCTGCGGCATTTCGCCAAGCAGTCGCACGCGGCGACCGAGGGCGGCCAGGTGGCGATCGGCCGGGCGCACCGCGGGCCGGGCGGCGTGGTGGCCTCGTACGACGAGGCGCTGGAGGCGCTGGACCTGGCGACCAGGATGGGGCTCGACGATCCGGTGCTGCACGCCTCCGATTTGCTGGTCTACCCGGTGCTCACCCGTGACCGGCAGGCGATGGCCGACTTGGTGCGCAGCCAGCTCGGGTCGCTCCAACGGGCCAGGGGCGGCGCCGAACCGCTGCTGGAGACGCTCTCGGTCTACTTCGACGTCGGCTGTGTCTCGGCGGAGGCGGCCCGCCGTCTCTCGCTCAGCGTGCGGGCGCTGACCTACCGCCTCCAGCGCATCCACGAGCTGACCGGTGCCGACCCTTCCGACCCGATGCACCGCTACTCCCTGCAAACGGCCGTCATCGGCGCCCGGCTGCTGGACTGGCCCGCGACGGAGCTCTGAACGCGCGGCCCGGACCCGACGGGCCGACTGCCGAGGGGTGGCGTGCGGGGTTACGGGGTGGCGCGCGGGGCGCACGCATCGGCGGCCTCACTGCCGGACTCCGGCAACGGTTCCGGCCAGCTCGCGCCCGCCCCCGGGCCGCGCCCGTCCCCGTCCCCGGCCCGCGCCCGTCCGGCCCCGCCCTGAGCGCGGACGCGCGTGCTCACGGAGGACGAGCGCGCTCACGAAGGGCGGGCGCGCTCACGAAGGGCGGGCGCGCTCATGAAGGGCGGTCGCGCTCACGAAGGGCGGTCGCTCCTGCGGGTTTCAGTCCCCGACGTCCCGTTGCCGTAGGTCGTCCAGCGACTCCCGGCGTATGAGCAGCCGCGCGGCGCCGTCGGCGACGGCGACCACCGGCGGCCGTCCCACCAGGTTGTACGCGGACGCCATCGACAGGTGGTACGCCCCCGCCGCCGGCACGGCCAGCAGGTCTCCCTGCCTTACGTCGCCCGGAAGTCCGACCCCGTCGGCCAATACGTCCCCGGCCTCGCAGTGGCGGCCGACGACGGTGACTCCCCGCGCGGGCGCGGCCGAGACCCGGCCGACGAGTCGGGGCGCGTACCGCACTCCGTAGAGCGCCGGGCGCGGGTTGTCGCTCATCCCGCCGTCGACGGCCACGAAGGTGCGGGTGCCGGTACGTTTCACCGCCAGCACCCGGTACACGGCGACCCCGGCGGGGCCGACGATCGCGCGTCCCGGTTCGACGGTGAGCCGCGGCACGGGCAGACCCGCCCGCGCGCAGCCCTCGGCCAGTTCGGCGCGGATCCGTGCGGCCAGCGCGGGGACGTCGAGGACGTCGTCGCCCGGCCGGTAGGCGATGCCGTGTCCGCCGCCGATGTCGAGGCCGCGCAGGGTGACCCCGTGCTTCTCGTGGACGCGTGCGAGGAGGCCCACCATCCGGCGCACCGCTGAGACGTACGGCTTCACGGAGGTGATCTGCGAGCCGATGTGACAGTGCAGGCCGACGAGTTCGAGGCCCGGCTGGTCCAGCACACGGTCGATGGCGTGCTGTGCCGAACCGTCGGTGAGGGACAGGCCGAACTTCTGGTCGTCGGTGCCGGTACGGACCGCGCTGTGGCCCCCGGCGGCGATGCCGGGCACCACACGGATCATGACGGCCTGCCTGCTGCCGTGCGGGACGAGGGCGGCGAGCCGGGCGATCTCCGAGCCGCTGTCCAGGACGATCCGGCCGACGCCGAGCCGTACGGCGGTCCGCAGGTCCTCCGGGCTCTTGGCGTTGCCGTGCAGCACGACGCGGTCGGCGGGGAAACCCGACTCGACGGCCACCAGCAGTTCACCGGCCGAGCAGACGTCGAGGCCGAGTCCCTCCTCGCGGACCCAGCGGACCAGGGTCCGGCAGAGGAACGCTTTGGCGGCGTACACGACGTCGGCCTCGGCCGCCGGGAAGGCGGCGCGGTAGAGGCGACAACGGCCGCGCACCTCGTCCTCGTCCAGCAGGTAGAGCGGGGTACCGAAGCGGTCGGCGGCCTCGGCCAGTGGAACCCCGCCGACCGCCACGTCCCCGCCGGGGACGAACCGTGCGGAGGTGGGCCAGGGACTGCCCGGCTCTGCGGCGGCGCGCGGCGGTGGCGGGCACGGCCGGTACGGGGACGGGACCTCGGGCGTGGTGACGACGGTCATGGCAGACCCCCTTCTCAACTGCGGTGCAGGGCGAGGCCCGTGGCGGAAACGGGCGACGGGCGGTCGGCGGCTGCCACGCGACCGGAAGGTGCGACCGGAGCGGCCGAGAACTGAGGGTCCACGACGAGCCGGCGCACGCCGAGTGGCGCGGCGAGGGCCCGGAGAGCCGGTTCGGACAGGACGATCCACCCTTGCGCGGCCCCCAGTACGCGGGCGAGTCTGGCCGGTGAGGTGAAGGCGACCGCCGTACGGTCCCCGAGCGGGGTGCGGAACAACCGCGCCGTGATCACCGAGGCGTGGCGCTCGGATCCCGGCCGGACGGGCACGAAGAGAGGTCCGGCCGGGACGGGTTCGAGGGGGTCGGGCTCCGACGAGGCAGGGTCCATGGAGTGCTCCAGGCGTCTGCGGACCACGGGTGCGATCCGGTGTGCCCGACCGACGCTATGCGCGCTCCGCCCGCCCGTCGGCCGGCTCTTCGAGGACTGACGCGCGCTTGACGCCGACCCCGGCGACGTTGACGCCGCACTGACGCGAGCGGCCGGTCCCGTGCGGCCGGACCGCCCGAGCGAGCCACCCGACGAGATACCGGCCGACGCGCTGCCCCCGCCCGGAGCGTGCTGCCCCGGTCACGGACGGGCGCGCGGGCGTGCGGGGCGAAACAGAAGGGCTACCCGGCTCCGCCCCGCTGGCGCTGCACCGTCTTCACCAGGTGCGCGAGGGCCGCCTGCGCCTCGCGGTCGCGTGCGTCGTCGATCGCTTCGAGGGCGGCGGCCGCTGCCTCACGGACGGGGTGGGGAACACCCTCGGCGGCGGTGAGCCGGTACGCGGCGGCGCGGCGCGCGGCGCGTTCGGCGGGATCCACCGCCTCGGGCCCGGCCAGCGGGAAGACGGAGACGCCGTAGGCGGATATGCCCAGCACCACCATGTCTCCGAGGCCGTCCGCGTACCCGAGGGAAGCCGCCCGGTCGCGGCCTTCCCGGATTCCGGCGGCCATGCGGCGGCGTGCCAGCACCGTCCCCAGGGCCGCGCCGCCTCCCAGCGAGAGCATGCACGCGGCCGCGAGGAACGGGCCGTCCCAGACATAACCGGCTACCGCGCCGAGCCCGGCGAGAGCCACGGTCCAGCCGGCCGCCATCCGGGTGCTCATCTGCTCGGGAGTGGTGTCCATGGGGGGAGTGTCCCAGCCCGTCCGGCCGGACCGCCGTGGGGCCCCGCTTCAACTCGACGGGTCAGGCGAGGCCTTGGGCGCACGAGGGCGGGGGTGACGCCGTTCCGTACGCGGTGAGCAGCGGTGTTGTCGGCACGGAAGGGCGGAAGGGGAAGGGCGCGAAGTTGACGAAGCGTGAATGGCGCGGGGCGGTCACTGTCCGGGGACAGCCTCGCGGTTCGCGGCATCGCGTCGCTCGTTCGGGTGTGCAGAACCGTTCCGGCGACGGGAGCGGGCATGGAGGCCCGTTGCGGGGACTTACGGTGACCGCATCTGACGCTCCGTGCAGGAGGTCGAGGTAGTGACCCGCGCACGGAGCGGCCCCCGGAGGTGTAATCACACCGCGCCGAGGGCCTTCACACCAGTGGAACGGACCCACCAGAAATGCTGCGTCATGTTATCCCGCCCTCTTCGCGCTACACCAAGGCGTCGAACGACATCGTGCGGCATCCGCGTCTGAACAGTGACGCGAAGATCCTTCTGTTGTACGTCCAGGGGCTTCCGGGCGACGAGCAGTGCAAGCCGTTGGGTGAGCTGGCGCGGCGGGCGAGGATCACGGGGCGTGCGTACCAGGCGGCGAAGACGGGGCTGAAGGAACACGGGTATCTCCACGAGGTCCGTCGTCAGGTCGAGGGCGGTCTGTGGGCGACGCGTCAGTTCCTGACGAATGTGCCGCTGTCGCCGGAGGAGGGCGCCCGCCGACTGGGCGAGGGCCCTTCGGGCGCCGGGGTTCCACCGAGTACGCACTGTCCGACGGTCGGTGGACCGGGGAGCCGGTTCGCCGGTGGTCAACTACCCGGGGAAGACCACAGTGATAAGACCACTCCCCACCCACCCCCCGGAACGCGTGGCCCTCACGTACCGGCTCCTGCCAGCGGTGAACCGGCCGTGACGACACCCGAACCGGCCGTGACGACATCCGAACCGGGCGTGACACCCGAACCGGGCCCGGCACTCGAACCGGCCGTGACGTCCGAACCGGCCGTGACGTCCGATCCGGCCGTGATGCCCGATCCGGCCGCCACACCTGAGCCGTCCGCCGCACCCGCGATCGTCCCCGCCCCTGAGCAGTCCGCCCCGCAGCAGTCCGATCCCGCTCGCGCCCGCCGTCTGCGTACCGCCGAGCGCGTGCTGCTGTCGCTGCGGCGCGCACGCCGCGAACTCCACCTCGGGGAACAGGAAGCACGCTCCCTCGCCCCCGAAGCCGCCGAATGGCTGGCCCGGGGCATCACCGAGGACGACCTGCGCCACGCCCTCCTCGCCGAACACCCCACCGACGGAATCCGCTCCGCCGTCGGCTTCCTCCGCCACCGCCTGAACCGGAAACTCCCCGAACCCCGGTTCGCCCCGACCCCACCGCCCGTCTTCCTCCCCCGGCCCCTGCGCCCCTGCACCGCCCCCGGCGACGAACACCTCTTCCGCCCCCACGCCGACGAAACCGAATGCCCCCAGTGCCGCCCACGCCCTACGCCCCCCACCACCTGGGTGGCCGACGACACCCCCGACTTCCCACCCACCGCCACCTGGCGCGAACGCTTCACCATCGTCGCCCAACAGGACGCCGCGCACCGGGAGTAACGACCTGCGCGCACGGCACGCGCACGGCCCACGCGAACGGCCCGCGCGCCGTTCAAGGACGGTGCGCGGGCCGCAGGGAAGCCGAAGCCGTTCGGGTCGGGTCAGGAGGTCAGGACCGGTTGATCGGTTCCTGATCGCGCGTCTCGCCGAGTTCCTCCGGCGTGAGTCCGTCCGGAGTGAGGTCGTCCGGCGTGAGTCCCTCGTACGCGGTCCGGGACGCGCCCGGGGACGCGGTTCGGGCCGCGCCCGGAGCCGTACCGGAGTCCGCGCCGGTCTTCTCGACCGCACCCGGAAGCCCCTGCGGGGCGGGCGCGGTCCCGACCGGCTTGTCCGAACCGGCGCGGGCCGCCTGGATCCTGGCGGCGACCGGCTGCGTCCACCGGGCGGTGAGCGGGCCGAGGATCACCAGGATGAGGACGTACGCGGTGGCGATCGGCCCGATCCGGGGCTCGGTGGCGACGGCGAGGCCCGCGATGACGATGGAGAACTCGCCGCGCGCGACCAGCGTCCCGCCCGCACGCCAGCGGCCGCGCGAACCGATGCCCGCGCGCCGGGCCGCGTACCAGCCGGTGAAGATCTTCGTCGCCACCGAGACGATCGCCAGCAGCGCGGCGGGCAGCAGCACCGGCGGGATCTCGGCGGGGTCCGTGGACAGGCCGAAGAACACGAAGAAGACGGCCGCGAACAGGTCCCGGAGCGGGGTGAGCAGCTTGCGCGCGCCCTCGGCGACTTCGCCGGAGAGCGCGATGCCGACGAGGAACGCGCCGACGGCGGCGGAGACCTGGAGCTCCTGCGCCACCCCGGCGACCAGCACGGTCAGTCCGAGGACGACGAGCAGCAGCATCTCCGGGTTGTCGGAGGAGACCGCGCGGCTGATGGTGCGGCCGTGGCGCAGTGCCAGGTAGAGGACGAAGCCGACGGTGCCGAGCGCGATCAGCAGCGCCATGCTGCCCCCGGCGAGTCCGGCGCCCGCAAGCATCGCGGTGAGCAGCGGGAGGTAGACCGCCATCGCCAGGTCCTCGATGACGAGGACGCCGAGGATGACCGGGGTCTCCCGGTTGCCGAGGCGTCCGAGGTCGGTCATGACCTTGGCGATCACGCCGGACGAGGAGATCCAGGTGACTCCGGCCAGCGCGACCGCGCCGACCGGCCCCCAGCCGAGCATCAGCGCGGCGACCGCGCCGGGTGTGGCGTTGAGGACGAAGTCGACCAGTCCGGAGGGGTATTGGGTCTTCAGGCTGGTGACCAGCTCGGAGGCGCTGTATTCGAGCCCCAGCAGCAGGAGCAGCAGGATGACGCCGATCTCGGCGCCGACGGCGGTGAACTCCTCGCTCGCGCCGAGCGGCAGCAGCCCGCCCTCGCCGAACGCGAGGCCGGCCAGCAGATAGAGGGGGATGGGCGAGAGGCCTATCCGGCCGGCGAACCGGCCGATGATCCCGAGTCCCAGGATGACGGAGCCCAGCTCCACCAGCAGTGCGGTCGTGTCGTGCACGGTCAGCCCTCCGCAATGATCTCGGAGAGCGCGTCGACGCCCTCACGCGTGCCGACGACCACGAGGGTGTCGCCGATGGCCAGCCGGAAGTCGGGGCCGGGGGACGGGTGGGCGCTGTGGGTCCGCAGCACCGCCACGATGGAGGCGCCGGTGCGCGTCCGTGCCCGGGTGTCGCCCAGCACGCGGCCGCCGTAGGGCGAGCGCGCCACCAGCGGGATGTGCTCGGTGACGAGGTCGATCCCGTCGGTGCGGACGGCGTCGATGGGCGCGGGGTCGATGAGGTGCGCGAGGGCGGTCGCCTCGTGCGTGGTGAGTGGCACCGTCAGCCGGCACGTATCGGGGTCGTCCTGTTCGTAGAAGCCGATGAACCGGCGCCCGTCGTGGTGGACGACGACCGACATGTGCTGACCCGACTCGGTGATGAAGTCGTACCGGGCTCCGACTCCGGGCAGCGACGTACGGCGAGTTCCCATGGCTTCCTCCCGACAGGCGCTCCCGCGCCGGTGGAGTGCGCCCCGCACTCCTTGGTGATCTCTTTAACCGACCATTACTTTAACGGGATCCATACGCGCATCGGAGGGCCGGGGTGGGCGGCGAGGTGGTATGGGCCCCGCGCGTACGGGTGCCGTCCCTCCGGCCGGCCGACGGCGGTGGACGAGGTCCGGGCATGGAACAGCCCACGGCGGCGGGGTGCGGAGTGCGCCGTGGGCCGAACGCTGCGGAGGCGGGCGGAAGAGGCTCGGAGCCCGTCCCCCTCTCAGTCGGTGACGTCGATCCTGCCGTCCTGGGACGCAGCCTTTCCGGTGGCGGCGGTGGCGGCGGTGGCGGCCGGCTGAGCGGGGACCCCGCCCGTCGCCCCGGTGGAACCGGTCGCCGCGCGTACGCCCTTGAGGTTCTGGAGGACGGACGCGAGGTCGACCCCCGTGGCGGAACTGAGGAGTTCCATGCCCTGGGTGACGTTGTCGGTGACCGTACGGGCCAGTTGGCTCGCGCCGTCCGTGGAGATGACCGTCAGCTTGTCCACCGCGCTGAGCGGCTCGGACGCCTTGGCGACCACCTGCGGCAGTACCTCCACCATCATCTGCAGGACGGCCGCGTCGCCGTACTGCGCGAACGCGTCCGCCTTCTTCCGCATCGCCTCGGCCTCGGCGGCACCGGTGGCGGCGATGGCCGACGCCTCCGCCTCGCCCTCGATGCGCACCGCCGCGGCCAGCGCGGAGCGGTGCAGCTTCTCGCCCTCACCCATCAGCCGCGAGCGCTCCGCCTCCGCCTCGGCCTCCTTGACCCGCGCGATGCGGCGTCCCTCCGCCTCCTGCTCGGCGCGGTAACGGGCGGCGTCGGCGGGCTTGCGGACCTGGGTGTCGAGTTCGCGGTCGGTCAGCGCGGCCTGCCGCTGGGCCACCTTCTCCTGCTCGGCGAGGACTTCCTGTTGGCGCGCGGCCTCGGCGAGCGGACCCGCCGCGTTGGCCTGTGCGGCGGCCTCGTCGGTCTGGGCCTTGATCTCGGCCTGCTTCAGGTAGAACGTCCGCTCCGCGACGGCGATCTCCTCCGCCGCCTTCAGCCGGGCCTGCTCGGCCGCCCGCCGGGCGATGGCCTCCGCGATGTCGGCCTCCTGCTTGGCGCGTGCGGCCTCCGGGCGGCCGAGGTCCTCCAGGTAGGAGCCCTCCGTGGTGATGTCCTGGATCTGGAAGGCGTCGATGATCAGGCCCTGGCCGGAGAGGCTGGCCTCCGCCTCTTCCGCGACCTGCCCGGCGAAGGCGGCCCGGTCGCGGATGATGTCCTCCACCGACATCCGGCCGACGATGGCCCGCAGCGCGCCGGAGAGGACTTCCTGGGTGAAGCGGACGATGCCGTCCTGCTGCTGGAGGAAGCGCTGGGCGGCGGCCCGGATGGCGTCCTCGCTGCCGCCGACCTTGACGATGGCGACGCCTTCGAGGTGTGCCTTCACCCCGCGCAGCGTGACCGCGCCCCGTACCGCGACGGGGATGTGCCGGCTGGAGAGGTCGAGCGCGAACTTCTGCTGGACGAACGGCACCACGAAGACGCCGCCGCCGACGACGACCTTCTGGCCGCTGTTGTCGATGCTGGTGCGGCCGGTGGCCGGATCGGTCTGCCGCTTGCCGCGGCGGCCGGTGATGATGAACGCCTGGCTGGGCCCCGCGACCTTGTAGCGGGTGATCACGGCGAGGCTCAGCAGGACGAGCAGGACGACGACGCCGATGGCGGCGATGACGACTGGACTCATGTGGACGAATCCCCCCTGTGCCGCCCGGTCGGACGGCGGTCGTGTGCGGAATGCGGGTGGTGCGAGCGGTGCGCATGGTGCGAGCGGTGCGAGCGGTGCGTGCCGTTACGGCGGGGCGGGCGCGGGGCCGGTGGGGCCGGTGGGGCCGGTGGGGCCGGTGGGGTCGGGCCCGGTTCAGCGTTCGACCGGGCGCACCGAGACCGAGGTGGTGGACAGCTCGGCCTCCACCCATATCTCGGCCCCCCGGGCGACCGGTGCGGCGGATTTCGCCGCGTATTTCACCGTGTGGCCGCCGAGCCGCAGCAGCACTTCGCCGTAGCCGCCGGCCGGGATGGCGGTGACGACGGACCCGGAGGTGCCGATCAGGTCTCCGCCCCGCGGGGTCGCGTCGGTCTGGTCGCGCATCAGGGCGCGGCTGAAGCGCCAGGTCAGCCACCCCGCCGCCACTCCCGCGACCGCCCCCGCGGCCACGGCGACGAGGGGACCGGCCGCGGTGGTGCCGAGGACGAGCGCGCCGCCGAAGCCGAGCATCGAAACGAACCCCGCGATCACCGGAAGCGACAACAGGCCGTCGAAGAAGCCGCCGAGCATGTCCCCGAAGAGCCCTTCGAGCAGCCCGTCGAGGACCAGCGAGACCACCAGCAGCGCGATCCCCGCCATGCCGAGCCCGAGAAAGAAGGTCATTCGCCCGCCCCCGCGTGTGCGAACCAGGTGCCGGACACCCCCGATGCCCGGCCGGATCACTGGACTTGTTCCGTCGGACCGGCACCCCGAAACCGTCCGTGCGGAGTTGTTGCGGACCGTGCCGAACCGTGGCGGACCGGACCGTCGGACCGCCCCCGGACCGCCGACGTCGGTGCCGGGTTCTTCCGGACCGCCGCCGGTTCCGCCCGGCTGACCGGACTGTCCCACGGCCCGGCCGACCGGTTCATTGCCGGAATCCGGCAGAGTTCACGCGGACTTGATGCCGGAGAGCTGCTCGGCCAGGGTGTCGAGCGACTGGAAGGTCGCGCCCAGCAGGGCCACGTGCTTCCACCGCAGCGTGCCGTCCGGGCCGATCAGGAAGATCGACCGCCGCACCCCGATGCCCGGCGCGGTCACGCCGTACGCCCGCGCCACCGTCCGGTCCGTGTCGGCCAGCAGCGGCATGCGCAGACCGTTGCCGAGCGCGAAGGACTCGTGGCTGTCCACACCCTGTGGACTGATGCCCCAGACCTCCGCCCCCAGCTCCTCGAAGGTTTCCAGGCCGGAGGAGTACGAGCAGAGCTGCTTGGTGCAGACGGCGGTGTTGTCGCCGGGGTAGAAGGCCAGCACGAGCGCCCGGCCGCGCGCGGCGGACGGCGTGTACGCGCCGCGTGTGAAGTTCTCGCCGGTCAGCGCGCCGCCCGGCAGCGTGAAGTCGGGTGCGGCGTCGCCGACGCGGGGTCCTGATGCCATGACGTCTCCAGTGGTCGGTGTCTGGCGTGCGCCGCGCCCACCGCGGGCCGCCGGTCGGCGGCGCCGGCGTTCGTCCGGGACGCGGACACGCGGATGCCGAGCAGTATGGCCCCGCGACCGTCCGGCGCCGTGAGTGTCCGGCCCTGTGACCGTCCGGTCCCGCGACCGTCCGGGGACCGGACCGCTTGCCGCTCGCGGGTCCCCCGCGTCCCCCGCCGTGTCCCTCCTTTGCCCGGCCGGGTGTCCACTCGCATGGGCATACCGGGTGATGCCGGGGGAAACTGGTCACGGACCGACGAAGCGGAGGTGTCGTGTGCGGGCCGAAACCGATGGGGAACCGGCGTCACCCGACGACCTTTGCCTGCTGGCGGCCCTCGCCGACGGCTCACCCGCCGGGGTCGCCGTGCTCGACGGCCGGCTGCGCTACGTCTACGTGAATCCGGCGCTCGCCCGGCTCCACGGCATCTCCCCCGCCGGTCACCTCGGCCGGACCGTCGGGGAGGTGCTGCCCGACTTGGACGTGCGGGAGGACGTGGTGCGCAGCGTGCTGGCCGACGGGGTCCCCCGCGAGACGACCTCGACCGGGAGCACCTGGAGCCCGTCCGCCCACCCGCACCGCTTCTGGCACGTCGCCTACCACCGGCTGGCGTGGCGGGACGGGGCGCACGCGGTGATGTCGGTGGTCACGGAGATCAGCGACGTCCAGAACGCCAAGGACGAGCTGGAGCGGGCCCGCCGCCACCTCTCCATGCTCGACACCGCCGCCGTCCGCATCGGGACGACGCTGGACATGGACACCACGTGCGCCGAACTCGCCGACTTCGTCGTCCCCGAACTCGCCGACATGGCGTCCGTGGAGGTCTTCCCGCCGGACGTCGGACACAGCGTGCGCCACGCGCCGCCCGGTGTGCTGCGGCTGCGGCGGGCCGCCTTCGCCACGCGTCCGGAGTTCCGGGAACCGGCGAGCGTGTTCTCCCACGAAGGGGAGTACATCGACTACGACGAGGATTCGCTGGTCGCGCGGTGCCTCGCGACCAATCAGCCGGCCGTCGAGCTGCTGGGGAACGCGACCCGGTTGCGCAGGGCCGATCCCCCGGAGGAGATCATCGCCGCCCACCGCGCGGTGGGGCTGCACTCCGCGGTGGTCGTCCCGCTCGCGGTGCGCGGACGCCCGGTCGGCACGCTCAACCTCGTACGCGTCGGTGATTCCCCCACCTTCACCGACGACGACGTGCTGGTGGCCCGCGAACTCGCCGGGCGGGCCGCGGTCGACCTGGACCACGCGCGCCGCTACACCCACGAGCACAGCATCGCCAGGGAACTCCAGCGGGCGCTGCTCTCCGAGCCGCGCGGCCCGCACGCCCACGTCGAGGTGGCCACCCGCTATCTGCCGGCCGACCGGGGCGCGGTGGTGGGCGGCGACTGGTTCGACGTGGTGCCGCTGCGGGACGGCCGGCACCTCAAGGTGATGGGCGACGTGATGGGTCACGGCGTCGAGGCGGCCGTCGCGATGAGCCACTACCGCTCGCTGCTGCGGATGCTCGCCGGGGACGACCTGCCCCCGCACCGCGTGCTGGAGCGGCTCGACACGATGGTGGAGCGCTCCGGGATCGACCGGGCGGCGACCTGCCTGATCGCTGTGGTCGACCGCTTCGGTGGGGTCTGCGAGATCGCCAGCGCCGCTCACCTGCCGCCCGTGCTCATCGAACCGGGTGTGGGCGCCCGGGTGGTGCCGGTGGCGCCGGGGCCGCCGCTCGGCATGGGCTTCGGCGGCTACCGCACGGAGGTGGTGCCGTGCGGGCCGGGGGCGGTGCTCTTCATGTACACCGACGGGCTCGTGGAGCGCCGGGGCGAGGACATCGATGTCTCCGTGGGGCGGCTGGAGACGCTGACCCTCCCGGAGAGCGGGCTGCTGGAGGACCTGCTGGACGAGGTACTCGACCGGTTCGGCGACGGCGCGGACGACGACATCGCCGTGCTCGCCTCGCGGATCAAGGAGAGCGTCGGCCAGATCGCGGAGGTGCACGAGACACCGACGGCGGCCCCGGCATCCGCACCCGCCCCGGCATCCGCGCCCGCATCCCTGCCCGACTCGGCGTCGCCGTCCCGCCCGGTGCTGGTGGACGGCCCCCGCCCGGCGCGCGGCGCCCGGCTCCTGGACGCCGAAGACACCGAGCCGTCCGGCCGCGGCGGCGGGAACGGCGGACGCGGGGACGCGGACCACCCGCCCCGGGAGCCGAATCGCTGAGCTCCCGGAGCGGGTGGTGGGGTGGGGGATACGGGTCGGCCGTCAGCCGGACCGCCGTGTCACTGCGCCGTCTCTGGTTTGCGGCGGAGCTGCCGCAGCACGATCGCCGCCGAGGTGATCAGCGGGAGCAGACCCGCGACCGCGTCGGCCGTCGTCAGCTTGTCCGTCGTGCCGCGGGTGTGGCGGACCCGTTTCAGCGCCCTGACCACCGCGAGCGCGCTGGTGCCGAAGCTCAGCGCGAGACGCGCCTTCGACCCGCCCGCGCCGCCGCTCCGGTTCGTCGACCTGATCCTGGCCATCTGCGCGTACCTCCTCTGGTGCGCTCCGTGCGGTCCGTGCGGGGGGTGACCGGGAGTTCCGGTGCCGCCTCCGCCCGTCCGCCGAGCCGTCCGCCGTACGTCGAAGCCGCCCGTACGTCCGCATCCCACGAAACCGGGTGCGTGCGGCCGCCGCAAACGGGGGGACCGCGGGAGCCCGTCGCGCGGACGCGGTGGGTGGAGCGCCAGGGGACAACCACCGCTCGAACGAGGGGCTTTCGGGGGTGCGGAACGTGAAGTAGCCCTTCACGACGGGGGATGCGTGAAGGGCTACGCGCACATTATGGACCCGTCGGCCCCGGGGCGACAACTGACCGGTAGGTCAGCACGGTTCGTGCTGGCGCGAGGGCGGGCGGGGTCGCTGCGGCCGGCGCGCGGCAGGGCCGCCGGAGCCTCGCGCTCCGGCGTGCGCCCTGCTGCGGCACCACGCGGAAGCGGGCCCGCGGACGGCTGGTCACGGGGCGCGGCCGGACCCCGGTCCTGCGGCGGGACAGAAAGTTTCCTGCCGTGGCACCGGAAAACCTGTCCCGGCTACCATAGAGATGACACGCTTGGACACGAGGAGTATCTGGGACCTGGGAAATCTGCGGGAGCGGCGGAGCCGCTCCCGGGTGTCACCCACGGATCCCGGAAGAGGTGCTATGCCCCCGGAAACCACATCACGAGCCGCGGACCCGCTGGACGACGACGACTACCCCGCCTACACCATGGGGCGGGCCGCGGAGATGATCGGCGCCACGCCCGCGTTCCTGCGCGCACTCGGCGAAGCCCGTCTGATCGCCCCGCTCCGCTCCGAGGGAGGCCACCGCCGCTACTCCCGCTACCAGCTCCGCGTCGCGGCACGCGCCCGGGAGCTGGTCGACGCGGGCACCCCGGTGGAGGCGGCCTGCCGCATCGTGATCCTGGAGGACCAGTTGGAGGAGGCGCTGCGCCTCAACGAGCAACTGCGCGGGGGCGACGGCTCCGGCGGCTGAGGGGGTTCCGGACGGGCCGGCGGCGGGACTGCCTGAATATCTGTCGCGGCCGGGGCAGATATACGGGTAATGCGCGGAGAGAATTTATGGGCCGCTGGGGTGACGCGTAAATCGGTCCTCCCCTATTCGGCGACACCGTGCTACGGTTGTTACCAGTTGCAGTTGTGGTTCCCGAGAACTTCACGTGCTCTCGCCGGTTATATGCTGGTGGGCGCGCTTTTGTGTTTCCGGTGCATAGTCCCGGACGGGGTAATCATCGCGGCGACGTAGGGCTCGCACGGTGCGTGCCCGCGGGCACTGCCCCGAAGGAGATATGACATGGCTACTGGAACCGTGAAGTGGTTCAACTCGGAAAAGGGCTTCGGCTTCATCGAGCAGGACGGTGGCGGCGCTGACGTCTTCGCCCACTACTCGAACATCGCCGCCCAGGGCTTCCGTGAGCTTCAGGAAGGCCAGAAGGTGAACTTCGACATCACGCAGGGCCAGAAGGGCCCGCAGGCCGAGAACATCACCCCTGCCTGATCGCTCACGATCAGACACGCGTAGCTGGGGCCCGCACCATGGGGTGCGGGCCCCGGCTCGTTGTCGTTTCCGTATGACGCGCGCGGCCCGCAGGGCCACGGAGCGTGGTGAACCCCAGGACCTGACCGGCACGGGCACGACGACGTGCGCCGGCGGGTACCGGGCACCCGACCTCGTCCGGCGCACCCCCGGCCCGACGCTCGCGTGAATCCACTGCGTTTCACGTGAAACACCGTTCCGCGTGTTCATCGCGCGGTCGGCCGGAATTAAGTTTTCCGTTTAATTAATTCGGCTCGTTCTAGCGATTCTTGGCGTCCATTCGGGTTGCCGCTGTTCACAAAGAATCCCTCGATACGTGCCTCATCGAGGAAAGGTTCCGTATGAACCGCGATCGTGCACCCCGTTCGAATGACAGGTTTTCCCGCACCCGCTCGGGTGGTTCTGCGGGCGGCCGCTCCGGCGGCGGCTACGGCGGCGGTCCGTCGTTCTCCGGCGGCGGCGCCCCGCGCTCGGGCGGCCCGCGCCGGTCCGGTGGTGGTGGCGGACGCCGCCCCGCGGTCAAGAGCGAGTTCGCGCTGCCGGTGACCATCACCCCGGCTCTGCCCGCCGTCGAGGCGTTCGGCGAGCTCGACCTGCCCGCACCCCTGATGGCCGCGCTGACGTCCGAGGGCATGAGCGTCCCGTTCCCGATCCAGGCGGCGACGCTGCCGAACACGCTGGCCGGCCGGGACGTGCTGGGCCGCGGCCGGACCGGTTCCGGCAAGACGCTGGCCTTCGGCCTGGCGCTGCTGGCCCGTACGGCCGGACGGCGCGCCGACGCGCGTCGGCCGCTGGCGCTGGTGCTGGTGCCCACCCGTGAGCTGGCGCAGCAGGTGACCGACGCGCTCACCCCGTACGCCCGGTCGGTGAAGCTTCGGCTGGCGACGGTCGTCGGCGGGATGTCGATCGGCCGGCAGGCCTCCGCGCTGCGCGGCGGCGCGGAAGTGGTCGTAGCGACCCCCGGACGTCTGAAGGACCTCATCGAGCGCGGTGACTGCAAGCTGGACCGCGTCACCATCACGGTGTTGGACGAGGCCGACCAGATGGCCGACATGGGCTTCATGCCGCAGGTCACCGAGCTGCTGGACCAGGTGAACCCGGAGGGGCAGCGGATGCTGTTCTCCGCGACCCTGGACCGCAACGTGGACCTTCTGGTGCGCAAGTACCTGCACGACCCGGTGGTCCACTCGGTCGACCCGTCGGCCGGAGCGGTCACCACGATGGAGCACCACGTGCTCTACGTGCAGAACGCCGACAAGTACGCGACGACCACGGAGATCGCGGCCCGCGACGGCCGGGTGATCATGTTCCTGGACACCAAGCACGCGGTGGACCGGCTCACCGACCACCTGCTGCAGAGCGGCGTGCGCGCGGCGGCGCTGCACGGCGGCAAGTCGCAGCCGCAGCGCACCAAGACGCTGGAGCGGTTCAAGACCGGTCATGTGACGGTGCTGGTGGCGACGAACGTCGCGGCCCGCGGCATCCACGTCGACAACCTCGACCTGGTCGTGAACGTCGACCCGCCGAGCGACCACAAGGACTACCTGCACCGCGGCGGTCGCACCGCCCGCGCCGGCGAGTCCGGCAGCGTCGTCACCCTCGTCCTGCCCAACCAGCGCCGCGAGATGTCCCGGCTGATGCTGGACGCCGGGATCACCCCGGAGATCGCCCACGTCCGTTCGGGCGAGGCCGAGCTGAGCCGGATCACCGGCGCCAAGGCCCCGTCCGGTGTGCCCGTCATCATCAGCTCGCCGCCGGCCGAGCGGTCCGGCCGTCGCGGCGGCGCCCCGTTCGCCGGCCGTGGCCGCCCCCGCGGCACCGGTGGCGGTTCGGGTTCCGCCCCGCGCCGCCGGCCGGGCGTCGCCTCGCCGGAGGAGCGCGCCGCCGCCGCCCAGCGCCGCGCCAACCGGGCCGCCTGAGCCGGTCGGCCACGGAGGCATCCGGCCCGGCAGGCAGGACGGCCCCGGGCCCGCTCGTACGACGCACACGGCCGCCGCACCCCGCACGGGGAGCGGCGGCCGTGCCGCGTCCCGTCCCGGGCTCAGCGTCCCGCAGCGCCGGGCAGTGCCGCGACGGCGCGGCGGTGACGGCGGTCCCGACTGCCGCGCCGACCGCCCCGGCCGGGTCCGGACGCACCGGACGCGGGGCGTACCAGCAGGTCACCGCAGGTCTGCGGGAGGCGGCGAGCCGACGACGGCGGTGTCACCCGATCGCCCCGCCCCTCTGCGCGGGAACGCGCTCCGGGTGAGGGTAGGGACCATGTGGTCCCGCCGTATCGCCCTGGGAGCCGTGCTCCTGTCGCTGGCTTTCGTGGCTTTCCTGATACTCCGGGACGGCCCGGTCGGCCGTGCCCCCGCCGAGCGGGCCGCGGCGGTCCCGAGGACGCCGGTGACGGCCCCGCGGCCGCACATCGTGAGCCGGGCGGTCTGGCACGCCGACGAGTCGCTGGTCCGGGAGAAGCCGCACTACACCGGGGCCGCCAGGGCGGTCTTCATCCATCACACGGGCCATGGCAACCGGTACGACTGCGACGACGCCCCGGAGATGCTCCGGTCGGTGCAGAGCGATCACGTGGGCGCCGAAGGCTGGGACGACATCGGTTACAACTTCGTCGTCGACCGCTGCGGAACGATCTACGAGGGGCGGGCCGGGGGAGTCACCCGTCCGGTGCGAGGGGCGCACACCAAGGGGTTCAACACCGACACCGTCGGGATAGCGGCCCTCGGCACCTTCGACGCGGGCACCCCCGTGCCCCGGCCGATGCTGGACGCCATCGCGAAGGTGGCCGCCTGGAAGCTCGCCCCCGGCATCGACCCGCGCGGCTCGGTGCGCCTCGTCTCGACCAACGACGAGAGCCTCTTCGACAAGGGCGAGGCGGCGATGCTGCACGTCGTCTCGGGCCATCGGGACAGCTACGAGACCGACTGCCCCGGCGACGCGCTGTACGGGAAGCTGCCGGCGCTGCGGGAGCAGACGGCGGCGCTGCGGAAGGCCGCGACCGGCCGGGCGGACGCAGCGACCGCCGCGTCCGCCGCCTCCGCGCGGGCCGCCGTCCACTGACGACCGGCCCGCGCGGGTCAGCGGGCGACGAACTGGGTGAGTATCGCCTGCACCTCGTAGATGTCGACGCCCTTGGTGAACGTCTTCTGGATCGGCGTCGGCGTGCCCGAGATCCAGATCTTCAGCTCCGCGTCCAGGTCGAAGGTGCCGGCCGTCTCCACCGCGAAGTGCGTGATGGACCGGTACGGCACGGAGTGGTACTCGACCTTCTTGCCGGTGATGCCCTGCTTGTCGACGAGCAGCAGTCGGCGGTCGGTGAACAGGATGGTGTCGCGGATCAGCAGGAACGCCGCGTGCACCTGCTCGCCGGGTCCGAGCAGCCGGGCGTAGTCCTGCTGTGCCGACGCCGGGTTGATCGTGTGCGCGTTGCCGAACAGTGCCATGGCGGTTCCCGTCTGCGTGTGCCGGAGCTGCTGTCGGACGGTCCGACACTCCCAGGTGTCAGACGTTCCGGACGCTCCGGCCGTTCCGGCGGGCGCGGCGTGGATCGGGTGAGGTCAGGTGAGGTCGATGTGGACGTTGGTGGACTTCACGCGGGCGGTCGCCTCCATGCCGACCTCCAGGCCCAGCTCCTCCACGGCCTCACGGGTGAGGAGGGAGACGAGCCGGTGCGGGCCGGCCTGGATCTCCACCTGTGCGGCGACGTCGCCGAGCTTGACGGCGGTGACGATGCCGGGGAACGCGTTGCGCGCCGAGGTGTAGGGCGTCCCGTCGTCCGGGTCGCCGCCCTGTCCGACCTCGATCGAGAGCGCGGCGAGCGCCCGCCCGTCGATGAGCCGGCGACCGGCGTCGTCCCGGTGGGTGGCGACCCGTCCGGCGTCGGCCCAGCGGCGGGCGGTGTCGGGGCTGACGCCGAGAAGCCGGGCCGCCTGACCGATGGTGTAGGTCTGCATCTGCGGGATGATAGGGCGTATTGCCTTGCGTACGGTCGACCCCGCCCTGCCGGGGCTGCCGGTGAAGGCCCCCGGTCGGGGGGCCGTGCCGGTGCGAGCGGTCGTCCTTACTGCACCCGCGTCGCGGTGCCGGGCCGCTCGGTTCCGCGGTCGCGTGCCCGGCGGGTGGTGGCGGCGACGGTGGCCATCAGCTCGGCGTCCAGCACCGACGGATCGGCCAGCCGGGTCGGGGCCGCGTACGCGTTGAGCAGGGCCTTGGTCACCCGCAGGGCCGCCTCGGGCCGGCGCACCACGGGCTTCGCCCAGGCGGTGACCGCGTCGTCGAGGGCGTCCTCGGGGACCACCTTCTGCAGCACCGAGAGCTCCCGCGCCTCCTCGGCGCCGAAGGCCCGCCCGGTGAGGATGAGTTCGCGCGCGCGGGCGGCCCCCACCTCGTGGATGAGCCGGGGCAGCAGACCGCCCCAGGCGGTCGGCAGGCCGAGCGCCAGTTCCGGCAGCCGGAAGGAGGCGGTGTCGGCGCCGACCCGCAGGTCGCAGGCGAGAGCCAGCGCCATGCCCGCGCCGACCGCCTTGCCCTGGACACGGGCGATGGTGACGGCCTGGCCGGTGGTGAGCGCCTCGCAGACCCGGCGGGCCTTCTCACCGGCGATCCGGATGCCGCGCCCGGTGGGGTCGTCGTCGAGCCAGTCGGCGAACTCGTTCCGGTCGCCGCCGAGGCAGAAGTCGTCCCCGGCGGCGCTCAGCACCAGTACGCGTACGTCGGGGTCGGGCACGGCCAGGACGGCCAGCAGATCGTCGAGCATCGCCTCGCCGACCGCGTTGCCGTTGTCCGGATCGTTGAGCTCCACCCGCAGCACGGCCCCCTCGCGCAGCGTGCGTACGAGGGGGGTCCGCTTGCCGTACGGGGTCAGGAACTCGGGCAGGGACAGCTTCATGTGGTCACGCTCAGGGAGGTGATGCGGCGGAAGACCATGCGGGACGCGTAGACGGGGGCCGACGCGGTCCGCAGGCCGGGGAACCGGTCGAGCAGCTGGACGAGCAGGGTGCGGGCCTCCAGCCGGGCCAGCGCCGCACCCAGGCAGTAGTGGACCCCGCCGCCGAATGTCAGGTGGGAGCCCTTGCGGAGGATGTCGAAGGCGTGCGGGTCCTGGTTGCGCCGGGGATCGTGGTTGGCGGCCCCGTACATGACGTGGACCATGGTGTCCTTGGGGATCGGCACCCCCGCGAGGACGGTGTCGCGGCCGGCGACCCGCGTGTTGAGCTGGATCGGGAACTCGTGGCGCAGCGCCTCCTCGACGGCGTCGTCCACGTGCTCGGGGTGCTCCCGCAGCCAGGCCCAGCGGGCGGGATCTTCCAGCAGCAGCCGGACCATCGCCGACAGCAGGGTGGCGGTGGTCTCCAGCGAGGCGATGGTGACGAACATCGTGAGGCGGTAGAGGATCTCGTCCGCCTTCTCCCGGTCCGGCTCCATCCCGTCCCAGGTGTGGATCCAGCCGGTCAGCACGTCGTGGCCGGGGTTGGCCCGGCGCTCCCGCACCATGGTGGTGAAGTACTCGCGCAGCTGGAGCGTCGCCTCGGCGGACACCGCGAGCTGCTTGCGGGTCGGCAGCAATTCCTGCGCGTGCACCTGGTTGTGGGTGATGTTCAGGATGTGCGGATAGTCGGACTCCGGAATCCCGAGCCACGACCCGATGGTGCTGATGGGCAGCTGCTCACTGACGAGGTTCACGAAATCCGCGGCACCATAAGCGAGTTCGCGCCCCAGGGTGTCCAGCAGGCGGGCGGTGTGGAGTTCGACGTCCGGGGTGAGCCGCTGGATCGTCGAGCGGTCGAAGAGGTTGCCGAGGCTGCGGCGCTGGCAGGTGTGCTCGGGGGCGTTGAGGCGGGAGAGGGTCTTCGTCATCTCCCGGGTGGCGAGGGCGTCCCACTTCTTCGCGTCGTCCTGGCGCTCCTGCCAGGCGAAGTCGGGCGCGAGCCAGTCGCGCCCGCGCAGCACCTGGTTGCAGGTGTCGTATCCGGTGACGAAGTACCCGCTCCACGGAGCGGGTACCACGTCGCCCATCTCCCGGAGCTGGTCCAGGAGGGGATGCGGATCGGCTTGGCCTTCGGCGGAGTGGAGCTTCCTGAGCAGGGAGATGAGAGCTCGGCGGTCGACCACGGGTCTGTCCGTACCACGTATGACGCTCACGCAGAGTTCCTTGCTCTGGGCTCCGGGTTACCGAACTGAACTTACCCTTCCGAATGTATGCGCCAAGCGTTGATCATTGTTGTTCATGTCACAGGAATATGCGGTCATACGCGTCCAGGTGACGAACTGTCAGACACGGAAGACATCCAGGAACGAGCTCCACCAGCCCTTGGGCTTGCGGTGCGTCTCGCCCTGCCGCTGCTGCGGCACGGAGGCCCCGGTCGCGGACGGTTGCGGAGCGGGGGCCTGGGCGCCGGGTGCGGGGGCCGAGGCGGAAGCGCGGCGCGGGGCCGGCGTGAAGCGGACCGGCAGTGCGGCCTGCGCCCGGTGGAACGGGCCGCGCCGCCATTCGATCGCGTCCGCGGGGACGCCGAGGGTGATGTCGGGAACCGCGTTGAGGACCTTCTCGATCGCGGTGAGGGCGATGAGCTGGGCCGGGGACTTCGCGGGGCACACGTGCGGGCCCGCGCCCCACGCCAGGTGCGCGCCCTTGCTCAGGGTGCGGCGGGCGTCGGTGAGCGCGGGGTCGGTGTTGGCGGCGGCGAAACTGATCAGCACCGGGGTGCCGGCCGCCAGCGTCAGGCCGTTGAGCTCCACGTCCTGGGTCGGGTAGTGCGTCGCGTAGTTGGCGATCGGCGGGTTGTTCCACAGCACCTCGTCGAGGGCGTCCTCGACCAGCATGCCGGTGCCGCGCCGGTCGCCGTCGCCGAGGCCGGTGTCGAGCATCAGCAGCAGGGCGTTGGCGATCAGGTTGCGCTCCGGCTCGATGCCGGCCCCCATCAGCATGACGAGCTGGTCCTTCAGCTCCTCGTCCCGCAGACCGGCCGGGTGCTGGATGAGCCAGGAGGTGATGTCCTCCCCGGGCTGGCGTCGCTTGAGCGCGACCAGTTCCATCAGGCACTCGTTCAGCTCGGCGTTGGCGCGGAGCACGTCCTCGCCGTCGAAGATCGCCGACATGGAGCGGGTCAGCCGGTCGCCGATGTCCCCCGGGCAGCCGAAGAGCTGGTTGAAGAGCAACAGCGGAAGCAGCTTGGCGTACTCGGCGAGCAGGTCGGCCGAGCCGCGTTCGATGAACTGGTCGACGAGGTAGTCGCCGATGCGCTCGACGTCGCGCCGCAGCCGGCTCGGGTTCAGACGGCCGAGGCTCTCGGTGACCGCCTTGCGCAGCCGCAGGTGCTCGGTGCCGTCCGTGAAAAGGCAGTTGGGGCGGTACGCCATCATCGGCAGGACCGGGCTGTCCATCGGGATCGCGCCCGTGGCGAGCGCCGTCCAGCGACGGGAGTCGCGGGCGAAGAGGGCCGGGTTCTGCAGGACGCGGAGCGCCGCCTCGTGCGACACCACCAGCGTGGCGTCCACGCCGGGGGCCAGCTCGATCGGCGCCGCGGGGCCCTGGGCGCGCAGTTCGTCGTACACCGCGTGCGGGTTCGCCGCGAACTCGGGTCCGTAGAGCGAGGTCTGGCTCTTGGCGTGCATCGGGCATCCCGTGGGGGCGCCGTAGGGGGTGGCTCCCGGCTGAGAGTCCATGTGTGATTCCTCGGTGTGATCGCGGGCCACTGGCCCCGGAAGGGGGACGGCGGGCCGGTCGGTGACCGGCCCGCCCGGGTGGTGCTCGGCGGTGCCCGGTCCGTGCGGGCGGGAACCGGCCGGCCCGCACGGGGCGGGCGGTCGACTCCCGCCCCCGCACGGTCCGGCGGAAGGGGTGCGCGGGCGGTCAGTCCACGCGGGAGAGCAGGTGCGTCACCAGGGTGATCAGCGCCTGCGCGGACGATTTCTGGTCCCGGGCGTCGCAGTAGACGAGCGGGGTGTCCGGCAGCAGGTCGAGCGCCTCGCGCAGCTCGTCCTCGCCGTGCCGCGACTCGGGGTCGAAGCTGTTGACCGCGATCGCGTACTCCAGGCCGTACTTCTCGATCAGGTCGATGACCGGGAAGGTGTCGGCGAGGCGTGCGGGGTCCACGAGGAGCAGGGCGCCCAGCGAACCGCGCGCCATGTCCTCCCACAGCTCCACGAAGCGCTGCTGGCCCGGCGTGCCGAACAGGTACAGGACCAGTTCGTCGCTGAGCGTCAGCCGGCCGAAGTCCAGCGCCACCGTCGTCGTGACCTTGCCGTGCGCGCCCTTCAGGTCGTCGAGGTGCGCGGCGGCCTGCGTCATCCTCTCCTCGGTCCGCAGCGGGGCGATCTCGGAGAGCGTGCCGATGAGCGTCGTCTTGCCCACGGCGAAGTGTCCGACGACGAGGATCTTCGCCGCACGCTGGACCGCGTCCGGTACGTAGATGTTCTCAGCCGAAGCGGACGTGGAGTCCATGCAGCACCTCTTCGAGGATCTTCCGGTCGACGAGCTGGGCGGCGGGCGGGGCCTTCCGGCGGAGCAGATGGCCCTGTTCCGCTAAATCCTGGAGCAGCAGGCGGGCCACCCCCACGGGCAGCTGGAGGCGGCCGGCCACCTCCGCCACGGAGAGATAGCCGCCGGAACACAGTTCCCAGATCGCACGGACCTCGGGGCTCGGGTTCGGCGGCGGCTGCCGGTCGGGGGCGATGGTCACCAGTGTGACGAGCGAGAGATCCTCGGCGTCGGGCAGCCCGCGCCCGCCGGTGATGACGTAGGAACGGACGAACCCGCCGCTGACCGCCCGCTCTTCGCCCGGTGCCGTCATGCGTCGCTGCCCGCGGTCTGGCGGGGAGGTGTGGTCATCGCCTTCCCCAGCGCGCCGACCTGCTGCTGCATGCGGAACGACATCGCTTCCATGTCGACGTCCGCGGCCGCGGCGGCGGCCAGGTAGGCACCGCTGCCCGCCGCGATCAGGAAGATCCAGCCGCCGTCGTACTCCAGCAGCGTCTGCCGCCAGTAGCCGGGGGTCTGGCTGCCGATGAAGGGGGCGACGGCCCGGCTCAGCGACTGCATCGAGCTCATGGCGGCGGCGACCGTCTCGGCGTCGTCACGGCCGATGTCGGTGGAGTTGGCCAGCAGCAGCCCGTCGGCGGACACCAGGATCGCGTGCCGGGCACCGGGCACCTGGAGCAGGTCGTTGAGCACCCACGACAGATCGGGGTTCACTGGATCTCGGGTCCTTCCATCGTCGTCGTGTCACGTCCGGACCTGGTGCCCCGCTGGAACGCGCCCAGTCGGGAGGCCGTCTCCTGATTGCTGGGCGCCGGGACCGGGGCGGCGGGCGGAACCACCGACACCGGGCTCTGACGGCGTCGCTTCGGCAGACCGCCGGCGGTGGTGATGTGGGCCGCGGACTGCGGGGCCGCTTCCTGCCGCACGGCGTTCGGGAACAGCGGGGTCGGCGTGGGAGCGGGCTGCGTCGCCTGGCGCCGGGGGAGCGACGACACCTCGGCGTCCTGGGGCGCGGCCGCCACCGGTGCCGGGACCGGGGGCAGGTCGTTGGTGAGCAACTCGTCGGGCAGCAGCACCACCGCGCGAACGCCTCCGTAGGGCGACACCGAGTCGACCGAGACCCGGAATCCGTAGTGGGCGGCGAGCATGCCGGAGACGGCGAACCCGAACTGCGGGGGGATGCCCAGCGAGGAGACGCTGATCGGCGACCGGGGGTCGAGGAGGGCCGTCGCGCGGTCCTTCTCCTCCTGGCCCATGCCGAGGCCGGCGTCGTCGACGATCAGGCAGACGCCCTTGGGCACCGCCTGGATGTTGATCTCGACGGGGGTGCCGGGGGCGGAGTAGTTGGTGGCGTTGGCGAGCAGTTCGGCGAGGACCATCGCGACCGGCTCCACGGCCTTCGGCACGACGGAGAAGTTCACCTGGCCGTTGATCCGCACCCGGTCGAAGTGCCGGATGCGTCCCTGCGCGCTGCGGGCGACGTCGAAGACCGAGGCGACGGTCTCCCGGCGGCCGAGCCAGCCGCCGCAGAGGACGGCGATGCCCTGGGCGCGGCGCCCGAACTGGCTGTTGGCGTGGTCGATGGACATGAGGTCGGCGAGGATTCCGGGATCGTCGCCGTACTTCGTCTGGGCCTTCTCGATGACGAGCTGCTGTTCGTCGGCGAGCCCCTGCAGCGTGCGCACCGCTGCCTTGAGGACGGCCTTGGTCTCCTCCTCCGCGTCCTTGCGGACTTCGGCGAGTTCGGTGGAGTGCCGTTGCAGCAGACCGGAGTGGGCAGCGTGGAACTCGTCCCGCTGGCCGTGGAGCGACTCGCGCTCCCTCCGGAGGTCGGCAACCTGTCTGCGTAGCCGGATGTTGGTCGTGCGAGCCCGCAATACGGCACCCACGGCGACCAGTGCTACGACAATCAGCGCCCAGAAGACAGCGCTCTGGGTAAATGTCATGAGACTCACTTCAAGTGCCATGGCTAGGGATACGGCTTGACGTCCCCGCACCTGCCGCGACCGGGCTCTCGGAGCCACGGACCACGCCACATCGGGGAACGCCCCTCCGAGAACGGGGCCGAGGATGCCACCCCTCTCGGGATGCCCCCCATACGCCATCAGCCCACTGGAAGTCAGATGATCTTACAACGCTCTGACACGGAAGTGTGCACATGCGCACGGCAGTTGCACGGTGGTAGTGAAATGTTCACATGGATGACGGAGTGTCAACTGGGCCGGGGGCCAAGGTCACGGAGAGAGAGGAGCGCGCTCCACCCCGGAACCGTGTGTGTACGGGTGGAGACGGTGTGTCCGGGCGGGGCCTTCCGGCGCGGACGGTGCGGGAGTGGTAGACGTTCCGCACCGCCGGTGGACGCCCGCCCGAAGGATACGGCGGGGGTACGTCGAGGGGCCCCGGTGGTATGCACCGGGGCCCCGAGGGGTGTTGCGGAACCATCGTCCGGCGTCAGTGTCGAGCCGGACTTCTTCGACCGCCGCTCCGCCCGTCAGAAGGGCCGGAGTGCGGGAATCGCCGAGGCGTGACCGGGAACCACCTTCCGTTCGGTGCTGGAGGGACCCGGGACGACGGCCCGTGCCCGGGGGTCCTGATGGCGTCCGCCTCCCTTCGTACGGCGAACCACTTGCATGCTCTGCGTCAACCGCAGTCGGTCGCCCCTCGTCCGGGGGCGCCTCGCCCGGCCTGCCGTCCTGCCGCCCACTGATCTGGACGGGCGGAGGACCCGCCTGCCGGACTTCCCCGCACGCGCGCCCGCGGACCGGCGCCTTTGCGGGGATCCCGCGCTCCCGGACCGACCGTCGTGCCGGTCCGGGAGCGCCCGCTCCTCCGTGGCGGCCCCTGATGATGCGGGCCGCCCGCTGCGGTCGTCAGTCCCGTCGCCGTCCTTCACGACCCTGGCTCCGGAACTCCACCACCGCAGCGTCCTGCTGTCCGGCGATCCGTCCCCGCCGGTGCTCTTTCCCTTGGCTACGGAAGAAACCTTAGGCACATGATCGGCGAATGTCTACTCCCGTGGGAACAGATTTAGCTGATCGGGGATCGGAGAAAATCTGCGGCAGTCGATCGTCCCCGCCGCTGCACCTCGGTTTGCCCAGGTCGGGGCGGGTCCATGCCTCGGGGCCGCGGTCGGATCGTGCGCGGCGGTGCTCCGGTGCCCTGCGGCGTGTCCCGCGCGTGTCCCGCGGTCAACCGCCCGTCCCCGGCCCACTTCTGTGACACAGCGTGTTTATGGAGGCGCGCGCTGGTAACGATGGGTGAAGAGAAGGAATCGTCGGTCACCGGAAGGAAGGTGGATCACATGACGGTGGGAACCCTGCTCATCCTCGGCATGGTGGTAGCGATCGTCGCGGCTCTCGTGCTCGCCCCGTCCCTGCCGAAGACGGGCCCCGCGGGCCGCACGCCGCAGGGCGGAACAGGCCGGGGCGCCGGCGCGCACCGGGCCACCGGCGGTCGCGGCGCCGTGCGTCGCCTGTCGACCGTGCCCGCGCCGCGTCGCGCACCGCACCGGCACACCCGCGGCTGAGCCGGTGACCGGATGACGGCGGAATCCGGTGTTTCCGCCCCTGTTTCCCCGGGGTAAAGGCCCGTTGCCGACAGCACCGCGGTCCGGCGGCCCCCGACGGGCGGCCGGACCACGGAGAGCCGCGCGGGACGCCGGGCAGACGGGTCCCGCACGGTACGGGGAGGCGGCGGGCGACCACCGCCGGAGCAGGCGAACGCCGCACGGACCAGGGGGAGAAGGACAGATGACCACCATCACCGCGAGCGCCACGATCAGCTACTCGGGGACCGTCGCGGCCGACGCGCGCGAGGTCACCAGAGCGTTCCTCGACCGCCTCACCACGCCGGCCGTCGACGACGACGCGGCCGACACGGTCGTGCTGGTGGTGTCCGAACTCGTCACCAACGCCGTCCGGCACGGCGGCGGCACCTTCACCCTGGAGCTGACCGAGTGCCCCGGAGGCGTCGAGGTGGCGGTCCACGACCTCAGCTCCGCGATGCCGCGCATGCGCACGCCCGACCTGAACGGCGGGGCCGGCGGCTTCGGATGGCCCATGGTCCACCAACTGGCCCGCACCACCTCGGTCACCCCGCGTCCCGGCCACGGCAAGACGGTGCGGGCCGTGCTCGACCGCTGAACCGGCCGCGCACCTGCCTGTGGACCGCACGGCCGCGCAGGCAGGTGCGCGGCCGCACGTACGCGGCACGCGGGCGCCGCACGCAGGGGAGGGCCCGACCGCCACGGCGGTCGGGCCCTCCCCTGCGCTCACCCCCATGCCGCCCGGCGGTCGCCGTCGGCGTGCCGGGGCGCGCTCAGACGGATACGGGCGAGCCGAGCATCGCGGACGCCTGCTGCACCGCGGTGAGAGCCTGCGCGGGCTCCTCCTTGGGCGCCGTGCGGCAGGTGAAACCGAGCGCGGCCATGGCCCGGACGACTTCTCCGGCGCTGAAGTCGCGGCGGTCCTGCCGGGTGACGACCTCGCCCACCTGCATCACCGGGTAGTGGCGGCGGCTGATGATCACCGAGTCACCGGTGATCGGCTGGGGCTTGACGCCCTTCATCGAGTCCTGCACGCCGCTCTTCGTCAGGTCGAACGGGAAGCGGGCGATGACACAGCGCATGTTGCCTCACAAGGAGTAGGGGAGAGCGGTGCGGGCGGAACGGGCTCGGCGACGGGAGGGCGAGGACGCCCGGAACGCCACCTCGGCCGTACACGCCGACCACGGGATTCCTCCGGGTGCCGGAAGCGCAGGGTGTGCCCGGCTCCGGCCAGAGTAGCCAGTGCGGCGGCGGACCGACGACCTTCGCAGGCCGAAGGGGCCGGCGCGACCGGTCGGCCCGTGGCGGCCCGCACCGGATCCCGCCCGAACGGGGGACGGACGTCGGATCCGTACGGGGGACGGGCGCCCCGCGCACGACTCAGGCGGCGTCGGCCGCGGGGCGGCGCTGGCCGGTCCGGCGGGCGCTCTGCGACGGCCGTCCGCGCCGCGAACGGCTGCCACTGCCGCCGCGCTCCCGGCGCTCGGCGGCCGGTGCGGTGATGACGACCGGAACGCCCGACGGAGCCTGCGCACCGGTGATGCGGTGCAGCTCGGCCTCGCCCGAGTGGACCTGCGTCACCTGCGGCCGGATCCCGGCGTCCGCCATCAACCGCACCATCTCGCGGCGCTGGTTGGGCAGGACGAGGGTGACGACGCTGCCGGACTCGCCGGCGCGGGCGGTGCGGCCGCCGCGGTGCAGGTAGTCCTTGTGGTCGCTCGGCGGGTCGACGTTCACGACCAGGTCGAGGTTGTCGACGTGGATGCCGCGGGCCGCCACGTTCGTCGCCACCAGCACCGTCACATGACCGGTCTTGAACTGGGCGAGGGTACGGGTCCGCTGGGGCTGCGACTTGCCGCCGTGCAGCGCGGCGGCACGGACCCCGCTGGCGAGCAGGTCCTGGGTCAGCCGGTCGACGGCGTGCTTGGTGTCCAGGAACATGATCACCCGGCCGTCGCGGGCCGCGATCTCCGTGGTCGCGGCGTGCTTGTCGGACCCCTGGACGTGCAGCACGTGGTGCTCCATCGTCGTGACCGCTCCGGCCGACGGGTCGACGGAGTGGACGACGGGGTCGGTCAGATAGCGACGGACCAGCCGGTCCACGTTGCGGTCCAGGGTCGCGGAGAACAGCATCCGCTGCCCCTCCGGCCGGACCTGGTCCAGCAGTTCGGTGACCTGCGGCATGAAGCCCATGTCGGCCATCTGGTCGGCCTCGTCCAGCACCGTGACGGCGACCTGGTTCAGCCGGCAGTCGCCCCGGTCGATGAGGTCCTTGAGCCGGCCCGGCGTGGCGACGACGATCTCGGCGCCGCCGCGCAGCGCGGAGGCCTGCCGGCCGATCGACATCCCGCCGACGACCGTCGCCAGCCGAAGCTTCACCGACCGGGCGTACGGGGTGAGCGCGTCGGTCACCTGCTGCGCCAGCTCACGGGTGGGCACCAGCACCAGCGCCAGCGGCTGACGGGGCTCGGCGCGCTGACCCGCGGTACGGGCCAGCAGCGCCAGGCCGAAGGCCAGCGTCTTGCCGGAACCGGTCCGGCCGCGGCCCAGCGCGTCCCGGCCGGCCAGCGTGTTCGGCAGCGTCGCCGCCTGGATCGGGAACGGGACGCTCATGCCCTCGGACGTCAGTGCGGCGAGGAGTTCCTCGGGCATCACGAGATCGGCGAACGCCTCGACGGCGGGCAGCGCCGGAGTGATCGTCTCGGGCAGTGCGAACTCGCCCTGCACGGCGGAGGGACGCCGGCCGTAACCGCCCGGACGGGAGCCGCCGGACGGGCGGCTGCCGCCGCTGGAGCGGTACGGGGCACCGGAGCGGGACGGGGCGGACGAGCCGAAACGGCTGCCGCGACCGGCGCCCGAGCCTTCGCCGTAACCCGTGTTCGTACGGGTGCGGGGGGAACGGTCGTTCGTACGTGTGCGGTTCATGCGGAACCTTCCTCGATGCGGCGGCGCGTATCAAGGAATTCACGCAGCGAATGAGCAGCACGGTGAATCGCGAGAACGAGCCATATGTGAAAGCGACCTGGGATACCGCCGAAATGACGGGCGGTGGATCGGTCGCAGGAATTCGGGACCCGGGTCACCGTGACGGGTGCTGCCGTACGTGGATCCGCCGGGGGCGGACCGGTTCCAGCAGGTTTTCCGGGCGATCGTCGGTCGTCTTCCCGCCGGACGCCGAGAGGCTCTTCCGGTGGGGAATCCGGTGTACGGAACCAGCCGGATCCTCCGGCGACGGGTCGGTCGCGGAGGGGTGCGGTTCCGGGGAGCACGCCCGCGGCGGAACGCTGCGCGGGCTGCGGAGGGGAGGGCCCGCGGTGTGCGGCGGGCCGGAAAAACGCGAGCCGGGGCCCGCACCCCAAGGTGCGGGCCCCGGCTCGTGACTACGCGTCAGCGTCAGGCGGGAACGATGTTCTCGGCCGTCGGGCCCTTCTGGCCCTGCGCGATGTCGAAGTTGACCTTCTGGCCTTCCTGGAGTTCGCGGAAGCCCTGGGCGGCGATGTTCGAGTAGTGGGCGAAGACGTCAGCGCCGCCACCGTCCTGCTCGATGAAGCCGAAACCCTTTTCGGCGTTGAACCACTTCACGGTGCCAGATGCCATGTCATATCTCCTTCGGGGCAGTGCCCGGAATCCACACCGTGCGGATTCCGTGTCGCCGCGATGATCGCCCCGACCGGAAAAATACCGGCAAACGCAAAAGCATTCCCACCGGGTGTGAGCCCTGCGGGTCCGCTTGAAAATTTTTGGGAACCACAACTGCAACTGGATCGAGACTAGCACGGAAAATCGCTCCGGTGCGGCGGTCGAATTTCGCTCGGTCCGCCGCCCGGAAGAAACTCGTCGCGCTTCACGCCTTTATCTGTTCCCGCGACGACACATATGGACCTGCTCCGGACGGAGTGTTGTTCCGGCGCTCGGGGGTCCGGGGGTCGCCGAGGGCGGGGGCGGGGCCGCATGCGGGCGAAGGGTCCGGCGGGGAGGGGACGGGCCTGTGGCCCGGACCCTCCACCGGCCGCTGCCTATCGCAGGGACTTCAGCATCTCCGCACCGAACGGGGTGATGTCCTCGGTGCTCCCGCGCAGGGTCTTCGCCGCCCACTCCGGGTCGGCAATGAGGGCGCGGCCGACGGCGACCATGTCGAACTCGTCGCGTTCGATCCGTTCCAGCAACTGCTCGATGCCGGTGACCGAGGAACCGTTGCCCCGGAACGCGCTGAAGAAGTCTCCGTCCAGGCCGACCGAGCCCACGGTGATCGTCGGCCGCCCGCTGATCTTCTTCACCCAGCCGGCCAGGTTCAGGTCCGAGTCCGCGAACTCCGGCAACCAGTAGCGGCGCGTGGAGGCGTGGAAGACGTCGACCCCGGCCTCGGCGAGCGGGGTCAGCAGGGACTCCAGCTCCTCGGGGGTTTGCGCGAGCTTCGCCTCGTAGGCGCCCATCTTCCACTGGGACATGCGGAAGACGAGGGGGAAGTCGTCGGAGACGGCGGCCCGGCAGGCGGCGACGATCTCGGACGCGAAACGGGTGCGTGCGACGAGGTCGCCACCGTACGCGTCGGTGCGGCGGTTGGAGCCCGACCAGAGGAACTGATCGATCAAGTAGCCGTGCGCGCCGTGCAGTTCGGCACCGTCGAAGCCCAGCCGCTCGGCGGCGGCAGCGGCGTCGGCGAAGGCCGCGATCACGTCGTCGAGGTCCTGCTGCGTCATGGCCCGGCCCTTGGGTTCGCCCGCCAGGTCCACGCCCGAGGGGCCGACCGGCTCCGCGTCCACGACGGGCGGGGCGCCCACGGCGCGGGCGACGCCCACGTGCCACAGCTGCGGAACGATCGCCCCGCCCTCCCGGTGCACCGCGTCCACCACGCCCGACCAGCCCGCGAGGGCGTCCTCGCCGTGGAAGCGCGGGACGCGGCCGCTGGTGCCCGCGGAGTCGTGGCCGACGTAGGTGCCCTCGGTGATGATCAGACCCACCCCGCCGGCGGCCCGCCGGGCGTAGTAGTCCGCCACGTCCCGGCCGGGGACGCCTTCGGGGGAGAACTCCCTGGTCATCGGGGCCATGGCGATCCGGTTGCGGGAGGTGAGCCCGCGCACGGAGAAGGGGCGCGAGAGGGCGCCTGCGGCGCGGTCGGCGTCTGCGGCAGTCACATGCATGTCCGTTCGTCGGCGGTAGGGGCGAAGGGCTGTCCTCCCGAGGCCAACACCACCCCGCTCGCCCCGCTTCCCGTCGCCTGGGGCGATGTGGTGCGGATCTCCCCGTGCGGGCCCGTCGGAGGAGCCCGGCGGGGCGCCTCCGGGAAGGGTGTGACACGAGATATCGCCAACCTCCGCTTGTAGAAACGGACTTGGTGCCGTTACCGGGCGGGTGGCGGGGCACACGAACGGTCCGGGGGCAGCTGCCCCGTGTGGGCCCGCGGGCCGGGAGGGAGCCAGAGGTGGACAGGATCGACGACTTCGTGGCGGAGCGTCTGTGGCTCCAGGTGGTGCTGTCCGCACTGCTGGCCCCCGCTCTGATCATGGTGATCTCGCCGGGGGAGTCGCCCGCGGCCGTGCTGCTCCGGGTGGGAGCCGCCACGGTCACCGGGGCGTTCGTGGTGGCCGCCCGGCAGCGCAAGGAGCGGCGGGCGACGGGCGCCACGGCGACGGGGGTGCGGTCCCTGGAGCGCCGACTGCGCTCCGGCGAGCCGCCCACCGACCCCGCGGAGCGGTCGGCCATGCGCCGCCTGGTCGACGAGCGGCTCCACCGGACCCGTCACGCCGCCGCGGCACTGGTTGGTCTGAGCCTCATGTTCGCCGCGGTCGCCGTGCTCGCCGCCGTCACCGCGGGCGCGCGCCAGGGCTTCGGCTTCGCCGTCTTCACCGTGGTCTTCGTCGGCTGGCTCTCCCGCTACGGCTCCCTGCAGCGCCGCCGCCTGCGCGCCATGCGCGAGGCCCTGGGGCCGGCCGCCGGACCCGGACCGGACACGGAGGGCGGGGCGGGGCGAGCCGTACCGCCGGCCTGAGTACGGGGGTCTCCGCGTGTAGCGCGTCGTCGGCGCCGTCACTGCGCCGACGTGGGCGGCACCGAGGGCCGCGCGCCTCCCCAGGTGAACGCGAACCGGTCCCGCTCCCTGTCGTAGGTGACGCCGGCGCCCGAGGGAGGCAGGGCGAACCGTCGGCACAACCAACCGTCCATGGCCAGTGCCGACGCCTCGCACCGGTAGTCGCTCAGCGGGAAGTCGAGCGCGACGACCCGGACGACGAGCCCCTCGGGCAGCAGGTCGCTCAGCGCCTGCGCGTGGAGGCGGACGCCGAAGGCGAGCCAGGCGGCATCCTCCCAGTACAGGCCGGAGGCGGGCAGACCGAGCCAGATCTTCCGGTGGATCCGCAGAGCGTGCGGCGGGCCGCCGTTCTCGCTCACCTCGGCGTCCAGGTTCACCGCGAGCCCGCCCGCCGGCCCGCGGAAGCGGAACGCGAACACCGACATCGTGCGTCTCCCGTCGTCCCGCCCACCCTCGCACCTCCGGCCGTCGCAGGTCACCCGCGCCGGACGGAGTGGAGGCGCGCCGGCACGGGAACGCGCGGCGAACCGGCGTCCGTACGGCGGCCGGTGCGGCCGCGGAGGCCCGCAATCTCGTCTCCGGCCGTTCCATGCACGGAAGTTCGGGTACCCGAGTGCAACGAGCGCGACGGTACGCGCGGAGAACGCGACCGACGAACCTCATCGGTTCACCGGGCGAGACACGCGACCGACGTACAGACCGACGGACGAGTTCGGAGAGTGACATGGCGAAGACGAAGGCATCCGGAACCACTCACCCCAAGGCCGCCTCCGCGGCGGGCCGGGCGGCCAAGAGCGCCCGGACCAAGAGCAGCAGGAAGGCCGCCGCGAGCGCGCTGTCGCAGACCTCCGGGAAGGCGGGCAGCGCCTCCGCGAAGACGACCAAGTCCGGCCCGGCGTCGGCCGCGGGCAAGACCGTGGGGGCGAAGAAACGGCCGAAGTCCGAGAAGAAGGCCGCCGCCAGTGCCCTGTCCCAGACCCCGGGCACGCCGGCCCGCCGCCCCGGCAAGAAGGTGCTCACCGCCGCGGCCAAGGTGCTGGCGGACAAGAAGTCGACCAAGGCCGCGCGCTCCGACGCGGCGAGCACGCTCGCCCAGGCCGCGGCGCACGCGCTGAGGTAGGCGCCGGGCGGCTGGCCGCCGCCCTTCCGCGACCGGGTGCGCCGCGGAGCACGTACGACGCGAACGCGCAGCGCGGTCCGGACGGCCGGCCGCCGGTGCACCCACGCCGCGCATCCGGCGCGCCCCGCGGTCGGCGTGCCCTGCGGTCGGCGTGCCGTACAACCCATCGAAGCCGTCATCGGTCCTGTCCAGCGACGTTGATCACCGTCGTCGCTGGACAGGACCGATGGACTCGATGAAGACCGTCAGACCCACCGGACGTACCACCGCCGCGGCCCTGGTGCTGGTCGCGGCAACGGGGGCGCTCCATGCCTCCACCGCATCCGCCGCCGCGGCCGTGAGCTGCACGTCCCCCGTGTTCGCACGGCAGTTCTACGCGAACACCACGTTCTCGGGAACGCCGAAGAAGACGGACTGCGACTCCGCGATCGACCAGAACTGGGGTGCCAAGGCGCCCGTGTCCGGACTCCCGTCGAACAACTTCGGCGTGCGCTGGTCGGTGACCCGCGACTCCGGATCCGGTGGGCTCTCGTACGTCGGCTGCTCCGAGAGCAGCGGCCTCGGCGGCTGCTCCCGGTTCGCGAGCTACCGCGTGGAGCGCTGGGACCCCGCCGCGGCCGCGTACGTCACGCTGGCCGAGGGCGCGGCGGGCGACGCCGCCTTCCACATGGACACCACGGTGAACGGGGACGTGCGCGGCCTGTACTCCTACCGCGTCGTACGGCTGGACGCCTCGGGCGCCGAGGCCGACATCCGGTCGAAGGCGTACGGCATCTGGGACTCCTGGCTCTGAGCCCCGCGCAACAGGAAAAGGGGACCGGGAATTCTTCGGTCCCCTTTTCCTGTTGCACGCTTCAATGTGCGGGCGGGGGTGGACGGGGTGAACCGTCCTGCCGGCCCGGTAAACAATTGTCCAGCGGCTCGTGGCGGTGAATGCTTATTTCGTGTCGAATGAAGAAGGGGCACGAGCGGGCGGATATGCGGTGTTCGGCAGGTTTGCAGGAGTTTGGTGCCCGGTGCCTCTGGTCCGATGTCCCTGGTCCGGCTCTTCGCCGGGGCCGTTGGTGCGCGCTGCGCCGGCCCGTCGGGCCGACTCGCGGACGGGGCCTGCTCCGGAGCGTCCTTGACGTCGGGTCAGTGACGGCGTGGTGGCCTGCGCGCCGTGACCCTGGGGTCCGGACCCGGCGGGCCGATCGCCCTCACGCCCGGCGTGCGGTGCCTCACGGCGGGCGCTCGAAATAGGGCGCCTATTCCGCCGGTCCCGCCGCTCCCGCCGGAAGTGCGATAGTGCGCGGAGGGAAAGTCGGCACCCTTTTTCGTGATAAGCTCTTGAGGAATTGTCTGGACGCCGCGACTAAAAGGGGAATGGCGTGAACACCGAGAAGGTTACGGCTCGACGTCTTACGGCTGATGAGATTTCAGGCTTGGGTCCCCAGGACGCCATCTTCGTCTCGGCGGGAACGAGTGGCCTTCCTCTCGACTGCTACGCCCCGGCTCTCCTCACGGGGCCGGGCAAGAACTTCGAGGGTGGGTCCTTCGCCGCGAGGACGGTCTTCGGCGAGGAGATCCACGTCCTCGCGGACGACCCGGACGAGCCCGGCATCTGGATCGCCGACAAGGCGGGCCAGGAGATCGAGGTGCTGCAGAGCGCCGGCGTCCTCCTGAACCTCGCCCTCTTCGTGCCCGCGGGCGGAGCCGCCTCCCTGGAGTCGCTCTACTCCGCCGCGCGGGAGGCCTTCGGCGCGGGAGTGGTCCAGCGCTGGAGCGAGGAAGTCGTCGAGGTGCCCGACGTGAAGGTCGACCTGTACGAGGAGCCGGCGCGGGCGCGCAAGAACTCCAACGCCCAGAACCGCGACCGCCGCGCCCTGGACATCTACCCGACCCGCGTGCGCTTCCTGGAGCCCAGCGAGGGCTGGAAGTTCGTGGTCGAGCCGCACCAGGAGATCGTCGACGACACCCCGACGATCTGAGCCCGGCGCCACGGCGGTCGCCGTGGCCCGTTTCTCGCCGGAGCGCCCGGCCGGTTCCTTCCGGCCGGGCGTTCTGCATGCGTACGGCTCCGCGGCGGTGGGGTCGGTGCGTTCCCGCACGTCGCGGAACCTCTGCGTTTGTCCCTGACCTCCCGCAGGTTTGTCCGCGCTCGGTAACCGGGGGAGCCCGCGGGGCCGTTCGCATGTCCTGATGGGTGCGCACGGCATCGGTGGAGACGGCAAAAGGGGCGGGCGGACATGGCGAAGCACAAGGGCAGAGCGTGGCAAGGCCGCCTCCTCGCGGCGGCTCTCGGCGTCACGGCGCTGGCCGCCGCCACCTCGGTGTGGACCGCGCAGGCCGACTCCACCGGGGAACGCGAGCCGCAGGCGCGCGCCTCGGCGCCCGCCATCCGGCCCGTCGCGGTGGACATCGCGCACGCCTCGGACCAGGGTGCGCGGGGCGTCAACATCACCATCGACGACGGCCCCGACCCGGTCTGGACGCCGCAGGTGCTCCAACTTCTCCGGGAGCACGGGGTGAAGGCCACGTTCTGCATGGTGGGCACCCAGGCCCGGGCGTATCCGGACCTGGTCAAGGCCGTGGTGGCCGACGGACACCGGCTGTGCGACCACACCATCTCGCACGACACCGCCATGGACACCAAGTCCGAGAGCTACCAGTCCCAGCAGATCCTGGACGCGGAACGCATGATCACCGAGGCGTCCGGCGGCGTCCGGCCCCAGTACTACCGCGCCCCGGGCGGCGCGTTCACCCCGTACAGCCGCCAACTGGCGGCTTCGCGCGGGATGCGGCCGCTCGGCTGGAACGTCGACACCAAGGACTTCGAGCAGCCCGGCGTGGACGCCATGGTCGCCACCGTGCAGCGCGAGATCGCGGACGGCCCGACCGTCCTCTTCCACGACGCCGGCGGAGACCGTTCCCAGACCGTCGCCGCCTTGCGGGAGGTCCTCCCCTGGCTGAAGGAGCAGGGGTACGCCTTCGGGTTCCCGGTACGGTGACGGGCCTTCGCGGGCCTTCGCGGGCCTTCGACGCCGGTGATGCGGCGAGAGGCCCCGCCCGCCGCGCCCGGGGGCCGGGGCGGAGGGCGAGGGCAGAGGCCAGCTTGCGGGGCGTCCACCGGGTGCTCGGACTGCATCCAGGATCGCCCGGGCCGCCTCCGGGTCCTTCCGGGACCCTCCGGGGGCGGCAGGCCTACGCACCGCACTCCGGCCGACGGATCAGCGCAGTCCGGCGAAGAGATCGTCTTCGGGGAGGGGCGCACCGGTGGCGTCCTTGACCCGTAGGAACGTCTCGACCCCCATCCACTCGCGGAACCTCTCCTTGCCCATCTTGAGGAAGAAGATGTTCTCGCCCTGACTGGCGTGCGCGGCCAGCGCGTCGAACTTCTGGTCGCTGAACGCGGTGGCGTCGACCCAGGTGGAGATCTGGTCGTCGGGCAGGCCGATCTCGGCCATCGCCGCTTCCTCGGCGGGATCCGGCGCGGGAGCGTCCTCCTGGAACTCCTGCATGGTCTCGCCGAACCGCCGCATCATCGAGCGGGGCATCGTCGTCCAGTACACCTTGGGCGTCAGCCCGGTCATCTCCAGCGCCGCCATCGTGATGCGGTGGGCCTGGATGTGGTCGGGGTGGCCGTAGAAGCCGTTCTCGTCGTACGTGATGACGACGTCGGGCTCGTACCGCCGCATGAGCTCCGCGAGCCGTGCGGCGCCCTCCTCGACGGGGGTCCCCCAGAACGATCCGGGGGCGTCGTTGGTCGGCCAGCCCACCATCCCGGAGTCGGCGTAGTCCAGCGTCTCCAGGTCGCTGATCTTCAGGACGTCGCAGCTTGCCGCGAGTTCCCGCCGGCGCATCGCGGCGACGGCCGCGGGATCGTGTCCGGGCTCACCCGGTTTGACACCCCCGGGCCCGTCACCGCACCCGCCGTCCGTACAGGTCACCAGAACCGTGCGGACGCCTTCCGCCGCGTACCGCGCGAGGACCCCTCCGGTTCCGGTGGCCTCGTCGTCGGGGTGGGCGTGTACCGCCATGAGCGTCAAGGGCCGGTCGGTCATGAAAACGTCCTCCTGCAGTGCTGCTTCTCGGTCCGGACACGCGGGCGCGGTGGCCCGCGAGCCGGCCGCTGGGTACTCGCCGGTCGGGCGGACCCGGGCGACTCGTCACCTGCCTGCACTCCGGCCTGCGCGAGCCTGCCCGGTACGAAGCCGGTCCCGGGCCGACGGTCTCTGGCCAGCGGTCCAGTGTCTCCGGTTCGTCGCTCCGGCTCCGGATTCGGGACCCGGTCTCCGGTCATGGTCTCCGGGTGCAACCGCGCCGACCGCACCTGGTGTTCCCGGTCGAGCCACTGCTCTTGACCGCTGTTGTCCGCTCCGAAGGGCACGGATGGGGCACGGTCGCTGAGGTCTGAGCAGCCTGATGTGCATCCTGCTGAGCACCCGGTCTCTAGGCAGCCATCAGTCTTCGTGTGGAGCTTCCAGTTCCTGGAGTCGTCCGCGGATGTCGTCCGCCGATGTCGTCGGCCCGTGCGTGTGCCCACTGCCGTAGCCCGGTGATTGCTTGCTCGTCGAGGCCGTAGGCGGCGAATTCTGTGTCGTCGATCCAGTCGGATCCGCCCAGTCGGGCTTGCAACTCGCTCAGCTCGAAGGAGTCGCGTGCATGGCGCCGCCCGAGCCCTTCGAGTTCGACATGGCTCCAGCGGTTCGCAGCCGCCTGCACGTCGATCAGTTCTCTGGCGAGTCTGCGGTCGGCGAGTGTGCGGACCTTGGTCCCGACGACATCATCGAGGGACAGCACCAAGCCGTGCTCTGTGTGTACGGGTGGCCGCCAGAGTGCTTCCTTGAGGATGTCGTCGACCTCGTGCCTTCACGGCTGACGGGATCGGTGACGATCAGGCGTGCGGAGAGTGGGTCTGTTTCCAGAGCGTTGACCTGCCACCCGCGTTGTTCCAGGCCGGCGCGCACGGCAGCAGCGATGTCCTCCATGCGAGCGATCGGGGTTCTCAGTCGCGACGTCGAGGTCTTGGCTGAGCCGGTCGACCAGGCCGTGTGCCTGAACCGCGTAGCCGCCGGTAAGCGCCAGAAGGTATGCACCGCCTACGGCGAGCACATCTGCAAGCAAGCGACGGTGCAGGTCCGTGAGGTTCACGCAGCGGCCCGGGCGCTGGGAGCCAACTCGTCGAAGGAGCGTTCCCAGACTTCACGAACATCACGGCTGATCAGTGTGCGCAGTGTGGGCCACAAGCTGAGGAGGAGGCCGCGATTGAGATATCGGACCAGATCATCGTGCTGGCCCTCGGCCAGGACGATGCGGTAGTAGCTCATCCGCAGCCGGGGCTGGTCGAGGCCGAATGTGGTCAGTCCCGACCACGCCAGGTGAAGCGGCAGGCTTACTGTGCCGTGCTCGGGGCCGACAAGCTCGGACAGCGCTGCGGGCACACGCCGGGCGAACTTGTCACGGCGAAGATCGGAAAGACTGGGCCGTGATGCCACTCCTCGATTATCCAGGGAGAGGCCACCGGGCCGACCGGACGGTGACAAGGTGCGGCATACAAAGAGCCCCCGGCCGCTGGCTTGGGGCTTTTCATGGAGCGGGCGACGAGAATCGAACTCGCGCTCTGAGCTTGGGAATCAACGGTTCTCAAGTTGTTGCAGGGGCTCTGACCTGCGGTTTCGGGTTGGGCAGGTGGATGGCTCCCGGTCTCTGGGAGCCGCATCTGACCGCTGTTGTCCGCTCTGAAGGGCACGGATGGGGCACGCCGACGGCAGGTCAACAACCTGAGGTGACGTGCCGAAGCGGTGGCAGGAAGCGGAAGCCTCCCGTGGCGCAGACGCCGCGGTGACGCAGGCGTCAGGCCCAGAAGGCTTCGGTGACGACGATCTGTGGGTCGGCGTGGCGGCGCATGAAGGTGTAGATGAGCCAGCCGCGTCCGCCGGCAAGGTCCACGATGTGGGGGCCGCCGGGGTTCGTGGAAGCCAGTGGCCGGACGGTCATCCAATGCGGGAGCGAGACGTCGGCGTCGATTCCCCGGAAGTACGGATCTTCAGCGGTGATCAGTTCCGCACGAACACTCATGACCAGGTCACTGCCTTCGGCAGGCATGCTTTCGAAGTCGTGTTGTGCCTGCTTCGTCCAGTCCATCTGCCAGGGTGGCCGGAGTGGTTCGTCGATCACTCTCCGGGCTTCCTCTCGGCGGCTTCGTGCCGCAGACGGCTGTACTCCTCCAGGAGCCGGATGGACTCCTCGGGGTCGTCGGACTTGGCTGCGCGGGCTTCGAGGTCGCGAAGGTGCGAGTCGAGAACGGGATTTCGCGCGATGGCGTACTGCGTCCACCACAGGCGCATGAAGGCAGGCACGGGGGTGATGCTGAAGGCGTCACCAATGACGCGCTTCCAGTGGGCCTCGAAGTCCGGGAGGAGGTGCGGGGCGTGTTCCTGAATGGCCAACCTGAGTGCCTGCGGAGTGCGTTCGGGCATGGGCGGCAACCGCGGGGGTTCCCCCTCGTACCCATCGAAGTGGAGTGCATGGGCGGGCATGGTTCGGGCTCCTTGACGTGAAGGGTGGGTCAGGCCGCCTCGTGCCGGTCCTCGTGCGACTGGTGCCGACGGCTCATCTCCTCGAACCACTCGGCCGGCACCAGGTAGGCGACAGTCTTCCCCTTGCGGGTGATGGCGGCGGCCTCACCGGCGATCCGGGTCCGGTCCAGGATCTCGCCCATCCCCTTGCGCAGGTCGATGGTTGTGTAGGTCTTCGTCTCCATGCGCTGAAGCATATAACAACTATGCTAGTTGATATACCTGCTGGAGAGGTGCTGGCGGCTCGTAGGGGCTGACGGGCGCACTGGGTGGTAAACGCCGACCCGACCGATTTTCGTTGGAGCCCGCCAATGCCAGGTGGCGCCGGTGGAGGGACCGCCCCGCTTGCTCTTACGTAGCGCGGCCACGCCCAAGGTTACGGAGGAGCGAAGGGGCGCACCGCCAATGAGGGGGGCGCACCGGAGTGCGTACCGGCGCGTCCACTGCCACCCGTGATCACCGAGGACTCAGCCGCTTTTCGCAGGTGGGCGGCATCGCCGCAGATGTTGGGCTGATCGGATGGAAGTCTTGTCGGTCTCGGCAAGTGTCCGGTGGCGTGCTGGCTGCGTTGTCCAGGTATGAACAAGCAAGCGCGCTCCGGCGCAGCGGCCTCCGCTCAGCAGATCGCTACTGAGGCACGGACCGCATTGCTCCGCAGTGATTTCGTCGGAGCGTCAGCCCTCGTCGACGTCGCTCACGTCTACGCCCTCATCGCCTCCGGACAGCCGGTCGGTGCCGAGCGTGCGGACCCGGCACCTGTCGTGGCCCGCGTTCCCGCCCCGCCCGTGCCTGTGGACTTCCCAGCGCCTCAGCTCGCCCTGCGCATGGACACGGGCGCAGCGAGTGGCGAGCAGTTCGACGGATCGACCTCGGAGGCCCTGGTCGATGAGTCCGGGGAGGTCTCTGTACCGAGAGACCCGAATACAGGAGTTCCCACCCTTCTGGTCCGCGCCCATGAGGCCATCGTTCGTGCCGGCGGCAAGATGTACAGCGCCGACCTGGCGGCTCATCTGGGCATGGACACGCAGAAGCTCGGGACCGTGCTCACCAAACTTCTTCGCGAAGTGGGGGTCTCCCGCCCTGGGAACGGCATGGTCAGTATCGCCCGTGGCAAGCCATTTCGTACGGGCTTCATCGCCGACACACTTGCTACGGGGATCGCGGCGTACCGGGTCCGAGCCACCTCGGCTGCCGCATGAGACGTGGGGCCGACGCCGTCGTAGCCGTGGTCGCAGGTGCGATGCTCCTGACCGGGTGTGGTCGGGAGGCGGCCCCACCCGGGCACGCGGCACGGCTGTTGAAGGCCGCCAGCGCGACCAAGTTCCGGATCACCTGTGCCAAGGATCGCTGGGAGTCAACCAAGGCGTGACGCCCTCAGCGAAGCCCTGAGACAGCTTTCAGCGGATGGCTCACGCCCACCGGACGTGAGCCATCCTTCTCTCAACACGCGGCGGGCACGCCACCCTCAAAAGGTCGAGCCGACAAGAAAGGCCCCGGTCGTCGACCGGGGCCTTTATCAAAGAGCGGGTGACGAGAATCGAACTCGCGCTCTGAGCTTGGGAATCAGCGGTTCTTGGACCGGCACAGTCGTCCTGACCTGCATGTTTGCTCGGTTCGACCAAGGTTCGTGTGGTACATGGATGCCGCTCTTGACCGCTGTTGTTCGCTCCAAAGGGCACGGGTGGGGCACGAACGGCGGGTACTTGCGCATGTCTGCCGCAGTGCACGCTGATGGGCATGTGCCGGTGCTCGCTTACGCTCGTGACCGATGGGGCAGTCCTCCGCGGAGAACTCCGCGACCGCTGCGTCCGCCACTCCCTCGAGGTCCGGGATGTACGGGCGGACGTCGGGCAGTGGTGTGCAGAAGGTGACGTTGGAGGTCAGTAGCGCCTCGTCGGTGTCGGCGGAGAACGAGACGTAGGACTTCACCGCTGTGTCGCCGAACTGCTCCTGTGCGGCATGCAGACAGGCGGCGACATAGGCCAGGCACCTCCGCACGAGGAGCGGTGCGCGTTCGTCCGTCGCAGTGGGCAGGTCGTAGTCCGTCATTCCCCTGCCGTTGACCGTGATTTCCTCCGCGAGCCGGTCGCACTACTCCGACAGGCTCTCAGGGAGGAGGTCGGTCAGCACCCGCCCGCCGGCGGGTGTCAAAGGCATCCTCGCTCCAGGACTTCACGGAACATAGGAGAGATTTCCTGGTCGCTCAGTCCTGCGGTGTCCGTCTTCTGCAGGAGCGCCCTCATTCGAGCATTGCTTCACATGTCCAGCCAAGGTGGTCATTTGAAACGAGTAGAAATTTCGAGCACCACGTACTCACGTTCATGACTGAGGGCGGTGATTCTCTGTGAGATTTCGGGTCACCGGTGCTGCAGGTGTTCGCGCGGACGCGCTGGGTGGATGATTTCTCAATGATTGGCCCATTCGACTTCCCAATATGCTTCGGCAAAGAATTCTTCCAGCTCTTCGCGGTTCTCTACCCAGTAATCTCCGCACCCATTGAGGAACTCCGAGTCCTCGGCAAGGAGGATCAGATAGCTGGGCGGGTCGTCAGGGAGTTCGTCGATCCTGACGAATTTCCCGAATTCGTCTCCTGCTGCAATCTTGCCGACCTTGCCAATTTTGATCATCTTTTGTTCTCCCGGGAGCGTCCCCTTGCGTGGTGGTGCAGTGAAATCTTACTCGATCAGGGGGACATGGTTGTTTACCGCCGACTTTTTGGCGCCGGGCTCGGGAAAAATCTCGAAGTGTACATGTGGGATGTCAGGCCAATGTTTTCCCTGTATGGAATCAGGATCCATGCGGAATTGTCGTAGTCCGTCTGCGCTGCGGAACACGCCGCGATTCACTCCCTTTTCCACGTAGTCATCACCCAAGAACCTGTGAGCGGCGTCCAGCGCCTCATCGGCTGTCATCGGATGCTCGCTCACGATGCTTCCATCACCTATGCGACCACGTGTTTCGTCCACCGCGGGATGCTCAGGCGGACAGGTCCCTGTGGGGGCCAGTCCCAGAGGGTCGCACCAGGTGTGTGGGTTGTGTACGTACGTCGATGGGTTAGGTGCCGGGGCCAGTCCTAGCGGGTCCGGTGTCAGGTAGCGGGCGGTCTCGGGGTCGTAAAGACGGTGGTAATTGTGGTGGAGGCCGGTTTCGGGGTCGTAGTACTGGCCGGGGAAACGGAGAGGTGTGTACGCGGTGCTGCGTCTGGACCAGCTGGTGGTGCCCCAGAGAGTGGTTCGGGTGTGCCAGGCCAAGGAACCCGTTTCGTCCACGAGTTCGGAGGGCGCGCCGATCAGGTTGGTGACGATGGCGAAGAAGCGTTCATCCACCGCGTGTTGGGAGGAATCGGCGGAGAGGATTCGCTCTGTCTGGGCCAGGGGGCCGAGTCCTTGGTGATCCCAGGTGAGGACGATGGGCCGGGGCAGCGCGGTCGCGATGGTGACTTGTTCGCAGAGGGTGGTGCCGTCCCACGTAAAGCGGGTTTCCTCGACCACGGTCTGGTGGTCGCCACCGAGGCGCTCCTTGGCGATCCGGCGGCCGAGCGGGTCGTAGCGGTACCGCCACCGGGTGCCGTCCGGGGTGGTTGCCGCGGTCATACGGTCTTCCGCGTCCCATTCGTAGCGCCAGGTGTCGGGCTTGCGGGAGAGCCTGGTCTTTTGGCGCAGGGTGGTCCGGCCGGCGGCGTCGTGCTCGTACCGCATGTTCCCAGCACGGGTGATGGTGGTGCCGGTGTACGAACGGGGGCCGGTGGCGTCGTGTCCCGGGTGGGAGGAGGGCCACGTGGCAACGGTCTGATTCCCGGCGGCGTCGTAGGCGTACGACTCGTTCCAGTTGGCGGCCGTGACCCGGGTGACGCGGCCCGCGCCGTCCAGGTCGAAGCGGTGGGCCCCGTTCAGGCTGTCGTCCAGGCCGGTGAGATACCCGTCGGCGCGGTAGGTGTAGGCGCGCGTGCTCAGCGTGGTGTGGTCGCGGCCGACGAGGTGCTGGGTGCTGAGGCGGCCCGCCACGTCCCGGGTGGAGGCGAGGGTGAGGGCGTTACCGAAGGAGCGTTCCCGTTCCCGGCCCGCAGAGTCGTGGGCGAAGGTGATGCGCCGTTCACCGGCGGTCAGTTCAGCGGGCCGACCCGCTGCGTCGTATCCGTACGTGGTGCGTCGGCCGGTGGGGGTGATCCGGCGGGTGCGCCGACCGAGGGCGTCGTACGCGTACGTGGTGGTACGGCCATCCGCAAGCTCCGTCTTCACACGCCCGGCCCGGTCGTACTGGTAGATCAGTTCGGCGTCGGGACCGCTCGCCTGTATCAGCCGTCCAGCCGGGTCGTAAGCGAAGGTGGTCACCCGACCGACGGCGTCTTTGCGAATCACGCGGCCGAGGGCATCGTGAGCGTAGGAGACGGTCTCCCCGAGAGGGGTGACGGAGGCGGTTATTCTTCCGGCCGCGTCGACGGCGTAACCGACGGTGCGATCGTCGAAGTCGGTCTCGGAGACCAACCGGCCGGCCCGGTCGTAGGCGTAGGTCCAGGTGAGTCCCTGTGGGTTGGTTACCCGGGTGAGGCGCAAGTCCGCGTCGTGTGTGAACTCGTACCGTGACCCGTCGGGATCGGTCCGGACCGCCAGCAGGTCGAAATGGGTGTACTCGAAATGGCTTGTTCCGCCGACGGCGTCGGTGTGGGTGAGCCGGTTGCCCTCACCGTCGTAGGTCCACGACTCCGTGGCGCCGTCCGGGCCGGTGCGCTCCACGAGTTCACCGTCGAGGGACCAGCGCAGGAGGGTGACCGCTCCCATTGGGTCGGTGACGCGGACGGGGCGACCCAACGGGTCCCGGTCGTAACGGGTGGTGCCACCGAGCGGGTCGATGATCTCCACGGGCAATCCGGCAGGGTCGCAGCGGACTCTGGTCACGTTGCCCAGTGCGTCGGTAACCGAGGTGACCCGGCCCGCCGCGTCGTAGGTGTAGCGGGTGGTGCTGCCACCTGGCTCGATGACCGCCGTGCAATTGCCGTGGGCGTCGAACTTTTGCAGGCGGTGGGACCCGTCCGGCTCCACGAGCTCGGTCACGAGCCCCAGCCGGTTCCGCGCGACGAGCAGACGGGTGCCGTCCGCCTGCGTGACCCTGGAGACTCTGCCCTCATTGTTGTAGGAGAAGGCGGTGGTGTGTCCTAGCTCGTCTGTGTGCGTCAGCCGGTTCCCGTCGGCGTCGAAGGTGTCGCGGTTGGTGTTGCCCAACGGGTCGGTGGTGGCCAGGACCCGGCACCTGCCGTCGACGAGATGACGTGTGGAGCGACCGTCGGCGGTGGTGAGAGTGGTGGTTCGGTTGCCTGTGGACGGATCGGGTTCGCCATGAGTCAGGGTGACTTGGAAGTGGCCCGCCTCACCGCCTTCCGCGATGACGCGGTCCTGGCCGTCGTAGGAGTAGCTGTACCGGCTGTTGTTGGAATCCGTCCACGCCGTCATTCGGCGACGGTCGTCGTAGGCGAAGGTGAGGGCGGCCCCCGAGGGCTTGGTGACGGTGGTGAGGTTGCCGTCCGTGTAGCCGTAGGCACGCAGCGGAAGAGCCGCCCTCCGATCGGCGGCCGTGGGCGCCGCTCCGCTCGCTGCAAGGGTGAGCAGCGCTAGTCCTGTCACCAGTCCATCAGCCAGCGTCAGCCCCAGGTGGTGGCCGGCCGAGTGGTCCAAGGCCCTGGGTGTGCCGTCCTCAGTGCGGTCGAAGGTGATGGTGTTGCCGTTGCGGTCACTTATCTGTCCGAGCCAGGCGTCACCGTCGCTCCCTGGCTCCGCCCCGTCCGGTGCGTCGAAATGGCGCACGAGTCCGTCGTGGAGGTCGGTGAGCGTGTAGTCGCCTTTCTCGTCGCGGCTGAGGACCCTGCGTGACGTGCCGGATTCCGGGCGGGTCGGTGAGCCGGGGACGGGGTGGGGGTAGGTGATCAGGAGGCCGTCGTCGGTGACGTGGACGACCCCGTTGGCGTCGATCTCCAGGCGCTCGTCGACGGTGGAGGCCCAGGAGGGGCCGAAGAACCGGCCGGCGGTGTAGCCCGACTCCGCACGGCGGGCGAAGGCGAGGGGCAGCACCCCGGGGAGCACCACATCGGTCTGCGGAAGGAACATGCGGCCCGACGCCAGATCGACCGGGTCGGTGCCTTTGGTGGTGCGCTCGCCGTCGGGCCGGTTGTGGGTGCCTTCCGGGGCGTCGTCCACCAGGCGACGGGCCTTGTTCGCGTCCTGTGCGAGGTCCGCGAGCTCTTTCGCGGTCCGGGCTCCCTTGACTCCGGCTCCGGCGCCGCCGGTGGCTGCGGTGAGGACCAGGTCGGGTATGAGCCGGCCGAATCCCTCGGCCGGGTCCTTCATGAAGCTGGTGACCATCTGTTTGCCCGCGCCCCAGGGGTCGTTGGCGACCTGGACCAGCCCGGCAGCGGTGTTGTTCAGCGAGAGGGCGTACTCGGCGGGGTGGGTGAGGTTGTACGGGTCCATCGGGTTGACGCTGCGCGCGAAGGTGAGGAGACCCGCCGTGCCCTTGGCGATCCCGCCGCCGAAGTGGGTCTTCATCACGTCGTACTCGGCCAGCCCGTCTGCGGCCTGCTCGGCGTACTTGGGCTTCTGCGGCGCGGCGTCCCGTGCGGCAGCCACCGCCGTACGAGCAACCTCCGCCGCCGTGTTGCGTTGCTTGCGTGCCTCCGTCAGCAGCCGCTGCGCCTCCTCCATGCGCGCCTTGCCGGGATCCCTGAACGCCCCGGGCTTCGGCGGCAACGTGGACGGATCGCGTTCGTCGGCGGGCATGGCGTTGTACTTGTCAGCGGCCCGGTTGTAGGTGTCGCAACTCTCCTTGTGGGCGTCCATCGCCTCCTCGGAAGCCTTGGTGCCCGCCTTCCATGTGTCGATCGCCGTCTGAGCCTGCCCCTGCGCCCACTCGACCGTCCCGGCGAACGACTCCAGGGCGCCTGCGGCCTTCTCGAAGGCGTCCGCGGCCTTGAACCACTTGGGCGGCTCGACGGAGACCGAAGCCCGGAACGCGTCCGCCGCCTGGCCCTTCAGGGCGGAGGAGTCCAGGCCCCTCATGCCGCCGCCGACCTTGTCGAAAGCGCCCTGAAGGTCCTTGAGGTGGGACGCGGTGGAGCGGAGCTCGGAGGGACTTCCGTAGATGAGTTTCGTCTTGTCCTCGGTCTGTCCGAGGTCCATCTCGTCGACCTCGGCGCCCATCCGGTTCGCCAGCGAACGTGACTGTTCGCGCACCCAGTCGGCGCCGGAGTCCCAGCCCACGTCCTGCAGTCGGTCGGCCGTCCAGTTCCCGGCGTCCTCGACCCGGTCGCCGACCCATTCCGTGCCGTCCTCGATGGCGTCCTCGACGACGTCCGGAGTCAGATCGCTGACGAAATCCCCGAGCCCCATGGATCAGTTCCCCCCACCGTCATGCTGCTGCCGTGCCCGTTCCTCGGGCGACGGCCCGAACGTCTCGTCCACCGACCGGTCGAAGGCTTCCTGATCGACGCCGAGCAAGTCGTTCATCATCTCGCTCTGCCGCCCGCCGTTCCCCTCGGTCAGCAGCGCCCGCCCGGTGTCCTTCCAGGTCTGTCCGGCCTCGTCCGCCGTCCGTTCGAACGACTCCCGGCTGTAGTCCGGGCTGAGGTAGTCCGGAGTGAGCACGTCGCCCCAGTCCTGCTTGACGATCTCGTCCTCGGACGCGTGCGGGTTGCCCACACCGGCATTGACCACGATCTTCAGAGTGCCCTGGACGTACTGGTCCTCCTCCCACACGATCCCGGCGGCCAGGCCCAGTTTCGCCGCGATGGCGTTCGCGTCCTGGACCAAGGCCCGGACTCCCCACTCCCACCGCTCGCAGAAGTCCTCGAAGTCCACCGACAAACCGTGATGGCCCGCCTCCATGCCGGTCATCGACAGGTCCGACAGTCCTTTGCCGAGCACCGCCCCCGTGCCGGTGCCGAACTCCTTCAGCTCCGCCACCGCCGCCCGCAGACCGCTGGTGATCTGCTGGACGCTGACCGGGTCTACGTTCAGATCCCCCGCACCGTCGCCGCTCATCGGCCCCGCCCCCCCTCCTCGGTCCGTGCACCCGGTACGGCTTCCGCCTCCTGGGCGTCGACGGCGACCGCGTCGGGCACGATCCCGGTCACCGGGGGGAAGAGCATCGAACCGTCCGGGTCGGCGATGTTCACCGCGACCCCGGCCGGCGCCCCCATCGCGGGAATGATCTCGTCCAGCAGCCGCGCGCCCCGCAGCTCGGCGAACTCCCACGACCGTCCGACAGAGCCTGCGTCGTCCGCGGTGCTGCGTGCCCGGGCAAACCGGGCCAGCGCCTCCTCGTCGGTGAACCCGCACACCCAGCGGATCCCGCCGAACTCCGCGGTCCACAGGCCGCCACCGTCCACCGGCACGAGCAACAACCCCCGCCGCAACTCACCCAGCATGGCCCGCGGATCTCCGATGCCGGCCCGCCGCTCGGCGATCCGATCCGCCAGTGCTGTCCCCTCAACCATCGAGCCCCCGTCCTCGTGCCACGGTCCACTGGTCCCGGTGCCGGCCCCCGGGTTCGAACACCGTAGGACACCACGCTCAGCATGAACCAGCGGTTCCGCGACGCCGTCGCCCCTTGCGGCATCCCGCCGACCGGCGCTGTGCGACGTGAGACGTCACCCGCGACCTCGCGTCAGCTCACTCGGTGAAGGCCTCTGGTGACCGCTTTTTACTGCTCCTACTGGCACGTTGTGGCACGGCCTCAGCTGGGCTGGTGTCGCGCTCTCGGGGCCATCATGGCAGTCGCCAACGTGGTGGGCGGTGGCTCGGCGGCATTTGACCACCGCAGCCGGCCGCACCTGTTCTCACCGCGATCGCGCCCACGAGTGGCGTCATAGCGTCCAATCGGGATGACGGTTGATCTGCCCTGCCCGGGCACTGAGATGGGACGTCAGAGGGGCCGTTGCCCTGTCAGGACCTGTTGAGTGCCTGCGGTGGCAGGGCGCCTGGGCGGCGATGCCGGGGATGCTCAATGTGGTGAACGAGCCGCCGCCGGTCAGGTCTTCGACCCGTGGGCACGCGGGTGGCTGGGGAGCGGGCCGCCGGACGGGTGGAGTGTGGCCAGGCTGGCGCCCACCAGAGACCGGACCAGTCGCCGGGCGCCGGTGGGAACGCTTGCGGTGGCGGGTTGACCGCGTTGAAGACGGCCTCCGCAGTCTGCTCGCCGTTGTCGTCCCGGGCCCTGAACTGCCCGTTGACCGGCTCGATCGAGCGGACGCCGGAAGTGACGGTGAGCTGACCGGAATCCAGGAGCCGCATCAGGACGGTCGCGTTCGCCGGAACCATGGGAGAGGCGCGCTGGTGACCATGCGCAGGTGGCGCAGGAGCCACACCCGGTCGGATTTGGGCAGTAGCCGCCACGCGTACGGGCCGACGCTGTGGGCCGCCTGCTGAGTACGCGGCAGCCGATCACTGACGAAGTCTTCGAAGTCCTCCCCCACATCCGCCAACTCCATGCGCACAAACCCGATGAGTTCGTCGAGCGCGACGGTCCCCCTTGCTTCGTACAAAACCGACACCTGTTCGGCGGTCACGTGCTGCGGGTGCCGGTCGTCCGGGCGCCGCCAGACATGCGGCAGCACTCCGCTGCGCGAGAGGAGTGTGAGGCGCCCCTGGTGTCCGCGCGCGGCGTGCGACACGACCACGTCGATGGCGGCGAGACCGCAGCCGATGACCGCCGCATCGGCTCTGGCCGGACTTGGCGCAGCGTGTCGGCCAGCGGATAGGGGTCGCCGTGGAAGCCCGGATTGCCGGCGAGACCCTACAGATCCGGGGGCGCCCCTCGCGGACGCACAGCGCCACGCGCGTGGCCTCGTAGGCCTGCGCGTTCTGACTGCGCAGCGCAAGACGGGCTCCGTGGCGGACGACGTCGGTCACGCGGGCGGCCACGACGCGCACGAGCCAACCCCGCTCGCTCAGGGCGGCCGTGGTCTTCTCGGCGGGCTGCGACAGATACTCGCCGTAGAGCGCGCGGGGGACCAGCGGCTGACCCAGCAGCTCGTCGATCTGGTCGGTGGCTCGTTCTCCCAGCCAGGCCGCGTAGTGGACCGCCACATTGGGGCGATCTTCTAAGGTCAGGGCCCCAACGTCGTGCTTTGCCGGGGACATCCACGACCAGCCCGACGCGCCGGAAGCCTGCGGGGGCCGTGATCACTCGCCCCAAATTGGCTCCAGCTCAAAGCCGCGAGAGAGGAGCGGTGCTGCGCGGCACCACCTTCGGCCGCAAGTGGCGCAGGGCCCGGGATAAGGTCGGGCTGCCCGACGGCTTCCGCTTCTACGACCTGCGGCACACGGGCAATACGCTCGCGGCCGACACCGGCGCCAGGCTCAAGGACCTCCTGGTTCGCGCAGGGCAGTCGTCCGAGCGCGCGCAATTGATCTATCAGCACTCCACCAAGGAGCACCAGCGCAGGCTCGCCGCCAACATCGATCTCGATGTGCGCCGTCAGCAGTTGGCCACGGCCTCGGGGAGTGGTGGCGCGACCATGCACCCCGCTGGTGCCGCGTCCGCCCGGACCCTCTGCCCCACGGGCTGCGCGGCGTTGACCGCTGAGGGCCTGCCCCACACCACGAGTGTGGGGCAGGCCACTTCGGAGGGACGGATGATTGCGGGACTCAGAGGAAGGGGTCTCGTCATCAGGAGCATCATTGGCGCAGGTCATCAAGGCCCTTATGGCACGCGAATGGCACGCCCCGGGAAACTGGTCTAGACAACAAGAAAGGCCCCGGTCAATAACCTGGGCCTTCGTCGTGGAGCGGGTGACGAGAATCGAACTCGCGCTCTGAGCTTGGGAAGCTCATGTTCTACCATTAAACTACACCCGCGCAGCGCGCCGATGATCGGCGGAGCATGCTCGCACACTGTACCCCAAGTCAGGACTCCGGCGTATCGCCGTGGGTCCTGATCGTGTTCCGGCGGCGGTTTCGCGGGCGCGGGCGGGATGGTGCGAGGAGTGACGCGGGTGTGGGCGGCGGGAGTTGAGGGCGTAGCGTGTGGGGCGGAGTGCCGCCTGGAGTGACGTCCTGTTCATCCCCTAATGTGGCTTTCTCGTCCACGGTTGGTTGGGGAAGGGACTTGATGCAGTCGATGGAGCGCACCGTCGTTCGTTGTGCCGAGGGCCATGTTTTCGCCACGTCGTCGTTTCCGATGCAGCAGCTCGGGGCCGGCCGGATCGGGCCCGGGCGGCTCATCCGGTGCCCGCGCTGCGCGCGGTTGCGGCAGGCGGTTCCCGTGGCTTTCGAGAAGCGGTAGCCGGTAGCCGGTGAGGTGAGGGCGCGGCCCGGTCGGCCGGGCCGCGCCGGAATCTCCCGGTTCGCGCTGTCCCCGCCTCGCCCGGTCCCCGTGTCCCCGGCCCTCGGGTCGCAGGCTGGCCAGTCCCTGGACCCCGCCCCCCGAGATCCTCCCGAGATCGCCGCCCGAGATCGCCCCGAGATCGGTGCCGGAGACCGTCTCAGGACCGCCCCGGGCCCCACGCGCCCCGTTTCGCCGATCACACCCCGCCCCTCTCCCGCACCCTCCTGTCCTGCCCCCGGCTCCCCGACAGCCCTGTGCGCAGGCCGCTTTCGGGGAGCTGGGGGTGTTTGGGCAGGTGGTGGGGCGGGGGAGGGAGCGTGGTCCGGTTGGGGCGGGGTGGTGCATTCTGCGTATCCTCGGGACCGTGCTTCTCTCAGACAAGGACATCCGGGCCGAGATCGACGCCGGGCGAGTCCGCATCGATCCCTTCGATCCGTCGATGGTGCAACCCTCGAGCATCGACGTGCGGCTCGACCGCTACTTCCGGGTGTTCGAGAACCACCGGTACCCCCACATCGATCCCGCCGTCGAGCAGGCCGACCTGACGCGTCTGGTCGAGCCGGAGGGCGACGAGCCGTTCATCCTGCACCCGGGCGAGTTCGTGCTGGCCTCGACGTACGAGGTCGTCTCGCTGCCCGACGACCTCGCGTCGCGCCTGGAGGGCAAGAGCTCGCTCGGTCGCCTCGGGCTGGTCACGCACTCGACCGCCGGCTTCATCGACCCCGGCTTCTCGGGCCACGTGACGTTGGAACTGTCGAACCTCGCCACGCTGCCGATAAAGCTGTGGCCGGGGATGAAGATCGGGCAGCTGTGCCTGTTCCGGCTGACCTCGTCGGCCGAGTTCCCGTACGGCTCGGAGCGGTACGGATCGCGGTACCAGGGCCAGCGGGGGCCGACGGCCTCGCGGTCGTTCATGAATTTTCATCGGACCCAGGTGTGAGGCTCGGACATGACCAACGTCGGTGACGGACGCGAGAACCTGACCTACGAGGGGTTCGGGCACGCCGTGCGCGAGCTCGCGCAGACGGTCGCGGACGACGGCTACGAGCCCGACGTGGTGCTGAGCATCGCGCGCGGCGGCGTCTTCGTCGCGGGCGGTCTGGCGTACGCGCTGGACTGCAAGAACATCCACCTGGTCAACGTGGAGTTCTACACCGGGGTGGGCACCACCCTGGAGATGCCGGTGATGCTGGCGCCCGTCCCCAACGTGGTCGACTTCTCGCGGAAGAAGGTGCTGATCGCGGACGACGTGGCGGACACCGGCAAGACGCTGAAGCTGGTCCGCGACTTCTGCATGGACCATGTCGCCGAGGTGCGCAGCGCGGTCATCTACGAGAAGCCGCAGTCGCTCGTGAAGTGCGAGTACGTGTGGAAGAAGACCGATCGGTGGATCAACTTCCCCTGGAGCGTGGAGAAGCCGGTCGTGCGCCGGGAGAGCCAGGTGCTCGACTCTTGAGCCGTGCCGTGCCGGTCGTCCGGCGCGCGCGGTACGCCGAGAGGCCCCGGAGCACCTCAGGTGCTCCGGGGCCTCTCGCGTTCCGTCCGGGCGGGACCGGTCAAAGGGCGCCGGCCGGAGGGGGCCCGGTCAGAAGGTGCCCAGCTTGATGAGCGTCAGCAGTCCGACGAGCTGGATCGCCGACGCCCCGAGGGCCTTCGGCCACGGCAGGTCGTGCGATTTGCTGATCATCGAGGTGAAGAGCGCGCCGGCCGCGAGCCAGGTGATCCATCCGACGACCTGGACCAGGGAGTTCTCGCCGCCCAGGAAGAGGGCGAAGACCAGCCGGGGCGCGTCCGTGAGCGACATGATCAGCATGGACAGGCCCACCGTCGGCTGCCACGAGCCGTCACCGCCGAGCTGGCGGGCCACGGTGTGGGTGACCGCGCCGAGGACGAGCCCCCCGATGACGAACGCGACGCCCGTGAACAGCACGTACGGGACGGCCGTCGACAGGGTGGCGTTGATCGCGTCCTCGCGCGCCTCGTCGAAGCCGAACAGCGCGAGCAGGCCGTAGAGGAACGTGAGGATGAGCGCCGGGCCCCAGACCGCGTGGTCGCGCATCCGGAGGAAGGTCGGCGCCGGGCGCAGCACGATCCCCGACAGGAGCTGCTTCCAGTGCAGCCGCGGCCCGGCCGGCTGCGCGGCCTGGCCGGCACGGTAGGTGTTGCCGTCGCCGTACGGGTCGTCGATGGAGAACGCCGTCGTGTGGCCCGCGTTGTTCGCGTACGGGTCGTGGCGCGCCGGCTCCTGGTAGGGATCGCCGAAGTACTCGGGCTCCCCGTGCCCGCCCGCGGTGTTCCCGCCGTGCGCCGTACGGCCCTGCTGCCCCGGTCTGCCCCGGTCCGAGCCGTACGGGGGGCCCTGCGGTGCCCCGTAGGGGGGCGCCCCGTGCGGGCCGCCTCCCGTCTGCGGGGGCCACGGCTCCGCGCCGTACGGCGGCTGTGGAGCCTGTGCGCCGTACGGCTGCTGCCGCGGGGGTTGCTGCGGTGTCTGCGGGGTGCGGTTGCCCCGGCCGCGTCCGATCCTGAATCCAGCCACGGACCGAACGTACCTGGTCCCCTGGGGTGCGGTGAGAGGGCGAGGGAGCCCGGGGTGCCTTTGCGGCCGAGCTGTGACATCCCCTACGGGTGACCCGGAAGGGTTACGGCCCCGCAGGGCGGGGCGGAGGACCGCGGCGGCGGGCAACCAGCAGTGGGCAGGCGGCGGGCAACCAGTAATGGGCAGGCGGCGGGCAACCAGCAGCGGACGAGCGGCAGCGGGCAACCAGCGGTGGGCCGGCAGACGGAGGACGGCAGCAAGGGGCGGGGCACCAGCAGCGGGCCGGCGGAGCACCCGGGGAACGGGGACCTCCCCTGCCCGCCCTGCCCCCGCTCCGGCCTGCCCCTGCCTGCGGTCCCGCTCCCGCACCCGCCTACGACTGCCCCCGCCCCGCCCCCGCGCACGGAAAAGCGGCCGGTCCTGCCCCCGAGGCAGGTCCGGCCGCTTCGTTCTCCGTCGGTGTCCCGTCGGCACCCCCGCGGTCTCCGTCGGCCGCGCCACGGCCACGGTCCGCGGTGTCACGGACCAAGAGCCACGGTCCGAGGTGTCACGGGCCGAGAGTCACGGCCGTAGGTCACGCCCGCGGGTCACGCCGCCGGTTCGGGCTCCGGCTGCGGTTCGGGCTCCGGTTCGACGGGCTTCTTCACGGACTCCAGCAGCAGCTGCGAGACGTCGACGACCTGGGTCGACTCCTTCGCCTTGCCGTCGTTCTTCTTGCCGTTGACCGAGTCGGTCAGCATGACGAGGCAGAACGGGCAGGCCGTGGAGATGATGTCCGGCTCGAGGGAGAGGGCTTCGTCGACGCGCTCGTTGTTGATGCGCTTGCCGATCCGCTCCTCCATCCACATCCGGGCGCCGCCGGCCCCGCAGCAGAAGCCGCGTTCCTTGTGGCGGTGCATCTCCTCGTTCCGCAGCCCCGGCACGCTCTTGATGATCTCGCGCGGCGGTGTGTAGACCTTGTTGTGACGGCCCAGGTAGCACGGGTCGTGGTAGGTGATCAGGCCCTCGACCGGGGTCACCGGCACGAGCTTGCCCTCGTCCACCAGGTGCTGGAGCAGCTGGGTGTGGTGGATGACCTCGTACTCGCCGCCGAGCTGCGGGTACTCGTTGGCGATGGTGTTGAAGCAGTGCGGGCAGGTCGCGACGATCTTCTTCGAGGCCTTCGGCTTCTTCGTCGAGTCGTCCACCGCGCCCTCGTCGTCCAGGGACTCGCCGAACGCCATGTTCAGCATCGCGACGTTCTCCTGGCCGAGCTGCTGGAACAGCGGCTCGTTGCCGAGGCGGCGGGCCGAGTCACCGGTGCACTTCTCGTCGCCGCCCATGATCGCGAACTTGACGCCCGCCATGTGCAGCAGCTCCGCGAAGGCCTTGGTGGTCTTCTTCGCCCGGTCCTCCAGGGCGCCGGCGCAGCCGACCCAGTACAGGTAGTCGACCTCGGTGAGGTCCTCGACGTCCTTGCCGACGATCGGGACCTCGAAGTCGACCTCCTTGGTCCACTCGACGCGCTGCTTCTTGGCGAGCCCCCAGGGGTTGCCCTTCTTCTCCAGGTTCTTGAGCATCGTGCCCGCTTCGGACGGGAACGAGGACTCGATCATGACCTGGTAGCGGCGCATGTCGACGATGTGGTCGATGTGCTCGATGTCGACCGGGCACTGCTCGACGCAGGCACCGCAGGTGGTGCAGGACCACAGGACGTCCGGGTCGATGACGCCGTTCTCCTCGGCGGTGCCGACGAGGGGGCGCTCGGCCTCGGCGAGGGCCGCCGCGGGGACGTCCTTGAGCTGCTCCGCGGTCGCCTTCTCGTTGCCTTCCATGTCCTTGCCGCCGCCGGCCAGCAGGTACGGGGCCTTGGCGTGCGCGTGGTCGCGCAGGGACATGATGAGGAGCTTCGGCGAGAGGGGCTTGCCGGTGTTCCAGGCGGGGCACTGCGACTGGCAGCGTCCGCACTCCGTGCAGGTGGAGAAGTCGAGGATGCCCTTCCAGGAGAACTGCTCGACCTGGGAGACGCCGAAGACGTCGTCCTCGCCCGGGTCCTCGAAGTCGATCTCCTTGCCGCCCGAGGTCATCGGCTTCAGCTCGCCGAGGGCGACCGCGCCGTCCGCGTTCCGCTTGAACCAGATGTTCGGGAAGGCGAGGAAGCGGTGCCAGGCGACGCCCATGTTGGTGTTGAGCCCGACGGTGATCGCCCACGCCATGGTGGTGCCGAGCTTGATCATGGCGGTCAGGTAGACGAGGTTCTGCAGCGTCCCGGTGCTCAGCCCCTTGAACGCGGCGACCAGCGGGTACGAGGCGAAGTACGCGGCCTCGTAGCCGTCCACGTGGTGCAGCGCGCCCTCCAGGCCGCGCAGCGTCATGATGGCGAGGCCGATGATGAGGATGACGGCCTCGACGAAGTACGCCTGGCCCATCTTCGAGCCCGCGAAGCGCGACTTGCGGCCGGGGCGCGACGGCAGGTTGAGCTGGCGGATCACGATGAGGACGAGGATGCCCACCGTGGTGCCGAGGGCGATGAACTCGATGTACAGCTCGTACGGCAGCCAGCTGCCGATGAGCGGCAGGACCCAGTCGGCCTTGAAGAGCTGCCCGTACGCCTGGACGATGGTGAGGCCGAGGGTCAGGAAGCCCACGGCGACGAACCAGTGTGCGACGCCGACGATGCCCCACCGGTTCATCCGGGTGTGGCCGACGAACTCCTTGGCCAGGGTGATCGTGCGCTGCTTGGGGTCGTCGGTGCGGGTGCCTGCGGGGACCGGTTGTCCGAGTCGGACGAACCGGTAGATCTGCGCGACGGCTCGGGCGACGAGCGCAACGCCGACCACGGTCAGCACCAGCGACACGATGATCGCTGCGAGTTGCATTTGGGGGCTCCTCGGGCCTGCGAGGGTGGGATTCCGACACTACTAAGCAGTAACTTAATCAGTCTGTGCTGACACTATCCACTTATTCCGCCAGGGCGTAGCCGGGCGGCCGGTGATCTGTGTCGCTCAGGTCTGCCTTGGTTCCGCGGGCCCCGCGAGCCGCCCGCCGGAGGGCCGGGAGCAGGCCGGCCCGCGCCGCTCCGGCGAGGATCGCCAGGTCGAGCCCCATTGTGCGGTGTTCCGCATAGTGCTGTTCCAGCAGGGCCGGTTCGTCCCAGGACATCCCGGTCCGTACCCGCGTCCGCGCTGGGTCCGTCAGGCCCGGCCGCAGCTCCTGCCGCCAGGGCCGGGCCCCGGCCGGAGGGGTCGCGCGGGGGTGCCGCGGCGGCAGCGGCGCGGGCCCGACCAGTGACATCTCGCCCCGCACCACGTGCGGCAGCGCCGAGAGCACGTCGAGGCGGAAGCGGCGGGTCCGCAGCCTGCGCAGCAGGAAGGTCCGTCCGTGCAGGCCGACCCTGATCCGCCCGTCCCGTACGCCGCCCGGCGTCCGGCGCACGGCCAGGACGAGGGCGGCGCAGACGAGGGCGGGGGACGCCAGGAGCAGCAGCAGCGAGCCGAGGGCCAGGTCGAGCAGGCGTTTGGCGGTGGCGGAGCGGCGGTCGGGGCACAGGGCGGCGGCGACCGTGTCGCGTACGGCGTGCGCGGTGTGTACGAAGCCGCCCGGCGGGCAGGGGCGGGGCCGGAGGCGGTACCTGCCCCGGGTCACGTAGGGGCGCACCCGCGCGCCGGCCGGGCGCCACTCCCAGGCGTCGCCCGTCAGGTTGCGGTGCCGTACGACGCCGTTGTGTCGGTGGTGCCGCCTCGCGTTCTGCATCGCGCCCGCCCGGTTCGAGTCCGATGGTGATCGGTGCCGGAGCGATTTGACCGGCTCGCGGCATTTTGTGACAGAACGATCCCATGGTGGGAGGGTGGAGCGGGGGAGTCGGCGCGCCCGACGTGCGCGTGTGGCGTGGGGACGGCGGCGCGGCGAACGCGATGGCGCACGGGGATGGCACGTAAGTTGAGCGTCAGTGACTCATGTCTGTTGACGCGGGAGCGGCAGTCGTGCATCCTTGAGTCAGATCCACTCAATGTAGGTAGCAGGAGGAATCGAAATGGCACGTGCGGTCGGCATCGACCTGGGCACGACTAACTCCGTCGTCAGCGTTCTCGAAGGCGGCGAGCCCACCGTCATCACCAACGCCGAAGGCGCCAGGACCACGCCGTCCGTCGTCGCCTTCGCGAAGAACGGCGAGGTGCTCGTCGGCGAGGTGGCCAAGCGTCAGGCCGTCACCAACGTCGACAGGACCATCCGCTCCGTCAAGCGCCACATGGGCACGGACTGGAAGATCGACCTCGACGGCAAGAGCTTCAACCCGCAGCAGATGAGCGCCTTCATCCTGCAGAAGCTGAAGCGCGACGCCGAGGCGTACCTGGGCGAGAAGGTGACCGACGCGGTCATCACCGTCCCGGCGTACTTCAACGACTCCGAGCGCCAGGCGACGAAGGAGGCCGGCGAGATCGCGGGCCTCAACGTCCTGCGCATCGTCAACGAGCCGACCGCCGCCGCCCTCGCGTACGGCCTCGACAAGGACGACCAGACGATCCTCGTCTTCGACCTCGGTGGCGGCACCTTCGACGTGTCGCTCCTGGAGATCGGTGACGGCGTCGTCGAGGTGAAGGCCACCAACGGTGACAACCACCTCGGTGGTGACGACTGGGACCAGCGCGTCGTCGACCACCTGGTGAAGCAGTTCGCCAACGGCCACGGCGTGGACCTGTCCAAGGACAAGATGGCTCTCCAGCGTCTCCGCGAGGCCGCGGAGAAGGCGAAGATCGAGCTGTCGTCCTCGACCGAGACCACGATCAACCTGCCGTACATCACGGCGTCGGCCGAGGGCCCGCTGCACCTGGACGAGAAGCTCACGCGCTCGCAGTTCCAGCAGCTGACCGCCGACCTGCTGGACCGGTGCAAGAACCCGTTCCACAACGTCATCAAGGACGCGGGCATCCAGCTCGCCGAGATCGACCACGTCGTCCTCGTCGGCGGTTCCACCCGCATGCCGGCCGTCGCCGAGCTCGTCAAGGAGCTGACCGGTGGCCAGGACGCCAACAAGGGCGTGAACCCGGACGAGGTCGTCGCGATCGGCGCCTCGCTCCAGGCCGGTGTCCTCAAGGGCGAGGTCAAGGACGTCCTGCTGCTCGACGTCACCCCGCTGTCCCTGGGCATCGAGACCAAGGGCGGCATCATGACGAAGCTCATCGAGCGGAACACGACGATCCCGACCAAGCGCTCGGAGATCTTCACCACCGCCGAGGACAACCAGCCCTCCGTGCAGATCCAGGTCTACCAGGGCGAGCGCGAGATCGCGGCGTACAACAAGAAGCTCGGGATGTTCGAGCTGACCGGTCTGCCGCCGGCCCCGCGCGGCGTGCCGCAGATCGAGGTCGCCTTCGACATCGACGCCAACGGCATCATGCACGTGGCCGCGAAGGACCTCGGCACCGGCAAGGAGCAGAAGATGACCGTCACCGGTGGCTCCTCGCTGCCGAAGGACGAGGTCAACCGGATGCGCGAAGAGGCCGAGCAGTACGCCGACGAGGACCACCGTCGCCGTGAGGCCGCCGAGAGCCGCAACCAGGGCGAGCAGCTCGTCTACCAGACGGAGAAGTTCCTCAAGGACAACGAGGACAAGGTCCCCGCGGACGTCAAGACGGAGGTGGAGACCGCCGTCGGCGAGCTGAAGGAGAAGCTGAAGGGCGAGGACACCGCCGAGATCCGCACGGCCACCGAGAAGGTCGCCGCCGTCTCCCAGAAGCTGGGCCAGGCGATGTACGCCAACGCCCAGGCCGAGGGTGCGGAGGCCGGTCCGGGTGCTCCCGGCGCCGAGCAGGCCAAGGCCGACGACGACGTCGTCGACGCCGAGATCGTGGACGACGAGAAGGACACCAAGGGCGGTGCGGCGTGACCGAGGAGACTCCGGGCTTCGAGGAGAAGCCTGACGTCCCCTCCGGCGCCACCCCCGAAGACGCCGAGCCGACGGCCGCCACCCCCTCCGAGGAGGAGGCGGCGGCCCCGGCCGGGGACGTTGACCAGACCGCCGGCCTGACCGCGCAGCTGGACCAGGTCCGTACCGCGCTCGCCGAGCGCACCGCGGATCTCCAGCGGCTGCAGGCCGAGTACCAGAACTACCGCCGGCGCGTCGAGCGGGACCGGGTCACGGTCAAGGAGATCGCCTCGGCGAACCTGCTGACCGAACTGCTGCCCGTGCTCGACGACATCGGCCGTGCCCGCGAGCACGAGGAACTGGTCGGCGGATTCAAGTCCGTCGGCGAGTCCCTGGAGAACGTGGTCACCAAGCTGGGTCTCCAGCAGTTCGGCAAGGAGGGCGAGCCCTTCGACCCGACGATCCACGAGGCACTGATGCACAGCTACGCACCGGACGTCACCGAGACGACCTGCGTGGCGATCCTGCAGCCGGGGTACCGCTTCGGCGAGCGCACCATCCGCCCCGCGCGGGTGGCCGTGGCGGAACCGCAGCCGGGCGCCACGCCCGCCGCGGCGAAGGAAGAGAAGAAGGCAGACGACGAGGAGAGCGGTGGCACCGAGGAGGTCTGACGTCACGTCCGACCACCCCGCGGCACATCGCGCGGCCGGGCGGCCGGCTCCAGGGCCGGCCGCCCGGCCGACCGTCCGGAAGGAGGGACGCCGATGAACACGAAGGACTTCGTCGAGAAGGACTACTACAAGGTCCTCGGCGTCCCCAAGGACGCCACCGACGCCGAGATCAAGAAGGCCTACCGGAAGCTCGCCCGCGAGTTCCACCCGGACGCCAACAAGGGCGATTCGAAGGCCGAGGAGCGCTTCAAGGAGATCTCCGAGGCGAACGACATCCTCGGTGACCCCAAGCGCCGCAAGGAGTACGACGAGGCGCGCGCCCTCTTCGGCAACGGCGGTTTCCGGCCGGGTCCGGGCGCCGGTGGCGGATTCCCCGGCGGCTTCGACCTCGGTGACCTCTTCGGAGGCGCCCAGGGCGGCGGCGCGGGCCAGGGCGGTGGCGGATTCGGCGGCGGAGGCGGTCTGGGCGACGTCTTCGGCGGCCTGTTCAACCGCGGCGGGTCCTCCACCCGCGTGCAGCCCCGGCGGGGCCAGGACATCGAGTCCGAGGTGACGCTGAGCTTCGGCGAGGCGGTCGACGGGGCCACCGTCCCGCTCAGGATGTCGAGCCAGGCGCCCTGCAAGGCGTGCTCCGGCACCGGCGACAAGAACGGCACCCCGCGGGTCTGTCCGACCTGCGTGGGCACCGGACAGGTGTCGCGGGGCAGCGGCGGCGGCTTCTCGCTGACCGACCCCTGCGTGGACTGCAAGGGCCGGGGCCTCATCGCCCAGGACCCCTGCGACGTCTGCAAGGGCAGCGGACGGGCCAAGTCCGCCCGCACCATGCAGGTCCGGATCCCGGCGGGAGTCTCCGACGGCCAGCGGATCCGGCTGCGCGGCAAGGGCGGCCAGGGCGAGCGCGGCGGGCCGGCCGGCGACCTCTACGTCGTCGTCCACGTCGACGCGCACCCCGTCTTCGGCCGCAAGGGCGACAACCTCACCGTCACCGTGCCCGTCACCTTCCCGGAGGCGGCGCTCGGCGGCGAGGTGAAGGTGCCCACCCTCGGCGGTCCCGCGGTGACCCTGAAGATCCCCGCGGGCACCCCCAACGGGCGTACGATGCGCGCCCGCGGGAAGGGCGCCGTGCGCAAGGACGGCACGCGCGGGGACCTGCTGGTCACCGTGGAGGTGTCCGTCCCGGACGATCTGGCCCCCGAGGCGCGCGACGCCCTGGAGGCCTACCGCAAGGCGACCGCGGACCTGGACCCGCGGGCGGAGCTGTTCCAGGCAGCGAAGGGAGCTTGAGATGGACGGCCGGCGGCGTAATCCGTACGAGCTGACCGAGGAGACCCCGGTCTACGTGATCTCGGTCGCGGCCCAGCTCTCGGGTCTGCACCCGCAGACCCTGCGCCAGTACGACCGCCTCGGTCTGGTCTCCCCGGACCGCACGGCCGGGCGCGGTCGGCGCTACTCGGCCCGCGACATCGAACTGCTGCGCACCGTGCAGCAGTTGTCGCAGGACGAGGGCATCAACCTGGCCGGCATCAAGCGCATCATCGAGCTGGAGAACCAGGTGGCCGCGCTCCAGCAGCGCGTCGTCGAGCTCTCGGCCGCGGTCGACGGCGCGGCGTCCGCGATGCGGCAGCGCGAGGCTCAGGTGCACGCCTCCTACCGGCGCGACCTCGTGCCGTACCAGGACGTGCAGCAGGCCGGCGCGCTGGTCGTCTGGCGTCCGAAGCGCCCCAAGGACTGAACCGGACCTCCGAGCGGGGCCCGTCACCGGTGACCGGTGGCGGGCCCCGCCGTCGTGCGTGCGGCGGTCCGGTTCAGTTCTCGCGGTCGAGGATGCCCGAGCGGGCGATGAGGTAGCCGAGCTGGGCGCGGCTGGTGGAGCCGAGGGTCGCGTTGAGCTTGGCGATGTGGGCCCGGCAGGTGCGTACGTTCATCCCGAGGCGGCGGGCGATGGAGTCGTCCACGTGGCCTTCGACGAGGAGGTGCGCGATGGACCGCTGGATGGCGCTGATCCCGGCGGGGGTGGGCTCGTGCTGGACGTCCTCCAGCAGCGGGGTGGCGCGCTGCCAGAGCTGTTCGAAGACCCGGGCGAGGTAGGCGACGAGGCCGGGGTGGCGGAGTTCCAGCGCGACCTGCCGGTCGTCCTGGGCGGGGATGAAGGCGACCGTCCCGTCGAAGATGAGCAGCCGTTCCACCAGCTCCTCCAGGGTGCGGATCTCCACCCCTTCCGCCAGCCGCTCGGCGTAGGCGAAGGTGCCCTGGTGGTGGCGGACGGTGTGCTGGTAGAGCGTACGGATGCTGACGCCGCGGCGGTTGACGGCCTGGCCGCGCTCCAGTCCCTTGGAGAGGATGTGCTCGCTGCGGGTGCCGCCGGGCTGGACGGTGAGGACTTCCCTGCGGCACTCCGCGGTGGCCGCGTCGATCGCCGCGTTGATCCGGGTGCTGCCTTCCAGGACCGTGATGGCGTGGGTGGTCGGCGGGTCCAGGGCGCTGATGTCGAGGAACGGCTCGAAGGACTCGGCAAGTTCGAGGGAGTGGCGCCTTCTGTCCTGTATCTCCCGTTCTATGGGGTGGAGGCGTTGAGCGAGAGCCGCCGCGGCGGGAACCGGCCGCAGCCATGCGGCGTCGTCCGGATCCGGGTGCAGCAGGGCGAAATCGATCAGACAGGGGGCGGAATCGATTTCTTCACGGTTGACTCGTCCCGCGCGCAGCGCCGCCGCGTAGAGGCGCTGCCCTTCGGCGCACAGTTCGGTAATCCCATGAGGATGTGCCGTTTTTGTGTTTCTTGTGGTCATATCTCCACCCCCCATGTTCATGAACCTGCAGGAACATGATGCATCGGTCCTGTGGTGCCGGCGGGTCCGGGTGAGACATCGTCTTCATTGCGGGGAAGACGATCCCATCAAGTGAGGACGAAGCCGAAATGTATAAGCGAATGCTTCGCTCGGTGCTTGCCACTGCCGCCGTGGGGGCCCTGGCCTACGGCGTGCTCGGCGGTGGCGACATCACCTGGGATTCGCCCGGGGCGGACTCCGGTGTAGCGGTGCGGATCGCGAAGCCGGGGGACATCACCTGGGACACCGTGCCCGTCGGCGTGAACGGCGACATCACCTGGGACACTGCGCCCGCCGGTGTCAACGGCGACATCACCTGGGACAGCGTCCGGGCCTCCGCCGACTCGGGCGACATCACGTGGGACACCGTGCCCGCCGGTGTGAACCGCGACATCACCTGGGACACCGTGCCCGTCGGTGTCAACGGCGACATCACCTGGGACAGCGTCCCCGCGGCCGCCCCCGCCGGCCTCACGTGGGGTGTCGCTCCGACTGTCGCGAGCGTGTGACATGTCGGCCCCGCCGGACGACCGGATGTTCCGGCGTGAGATGGCCTCGGCCTACCGCTCGGGATGGCACTTCATCGATCTCCTCACGGCGCTCACGCGGCCGGGGGACTCGCTGATGGTCACCCTGCTCGGAGAGCCGATCGTCGTCACGCTGGAGGACGAGGACGACGTCCGCGCCTACCGCTGCCTCCGGCGGCCGCGGGGCGCCCCGCAGCCCGTCCGGTGCGCCGTGCGGTACGGAATGATCTTCGTCAACCTCGACCGCCGCGACCACCAGCTGTTCGACCCGCAGACCATTTCGGCCACCCCCCGCAGCGCCTGAGCGATACCCCCGTCGTTCCATATCGCTCAAGCGCTATCCCCCACACAGCGGCGCCACCGTGACCTGAACACGGTGGCGCCGCTGTGCTGTCCGGGCGGGGCCGCCGGACGGGCTCAGCCCCGGCCCAGCGCCCGGTCGACGGCGATCTCGATGACCACCCGGTCCGGGTTCGGCCGCGGCGTGCGCGCGTAGCGCTCCTCGTAACGGCGCTCGGCGTCCCGGACCGTCTCCCGCTCGGTGCGGATCACCGCGCGCCCCTCCAGCGTCGCCCAGCGCGCCCGGTGCATCTGGCAGACCGCGACCCGCGCCCCGTCCGGTCCGGCCGCCCGTACGTGAGCGACCTTCCGGCTGTTCCCGCTGGTGATCACCCGCGCCAGCCGGGTGTCCGGGTCGTACGTGACTCCGACCGGCACGACGTGCGGGGTGCCGTCGGCGCGCAGCGTGGTCAGGGTGCACAGGTGGTACTCGCGCCAGAAGGCGAGGTACTCGGGCGGAAGGTCATGGAGGTCGGCCATGACCGAAGCGTAGGCAGCCCTCCCGGGCCGGCGCCCGCCGGCCACCGCCGGGGCGCAGGTCAGCGGTGGCGGCGGGGCGGGTCGGGGCGTTGACTCGTAGAGGGCCGGGGCCGTGGGCCCGTCCGGGCCGGGAGAAGGACGTGCAGGGGTGCGCGCATACGTGCGCGAACCGGCTTGAGTGGAATAGACTCAAGTTTGTGCACGTTGGTCGAATCATGGGCCGGGTGCAGCGCCTGGGACGGACAAGCACCTGGGACGGACGAACGCGAGGAGGAAGAAGCGCACGTGGACGCCGAGCTGACCAACAAGAGCCGGGACGCCATCAACGCGGCCACCGGCAGGGCCGTGCAGGACGGACACCCCGACCTGACGCCCGCGCACCTGCTGCTCGCGCTGCTCGCGGGCCAGGACAACGAGAACATCGTCGATCTGCTGGCCGCCGTCGACGCGGACCAGGCCGTGGTGCGGTCGGAGACCGAGAAGTTGCTCGGCACGCTGCCCCGCGTCACCGGATCGACCGTCGCCCCGCCGCAGCCCGACCGCGAGCTGCTCGCCGTCATCAACGACGCCGCGCAGCGCGCGAAGGACCTGGGTGACGAGTACCTGTCGACCGAGCACCTGCTGATCGGCGTCGCCGCCCGGGGCGGCAGGAGCGGTGAGATTCTTTCCGCGCAGGGCGCCGGTGCGAAGAAACTGATGGACGCGTTCGAGAAGAGCAGGGGAGGGCGCCGGGTGACCACTCCGGACCCGGAGGGCCAGTACAAGGCCCTGGAGAAATTCGGCACGGACTTCACGGCGGCTGCCCGCGAGGGCAAGCTCGACCCGGTCATCGGCCGCGACCAGGAGATCCGCCGTGTCGTGCAGGTGCTCTCCCGCCGCACCAAGAACAACCCGGTGCTGATCGGCGAGCCGGGCGTCGGCAAGACCGCCGTCGTCGAAGGGCTGGCGCAGCGCATCGTGAAGGGCGACGTCCCGGAGTCGCTGCGCGACAAGCGGCTGGTCTCGCTCGACCTCGGCGCGATGGTCGCCGGCGCGAAGTACCGCGGCGAGTTCGAGGAGCGGCTGAAGACCGTGCTCTCCGAGATCAAGGAGAGCGACGGGCAGATCATCACCTTCATCGACGAACTGCACACGGTCGTGGGCGCCGGCGCGGGCGGGGACTCCGCCATGGACGCGGGCAACATGCTCAAGCCGATGCTGGCCCGCGGCGAGCTGCGGATGGTCGGCGCGACCACACTGGACGAGTACCGCGAGCGCATCGAGAAGGACCCCGCGCTGGAGCGGCGCTTCCAGCAGGTGCTGGTCGCCGAGCCGTCCGTCGAGGACACCATCGCGATCCTGCGCGGGCTCAAGGGCCGGTACGAGGCGCACCACAAGGTCTCCATCGCGGACTCCGCGCTGGTGGCCGCCGCGACCCTCTCCGACCGCTACATCACCTCCCGCTTCCTGCCGGACAAGGCGATCGACCTGGTCGACGAGTCCGCGTCCCGGCTGCGCATGGAGATCGACTCCTCTCCGCTGGAGATCGACGAGCTGCAGCGTTCCGTCGACCGCCTCCGGATGGAGGAGCTGGCGCTGAAGAACGAGACGGACGCCGCCTCCAAGCAGCGGCTGGAGAAGCTGCGCCGCGACCTCGCCGACAAGGAGGAGGAGCTGCGCGGCCTCAACGCCCGCTGGGAGAAGGAGAAGCAGGGCCTCAACCGGGTCGGTGAACTGAAGGAACGCCTCGACGACCTGCGCGGCCAGGCCGAACGCGCCCAGCGCGACGGTGACTTCGACACCGCTTCCAAGCTGCTCTACGGCGAGATCCCCGGCCTGGAGCGTGAGTTGGAGGAGGCCGCCGAGGCCGAGCAGGAGGCGTCCAAGGACACCATGGTCAAGGAGGAGGTCGGTCCCGACGACATCGCCGACGTGGTCGGCGCCTGGACCGGCATCCCCGCGGGCCGCCTGCTGGAGGGCGAGACGCAGAAGCTGCTGCGCATGGAGGACGAACTCGGCAAGCGCCTGATCGGGCAGTCCGAGGCGGTCCGCGCGGTCTCCGACGCGGTGCGGCGCACCCGCGCCGGGATCGCCGACCCGGACCGGCCCACCGGCTCGTTCCTCTTCCTCGGCCCGACCGGGGTCGGCAAGACCGAGCTGGCGAAGGCGCTGGCCGACTTCCTCTTCGACGACGAGCGGGCCATGGTCCGCATCGACATGAGCGAGTACGGCGAGAAGCACAGCGTGGCGCGGCTCGTCGGCGCCCCGCCCGGCTACGTCGGGTACGAGGAGGGCGGCCAGCTCACCGAGGCGGTCCGTCGCCGCCCGTACAGCGTGGTGCTGCTGGACGAGGTGGAGAAGGCCCACCCCGAGGTCTTCGACGTGCTGCTTCAGGTCCTCGACGACGGGCGGCTCACCGACGGCCAGGGCCGGACGGTGGACTTCCGCAACACCATCCTGATCCTGACCTCCAACCTCGGCAGCCAGTTCCTGGTGGACCCGCTGGTCAAGCCGGAGGTGAAGAAGGAGCAGGTGCTGGAGGTCGTACGGGCCTCTTTCAAGCCGGAGTTCCTGAACCGGCTGGACGACCTGGTGGTCTTCTCGGCGCTCTCCGGCGGCGAGCTCGCCCACATCGCCGAGCTCCAGGTCGGCCGGCTCGCCAAGCGCCTGGCCGACCGCAGGCTCACTCTGGACGTCACGCCGGAGGCCCTGGCCTGGCTGGCGGAGGAGGGCAACGACCCGGCGTACGGGGCGCGGCCGCTGCGCCGGCTGATCCAGACGGCGATCGGCGACCGGCTGGCCAAGGAGATCCTGGCCGGCGAGGTCCGCGACGGCGACACGGTCCGGGTGGACCGCGCCGAGAACGGCCTGATCGTGGGCCGAGCGACCTGACGGTCGCCGCCTCCGGACGGCGGCCTCCCCCCGGCGCCCCGCCGCGCGGGAAGGCCGCCGTCCGCCCGTACAGTGCCCCGGCGGGCCCCTTCCGCCACGGCCGCGTGTCAGCTCGTGGCGGATTGGAGCCGTCGGGGCTTGCCATGCCCCGCCCGGCATGGGGGAGGATGGCGACAACCGCACGAAGGGAAATAACGGTGAGCATCGATCCGTCCTCGATTCCTAATTTCGGGGGCCAGCCCGAACCGCAGGCGGCAGGACCGGAGGGCCCCGTCGTCCCTGACCAGGACCTCATCAAGCAGCTCCTCGAGCAGATGGAGCTGAAGTACGTCGTCGACGACGAGGGCGACCTCGCCGCGCCGTGGGAAGAGTTCCGCACGTACTTCATGTTCCGCGGCGAGGCCGAGCAGCAGGTGTTCTCGGTCCGCACCTTCTACGACCGCCCGCACGCCCTGGACCAGCGCCCGCTGCTCCTGGACGCGGTGGACGACTGGAACCGCCGCACCCTGTGGCCGAAGGTCTACACCCACGCCCACGAGGGCGAGGAGGGTGCGGCCGGCTCGGTCCGCCTGATCGGTGAGGCGCAGATGCTCATCGGCACCGGAGTCAACCTGGAGCACTTCGTGTCCTCCACGGTGAGCTGGATCCGCGCGTCGATCGAGTTCGACAAGTGGCTCGTCGAGCGCCTGGGCCTGGCCCCGGCCGAGGAGAAGTCCGAGGGCGACACGCCCGCCGAGGACTGAGTCCCGCTCCGCAGCACCGCACCGGCCGGTGCGACGGTCCCTCCGGGGACGCGTCGCACCGGCCGGTCGTGCGTGCGCGGGGGTGTGCCGGATCAGGCGGTGAGGGTCCGCAGGCGCTCCACCGCGTCCCGGAGGACCTCCTCGCGCTTGCAGAAGGCGAACCGGACGTACGGGGCTCCCTCCTCCCGGTGGTCGTAGAAGACGGCGTTCGGGACGGCGACGACGCCGCAGCGGGCGGGCAGGGAACGGCAGAACGCGAAGCCGTCCTTCTCGCCGAGCGGGGTGATGTCGGTGGTCACGAAGTACGTGCCCGCCGGGCGGTGCACCGTGAAGCCCGCGGCCGTCAGCCCCTCGGTGAGGATGTCCCGCTTGGCGCGGAGATCCTCCCGGAAGCCGGCGTAGTAGCTGTCGGGCAGGGCGAGCGCCTCGGCGACCGCGTACTGGAACGGGCCGCCGGAGACGTAGGTCAGGAACTGCTTGGCGGAACGGACCGCGGCGATCAGGTCCGGGCTCGCGGTGATCCAGCCGATCTTCCAGCCGGTGAGGGAGAAGGTCTTGCCGGCCGAGGAGATGGAGACGGTGCGGTCGCGCATGCCGGGGAACGAGGCGAGCGGCAGGTGTTCGCCCTCGAAGACCAGGTGCTCGTAGACCTCGTCGGTGACGACGAGCAGGTCGCGCTCGACGGCGAGTTCGGCCACGGCGGTCAGCTCCGCCCGGTTCAGGACGGTGCCCGTGGGGTTGTGGGGGGTGTTGAGCAGCAGGAGGCGGGTGCGGGGGGTGACCGCCGCCCGCAGCTCGTCGAGGTCCAGCCGGAAGGCGCCGTCGTGGGGGCGCAGGGTGACGGGCACCCGGGTGCCGCCCGCCATGGCGATGCAGGCGGCGTACGAGTCGTAGTAGGGCTCCAGGGCGACGACCTCGTCCCCCGGTTCCAGCAGGGCCAGCATCGAGGCGGCGACGGCCTCGGTGGCGCCCGCGGTGACCAGTACCTCGGCGTCGGGGTCGTACGCCAGGCCGTGGAAGCGCTCCTGGTGGGCGGCGACGGCGCGGCGCAGTTCGGGCACGCCGGGCCCCGGCGGGTACTGGTTGCCCCGACCCTCGCGCACCGCGCGGACGGCCGCCTCGCGGATCTCCTCGGGGCCGTCGGTGTCGGGGAAGCCCTGGCCCAGGTTGATCGCCCCGGTCGAGGCGGCCAGGGCCGACATCTCCGCGAAGATCGTGGTGCCGAACGCGGCCAGCCGGCGATTGAGCAGCGGTCGTTCCTGTGTCATGACGCCATCCTCCGGGGAAGCTCTGGAGTTGCTCAAGTCCGCTTTCGCGGCGCGCGGGCGGGGGCATCACCCTCACACCTCGGCAGAGGGCGGGGCGGCGGGGGCCGTTCCGGTACGGGACAGGGGAGGTGGGGGGCGATGACCATAGTCATCACCGTCGTCGTGCTGGTGCTGTTCGTGGGGCTGATCGTGGTCGGCGGGCGGGCGGAGAGGGCCCGGAAGGCCGCGCTCGCCGCGCGGCGGTCCGGGGCGTCCGCGGCGGGCGCGGGGCCGAGCTGGTGGGCGGACGGCGGGTCCGCGAAGTCGGGCGGGGCGAAGGGGAAGAGCGGCGGCTCCGGCAAGGGGCGGAAGGCCCGCCGGTCCGGGGACTCCGGCGCGTCCGGCAGTGCCGGGGCGGCCTGCGGATCCTCGTCGGGGCACTCCGGGCACGGTCACTCCTGCGGGGGCGGCCACTCGTGCGGCGGCGGGTCGTCGTGCGGCGGGGGCGGCTGCGGCGGAGGGAGCTGACCGGCGCGCGCCGGCGGAGGCGGCCGCCACGGGGCGGCCGGTCCGCCGGCGCGGTGCGCGCGGGGCGCGTGAGGCGTGGGACGTTGTGTGGTGCTCGGCGGGCAACTCCCGCCGGGCACCGTTTTGTTGGGGCTCGCACCCGGCCGGGCGGCGATGTCGTGCAGCCACGCGCGGAGTTTTTGGTTGAACAGTTGAACCGTGTTGCCCCCCAGGGGATGGAAACCCCGGCAAGTTGGGTAAAAACGCTGTGAGTGCGGCGTACTTCATGATTACCTCGCTGGAGAGAACATTTAGCCCTCGGACCCCTGTCGGGCCGGATCGGGCGCTCCCCACCTCCCACACGCAGTCGCCGGGGCGCCGCCTGCCCATGTGTCCCTGCGTATGCGGAGCCGACCCCATGCTCACGTCCCTCCAGACCTCCTATTCCGACACCCGCGCCGACGATCTGGCCTGGGCGCTCGGGCGGGAGCCGCTGCCCGCCCTCGCCGTCCTCGACCTCCGCCTCGACGGCGCCGCACTGCAACTGCGGCTGCTCGGCGCCTCCCACCAGGTGCTTCTCGAAGAGGGGGGCGACACCCTCTCGGAGACCGTCGCCTGCATCCCGGGCAGCAGCACCCCCCTGCCCCTCGGGGTCTCCAAGCGGCTCGGAGGCCGGGAGTACGAGTTCGCCGCGCGGGTGGAGCTACTGACGGAGTGTCAGTTTGCCGGGCGCGCGCAGGAGTTGCTTGCCCTGGTGGCCGAGCACCCGCACGGTCTCGCGGGCACCTTCCCGGGCAGTCCGTACGCGTTCACCGCGATGCTCGCGCAGCGGAGCGAGGGTCAGGTGCGGTGGCGTACCTGGCACGCGTATCCGCAGGAGGGGCAGCTCGTGGCGACCCGGACCAGGGTCGGCGTCCGGGTGCCCGCGTCGGCCGGGGCGCGTTGAGGCCGGGGCGTCCGGCGCGGGCGCGGCGCCTTCGAGGCGCGCCCGCCGGGCGTGGCCGGCGCAGGGATGGCGCGGGGCGGAGGCGCTCAGGGGTGTGTGCGGCGCCTCGGGGGCGTGCGCGGCGGCTCGGGGGCGTGCGGGGCGGGCGGCCCGCCGATGCCGCGCTCCGAGCGCCGTATCGGCGGAGCCACAGCGCACGCGGGGCGCGTACGGGTGCCGGTTCCGGGCCCCACTTGCACCCGTGTGGGTGACAAGGCAGGAACGGTGCGTGACGTAGCGTCGCTTCATGATCGACCAGCAGGCACCGGTGCGGGAGAGCGCGGCGCCCCTCCCCGTACGTCCGCGCACCGGCCGGTTCCTCGTCCTGGCCTGCGTCTTCGTCTGCGCCGCGTGCGGCCTGGTGTACGAACTCGAACTGGTCGCCCTCGCCTCGTACTTGATCGGCGACTCGGTCACCCAGGCGTCCGTGGTGCTCTCGGTGATGGTCTTCGCGATGGGCGTCGGCTCGCTCCTCGCGAAACGTTTACGCTGCCACGCCGCCGTGGGGTTCGTGGCCATCGAGATGGTGCTCGCGCTGGTGGGCGGTTCGTCGGCGCTGGTGCTCTACGCGTCCTTCGCGTGGCTCGGCGAGTCCCGGCACGCCCTGGTCGCCTTCTCGTTGGCGATCGGCGTCCTGATCGGAGCGGAGATCCCCCTCCTGATGACGTTGATCCAGCGGGTGGACCGGCAGGACGCCGGGGGCACGGTGGCCGATCTGTTCGCCGCCGACTACGTGGGCGCGCTGGTGGGCGGACTGGCCTTCCCCTTCCTGCTGCTGCCGGTGCTCGGCCAGCTCACCGGGGCGCTGGTCACCGGCGCGGTCAACGCGGCGGCCGGCGGGGCGCTGGTGCTGTGGCTGTTCCGGCGTGACCTCTCCGCCCGCGCCCGCGTCCTGCTGGTGCTCGCCTGCGGCCTGGTGATCGCGCTGCTGACCGGATCGACGCTGCTGGTCGACGACTTCGAGCGGGCGGCCCGCCGGGCGGTGTACGGGAAGGACGTCCGGGTCGCCGTGCAGAGCGAGGTGCAGGAGATCGTCCTGACGGGCTCCGGGCGCGACAGCCTCGACCTCGACCTCTATCTGGACGGGCGGCTGCGGGTCAGCGCCCGCGACGAGTACCGGTACCACGAGGCCCTTGTCCACCCGGCGATGCGCGGCCCGCACGCGCGGGTGCTCATTCTCGGCGGGGGCGACGGGCTGGCCGCCCGCGAGGCGCTCGCCTACCGGGACGTCCGCTCGGTCACCGTGGTCGAACTCGATCCCACCGTCGTCCGGCTGGCGCGCGAGGACCCCGCACTGTCCGCGCTCAACCGCCGCGCCTACCGCGACCCGCGGCTGAAGCCGGTCGGCGCGGACGCGTTCGCCTGGCTGCGCCGCGCGCACGGCCGGTACGACGTGATCGTCTCGGACCTGCCGGACCCGGGCATCACGGCCTCCACCAAGCTGTACTCGGCCGAGTTCTACCGGCTGATCGGGCGGGCCCTCGCCCCGGACGGCCGGTTCGTGGTGCACGGGGGGCCGCCCGGACTCCGCCCGCACACCTTCTGGACCGTGGAGGCGACGGTGCGCGCCGGCGGGCTGGCCCCCCGCCCGTACCGGGTCACCGGTCGCGCCACCGGGTTCGGGGCGGGGCCGGACCGGGTCGTCGGCGGCTCGGGGGCCCCGCAGGACTGGGGGTTCGTGCTGGCGGCGGTCCGTACCGCGCCGGAGCTGGGACTGGACCCGGCGGCTCCCCGGCTGCGCTCGGTGGGGGCGCGTGAGCTGACGGCCGCGGGGCGTGCCGCGGAGCACGTACGGCTGCGGGACCGGCGGCCGTCGACGCTGGTGCATCCGCGCTACCGGGAGGACGGGTAGAACGGGGCGCGCCGGGGCCGGTCGTCGGGTGCGGGCCGCGCGGAGGGGGTGTGGGGACCGCGGAACGGCGGCGTCGAAGCGCTGACGTGCCGCCCGTGCGTGAGTAGGCTCGGTTGTATGGAGCATGAGGTGTTCGTTCCGGTTCCGGCCCCGTCGCTGCGCCAGACGCTGGGGGACCCCGCCCGCGTGGCGCGCTGCCTTCCGGGCTTCCAGCAGGACGCCGACCCGGCGGGCGGCCCCCTCGTGGGGCGGCTGAAGGTGCGGGTGGGCGGCCACACGATCACGTACCGGGGGATCCTCTCGCTCACGCGTACCGACCTCGACACCTTCTCCGTCTCCGGTGAGGGCACGGAGGCGCGGGGCGCCGGTGCGGTGAAGCTGGCCCTGACGGTCGACCTCACGGAGAACGACGGCGGCACCACCATCGGCTTCACGGGCACGGTGGCGGGCGACGGCCGGCTCGTCGACCTGGGGCCCGAGGCGGCCCGGACGGCGGGCACCCGCCTGCTGGACCGGTTCACCCAGCAGCTCGTCACGGAGACCCTCGGCGGACACGCCGCGGACGCTCCGGGCGTGGTGGGCGGGACACCGGAGCCGGGCCCGGCCGGCACAGCGGCGTGCCCCGCGGGCGACGCAGGCCCCGCGGGCGCCGCCGGGGCCGCTGACGCACCCGGGTCCGCCGATGCGTCCGGAGCCGCCTCCGAGGCCGCCACCGGGGCGGGCGCGTCCGAGCCCGCGGAGTCCGGAGGGCCGCCGGCCGATCCGGCGGGGCCGCCGACCGCGGGGGAGCCCCCGGCGAAGCCGTCCGTGTTCGACACCGAGGTACCGCCGTCGTCGCTCGGCCCCGAGGACGGCTTCAACAGCGGCATCGAGGGCGGGATCGAGCTCGAGTTCACCGTTCCGGACGAGCCCCCGGCCGAGGCCGCGCACGCCCGGCGCACCATGATCGGGCGGAGTGCGGAAGAGGTGGACCACGCGCCGCCGCGCGGCCGGTACGCCCCGGTGCCGTCGGCGGACGCGGGCACGGTCGGTTCCACGCTGCGTTGGGTCGCCCCGGCGGCGGCCCTCGCGCTGGCTTCGGCCGTGGTCGTGGGCAGGGCGCTGCGCCGCCGCAGGTAGCGGCAGCCGCACGACGCGCTCCCACCGATGCGGGGCGATCCGGGCAGGTCGTGCGGCGTCCGGCGTGAGCGACGGTCCGGGCGCGGTACGGCACGGGAGACGGGCCCCGGTGCGCGTGAACGGCTGTCCGGGGACCGGGTACGGGGGACCACGGTCCGGGCCCGGTGCGGGGGGAACCACGGGACACCTCGGGGCCGTCCCAGTAGGGTCGTCGGGTGAGCAGCAGCGAAAAGAAGGTCCGGCTGTCGGCCGGCGACGTCGAGTTGACCATTGACCCCGTGAACGGCTGCCGGATCTCCGGTCTGTCGGTCGGCGGCACCGAACTGCTGCGCCAGGGGGACCGCTACGGCTGTTTCCCCATGGTGCCGTGGTGCGGCCGGACCGCCCACGGGAGGTTCCGTTCCGGCGGGACCGTCCACGAACTGCCGCTGAACTCGCCGCCGCACGCCATCCACGGGACCGGTCGTGACACGTCCTGGCGCACCGCCCGGCAGGAGACGGCGGAGGCCGCGTTCTACTACGACCTCGCCGACCCTTGGCCGTACGCGGGCCGGGTGACGCAGACTTTCGAGCTGACCGAGGACGGGCTCACGCTGAGCCTCGCGGTGGAGACGTACGGCGACTCGTTCCCCGCGCAGGCGGGCTGGCACCCCTGGTTCCGCCGTTCGCTCGACGGCCGGGACGTCGCGCTCTCCTTCGACGCCGCGTGGCAGGAGGAGCGCGGGGCGGACCATCTGCCGACCGGCAACCGGATCGACCCGCTGCCCGGTCCGTGGGACGACTGCTTCGGGATGCCCGAGGGCGTGGACGTCAAGCTCACCTGGCCGGAGCGGCTGGAGTTGACGGTCACCAGCCGGGACGAGTGGGTGGTGATCTACGACGAGCAGGAGGAGGCCGTCTGCGTGGAGCCGCAGTCGGGCCCGCCGAACGGTCTGAACACCGCTCCGCGCCTGGTCACGCCCATCGAGCCGCTGGAGATCTCGACCACCTGGAGCTGGGTCCGGCTCTGACCGCGAGCCGCGAGCGCTTACCCTCGACACCATGACTGACGTACGCGCTGAGCTGCTCCAGCAGATCAAGGACAAGGCCGTGGTGCACGGCAAGGTGACCCTCTCCTCGGGGCTGGAAGCCGACTGGTACATCGACCTGCGCCGGATCACGCTGGACGGCAAGGCCGCGCCGATGGTCGGTCAGGTCATGCTCGACTCGACCGCCGACCTGGACTACGACTGCGTCGGCGGTCTGACGCTGGGCGCCGACCCGGTCGCCACGTCGATGCTGCACGCCTCGGCCGCGCGCGGGCAGAGCCTGGACGCGTTCGTCGTCCGTAAGGCGCAGAAGGCGCACGGCATGCAGCGCCGCATCGAGGGCACCGACGTCAAGGGCCGCCGCTGCCTGGTCGTCGAGGACACCTCGACCACGGGCGGTTCGCCGCTGACCGCGGTCGAGGCGGTCCGTGAGGCCGGTGGCGAGGTCGTCGCCGTCGCCGTGATCGTGGAGCGGGGTGCCGCCCCGGCCGTCGCCGAGGCCGGCCTGCCGTACGTGAACGTCTACTCGGTCGCGGATCTCGGCCTCGCCTGACCGGGCCGAAGGGCCCGACCACGGGTGGGCGCCGCCCGGTCGCCCCGGGTGGCCGACCATGACGCCTCGTCCGAAAAGCCGCTGACCTGCGGTTTCTCCCTCCGTTTCGCGCGTACTCCGGCGGGGTGGGACGTTTCACGTGAAACGTCCCACCCTGCCGGACCGCGTGACGGGTCCGCCGGGGTGGAGTCCGCGCGAGAGTCTGGGAAGATGGGCTCGACGATGACGTCGCCCCCAGGTCAGGGACCAGCACTTCACACCCGCACATCCCAAGGAGCGGACAGATGCCCATCGCAACCCCCGAGGTCTACGCCGAGATGCTCGACCGGGCGAAGGCAGGGAAGTTCGCCTACCCGGCGATCAACGTGACGTCGACCCAGACCCTGCACGCCGCACTGCGGGGCTTCGCCGAGGCGGAGAGCGACGGCATCGTGCAGATCTCCACCGGTGGGGCGGAGTTCCTGGGCGGTCAGTACAACAAGGACATGGTGACCGGCGCCGTGGCCCTGGCCGAGTTCGCGCACGTCGTCGCCGCCAAGTACGACATCACCGTCGCGCTGCACACGGACCACTGCCCCAAGGACAAGCTGGACGGCTACGTCCGTCCGCTGCTCGACATCTCGGCGGAGCGGGTGGCCAAGGGCCTCAACCCGCTGTTCCAGTCCCACATGTGGGACGGTTCGGCCGAGACGCTGGCCGACAACCTGGCCATCGGTCAGGAGCTGCTCGCCAAGGCGGCCGCCGCCAAGATCATTCTTGAGGTCGAGATCACCCCGACCGGTGGCGAGGAAGACGGCGTCACGCACGAGATCAACGACGAGCTGTACACGACCGTCGACGACGCGCTGCGCACCGCCGAGGCGCTCGGCCTGGGCGAGAAGGGCCGCTACCTCCTGGCCGCCTCGTTCGGCAACGTCCACGGCGTCTACAAGCCGGGCAACGTCGTCCTGCGCCCGGAGCTGCTCAAGGACCTGCAGGAGGGCGTGGGCGCCAAGTACGGCAAGACGTCCCCGTTCGACTTCGTCTTCCACGGCGGTTCCGGCTCCACCGCGCAGGAGATCGCCACCGCGCTGGAGAACGGCGTCGTGAAGATGAACCTCGACACCGACACCCAGTACGCCTTCACCCGCCCGATCGCGGACCACATGTTCCGCAACTACGACGGCGTCCTGAAGGTCGACGGCGAGGTCGGCAACAAGAAGGTCTACGACCCGCGCACGTGGGGCAAGTCCGCCGAGGCCGGCATGGCCAAGCGTGTCACGGAGGCCTGCGGCAACCTGCGTTCCACGGGCACCAAGCTGAAGTGACACCGTCCGGGCTCCGGCCCGGCGGTGTGTCGTGGGCCCGGTACCCCGTCGGGGTGCCGGGCCCGTGCCGTGCGCGGACGCGGACCGTGTCCGCGCACGCCGCGCACGTGGAACAGAACCGAACCATGCGAGGAAGCTGTGAGTCCGTCCTACGACTTCGACACCGTCGTCGACCGCCGGGGCACCTGGTCCGTCCAGTGGGACGGGGTCGCCGACCGGTTCGGGGTGGCCGGGCTGCTCCCGTTCACCATCTCCGACATGGACTTCGCGACCGCGCCCGAGGTGCTCGCCGCCCTCCGCGACCGGCTCGGCCACGGGGTGTTCGGCTACACCGACTGGCAGCACGACGACTTCCGCTCGGCGATAGCCCACTGGTTCGCCACGCGGCACGACACCCGGATCGACACCGGGCAGCTCGTCTACGGCCCCTCCGTCCTCAACCAGCTCTCCCAACTGCTGCGCATGTGGACCCGGCCCGGTGACGGGGTCGTCGTCCACGTGCCCGTCTACGACGGGTTCCGCAAGGCGATCGGCGGGCTGGGGCGGGAGCTGCGCGGGGTGCCGGTCGGGGACGCCGACGCGCTGGAGCGGGAACTCGCCCGGCCCGACGCCAAGGTGCTGCTGCTCTGCTCGCCGCACAACCCGACCGGCCGGGTGTGGACCGAGGACGAGCTGACCGGCATGGCCGCCTCGGCCGCCCGGCACGGGGTCGCGGTGATCAGCGACGAAATCCATGCCGACTTCGTCCACGAGGGCCACCGGCACCTGCCCTGGACGCGGGTCGCGGGCCAGGCGCGGTGGGCGCTGATCACCTCGGGCTCGAAGGCGTTCAACTTTCCCGCGCTGACCGGCTCGTACGGTCTGATCGGAGATCCGGCGGACCGGGCCGAGTACCTGCGGCGCATGGCCACCGGCGAAGGGCTGGAGTCGCCGGCGGTGCTCTCGCTCACCGCGCACATCGCGGCCTACCGGGAGGGCGGCCCGTGGCTGGACGCCGCGCGCGGCTACATCGCGGGCAATCTGGACCTGGTCGCGGACCGTCTGGCGGCCGCCTTCCCCGAGCTGGGCTGGCGGCCGCCCCAGGCCGGTTACCTGGCCTGGATCGACCTGCGCCCGCTCGGCGTGGACGACGACGCGCTCCAGCGGGTGCTGATCGAGCGCGAGAAGGTCGCCGTCATGCCGGGTGCGGTGTACGGCTCCGACGGCTTCGTACGACTCAACGTCGGTTGCCCGCGCTCCAAGACGCAGGCCGGCGTCGACGCCCTGGTCCGGGGGATCCGGGCGGTCCGCTAGCGGCCGGCCGGCCGGGTGGGGCGGTCGGCGGCTTCCGTGCCGGGACCCACCGGCCGCCGGCAGGACTGGCCGGTCGTCCCGGCGACGGGGATGCTGCTGTCCATGGGTGAGACCTCCGGGAGTCCCGCGACCCCCGCAGCCGCCGGCCGGATCCGGGCCGCCTCGGCGTCCGGCCGCTGGATCGTGCTGACCACGGTCCTCGGTTCCGGCATGGCGATGCTCGACTCCACCGTCATCAATGTGGCCCTGCCCCGCATCGGCCGTGACCTCGGCACCGATCTGGCGGCGCTCCAGTGGACCGTCAACGCCTACATGCTGACCCTGGCCGGGCTGATCCTGCTGGGCGGCTCGCTCGGCGACCGGTACGGCCGGCGGCGGGTCTTCGTCGTCGGCGTGGTGTGGTTCGCCCTCGCCTCGCTGCTGTGCGCGCTGGCGCCCAACGCCGCCGTGCTGATCGGCGCACGCGCCCTCCAAGGCGTCGGCGGGGCTCTGCTGACGCCCGGGTCGCTCGCCCTGATCCAGGCGAGTTTCCATCCCGACGACCGGGCGCGGGCGGTGGGGCTCTGGTCCGGCTTCGGCGGGGTCGGGGCGGCGATCGGGCCGTTCGTCGGGGGCTGGCTGGTGGACGGGCCGGGCTGGCGGTGGGTGTTCCTGCTCAACCTGCCGATCGCCGCCCTCTGCGTGCCGGTCGCGCTCCGGCACGTACCGGAGTCGCGCGATCCACGCGCGCACGGCCGCTTCGACGTGCTCGGGGCCGTGCTGGGGGCTCTTTCACCCGCCCTGGTGACGTACGCGCTGATCGAGGCGCCGGGCCAGGGCGCCTCGCCGAGGGTGATCGGCGCGGCGGTGGCCGGGGTGGCGCTGGGGGCCGCGTTCGTGGTGGTGGAACGGCGGCGGCCGGAACCGATGCTGCCGACGTCGGTCTTCGCGTCGCGGCTCTTCACCTCCGTCAACATCGTGACGTTCTGCGTCTACGCGGCGCTCGGCGGCTACTTCTTCCTCTCCGCGATCCAGCTCCAGGTCGTCGCCGGGTACTCGGCGCTCGGCGCGGGCACCGCGCTGCTGCCGACGACGGTGCTGATGCTGCTGTTCTCCGCCTGGTCGGGCGGTCTGGCCCGGCGCATCGGACCGCGGCTCCCGCTCACCGTCGGACCGCTGCTCGCCGCCGCCGGGATGCTGCTGATGACGCGGGTGGGGCCCGGCAGCGCGAGCCTCTCCGGGTACGTCACCGAGGTGCTGCCCGCCGTCGTGGTGCTGGGCCTGGGCCTGGTCGCGCTCGTCGCGCCGCTCACCGCGACGGTGCTGGCGGCGGTCGACGAGAGCCGTGCGGGCATCGCCAGCGGGATCAACAACGCGGCGGCGCGTACCGCGGGCCTGATCGCGGTGGCGGCGCTGCCGCTGCTCTCCGGCATGGGACCGGAGGCGTACCGGGAGGCGGACGCGTTCGCCGCGGCCTTCCGGCGGGCCATGCCGATCTGTGCGGCGCTGCTGGTGCTGGGCGCCCTGATCGCCTGGTGGACGGTGCGCACCCCGACGGCGGAACCGGAACGCGCGCCCGTCTGCACGGTCCACTGCGGCGTCACCTCCCCGCCGCTGGAACCGTCCGGGCGGGCTGCCCCGGGCACCGTCGGCGAGGCCGGTACGGGCCCCGTACAGCCTCCGGGGGCGGGACCGGGCGGCGGGCCGGCCCGGGGGCCCCTGCGGCCTCCGGGGTGATGTCCCGGACGGGCGCCCGGCCAGGCACACTGGGACCCATGTCCATCCACGAGAACCTTCTCGGGGGCCCTGCCCCGACCCACCTGCCCGACGACCCGGAGCCGCGCGAGCTGCTCGCCGCCGGGACCGCGCCCGCCGATGTGGCGGCGAAGTACCCCACCTCCTCGCTGGCCTGGGCGCAGCTCGCCGACGAGGCGTTCGAGGCCGGCCGCGTCGTCGAGTCGTACGCGTACGCCCGTACGGGCTACCACCGCGGTCTCGACTCGCTGCGCCGTGCCGGGTGGAAGGGCCACGGCCCGGTCCCGTTCGAGCACGAGCCGAACCGGGGCTTCCTGCGGGCGCTGCACGCCCTCGCCCGCGCCGCGCAGTCGATCGGCGAGCAGGAGGAGTACGAGCGCTGCTCGACCTTCCTGCGCGACTCCTCGCCGACCGCGGCGGACATCCTGGGCTGACCGGACATCCTGAGCCGATCGGGCCCGACGCCCGAACTGCGGGGCACGGCCGGTGCGCGCGTTCGCCGCACCGGTGGTGCCCCGCGTCGCTGTTTCCGGGGCCGGGCCGGGGCCGGGGACGTGGGCGGTGAGCACGGGGCGGGACCGGGCCTACGGGGCCGGGGCGGGGTACGGGTGCGGGCCGCGTCCGATGAGCCCCCCCGCCGGGGAAGCCCGCCGTGAAGAGCCCTCCGCGAGCCGCCTCGATAGGATGCGGCGCAGGGGACCGGAGCCCACCAGCCCACGGACTGGGCGGACCGCTACCCGGAATCTCGTGTCGAGGAGACAGCGATGTCGGCGATACAGCCCGACCCCGTGGAGACCGGTGCGGACGCACCGCATCTCGATTTCGCAGGAACCACCCCGTACGAGGACTACGTCCACGCGGATGTCCTGACCCACCTCCAGCAGCTCCGTTCCGACGACCCCGGTGAGATGGTCTTCCTGGTGACCACCCAGGTCATGGAGCTGTGGTTCACCGTCATCGTCCATGAATGGGAGACCGCGGCGGCCGCGCTGCGGGAGGACCGTGTTCCGGACGCGCGCGACGCGCTGAAGCGCTCGCTGCGGGAGCTCGTGGCGCTCAACGACTCGTGGCGCCCGCTGGCCCACCTGACGCCCGCCCAGTTCAACTCCTACCGGGGCGCCCTCGGTGAGGGCTCCGGCTTCCAGTCCGCGATGTACCGCCGGATGGAGTTCCTGCTCGGCGACAAGTCCGCCTCCATGCTGGTCCCGCACCGCGGGGTGCCGCGGGTGCACGCCGAGCTGGAGAAGGCCCTGAGCGAGCCCAGCCTCTACGACGAGGTGCTGGCACTGCTCGCCCGGCGCGGCCACCCCGTCCCGCAGTCGGTGCTCGGCCGGGACCTGCGGCAGAAGTACGAGCCGTCGGAGGGCGTCGAGGCCGTCTGGGCGCGCATCTACGCCGACCCGGAGCGGTACGACGAACTGGTCAGGCTCGGCGAGCTGCTGACCGACGTCGGCGAGCTGGTGTGGCGCTGGCGCAACGACCATCTGGTCGCGACCCGCCGGGCCATGGGCTCGAAGACCGGTACCGGCGGTTCCGCCGGCGTGGCGTGGCTGGAGAAACGCGCCGCCAAGAACGTCTTCCCCGAGCTGTGGACGGCGCGCAGTCATGTCTGAGAACACCGGCACCCTGGCGGCGAAGGCCGCGGAGCTCGACGCCGCCGACGAACTGGCCGGTCGGCGTGGGCTCTTCACGCTGGACGACACCGTCTACCTCGACGGCAACTCGCTGGGCGCGCTGCCCCGGCACCTTCCCGGCAGGCTGCACGACGTCATCACCCGCGAGTGGGGCGAACTGCGCATCCGCTCCTGGGACGAGAGCGGCTGGTGGACGGCCCCGGAGCGGATCGGGGACCGGATCGCCCCGCTCGTCGGCGCCGCAGCCGGGCAACTGGTGGTCGGCGACTCCACCAGCGTCAACGTCTTCAAGGCCGTCGTCGCAGCGACGCGGCTGGCGCCGGGCGGGCGCGACGAGATCCTGGTCGACGCGACGACCTTCCCCACCGACGGCTATCTGGCGCAGTCGGCGGCCCGGCTGACCGGCCACCGGATCGTCGCGGTCGCACCCGCCGACGTGCCCGCCGCCCTCGGGCCGCGGACCGCCGCCGTACTGCTCAACCACGTCGACTTCCGCACCGGCCGGCTGCACGACCTGCCCGGCCTCACCGCCGCCGCGCACCGGGTGGGCGCCCCGGTCGTCTGGGACCTGTGCCACAGCGCGGGCGCGCTGCCGGTGGGACTGGACGAGCACGGGGTGGACCTCGCCGTCGGCTGCACCTACAAGTACCTGAACGGCGGACCCGGTTCGCCCGCCTTCCTGTACGTCGCGGAGCGCCATCAGGCGGCATTCGACTCGCCGTTGCCCGGCTGGACCTCGCACGCCGACCCCTTCGGGATGGCGGCCGAGTACGCGCCCGCCGACGGCGCGGTGCGCGGCCGGACCGGCACCCCGGACATCCTGTCGATGCTGGCTCTGGAGGCCTCGCTCGACGTGTGGGACGGGGTGCGGATCGAGGCGGTGCGGGCCAAGTCGCTGGCGCTGACCGACTTCTTCCTGGAGTGCGTCGAGGCCCATGTCCCGGCGGGCCGGGTCGAGTCGGTGACGCCGTCGGCGCACGCCGAACGCGGCAGCCAGGTCTCGCTGCGCTGCGCGGAGGCGGAGCCGGTGATGCGGGAACTGATCGCCCGGGGCGTCGTGGGCGACCTGCGCCGCCCTGACGTGCTGCGGTTCGGCTTCACCCCGCTGTACGTCGGGTTCGCGGATGCGGAACGCGCGGCGCGGGTGCTGGCCGAGGTGCTGGCCGAGATCCCGGCGGGGGAGCCGGGGGCGCGGGACGCGGTGCGGGTGGAGGCGTAGGGGCGGGAGCGGTGTGGGCGCGGGGGCGGGGCAGGTCGGAGCCGGATACTGCCGTGGGGACTGTGCCGGTGACGGTGACGGTGCCGGTACTGGTGCCGGGCCGGACGGGCGCGTCGGGGGGACTCGTACGGATTCCGTAGGGGGTGGCCCTGGGGAGACACCGGGGTGCACTCCCTCGGACGGGGGAAGCGCCGGGACGGGTCGAGCGAGGACTGTGGAGTCATGCGAATCCACCTCGTTCTTACCGTGTCCGGCGCCCTGTCCCTTCTCTCCGCCCCTGGCATCTCCGCCCCTCGCCTTTCGGCGCGCTGGTTCTCCGTCCGCTGGTTCTCCGTCCGCTGCCTTTCCGTCCGCTGGTTCGCGGTGCTTCCTGGCGCCGCGCGGCGCGCGGGCGGCGTCCGGCCCGCCTGCCGGTGCGTCGGCTTCGGCGGCATACCCCGCGAGAGCCGGACTTACCGTCCACCCCCGTCCCCCGGTCGGGCACCTCCCCGTCCGCGTGGCGCTCTTGTCCGTGTGCCGTCCCGGTTCCGCCGGGGGCCGCCCGCCGTGCGGGCACGTGCCGTACTGGTACGGTCCCCGCAGGTCGGGCCGGTTCGTGAGGCCCAGGGACGGTTGGAGCAGCATGTCGGATTCTGCCGCGCGTGATCGTGACGCCGCCGAAACGGAGTCGGCGTTGGCCCATCCTCCGGTCGCCGCCGACCGGACCGCCGCGTACGGGAGCCATCCCGACCAGGTGATCGACTTCTACCTTCCGGGTGACGGGCGGACCGGAGCGCCGCTGGTGGTCCTGCTGCACGGTGGGGCATGGCGCGACAGGTACGACCGGCAGCACGTGTCGCCGATGGCCGGCTTTCTGGCCCGGCGGGGGTTCGCCGTCGCCAGCGTCGAGTACCGGCGGGGCGGCGATCCCTCGCGGCAGGACGGCGGGGAGGTGGCCGGTCGGTGGCCCGAGACGTTCGACGACGTCGCGGCCGCGTTGGACGCCCTTCCCGAACTGGCGGCGCGGGAGGTGCCGGAGGCGGATCTGCGGCGCACCGTGGTGACGGGTCACTCGGCAGGCGGTCACCTCGCGCTGTGGGCCGCCGCCCGGCACGTGCTTCCCGAGGGTTCCCCGTGGCGGCTGCCGGCTCCCCCGCCGCTGCGCGGCGTGGTCGCGCTGGCGCCCATCGCGGACCTCGCGGTCGCCGTGGAGCTGGATGTGTGCGAGGGGGCGGTGAGCCAACTGCTCGGCGAGGGAGCTGAGTTCGAGGAGCGGTGCGCGCATGTGGATCCGGCGCTGCTGCTGCCGACAGGGGTGGCGACGGTGATCGTCCAGGGAACCACCGACCTCGATGTGCCGAGGGCGGTGTCCGAGGCGTTCGTCGACGCGGCGGCCAAAGCCGGCGAGACGGTGGGGCTGACCTTGCTGCCCGGGGTAGGTCACTTCCCGCTGATCGACCCGTCGGCCGACGCGTGCGCCGTGGTGGCGGAGGAACTGGAGCAACTCGCCTGGTGACAGGGCGACACGGGCGAAGGAGGTGCGAAGCCTGCGGGGAGCGACCGGTGGGCCGAGTGCGCGGTGAGTCCGTGGACCTGTGGTCGGCCCGGCGCGTGCGGTCGGCCCGATACGCGTCCGTGAAGGCTCGGGAAGAGCCCGGGCAGGGCTGAGAGAGGGCTCGGGACGAGTTCGGGGGTTCCCCGCGAGTGGCCGGGCCCGTGAGCGGCTGTGGGGCCGGCCGTACAGGGGCCGGATGAGGGCTCGGGGCGACAGGTGCACAGGGAGTTCGTGGGGGTTCGCGGGCCGTACGCCGGTGGGGCGCGTAGTCCTTGCGACGGACGGCCGGGAATCCGCTTCGGTGCGGACGACCGGTGGGTGGGCGCCCACCTACCGTGAACCCGTGACCGCGAACCGGACGAAGACGAAGGGCCCTGAGCTTCGGGCCGCCGCAGGGGCGATAGGCAGCCTGCGGCAGGAACTCCTGGACGACGTGCGGGCCTACCGTCCGCTGCCGCCGTTGGCCGGCGACGGTCCGGTGACCCGGCGACTGCCCGTGAGGCTGCGGACGTCGGCGGTGTGGGCCCCGCACGCTCTGGTGCTCTTCGCCGCGTTCATCACGGTCTGCCTCGGCCTGGGCGAATCCCACGGAGCCCTGGTCGAGGGGGTGCTGTGGATGCTGCCGGCCGTTCCGGTGGGCATGACGCTGATCCGCCCCGTCGCAGCGTTCTGGGCATCGCTCGCGGCGTCCGTGCTGGTCGCGATGGCCGGGGACGGCTGGCCGTGGAGCCCCGCCAGCCTCTTCGGCCACCTCGTGGTGATGACCGTCGTCGCCGCCCGCACCCGCCCACGGGCGGCGCTCTGGATGTGGACGATCACGCTGGTCTTCAGCCTGCTGCTTCGGGAGTGGGCCCCCGGCTCGACAGCTGACACGCCCGTGCTGGCGGTGGTCTCGGCGTTCGCCCTGCTGATCGTCGCGCTGTTCCAGGTCCGCCGGGAGGCGGAGCGGGAGGTGACCGTGCAGCGGACGGTCACCGCCGTGGAGCGCGACCGGCGCACCTTGCTGGAGGAGCGCACCACCATCGCCCGCGAACTGCACGACGTGGTCGCCCACCACATGTCGGTCGTCGCGATCCAGGCGGAGGCGGCGCCGTACCGGGTGGAAAACCCGCCGCCCGAGCTGGAGCAGGTGTTCGTGACGATCCGGGAGAACGCGGTGGCCGCGCTCACCGAACTGCGCAGGGTGCTCGGCGTGGTGCGTGCGGAGGACGACGGCGCGCCGGAGGCGCCGCAGCCGACGCTGGCGCGGCTCGACGGATTGCTCGACAACGTGAGGGAGGCAGGACTGGAAACCGAGAAGACCGTGACCGGAGCGGTGCGCGAACTGCCGCAAGGCGTCGAACTGTCGGCGTACCGGATCGTGCAGGAGGCGCTGAGCAACACGTTGCGGCACGCGCCGGGGGCCACTGCCCGCGTCGAGATCGGCTATGTGCTGGGCGGGGTCGGACTGCGGATCGTCAACGGTCCGCCGACCGGACTCGTCAAATCGTCGCCCGGCGCGGGGCACGGTCTCACCGGGATGCGGGAACGGGTGGCGATGCTCGACGGTGAGATGACCACCGGTGCGACGGAGGACGGCGGTTACGAGGTAGCCGTGTTCCTTCCCGTGCGCCGGATCGACGACGGGGCGGCGCAGCCGGCGGGCCCGGCGGAGGTCCGGGCGTCGGGCCGTGTGTCGGGCCAGGCACCGGACCAGGCGTCGGGTCGGGCAGCGGACCAGGTCCCGGACCGAGCGCCGGGCCAGGGGTCAGGCCGGTACTCGGGGCTGTCGTCGGCCCGAACGCCAGGCTCGGACGGTGCCCCTGCGGCCGCCGGTGCGGTTACCGGTGCGACCGGGACCGGTGTGGCCGGGAGCGGCGTGGCGCTGGGGGTGGCCGGTGCGTCCGGCCTCGGCGGTGACACGTACGGGGGCGCCGGGGGCCCTGATACTTCTGGGACTTCTGGGGGGTCCAGGGCTTCCGGGCCTTCCGGGCCTTCCGGGCCTTCCGGGGCGGACCGGGGGGAGCGGGGTGAGAGCGCGTGAGCGGCGACATCCGGGTCCTGATCGTGGACGACCAGATGATGGTCCGGGAGGGATTCTCCGTCCTCCTGAACGCGATGCCCGGGATCACGGTGGCGGGGGAGGCGGTCGACGGGTGCCAGGCCGTCGCCCAGGTCGCCGCGCTCGCCCCGGACGTGGTGCTGATGGACATCCGGATGCCCGAGATGAACGGCATCGAGGCGACCCGGGAGATCGTCGCGGCCGACGCGGACGCCAAGGTGTTGGTGCTCACGACGTTCGACCTCGACGAGTACGTCTACCAGGCCTTGCGGGCGGGGGCCTCCGGCTTCTTGCTCAAGGATGCCTCTGCCCGTCAACTGGCCGACGGTGTGCGGGTGGTGGCATCCGGCGAAGCGCTGTTGGCACCGACCGTGACCCGTCGGTTGATCACCGAGTTCTCCAAGCTCGCCGACGCCCCGAAACCGCCCGCGCTGGCCCGGATCGGAGACCTCACCGAGCGGGAGACGGAGGTGCTGGTGCTCGTCGCCCAGGGGCTCTCGAACGCCGAGATCGCCTCGCACCTGGTGGTGGCGGAGTCGACGGTGAAGACCCACGTCAGCCGGATCCTGGTCAAGCTCGGACTGCGGGACCGCACCCAGGCGGCCGTCTTCGCGTACGAGGCGAGGCTGGTCACTCCGGGATAGGCGGGGTGGCGGGGGAGGTGCCGGGGGCCGCCGCGCCCCGGCCGGACCATCGCCCTGCGTCCCGGCCGGACCAACCGCCGCGCGTCCCGGCGGGACCACCTACCGTGCGCCCCGGCGGGACCGCCCGCCGCGCGCCCCGACCGACCACCTGGCCGCGCGCCCCGGCCGTCGGGTCACCGACGCCTGGGACCGAATCCATGCGGACATGGCGCTCCCGTTCCGGACACGCCCGAACCCGTAGCACTGCCCGCCCGTCCCCGGCGCGTGCTACGCGGGTAGCGTCGGGTCATGCACGTGTCCTTCGACCCCTGGTCGCCCGCGTTCGTCGCCGATCCGTACCCCGCCTACGCCGCGCTCCGGGCCGCCGGCCGGGTGCACTGGTTCGAGCCCACCGGGCAGTGGCTGATCCCGCACCACTCCGACGTGTCCGCGCTCCTCCGGGACCGGCGGCTCGGACGTACCTACCTCCACCGTTTCAGCCACGAGGAGTTCGGTCGCACCCCACCGTCCGCCGCGCACGAACCGTTCACCACCCTCAACGGCCAGGGGCTGCTCGATCTGGAGGCGCCGGACCACACGCGTATCCGGCGGTTGGTCTCCAAGGCGTTCACCCCGCGCACCGTCGAGTCTCTCGCACCGACCGTGCGGCGACTGGCCGCGGAGTTGGTGGACTCGTTCGTGGCGGCGGGCGGCGGCGATCTGCTCGCGGCCGTCGCCGAACCCCTGCCGGTGGCGGTCATCGCCGAGATGCTGGGCATCCCGGAGTCCGACCGGGGGCCGTTGCGGCCCTGGTCGGCGGCGATCTGCGGGATGTTCGAGCTGAACCCGTCCCAGGAGACCGCTGAGGCCGCCGTACGGGCCTCCGAGGAGTTCTCCGGATACCTGCGGGAGCTGATCGCCCGCCGCCGTGCCGAACCCGGCACGGACCTGATCTCGGCGTTGATCGCTGCCCACGACGACGGTGAGCGGCTGACCGAGCAGGAGATGGTCTCCACCTGCGTCCTGCTGCTCAACGCGGGCCACGAGGCGACCGTCAACACCACGGTCAACGGCTGGTGGACGCTCTTCCGGCACCCGGACCGACTGGCGGCCCTGCGGGCGGACCACGAGCTGCTGCCGACCGCCGTGGAGGAACTGCTGCGCCACGACACCCCCTTGCAGATGTTCGAGCGGTGGGTGCTGGACGACATCGAGATCGCCGGCACGCTGATCCCGCGCGGTTCGGAGGTGGCGCTGCTCTTCGGTTCCGCCAACCGCGACCCGGAGCGGTTCGCGGACCCCGACGTCCTGGACCTCGGCCGCCGGGACAACCCGCACGTCACCTTCGGCGCGGGTATCCACTACTGCCTGGGAGCGCCGCTGGCCCGGATCGAACTGCAGGCGTCCTTCGGCGAACTGCTGCGCAAGGCACCGGAGATGCGGCTCCTCGCGGAGCCGGAGTGGCACCCCGGTTACGTGATCCGAGGGCTCCGGGAGCTGCACGTGGAGGTGTGACACCGGGAGATGTGACGCCGCACGAGTCACCGCGGGTTTCGACCAGGTAGTGGGAGACGCATCGGCGGTCGGTCGTCACCGTCTCCGGAGTGAAGAACGGCAGGCCGGCCAACGGATGCCCGGCGTTGTCGGGCAACCACCGCAGCGGGGATGCCGGGGCAGGGGGCGCTCCAATTTTTCGCCCCAGTCCGTCCCGGCGGGCGCTGCCGAGCGTCACAGCGCCGGATACGCCCTGCCGGACACGGATGTGAGCTGCTCATCCGCCCACTCGGCGAAGGTGGTGACCGGTATGCCCAACTCCCGGGCAAACGTGGGCCGAGCGGGCTGAAGGACGGCGTTGTTCCAGTCGTGTCCGGCTCCCCACGTCGGCATGCCCGCGGCGAGTGCCTCTTCCAGGCTCAGGGAGGGCGCGGTCACGGGCACGCCCCAGGCGGCGGCCAAGGTCTGCGCGATCTGCTCCATCGTGCGCAGCTCACCGGCCAGTTCCAGTTCCACCTGGTGGAACCGGTCAGGGTCTCGAAGAGCGTGCGCCGCGGCCATGCCGATGTCCCGCACGGCAACCAGGGCCAGTTCGGTCTCCGGCTTCAGCACCGTCAGCAGTCCGCCGCGCGGCCCCTTGGGTGCCAGCAGGGGCAGGTTCTCCATGAAGAAGGCGGGCTTGATCACCGTCCAGCGGGCAAAGCCCGCACCCCGCACCGCCTCCATGATCGCCTGCTTGGTGTGAAAGTAGTCCGCCATCGCGGCCCAGCGGCCCTCGGCCCAGCCGGCGACCCGGGTGTGCTCACCGACCCCACTGGTCGAGGACTGCACGAACTGCCGTACTCCCTCAGCCTTCGCCGCGTCCACCAGGTTGGTGGCTTGGGCGAGCTCGCCCGCGAAGTCCACGCTGGTGTCCGTCATGGGCGGCACCTGCACCGAGAACACCGCGCGGACTCCCGCGACCGCCGGGCCGAGGGAGTCCCGGTCGGAGAGATCCGCCCGCACCAGCTCGGCGCCCAGCGCCTCGATCGCTCGGGCGGACTCCGCGCGCGGATCGCGTACGAGTGCGCGTACGGGCACCTCGGCGGCCAGGAGTGCGCGGGCCGTGGCCCCGCCTTGCTGGCCGGTGGCTCCGGTGACCAGGACGGTATCGCTGCTGGTGGGCATGGTTGCTGCTCCCCGCGGAGTGGAAAATGAAAACGGCGGGGCCCGCCGTTTCGCCTGCGGCTAAGATATGGCGGGGCCCGCCGTTTAGCAATGAGGAGATCATGACCGGTCAGCGCTCGGACGCCCGTCGCAACTACCGGCGCATCCTCGCCGTCGCCGAAGCCGAGGTCGCCGCGCACGGTGCCGAGGCATCCCTGGAGCAGATCGCCCGCACCGCAGGCGTCGGTTCGGCGACCGTGCGCCGTCACTTTCCCACCCGCCGTGCCCTGCTCGAAGCCGTCTTCCAGGAGCGCATCGAGGGCCTGTGCGAGCGCGCCCACCGGCTGAGTGCGACCGAGGACGGCCGCACCGCCCTCCTGGAGTGGCTCCACGCCCTCGTCCTCTACGCCGTCTCAGCCCGCGGATTCGCCGACACCCTCAGCTACGAGCCACCCGCCGAGGAACCCTCACCGCACTCCTGTGGCAACCGCATCGCAACAGCCGGAACTCCCCTGCTCCAGCGGGCCATTCACGACAAGGCGGTGGCACCGCACGTCACTTTTCACGACCTGCTGACCCTCGCTGTCGGCATCGCCCTGGCCACCGAGCACCACAAGGACCCCGAGACCCAGGCCGACCGCCTCTTCCGCCTTGCTGTGGAAGGACTCAGCCCTGAGCACGGCGGTGCTGGGATGTCCGGCAACTCAGGATCTCCGGTACCGGTGACACAAAGCCTGCCGAACGAACTGTTGTGACACGTGGGATGCCCGACCGGTGACGACCGACGTGCCCAGACCGGTCCTTTCCGCCAGTTCGACCGACGTCGCCCGTGACAACTCTTGAGCTTCGGCTCACCGTCCCCCGGTTCTCCCCGCCTCCCACCGCTCCGCCGCCCTCCACCCCACCCGGCGAGCGGGACGCCGGGAGACGGCCGGTCAGCAGCCGGGGCCGCAGACCGGCGGCGCGCCTTCCCACGCGTCGAAGGCCCATCCGCACGCGGTGACGGCGGCCAGGGTCGCCGCGGCGATCAGCGCGTGCCGCCACCGCCCCCGTACGGCGGCGAAGACGCAGAGTGCGGCGGCGACGCCGGCGACGACCGATACCGGGAGCCCGAGCAGCAGCACCTTCCACTCACGGGTGTCCTCGAAGCTGCCGGCGAGCGCCCGTATGCCGTACGGGGACCACCACAACAGGCCGGTCACCGCCCCCAGGGCCGCGAACAGGCAACCGAGCGTTCCGGTGACGGCCTCTCGACGTGTGTCCATGAACGGGGAGACGAGGCGCGCGGCCGCAGGGTTCCCGCCCCCTGTCCGCCGCCACGCCCCTGTCCGCCTCCACGCCTCCGCCTCGGTCGGCCCCCCGCCCCCACCTGCCGCCGCGCCTATTTCGTGGGGTGACTTATCAGCAGGTATTAGGTGAGGCTAACCTCATCCCCATGAAAGCTGGTGAGAGCACTTCGGGTGCTTCGCGTGCGCCGTTGAGCGCCGGTGTTCCGCCCCTGCGCGGCCACGGGCTGTCCGCCGACGGCGTGACCGTCGCGTACGGCAAGGTGGACGTCGTGCACGGGTGCGCCCTCGAACTGCGGCCCGCCGAGGTCACCGCCCTCGTGGGACCCAACGGCAGCGGGAAGTCCACGCTGCTGCGCACCCTCGCCCGCCTGCAGGACGCACGTTCCGGTTCGCTCACGGTCGACGCGGGGACCGATGACGCGGCGGACGGGTTCGCCCTCGGCGCGCGGGAGTTCGCGCAGCGGGTCGCACTGCTGACGCAGTCCCGCTCCACGCCGGGCGGCCTCACCGTCCGCGACGTGGTCGAGTTCGGCCGCTACCCCTACCGGGGGCGCTGGGGGCGCCCCGACCCCGAGGGCACGGCGGCGGTGGACCGGGCGCTCGGCCTCACCGGCGTGGAGGACCTGGCCGGGCGGGGGGTCGACCAGCTTTCGGGCGGTCAGCTGCAGCGCGTCTGGCTGGCGAGCTGCCTCGCGCAGGAGACGGGCGTGCTCCTGCTCGACGAACCGACCACCTATCTCGACCTCCGCTACCAGGTCGAACTTCTCGACCTGATCCGCGATCTCGCCGACGACCACCGGATCGCGGTCGGGGTCGTACTGCACGACCTCGACCAGGCGGCTGCCGTCGCCGACCGTGTCGCTCTGCTCCAGGACGGACGCATCGTCGCCGACGGTGTGCCCGAGGACGTCTTCACCCCGGAGCTCCTGTCCGACGTCTACGGAATCCGCATCGACGTCGGGACCGATCCCTCGACAGGCCGGCTGCGCACCCGCGCCATCGGTCGCCACCACTCCAGATCCGAAAGGCTCACCCCTTCGCCATGAGACGACACCTTCTCGCCTCCGCCACCGTCGCCGTCGCCGCGCTGTCCCTGGCCGCGTGCGGCACCTCGGAGCCGTCCACCTCGGACGCCTCCGCCTCCGCCTCCGCCAAGACGTCGGAGAAGATCACCCTCACCGACGACGCCGGCAAGAAGCTGACCCTCGACGGCCCGGCCACCAAGGTCATCGCCACCGAGTGGAACATCGTCGAGGACCTCGTCTCCCTCGGTGTGGACCCGGTCGGCGTCTCCGACATCAAGGGCTACAACGCCTGGGACACCGCGGCGCCGCTCAAGGGCAGCCCGAAGGACATCGGTACCCGCGGCGAGCCCAGCATGGACACCGTCGCCGCGCTGGCGCCGGACCTCGTGGTGGCCTCCAGCGACCTGTCGGCCGCGGTCATCGACCAGCTCCGCAAGGTCGCGCCCGTCATGGTCGTGACGTCCGCCGCGGGCGCCGACCAGATCGGCACGATGAACGAGGGTCTCGACCTGATCGCGAAGGCGACCGGCACCGAGGACAAGGCCGTCGAGGTCAAGAAGACGTTCGACGAGAGCATCGCGGAGGGCAAGAAGGCCCTCGCCGACGCCGGTCTCGCCGGGGCGGAGATAGCCACCGCCGACGCGTACGTCGACGCCAACAAGGTCTCCGTCCGCGCCTACACCGGTACCTCCCTGCTCGGGGCGGTCAACGAGAAGCTCGGTCTGAAGAACGCCTGGACCATCGAGGGCGACGAGGCGTACGGCCTCGCCACCACCGACGTCGAGGGCCTGACCAAGCTCGGCGACGTCCACTTCCCCTACATCGCCAACGATGCCGACGGCGACCCGTTCGTCGACAACCTGTCGAAGAACGCCGTCTGGAAGTCGCTGCCGTTCGTCAAGGACGGCAACGTCCACCGGCTGCCCGACGGTGTCTGGATGTTCGGCGGTCCGCTCTCCATGCAGGCGTACGTCGACTCCCTCGTCGACGCCCTGACGAAGAAGTAGCGCGCGATGGCCGTCATCGAGAAGACCGCGGTCGCCCGTGACCGCACCCCCGCGGCCACGACGGGCGCGGTCGCGGTGGCGGCCGCGCTCGTCGCGCTGGTCGCGGTGCTCGCCGCCGTCGACATCACCCAGGGCACCGCCGACGTCGGTCCGTCCGAGGTCTGGTCCGCGCTCACCGGCAACGCCGGCGTGAGCGACGCCTCCGTCGTCATCGCGTCCCGGCTGCCCCGGATGGTCGCCGCGATCCTCGTCGGGGTGTGCCTCGGCATGTCCGGGCACGCCCTCCAGACGATCAGCCGGAACGTGCTGGCGGCGCCCGACACCCTGGCCGTCAACGCCGGTTCGTACCTGGCGCTCGGCCTGCTGGCCGTCACCGGCGTCTCGCTGCCCCTGCTCGCCTCCTCGGGCGCCGCGTTCGTCGGCGGTCTCGCGGCGGCCGCCGTCGTGCTCGGTCTGTCGGGGCTCGGCCGGGGCACCGTCCGGCTGGTGCTGGCGGGCAGCGCGCTCATGCTCGGTCTGAACGCGGTGACCGAGGCGCTGCTTCTGCTCTTCCCGCAGGAGACCGAGGGCCTCTACGCGTGGGCCCAGGGCGGTGTCAGCCAGAACGGGTTCGACGGGGTGCGGCAGATGCTCCCGGTCGTCGCCGTGGGAATCGCCGGGCTGCTGCTGGTCGGCCGCCGCATCGACGCGCTGGCCCTCGGCGACGACGCGGCCCGCGGTCTCGGCGTGCCGGTGCGCTCCACCCGTGTGGTCACCGTCGTGCTGGCGACGCTGCTGGCCGCCGCGTCCGTCACGCTGGCCGGCCCGATCGGCTTCGTCGGCCTGTGCGCCCCGGCCCTGGTGCGCCCGCTGATCCGCCGGGTCCGCGGCCTCGTCAGGTCCCGGGCGAGCCTGCCCGTGGTGGCCCTCGCGGGCGCCGCGCTCGTACTCGGCTCCGACGTGCTGCTGCGCGTGGTGGTGCCCGCCGACGTCGCCGTGGAGGTGCCGACCGGCATCGTCACGAGTGTGGTCGGCGGCGTCTTCCTCGTCGTCATGGCGCTCCGCACGCGGGACACCGGCGGTGCGGAGGCACCGGACCGGCTGCGCATCCCCGGGCGCCCGGCGTTCGTCGTCACGCTGGCCGTCCTGGTGGTGGCGCTGGTCGCCACGATGATCGCGGCGGTGCTGCTGGGCGACGCCAAGCTGCTGCTGGGCGACGTCTTCAACTGGGTGCAGGGCCGGTCCGGACAGGTCGTCTCCTTCGTCCTGGACACCCGCGTCCCCCGGGTGGCGGCCGCGCTCCTCGCGGGTGCGGCGCTGGCCCTGTCCGGCACGATGGTGCAGGCGGTGAGCCGCAATCCGCTGGCCGAGCCCGGCATCCTCGGCGTCTCCGGCGGCGCCGGCCTCGGCGCGGTGCTGCTCGTCACGACCACGACGGGCGCCGGTTCCTGGGCGATCGCGGGCGCCGCGTTCGCCGGTGCCTCGATCGCCGCCGGGATCGTCTTCGGGCTGGCGGCCCGGGGCGGCTTCCAGCAGAACCGTCTGGTGCTGCTGGGTGTCGGCGTCTCCGCCGCGTCGGCCGCGCTGATCAGCCTGGTCATCGTGCTCAGCGACCCGTTCGACACCACCAAGGCCCTCACCTGGCTCTCCGGCTCGACCTACGGGCGCAACCTGCCCGACGTGGTGCCGGTCGGCGTGGTGCTCGTCATCGGGATCGTGGTGGCGGTGGTGCGCCGTCGGGAGCTGGATCTCGTCGCGCTGGACGAGGACACCCCGAGGCTGCTCGGCCTCGGCCTCTCGCGGGCCCGGCTCGGCTTCCTGACGGTGGGCATCCTGCTCGCCGCCACGGCCGTCGCGGCGGCCGGCACCATCGGCTTCGTCGGCCTGGTCGCCCCGCACGCGGCCCGCGCGCTCGTGGGCCGCAGGCACGTGCGGGTGGTCCCGGTGGCGCTGCTGCTGGGGGCGGTGCTGGTCTGCCTGGCGGACACGGCCGGCCGCACGGTGATCGCCCCGGCGCAGCTCGGCGCCGGCCTGATGACGGCCGTCATCGGCGCGCCGTACTTCCTGTACCTGCTGGTCCGTACCCGCCGCTGAGCCGCCCGGCCCCCGGGGGCGGGTTCCCGGCCGGATCACCGGCCCTGGGGCCCGCCCACCGGCGTTCACGGGCCACCGCGCGCCGCTCGCGGCCCTGTACCGGCGCGCCGCGCCCGTACCGCCTGACGACGTACGGGGGCGGGTCTCAGGCCGCCGCGTCCACGGCGGTCACCGGCAGCACCAGGCCCCAGGCGCCCGGCCAGACCGTCCAGGTCCGGGTCCGCACCGGGCCGCCGACCTGTATGTCCGCGCGGTAGCGGAAGTCGGGTCCGGAGACCGTGACCGCCTTTGCCTCGGCCGTCAATGTCTCGCCGGATGGCCCGCGCACCACCACGTCGGCGAGTCCGCCGCCGCTGTGCGAGGTCATGGAGACCCCGGCCACCGGATGGTCGAGGTCGTTGAGCAGCACCCCGTCGGCCTCCACCCGCAGCCGGTGCAGGACGGGCGCACCGGACGGTCCGCCTCCCCCCGCGGGGCGTACCAGGGAGCGGACCAGGGAGCGGCAGACGTCCCAGACCGCCGACACGCCGGGCGGCTGCGGTTCCACGGACGGACCGCCGCCGGACGGTGGAACCGGAACCTCCAGATCGCCCAGCACCACGCCGTCGCTGTCGTCGACCAGGAGGTCGAGGCGGCGCACGGTTCCGTCGAGCGCCGTACGCGCGGCGGCGACGGCCCCCGCGGGCACGCCGAGGGCGTGGGCGAGCCGCAGGGCGTGGGCGGCGCCCACCGGGATCAGGGAGAGCGCGCCCTCCGCGAGCTCCCGTTCGCGGTGCAGCTGGGCCACCGCGCGCAGCAGCGCGTGGTCGTCGCCGATGACGACCGGGCGGCGGTTCCCGCGCCGGGAGAGGGCGCGGGCGAACTCCTCCGGAGTGTCCGGGACGCAGATCTTGGCGTGCGCGCCGGCGTTCAGCACGTCCCTGGCGATACGGACGGACTCACCGTCGGTCCGTCGGGCAAGGGGGTCGATGACCACCAGCAGCTGGTCGTCGCCGTCGCCGGGGGGCTCTGCAGCCGACACCTCGGTCCTTCCTCGGGTAGCATCTTGGTGCAAGAGCCCCTTGCGCTATTGCGCCAGGGGCTTCGTCTATACCGGGGCACCCGGTTCGACGGCTCAGGCTCTGCCGTACATCGTCGTGCGGCAGGTACGACCTTTACGTACGCCCCCTGACCTTGGACATGCCCCGCCCGGAAGGGGTGTACGCCTGTGCCCGCACTTGTGCTGCTCGGTGCTCAGTGGGGTGACGAGGGCAAGGGGAAGGCCACCGATCTCCTCGGTGGATCCGTGGACTATGTCGTGCGTTACCAGGGCGGCAACAACGCCGGCCACACGGTCGTCGTGGGCGACCAGAAGTACGCACTGCATCTCCTCCCCTCCGGAATCCTGTCGCCGGGGTGTACCCCGGTCATCGGTAACGGTGTCGTGGTCGACCCGGCGGTACTGCTCTCCGAGCTGAGCGGACTGAACGAGCGAGGCGTCGACACGTCCAAGCTTCTGATCAGCGGCAACGCTCATTTGATCACCCCGTACAACGTCACGCTCGACAAGGTGACGGAACGGTTCCTCGGGAAGCGGAAGATCGGCACGACCGGTCGCGGCATCGGCCCGACCTACGCGGACAAGATCAACCGCGTCGGCGTCCGGGTCCAGGACCTGTACGACGAGTCGATCCTCACACAGAAGGTCGAGGCGGCGCTGGAGCAGAAGAACCAGCTCCTGGCCAAGGTCTTCAACCGGCGGGCGATCGAGGTCGAGGGCATCGTCGAGGAGATGCTCCAGTACGCGGAGCAGATCAAGCCGTACGTCACCGACACCACGCTGGTGCTCAACCAGGCCATCGACGCGGGCAAGGTCGTCCTCTTCGAGGGCGGCCAGGGAACCCTGCTCGACGTCGACCACGGCACGTACCCCTTCGTCACCTCGTCGAACCCGACCGCGGGCGGCGCCTGCACCGGTTCCGGCGTGGGTCCGACGAAGATCAGCCGGGTCATCGGCATCCTCAAGGCCTACACGACCCGTGTCGGCGCCGGTCCGTTCCCGACGGAGCTGCTGGACGAGGACGGCGAGGCGCTGCGCCGCATCGGCGGCGAGCGCGGTGTCACCACCGGCCGCGACCGCCGCTGCGGCTGGTTCGACGCGGTCATCGCGCGCTACGCGACCCGCGTCAACGGCCTCACCGACTTCTTCCTCACCAAGCTGGACGTGCTGACCGGCTGGGAGCAGATCCCGGTGTGCGTGGCGTACGAGATCGACGGCAAGCGCGTCGAGGAACTCCCCTACAGCCAGACCGACTTCCACCACGCGAAGCCGATCTACGAGATGCTGCCGGGCTGGTCCGAGGACATCACCAAGGCCAAGACCTTCGCCGACCTGCCGAAGAACGCGCAGGCGTACGTGAAGGCGCTGGAGGAGATGTCGGGCGCACCGATCTCCGCGATCGGCGTCGGCCCCGGCCGCACCGAGACCATCGAGATCAACTCCTTCCTGTAAGGGGTACGCGACGGGCCCGGGGCGGGCCCGCGGGACGGCGCCGCACGAGGGCGCCGGACGACGGCCGGAGGCCGGGACGCACACCCGCGTCCCGGCCTCCGCCGCGTCCCGGCCTCCCCGTCCGGGGATCTGATTCGCGGGTCGGGGGCGCGTCCGGGGGCGCTCCGGTCACGCCCCCGAGGCGCACATCGCGGCCGCCCGCGCCTCCGAGCAGGGCACATGGCCGTGGGCGCGCAGGGCCTGCTGGTCGTGGGAGGTCACGTAGGCGATGAAGCGGGCGGCGAGTGATCCGGCGGGCGGGGCGTCGTAGGTGTAGGCGTGTTCGGTGACCCAGTAGGGGTAGCCGGTCCCGGTGATGGTGTCGGGGGACGGGGTGACGCCGTCGATGGAGAGCCGCGCCAGGCCGGCCGGGGTGCGGCCGTCGCGCAGTTCGCTGTAGCCGATCGCGCCGTCCACCCGGGCGACCTTGCGCAGCACCTCCTCGGTGGAGCCGAGTTCGCAGCGGACCACCGGAACGGCCGGATCGTCGTTGGTCTCGCAGTCGCGCGAGGAGGTCGGGATGGGCTCGTTGCCGCCCAGCACCCGGCTCTGCAGGGCCGTCCGGGTGCCGGAGTCGGCGTCGCGGCTGACCAGCCGGATCGGGATGCTCGTCGGGCTGCCCAGGTCCTTCCAGTCGCGGATCTCGCCCCGGTAGATCTTCCGGATGTTCTCCAGCGACAGATTCCGCACCGGTACGCCGTCGTTGACGACGAGCGAGAAGAGGACCAGGGCGATCTGGCCGTTCTCACGGAGCCGGGGATAGCCGTTCGGCCTGGGGCCGTCGGAGAACGCCACCACCGGACCCGGCGTCGAGGCCGTGGCGTCGCCGAGCAGCCGGACCCCCGCGTCGCTGCCGTGCATGTCCACGGCGACGGTGGCGCCCTCGCACTGCTCCATGTAGAGCTTCGCCAGGTCGGACACCGCCGGTTCGAAGGCGGTGGAACCCACCACGGTCAACTTCCCGCGGGCGCACTCCACCGGCGGCGGGGTGCGGTCCACCACCAGGATCATCGTGGCGAGGGTGACCATGCCCGCCGTCAGCGCCACCGTGATGAAGCGGGCGGCCCGGCTGAACAGAGGAGGCTTGTCGTCGGGCCGGGCGGCGGTGTTGGGCCTGATCTCGCCGTCCCGGATGCCGCCGACCACCCGGATCGGGCTGCCGACCGGGCCGCCGGTGAGCAGCACCAGCAGCTTGAAGTGCTCGTTCCGGTTGAGCGGTACGCGCGGCAGCCTGATGAGCTGCCCGCCGTGCCGCATGCCGGCGGCCGGGGTGAAGTGCTCCATCAGGTGCTCTGCGCCCACCGGCTGCGTCACGGCTATCCCGCGCACCATGCGGTCGGTGAACTCCACCGTCAGCCCGTGGAGTTCGCGCCCGGTGTAGTCGTCCCCCGCGATCGACTGCGAGCCGTCGTTCTCGATCCGCAGCAGGACGAGGGTGGCGTCGGACATGTCCGGGGTCTCGTCGAAGAGGCCGAGCCGCACGTTGGCGCGGCCCTGGCTCACGTCGCTGCCGATGGGGGTGTCCATCTGGACGCGGTAGCCGATCCGGGTCCGGCGCGGCACCCGGCGCTCGTAGCGGAGGACGCCGATCGAGACGGCGACCCCGACCCCCGCGGTGAAGACCGCGATCACGTTCTCCGCGGTGAACCATTCCACGGCTGCTTCGCACCCCCCCGTGCGTACGCGCCCCCGCACGCCCCGGCCCGTCGCGTGCCGGTGCGGCCTGCTGTCCGCCACGGTAAGGGCGGGCGGGACGCGCGGAAGGGGGGCGGGGGGAGTTGTCGGACAGTGTTCGCCGGCCGTTCAGCGGGCGGGACCGTCCTGAAGGGCGCCGGGCGCGCCCTCGTTCGCCGAAATCTCCAACTCCGTTTATTGGTCCAGACCTTGACAGGTCCAGACCATTCTCGGTTGAGTGGAGTTCCCCCCACGGGGTGCCGCGTCCGCCCGTCCTCCGGGAACGTGTGCGCCCGCAGAAGGAGTGATCACGTGATCCGACGCCTCACGAGTCTGCTGGCCGCGCTGGCCGCGGTGCTCGCCACGATCCTCTTCCTCCCCGCCACCACCGCCTCGGCCGCAGGCTGCGCCGCGGCCTGGAGCTCCTCGGCGGTCTACACCAACGGTGGCTCCGCCTCCTACGCCGGGCACAACTGGACCGCCAAGTGGTGGACCCAGAACGAAAAGCCGGGCACCGCCGAGGTCTGGGCCGACGCCGGGAGCTGTACCGGCGGCGGTACGGACCCCGGCACGCCCGTACCGGGCGGCTTCGTCGTCAGCGAGGCGCAGTTCAACCAGATGTTCCCTAGCCGGAACTCCTTCTACACGTACTCCGGCCTGACCGCCGCCCTCTCCGCCTACCCGGCGTTCACCACCACCGGCAGCGACACCGTCAAGCGCCAGGAGGCCGCGGCCTTCCTCGCCAACGTCAGCCACGAGACCGGCGGACTGGTGCACGTGGTCGAGCAGAACACCGCCAACTACCCGCACTACTGCGACACCAGCCAGCCCTACGGCTGCCCGGCCGGCCAGGCCGCCTACTACGGACGCGGTCCGATCCAGCTGAGCTGGAACTTCAACTACAAGGCGGCCGGCGACGCCCTCGGCATCGACCTGCTCGGCAACCCCAACCTGGTCCAGACGAACGCCGCCGTCGCCTGGAAGACCGCCCTCTGGTACTGGAACACCCAGAGCGGACCGGGCACCATGACCCCGCACAACGCCATCGTCAACGGCGCCGGATTCGGTGAGACGATCCGGTCGATCAACGGCTCGCTGGAGTGCAACGGCGGCAACCCGGCGCAGGTCCAGAGCCGCATCTCCAAGTACCAGGCGTTCACCTCGATCCTCGGCACCACTCCGGGATCGAACCTGAGCTGCTGACCCCGCACGGCACCGCTCCGCCAGGGGGTGCGCCCGGCTCCGGCCGGTGCGCGCCCCCGTCGGCGTCCTGAGGGCCCCGCCGAAGCGGCCCGGACAGCGGGGATCGCGGTGCCCGGGCGGCTCCGGAGACGGCACAGGCCCGGCGGCAGCGGCCACCCCCGTGGGCCGATGTCGCCGGGCCTTCCTGATGCCTCCGGGCCGCTGTGCCGTGGTCCGGGACGCGATGCCACGCCCGCCGGCGTCCGACGCGTCCCGCCGCTCCCCCGAACGTGTCACCGGGCCGAGAGCACGTAAGGGACTCTAGGCGGGTGGCACGGCGCACCGGGAGATTCAATCCGCACAGCGTCCGCGCTCCGGGGGTATCAACCCGCACAGTCGAACCGGTACGCTGCCGTCCGGTTACACGGCGAGCCGCTGGGGGTCGGGTGCACACGCGGGAACGGGCCGACGACGTGCTCCGGATGTGCCGCCTCGCGCGCAGCGGAGGCACCTTCGACCTGCTGCACTGGCTGGCCGGACGGGCGGACGGCTGGGCCGGGGTGCTGGAGGCCGACGGCACCGTACTGCACGCCTGTGCGCGCACACCCGACGCGGACGGCGTGACCCCCGCCGCCGAGCTGGCGGCCACCGGCGCACGGGAGTTGACCGCACGCGGCGCCGACTCCTACTGCCTGGACGCGGACGACCGCACCGCCTTCGTCCTCCCGCTGGAGATGCCGAGCGCCTCCCGCTCCCCGCACCCACCCGTCCTCGCCGTGGTCGCGGCGAGCACCGCCCGGCCCGGCCTGGCCGCGCTTCTCGCGGACGCGACGACGCCGTTGACCCTGTGCTTCGAGGCGGAGACCCTCGAACGCAAGCGCCGCCGCATCGACCTGGCCGAGTCCCGGAGCCGGGAGGCGGTGCTGCACCTCCTCATGACGGGACAGCTCTCCATCGCCCACCAGGTGGCTGGCGCCCTGCGCCCCCGCCTCCCGGAACCGGTCCGGGTATGCGTGGTCGAGTGCTCCGGCGGCCGGCGCGAGGCCGTGGAACAGGTCTGCGGCGAGCACGCCGGCGACCGTACGTGGATCGTGCGCTGCCCCGTCTACGCCCGCCACCTCATCCTGATCATGCCCGCCGACCCGGAGGAGGGACGCGGCCCGCTGGACCGGGCGATAGCCGGGCTGGTGGACGACTGCGTCGTCGGCGTCAGCGAGGAGGTCCCGCTCTCCGACACCGCGACCGGCTACCGCCAGGCCTTCCACGCACTGGCCGTCGCACGCGGACTCCCGGTGCGGCACGCCCGGTTCGGCTCCTCGCCCGAGCCCGCCCTCGTCGTCGGCAGCGCGGGTGCCCGGTGGGCCGACACCCTGCTCGCCCCGCTCCTGACCTACCTCCCGCGCCGCTCCCAGGACCCCGGCAGCCAGGAACTGGCCGCCACCCTCGGCTCGTGGCTCGCCTTCTCCTCGCTGGCCACCCAGCACCTGAAGATCCACCGCAACACCCTCGCCGCCCGCCTCAAACTCATCGGCGAACTGCTCGGCCTGGACCTCCACAGCCTCGCAGACCAGGCCGCGCTCGACCTGGCCCTCGCCATCCGGGCCACCCCGGCCCTGCCGCGCCCGGCCGCCGGGGCGACCGCCCCGTCCGCGACCGCCACCGCCGAGGGCGCGGCCGGCCTCGACGCGATCCTGCGGCGCCCCGCCGTCCAGGAGTGGGCCGCCCAGCAACTCGCCGCCCTGGCCGCCCTCACCACCAGCGGCGTCGCCGAGGCCACCTTGCGTACCTGGATCCGCTGCGAGGCCCAACTCGGCCCGACCGCAGAGGCACTGGGCATCTCCGTGCCGGGGGCCCGCAAGCGCCTGACCCGCCTGGAGAGTCACCTCCAGCGCTCACTGCTCCAGACGCCCAGCGCCCGCTACGACCTGTGGCTGGCCTTCCGCGCCGCCGATCTGGGCGCGGGCGTGGCTGCGGGGGTGCCGGTGGGCGGCTGAGGACGCCGTCCTACCCGGCCCAGCCGACGAACGCGCCCCAGGCGTCCGGCCCGACCTGGAACGTGGGGCCCGCGGCGTCCTTGGAGTCGCGGACATGGACGGAGTGGGGGCAGGCCGCGACCTCGACGCAGTCGTCGCCACCCGGACTGCTGTAGGTGGACTTGTGCCAGTCCAGAGCGACTTCGACGCAGTCGTCACCTTCGGGTCCGCTATAGGTTGACCTGAACCGTTGCAGGGCCTTGCTCATTCTGATGCTCCTACCAACTGCGCGATGAAGTCGAGCGATTCACGTGGGCCAAGAGCCTGGGCCCGGATCTTCGAGAAGCGCTGCATGTACGTACTCACTCTTGCAGGCTCCCTGATCAGCAGGCTCTCGTCGTGTGTCTCCATATAGCCCACGTACTCGAAGTCAGGCGTCTCCATCACGCTGATGTCTCCGTACGTAGCGGGGTACTCGCCGTCCAAGCCAGCCTGAAGAGGCAGGACTTGGACGGTGATGTTGCGACGCCGACCGCACTCGGCCAGGTGACGAAGTTGTTCCGCCATGATCGCCTCGGAGCCGACCACGCGTCTAAGTGTCGCTTCGTCCAGAATGACGTCCACGAGGGGCGTGGGCTCCCGGTTGAACAACGCCTTACGCGCCATGCGGGCCTGGACCAGCTCTTCCACCCTTTGCGCGGAGGCGGGAGGGAAGGCGCCGCTCATCAGGGCTCGCGCGTACGCCTCCGTCTGGAACAAGCCGTGGATAACCTTCGCCACGTACAACTGCAGCATCAGGGCCTTGCCCTCCAGAAGTGCGTACTCCTTGTACCGCTCGGGATACGCCTCCAGCCGGATATAGGCCCTTGCCTCCTCGAACACCCCCATCTCGTCGCCCAGGACACGTTCGAGCCCCACCAGCATGTCGTCGCTGGCGGGTTGGGCGCAGGTCTCCATGGCGCTGATGGCCGCCGCGGAGCCGATCTCCTTGCCGAGCTGTTCCTGACTGAGCCCTTTCCGCAGGCGCGCCCGTTTGGCCACCTTGGCCACCAGGCGGGCCATCGGGCTCGCCGTTTCCTTGTTTTCCGCTCGTGCCATGGAGATCCCTTTGCGACTCAACCGGTCTCAACCGGTCACTACTCGACCGTGCCGAATTCAACTGTTCTACGGGCGGGTTCGAGCAGGTCAACCAGTGCGCGACGCCCTCTGTCAGTTGTCGGAAACGGTAGGCGACGGGCCTCACAATCGTCCCGTGAACGCATTCAATCGTGAGTTGGGCATTGACTGGATTCCGTTGGCCGGAATTCAACTCCGCAAAGCGGGTGTGCAATTCGACGCCGTCCGCATGGACGGTGACGAGGGGCGGCGGCTGGCCGATCTGATGGCGGCGCTCGTCGGGGGCGAACCGGGGCCGATCGTCCAGGAGGCGAACGGCAGGCGCGGCGTCTACTTCCTGGTTCCGGCCGGAAGCACCGCCGGGCGGGCGTGGCCTCCGGGGGTGACCCGGTTCAACTCGGGTTCCGGCTGCGTGAGCTTCGTGCCGGTCCCGTCGCTGTACGGGCGTACGTGGCCGCTCAGTTGGCGGTACCCGCCGACGCGGGCCGACAGATTCGTCCACCCGCTGCTGCTGCTGAACGCGGCCCGCACTCTGACCGAGGGGACCGGCACCGTGGGAGCGCAGCTCTGAACCGCCGCCGCGGACCCCGCGCCCGGCCCGCGCCGCAGAGCGTGCGGCGGTCCGGCGCAGTGCGGCGGGCATGGCGGCGGTGCGGATCTCCCGGCCGTATCCGCCCGGCCGGGCGACGGAGGGACCTACCTCTCGCCGGGCGCCACGTTCCCCGCCGTGATGCGGGTGATGGCCTCGACGGTGAGGGCGCGGTCGTGGGGGTCGGTGTCGAGCGCGCGGTGCAGGGAGAGCCCCTCGATCAGGGCGTCCAGCTCGCGGGCGGTACGCGGGTCGAAATGCCGCTCCAGGGCGCGGCGGCTGCGGCCCATCCAGGTCCGGGTGAGTGTCCGGTAGGAGGGCTCGCGGGCGGCGAGGGTGTAGAGCTCCTGGGTGAGGACCAGTTCGCGCTGGTTGCCGCTGGAGAGGTGGTGGACCAGGTCCGCGACGGCCTCTCGGGCCTCGGCGGTGCCGGTGGCGGCGCCCAGCCGCTCCTCGAAGACGGCGACGATCGTGTCGGAGAACCGGGTGAACGCCTCGTGCAGCAGGGCGTTCATGCTCTCGAAGTGGTACGTCATCGAGCCCAGCGGGACACCCGCGCGCGCGGCCACCTTGCGGTGCGAGATGCCCGCGACCCCCTGGTCGGCGATCAGGTCCAGGGCGGCGTCGATGATGCGGTCCCGGCGGTCGGGGTCGGTGTGTCCGGTCGCCACGTGACGTACTCCTCCCCGGCCCGGCCGGCTCCTTCTCGGCCCGGCCGGCGTTCGACCGGGGCCCGTCGGATCATACGGGCGGCGCGGGACGGGGGCGCGGGGAGCGGCGGGCGGCGGGCGGCGGGCGGCGGGCGCGTTCGGGCCGCCCCCGTGCCCGCAGGCCCCGGCACGGCGGCGCGCGTCAGTCGACGAGGTCACTCAGGGACACGTACATGACGACGTCCTCACCGTCGTTCCGCACTCCGACGCACAGCGGGCGCCGGTCCAGCAGTCGTCCGTTGGGTCGGCAGGTCTCGTGCGGGCGGTCGAGGCGGCGGAGGATTTCGCTGCGGCTCAGGCCCTCGGTGCTGCCGACGACGACCACGCGGGAGCAGATTGACGAGCCGCAGCTTTCGCCCTCCCGGACCACCGTCAGGCCGGCCGGCAGTGCGGGGACCGCCGAAGAGGGCGGGACGGAGGCCCCCGACCCCATGACCACGTACAGCAGGCACAGCACGGCGGTCAGGGCGAACTGCATGCCCAGGACGCCGATCGCGCCGTTGACGCGCGGCGCCCATTCCTCGGGGAAGGGGCCCACCCGCGCGCGTTCCAGCAGCGCGCCCCCGGCGACGACGAGCGGCGCGAGGACGGCGTGGACAAGGTGTGCGTCCGCCCGGTGGGTGACCACCCAGCCGTGCTGGACCGCCACCAGCAGCAGGGCCCCGGCGACCAACGGCACGGCCACCGCGATCCCGGTGCCCCGTACGCGGGTCAGCTTCCACCAGGCGATCGGCGGCACGGCCGCGTAGGCCACGCCGACCAGCGTCCACAGGACGGTCTGCATACCGCCGGCCCCTCTCCCGGCAGACCCCGGCCCGCTCGGTATGCCCGGCGGGCGCGGTGGTGGTGGCGGTGCCGGTGGTCCGGCCACGGCCGCAGGGGAGGGGACGCCGGTGCGCGGGGTGCGGTTCCGGCGGCGGAGACATGCGGTGCGTCCCGAGCGAGGCGCCGGCCCCTCGGTCGCCTCCGGCCATGTACGCGCGGGGGCCGCGAAGGTACGATCGTACATTCCGGGGGGTGCGAGGCACGGGGGTGCGCGCCCGCCCGGCCACGCACGTCCCGTCCGACCGTCCGCTCCCGCTGTTGAGGCACCGCTGTCATGGAACCTGCCGTCACGCCCGGCCCTTCGTCCCGTCCCCCGCTGGATCCGGGATCGTCCCGTCGCCCTGTGGATCCGGGACTCCGGCGCAGGCGGGCGGCTCTCTTCCTCTTCATGGTGGCCACGGGCGTCAGCCTCTCCTCGTGGGTCGCGCGGACCCCGGCCGTCCGGGACGCGCTGGACGTGACCACCGGAGCCATGGGGCTCGTGCTCTTCGGGCTCTCCATCGGCTCGATGGCGGGGGTGCTGGTCTCCGGGGCTCTGGTGCGCCGCCACGGAGCCCGGCCGGTGATCGCGGTGGGGGCGGCCCTGCTCGTCGTGGGGCTCGGCGCGGTCGCCGCCTCCGCCGCCGGCGGGCTGACCGCCGGGGTCTTCGGCGGACTCGCCCTGTTCGGGGTCGGCATGGGGCTGGCCGAGGTCGCCTTCAACATCGAGGGCGCGGCGGTCGAACGGGCCCTCGGACGTCCGGTGCTGCCCGTCCTGCACGGCTGCTACAGCCTCGGCACGGTGGTGGGGGCGCTGCTCGGCATGGCGCTGACGGCGGTCGACTTCCCGGTCGGCTGGCACCTGGCGGGCGCCGCCGCGTGCACGGCGGCGGCGGCGACCTGGTCGGTACGGGCGACTCTTCCCGGCACCGGAAAGGCGCAGCCGGGGGACGAGGCGGCCGGGGGCGAGGGCTGGCGGGCCCAAGTGCGGGTCTGGCGCGACGGACGGCTGGTGCTGATCGGCGCGATCGTGCTGGCCATGGCGTTCGCGGAGGGCTCCGCGGGTGACTGGCTGCCCCTGCTGATGGTCGACGGGCACGGCACCACCGCCACCGAGGGCTCGCTGACCTTCCTGCTGTTCGCGATCGCCATGACGGTGGGACGGTTCACCGGCAGCCCGCTGCTGGAACGATTCGGCCGGGCCGTCGTGGTGCGGGCCAGCGCCCTGGTCGCCGCGGCCGGTGTGGCGCTGGTGGTCTTCTCCTCCAGCGCGGTCGTCGCGGGAGCGGCCGTGGTGCTGTGGGGCCTCGGCGCGTCCCTGGGATTCCCGGTCACCATCTCGGCCGCCGGTGAGGGCGCGCGGCCGGCGGACGTCGACGGCACCGCCGCGGCGGGGGAGCCGGCGCCCGCCGCCCCGGACGCGGCGGCGCGGGTCAGCGCGGTGGCCACCGCGGGCTACGTCGCCTTCCTCGTCGGACCGCCGCTGCTGGGCTTCCTCGGCGACCACGTGGGGCTGCGCGGGGCGATGATCGTCGTCCTCGTGTTCGTGCTGGTCGCCTCGCTGCTCACGCGCGCGCTCGAAGCGCCGAAGCGCACGGTGGCGTCGGCCGGCGACCGGACCCCGGACCCTGCCGTCGAGCCCGAAGGGCGCGCGAAGGCGGTGCGCGGAGAGGGATGAGCCTCGCGGGGGAGAGCCGGCCGGTGGGCGAGGGGTCGACCGTCATCTCGCCCGTAGGCCGGGGCAGTTCATGATTCCGTGAACATGGTCACTACACTTTGGTAGCCCTGAAAAGATCATGTGAAGTAGCGAGGTTCTTCTTGAAGCTGTCCAGAATCAGCGCGTTGGTGGTCGCCACGGTCATCGCCCCGGCCGTCCTGCTCGCCTCGCCCGCCCACGCGGCCGACGCGGCGGCCCCCGCCGACGCGTCCGTGGCCGCCGCCGGCCCGTCCTCGGCGGAGGAGGACCAGGCCGAGAAGGATCGCCTCGCGATCCTCGCCCTCGTGGCCGCGGCGGAGCCGGGCTCCGTGGTGGCGGAGGAGGGCGCCGAGGCCATCGAGGAAGGCCCGTCCGCCATGCGGGAGTTCCTGGAGCAGGGCCAGTACGAGGCGCGCGACACCGACAACAAGATCAAGATCTCGCGCCTCATCAACGTCGGCGGCCCCGGCGTGAAGAGGGACGGCAAGGCGGCTCTCAAGGGCACGCCGGAGGACCGGGTCGCGTTCCTGGAGACCGGCCAGTACGTGGCACGCGACGAGGACAACAGGGTGCTCGTGGCCCGTACCCTCAACGGCGCCGGCCCCGAGGTCACGGCGGCGGCGTCGGCCGCGCTGGACGGCACCCCGGAGGACCGCGTCGAGTACCTGGAACGCGGCCAGTTCGTGGCCCGCGACCAGGACAACCGCGTGCTCATCGCCCAGATCATCGACAAGGGCGGCCCGCACGTCGTGGCGGCCGGCCGGGCGGCGCTGAACGGTACGCCGGAGGACCGGACCTCGTTCCTGGAGACGGGCCAGCACGCCGCCCGCGCGCAGGACGAGAAGGACGCCGAGGAGGCGGCCGGAAACGGCGGCGGCGACGGCGGGACCACGGGCGGCGACTCCGGCGCGGGCTCCGGCGACACCGCCACGGGCGGCAGTGGCACAGGAGGTTCGGACGACGGTCACACCGGCACCGGCACCGACGGCGACCAGGTGTCCGCCGACGAGCGGCCCGCGTCGACCGGAAACACCGGGTCCACGGGCACGACCGGCACCGGCGGCAACGACGTGACCGCCGACGGCAGCGGCTCCCTGGCCTCGACCGGTACGAGCGGCGGCCTCGGCTTCGCCCTCGGCGGCTCGGCCCTGGCACTCGCCGCCGGCGCGGGCGTGCTGTACGCCGTCCGTCGCCGCAGCACGTACGGGCGGGCCTGACACCACCACGGCGGCCCGCCCCGGACAGATGGCCGGGGCGGGCCGTCGTGCGTGTGGCTGAGGGGCAGGGGACGTCCGGGAAGGACGGAAAGGCGGTCGGCGGATGGCGAGTGAGCCGTCGCGTGCGTCGCTTGCGGCACTGATCGAACAAAGCCGGAGCAACGACTACCGGGACCGAGCCGCAGCGGGGCGCGGTCTGGCGGACCTCGCCGGGGTGCCCGAAGCGGTGGCGACCTTGAGGGAACTCGTACGCGACCCGTGCGACACCCACGTCATCCGGGTGACGGCGGGAGCCTTGCTACGGCGGAGGGACGCGGAGGCTGTGACGATCGTCGCGTCCGCACTGACGGGAGCGGATCCGGGGCATACCGACTGGATCGCTGCCGCTGTCCACGACGTTCTGGGCGCTCCCGGCTCTCTCACCCACCGGCGGGCTAGCACGGCCCTGGCGCGGGCGGTCGCCGCGGAAACGGACGAGTGCGTGGTGATGGGGGCGCGGCAACTCCTTGACATCCTGTCCGAGCTCGATCCGCCCTGAGCCCTCCGGCCGGACGCCGGGCGCGGTGCATCACGGGGCCCGGCGTCCCTGACGTGTCGTCAACCTCGTCGAAACCGGCTGCTCGTGCCCGCAGGAACTCTCCATCGGACGACCGCATCGGCGTCCACCGGCGCCCGGTACACCGCCCGGCGTGAGGCGCTCATCCGCCGGGAGACGCGCGTGGAGTTCAGACGCGCGTGGAGTTCAGGGGAACGAACCTGGCCGCCGGGCGCCCGGATCGGCGGCGGTCACAAGAGCGGTGACCGCATGAAAGCCGCGAAGACCGATCCGGCGAGGACGAACCACGCCAGGACCGTGCTCACCAGCAGGCCGCGCACGACGGGGAGCGCTGCGGGGCGGTCCCGGAGCGAGGCGACGACGAAGCCGCAGGCCGCTCCGGCGGACGGCAGGCCGAAGATCACCAGGGCGGCCCGCTGGAACGCGAGCTTCGTCTCGTGGTTGCCCCGCCAGTCGGTGTCGCTCTTGTTCCGGACGGCCTCCTCGGCGGAGTGCCAGAATCCGAGGAACAGCGGGACGAGCAGCACGGCGGTCACCACGAGCAGGGTGATGAGCGTGCGCCGGGCCTGCCGAGTGGTGTCCTGCGGTGAGTCCGTCATGGGGGGAGAGCCTGCCGTGCCGCGGGTGCGTGCCGCCACCCGTACGCGTACTCAGGCGGCCGGACCGAGTGGTCGGCCGGGCACGACCACCGGCGGTCGGGTCCTATCCGTGCCCGGCCCGCACCCCGCGCACGGCTTTGCCCCGCCCGGTCCGCCGTCCGCGCCCGCGCACGCCACCGGCCGCACCCCCACCGGCTCCGCCGCCGGCACCCCGCGCACGTCATTTTCCGCACCCCGGCGTGGGCGCCCCCTGATGTGCGCCGGAGCTCGACACAGTGCCGACCCGCGCACCGCTGTGCGTACAACGTGGTCATGGAGCGGGGTGCCCCGTAGCGCCTACGCTCGCGGGCATGACCGCTGAAGCCCTTCGTGGCCCCCACGTCCCGTTCATCGATCCCGCGGCAGGCCGGGCCGTCAAGGCGGCGGACCGCAGACACGTCTTCCACTCGTGGGCCGCGCAGGGCATGCTCGACCCGCTCGCCGTGGCCGGTGCGGAAGGCTCGTACTTCTGGGACTACGAGGGCAACCGCTACCTCGACTTCACCAGCGGCCTCGTCTTCACCAACATCGGCTACCAGCACCCCGTGGTGGTGGCCGCGATCCAGGAACAGGCGGGCAGACTCGCCACGTTCGCGCCCGCGTTCGCCGTCGAGCCGCGCTCCGAGGCGGCCCGGCTGATCGCCGCGCACACGCCGGGCGATCTGGACAAGATCTTCTTCACCAACGGCGGCGCCGAGGCCGTCGAGAACGCCGTGCGGATGGCCCGGGTGCACACCGGGCGGCACAAGGTGCTCTCCGCCTACCGCTCGTACCACGGCGGCACCAGCACCGCGATCAACCTCACCGGCGACCCGCGCCGTTGGGCCTCCGACAACGGTTCGGCCGGTGTCGTGCACTTCTGGGCCCCCTTCCTCTACCGCTCGCCGTTCTACTCCCGGAGCGAGGAGGAGGAGTGCGCCCGCGCACTCCGGCACTTGGAGGACACCATCGCCTTCGAGGGCCCGCGCACGATCGCCGCGATCGTGCTGGAGACGATCCCGGGCACCGCCGGCATCATGCCGCCGCCGCCCGGCTACCTCGCCGGCGTCCGTGAGATCTGCGACCGGAACGGCATCGTCTTCGTACTGGACGAGGTGATGGCCGGTTTCGGCCGGACCGGCGCCTGGTTCGCCGCCGACCACTACGGCGTCGTGCCCGACCTGCTGACCTTCGCCAAGGGCGTCAACTCCGGCTACGTGCCGCTCGGCGGCGTCGCCATCAGCCCCGAGATCGCCGAGACTTTCGAGACCCTGCCCTACCCCGGCGGACTGACCTACTCCGGCCACCCGCTGGCCTGCGCCGCCGCCGTCGCCACGATCCGGGTGATGGAAGAGGAGAAGGTCGTCGAGCGGGCCGCGCACATCGGCGAGACGGTCATCGGTCCCGGCCTGCGCGACCTGGCCGAGCGCCACCCCTCGATCGGGGAGGTGCGGGGCCTCGGCGCCTTCTGGGCACTGGAGCTGGTGAAGGACCCGGAGACGCGCGAACCCCTCGTCCCGTACAACGCCTCGCCCTCCTCCAACGCCGCGATGGCGGCGTTCGGCGCGGCGGCGAAGAAGCACGGGCTCTGGCCGTTCATCAACATGAACCGCACCCACGTCGTCCCGGCCTGCACGATCAGCGAGGACGAGGCCCGCGAAGGACTGCTCGCGCTGGACGCCGCCCTGGAGGTCGCGGACGGCTACATGTACTGAGCGGCCCCGGCACGGTGGTGCGGGAGCCGCTCCGCTCCACCGTGCCACCGGCATGTGCCGGTGCCCGGATCCGGGCACGGCGTCCCTGGCTTAAGGTGACCGGAGCCGAAGACAGGGAAGAGGAAGCCGCATGCGTCCGGGCGGAGGCGTCACCCGCAATACGCTGCGCCAGCAGATAGCCGACGCGTTGCGCGACGAGGTGCTGGCCGGACGGCTGCCCGCCGGGCGCGAGTTCACCGTGAAACAGATCGCGGAGCAGTACGGGGTGTCCGCGACTCCCGTCCGTGAGGCCCTCTTCGACCTCTCCGCGCAAGGGCTGCTCGTCTCCGACCAGCACCGCGGCTTCCAGGTGCGCGAGTTCAGCGTGGCCGACTACCGGTCGATGGTGGAGGCCCGCGCCCTCGTCGTGGAGGGCGTCTTCCGGGGCGCGGACGGGCACACCGCACCCCGGGGCGACGCGATGGCGTCCATCCGCCGGCGCGCGACCGAGGCGGTGCGCGCCGCCCAGGCAGGTGACGTGGCCGTGCTGATCGGCTACGACCTGAGGTTCTGGCGGGAGCTGGGCGCGTTCGTGCTCAACCCGTACATCAGCGCCTTCCTCACCAAGCTGCGCGTCCAGGCCTGGGTCTTCGCCGTGCACCGGCTGCGCGGCGACAGCGACCGCGGCCTCTGGCTGTGGCTGGGGCACGAGGAACTGGCGCAGGCCATCTCCGACCGGGACCGGGAGCGGGTCCGCACCATCATGCGGGGCTACTACGAGACCGCGATGAGGTGGGCGGACGCGCTGGAGGCGGCCGAGGCCGCGGCCTCCGGCGCCGGCGCCGCCTCCGCGAGCGCCCAGCTCCCCGGCACCCCGTCCCCCGGCTCCGGGGCTCCGGAGTCCGCGGCCGACGCCCCGGAGTCCGGCGGAGCATCCGAGTCCGGAGGGGCCCCGGAGTCGCCCACCGGCTGATCCTCCCGCCGCGGGCAGTCGCGGCCGGCGCCCCGCACCACCGCTCCCGGCCACCTCTCGCGTACGGGCGTCCGTACCGGCGTCCGTCCGGCGTCCCACACTGGCGTCCGACAAGCCCTGTGCGCGGGCTTGCGGCCGCATTACGCTGTTCCGACGATCGCCAAACCCGTGGGAGAGCGAGACTTCGTGGCCTGTGACCTGTGGCTGGTCCCCCTCGTCGATGTGCTGTGCCACAGCCCCGACAACCCGTTCGCCGAAGAGATCGCCCTCTACGACAAGGTGCTGGGCGAGGCGGGGCTGCCGCCCGTACCCGTCTACGCCTACATGCCCGGCCTCACCGGGGATGTCGCCCCGGTCGCCGGGTTCGACTACGACGCCCTGCACTTCCTGCGCCGGGCCTACCTCCTGCAGCTCAGCGGGCTGGAGGTGACACCCGTGGGGGAACTGGGCGGCGACTACGAGCAGCTCCTGGAGATGTTCGAGCCGAGCGCCCAGCAGTCGCACCTGGTCTGGCACTACGACCACGCCGGCGCCTACGTGCCGGTCGACTTCGCGGCGCCCCTCGCCGACGACGACCTGCTGGAGGGCGGCGGCCCGCTGGGCTCCTCGCACGGGCTGCTGCGCGAGCTGGAGTTCGTCGCCCCGTCGATCGGGATCGACCCCGCCAACCCCCCGGCCACCCCCGTCCCGCCCACCCGGCCGACCGAGCTGGAGGAGCCCGCGGAAGCGGCCGCGTACGAGGACGGGCCGTTCGCCCGCGAACGCCACGTCTGGCTCGGCCTCCACGCGGCGGCCACCCGGAGCCTGGCCCAGGGATCGATGATCGTCTTCAGCTAGGCGCGCCCGGCGGACCGCCGCCGCGTCCGGGAGGCGCGGCGGCGGTCAGCCCCGCCGGCGGAGGTCCAGCGCGCAGAGCACCTTGTCGTAGCGGTCCTCGCCGACGGCCACGTAGTCGGGGAGCCGGCCGTACTCGGTGAACCCCAGCGACCGGTAGAGGCGCAGGGCGCCCTCGTTGTCGCCCCGGGCGTCCAGAGTGAGGACCTCGATCCCCGCCGTCCGGGCGTCCTCGATCAGCGCGAGGGTCAGCGCGCGGCCGGTGCCGCGGCCGTGGGCGGAGAGGGCCACGGCGAGCTTCTCCAGGTCGGCGTGGGGGCGGTGGGTCGGCCGGGTGTGGCGGAGCCAGTAACCGAGACCGACGAGCCGGGGGCCGAGGTACGCGGCGCGCAGCGCCCCGTCACCGGCCCGCGCGGCGGACAGGACGTGGTCCAGCAGGGCGGCCACCTCGTCGCGCGAGGGCGGCGAGACCCAGCCCAGGGCGGCCCCGCCGGCGACGAGTTCCGCCAGGATGGCGTGGGCGCACTCCGCGAACCCGTCCCGCAGCGCCGGATCGGATGCGAGCTCCCAGGAGCCCAGGACGACGGGGGACCGGTCGGCCCCGTCACCACGCGCGCAGATCCCGCCGGACGTCATGACCGGCAGCGTAGAGGGTGCGTCCGCACGCCCCGTCGTGGCCCGGCGGTGCACCCCGGTATCGCGGGGGCGGCGGCCCGGTCCCGCGGCCGTCGGCCCGCCGCTTCCGGTCCCACCGTGCGGGTCCCGGCCCCACCCGCCTCTACCGCGGCGCCTCCGGCGGACGCTGGCGCGGCATGTTCGGCCGGGTCACCGAGGGGATGGCGAGCCGCCCCGGTGGGGTCCCGCCCTCGCCGCGGCCCCCGTTGCTGCCGGTGATCAGGGACTGGGTGCCCATCGGTGCGGGTCCGGCGCGGAACTCCACCATCCAGTCCGCGGTTTCGGAGCGCACCAGCTCCGTGATGTCCTCCGAGAACCGGCGCAGCACCCCGAGGCACCGATCGGCGGCCTCGCTGGCCGTGCCCTCGGTGGGGCCCAGCACCTCGCGCACGCACTCCGACGCCCAGTCGAACTGGAGGACCTGGAGCCGCCGCTGCACCGCCTGAGCGGTGGCCAGATCCCTTATCCAGCCGGAGGTGAGGCCGAAGTAGCGGTCCGCGGCCATGCAGGCGCCGCCGAGCAGCAGCGAGAGATAGCCCCAGCCCGCCGAGCCGTGCAGTGCCCCGGTGAGGTCGAGCAGCGGGAGCGCGGCGCCCGCGACGCCCCCGAAAGCGGTGCCGAGGCGCAGCCCGCGGGCGCCCCGGCGCTTGGTCTCACGGTCCTTGAGGTACCAGGCAGCCGTCTCCAGGGCGCTCGCCTCCACCCAGCGGTAGAGCTCGTCCAGCCGCTCGGCGGGGTCGCCCCAGTCACCGTGCGGGAAGGCCTTGACGGTGAGGTCGCGGTTACCGGGCCCGGTGGCCGCTTCGGGGGCCGGAGCGGAGCGGGTGGCTCCGGATCTGCCCCCGGACGTTCCCGCACCGGACTCCTCGCGGGGCGGCCCCTCGGGCTGCATCTCCGGCTGACTCACCGGGGCACTCCTCTGCACTCTGAGTGGAACGACGGCTGGAACGACGGGGGGTTCTTCGGGCGACTCCGCGGGCTCCGCCGATCGGATGGGTGCCTACTGTGCGTCACCGGCCGTGTGCGCTCGCGAGTCGCCGCGCATGCCCCTTCCTACCGCCGAATGGTGGGCCGCGGGAGCGAAATGGCGGGATTCCAGGGTGCTCCCGGCCTGTGGTCAGGTATAGGAGCGTTCTCCCGCCGTTCTTCATCTCACCCGAAAGAGTTGTTTGCGGGCGGGTGGGGCGGGGTCACCGGGGAACACGTAGGCTCGGTTTACCGAAACATTCGCCTTCTCGATGCCAGGAGTGACCGTGATTCCCGGTGGTGGTCAGCCCAATATGCAGCAGCTGCTCCAGCAGGCCCAGAAAATGCAGCAGGACCTCGCCACGGCCCAGGAGGAACTGGCCAGGACCGAGGTCGAGGGCCAGGCCGGAGGCGGTCTCGTGAAGGCGACGGTGACCGGTTCCGGTGATCTGCGCGCCCTCGTGATCGACCCCAAGGCCGTGGACCCGGAGGACACCGAGACCCTGGCGGACCTGGTCGTCGCCGCGGTCCAGGCGGCCAACGAGAACGCGCAGACGCTCCAGCAGGAGAAGCTGGGGCCGCTCGCGCAGGGGCTGGGTGGCGGCGGGATTCCCGGCCTGCCGTTCTGACCCCTGTCCGGGGCCCCGCCGGGGCTCCGGACGCGTCCGGGCCGGTGCGGCCGGACGCACCGCGGTACCGGCGCCGCCTCTCCCGAGGGGGCCGGGGCCTACTGGTACCGGCGCGTACCCACTACGGTACGAGCAGGCGTTGAAGGAAAGGCGTTCCGTTGTACGAAGGCGTGGTTCAGGACCTCATCGACGAACTCGGCAGGCTGCCGGGCGTCGGTCCCAAGAGCGCGCAGCGGATCGCCTTCCACATCCTCCAGGCGGAGCCGACCGACGTGCGCCGCCTCGCGCACGCCCTGCTCGAAGTCAAGGACAAGGTCCGCTTCTGCTCGGTCTGCGGCAACGTCGCGCAGCAGGAGCTGTGCGGGATCTGCCGGGACGCCCGCCGTGACCTGTCGGTCATCTGCGTGGTCGAGGAGCCGAAAGACGTGGTCGCGATCGAGCGGACCCGCGAATTCCGGGGCCGCTACCACGTGCTCGGCGGCGCGATCAGCCCGATCGAGGGCGTCGGCCCGGACGATCTGCGCATCCGTGAACTGCTCGCCCGCCTCGCGGACGGCGCCGTCACGGAGCTGATCATCGCGACCGATCCCAACCTGGAGGGCGAGGCCACCGCGACGTACCTGGCGCGGATGATCAAGCCCATGGGGCTCCGGGTGACCCGTCTCGCCAGTGGCCTGCCCGTGGGCGGCGACCTGGAGTACGCGGACGAGGTCACCCTGGGCCGCGCCTTCGAGGGAAGGCGTCTGCTCGATGTCTGACACCGCGTGCACGGGATCCCCGCGACCGGCCGGTCACCCGGACGGGAACGGACGCCCCGCGCGGTGCGGGCCTCCGACGCCGTCCGGCGCACCTTCGACGTCCCACCCACCGTTCGAGACCGTGCCCACGGGAGGTCCCTCCGATGTCTGACGCCACGCTGAACTCCGTCACGCAGGATCCGGACGATTTCGCCGTTCAGATCGCGGACCAGATCAAGACCTTCATCGTCGCGGTCACCGAGGTGTCCAAGGTCGAGGAGCCGGAGGAAGCCGTTCCGGTCCTGCTCCTCCAGGTGTCGCAGTTGCTGCTGGCGGGCGGCCGGCTGGGCGCGCACGAGGACGTGCTCCCCGACGAGCGGTACGAGCCCGATCTCGGCGCCGAGCCCGACGCCGACGGCCTGCGCGAGCGCTTCGCGGCCCTGCTCGAACCGATCGACGTGTACTCCGAGGTCTTCGACCCGTACGAGCCCCGCAAGGCGCCCGTCCCGCACCGCATCTCCGACGACCTCGCCGACCTCGTCACCGACCTCGGCCACGGACTCGCCCACTACGAGGCCGGGCGCACCGCCGAGGCCCTGTGGTGGTGGCAGTTCTCCTACTTCTCCAACTGGGGCGGCACCGCCTCCGCCGCGCTGCGCGCCATCCAGTCGCTGATCGCCCACATCCGGCTGAACCAGCCGCTGGAGGAGCTCGACGGCCTCGACATCGACCAGGACCCCGGCGAGGACGACCTCGCGGAGGCCGCCGGCCGCGTCATGCTCCAGGAGATCGCGGCCCCGCTGGGGCTGCGGCCGGTGCGCTGACGGCCCGGCCGGCGGGCCGTTCGACGTCCTCCCGCCCCAGGACGGGGCGGTGGCTCACCCGGTGTGGCTCCCGCATCCCGCTCCCGGCCGCCGCACGTCTCAGCGGCGGTGCCCGAGCGCGGCCGAGACGCGGGCCAGCTCCGGTGCCGGCAGGGCGAAGGCGTTCGACGGATCGCGGTGGCTGTACGCCCCCTCGGCGACCAGGACGCCGTCGCGTTCGTGCCACCGGGCCGGTCCGGCCGGCCCCTGGTCCTCGGCGAACGCGACCGCGACGCCGTGCGGGCCCTCGACCGTGGTGAGCGCGCCCAGCGCGGCGGCCAGGCGCTCCACCGCGCTGGCGGGGAGATCGACGTCGCCCATGGCGGGCAGCAGGAGCAGCAGCCGTGCGTGCGGGTCGGCGGTACTGCCGCCGGGGAGGCCGCTGTCGGCGGCGGCGACCAGTTCCGGCCAGGAGAGGCCCGGCCCCGTGAAGTGCCCGTCGTCTGCGGCGATGAGCAGGGCCCGGTTCCAGGCAGGGTGGTGCAACAGGTAGTCGGTGCCGTAGTCGTCGGGGTTCGTCCGTCGGACCACGTGCAGCCGGTGGCCCCCCGCCAGCGGCACCGTGAAGAACGGCAGGTCCGCCCGCTCGGCCATCTGTTGCTCGAACTCTGCCGCCGCCTCGAAGTCCGCGCCGAAAAGCAGCTCGGCCGTCGTCTCCCGCTGCCCGAGGGACGCGAGGTGGCCGAGCCAGAACATCGGCGAGCCGAGCAGCGCCGGGTCATGGGTCAGCGGGCCGTAGGCGTCGTAGCCGGGTATCTCCATGGGATCGATCATCCTGGATGCGCTGGACGCGGGAGCGGCAGGCACGGCGCCCCCGGCGTCCCGCGGCTCCCGCCCGGCCCGGCACGTGACCGCCGCACGGGCCATGTGGCGGTCGGCCGCCGGGCGTACGACGCCGGGCGGCGTACGCCGGGCCCCTGAGAGACGCTCCCCGTACGGGGGCTGACACGTGCGTCCGTACGGGGCCTTACGGGGGCCGGGTCCGGCACCGGTCAGACGGCCGCCCAGCCGTTGTCGACCGGGAGGATCACGCCGTTGATGTTGCTGGCCGCGTCCGAGGCGAGGAAGACGATGGCGGACGCCTGCTCATCGGCGTCGGCGGCACGGCCGATGTTGCCCATGTAGGCGCCGATGACGCCGGGGCCCAGCGCGGTGCCGTCCGCCTCGACGCGGATGCCGGTGACGGTGCCGCCGGGGGCGATGGCGTTGGTGCGGACGCCCTTGTCGCGGTATATCACGGCCAGCGACTTGGTGAGCCCGACGATGCCGTGCTTGGACGCGGTGTACGCGGCGCCGGCGGCGCTGCCGCGCAGACCGGCCTCGGAGGCGGTGTTGACGATCGCGCCCTTCCCCGCTTCGAGCAGGTGCGGCAGCGCGGCCCGGGTCAGCAGGAACGGAGCGGTGAGGTTGATGCGGAGGACGCGCTCCCACTCGGCGTCGCTGACATCGCCGGCCGCCGACATGGTGTCCATGATCCCTGCATTGTTGACCAGGACGTCTATGCCGCCGAAGGTCTCCACGGTCGTCGCCACGACCTCGTCGACGACGCTCTGCTCGCTGAGGTCGCCCACCACGGCCACGGCGGTGCCACCCGCAGCCTCGATGGCGGCCACGGTGGCCGCGGCGCCGTCCGCGTTGAGGTCGGCGACGAGCACCTTGTCCCCCTGGGCGGCGAAGCGGAGCGCCGCGGCCCGGCCGATGCCGGATCCCGCGCCGGTGACGACGACCGCGCGGTCCCCGAAGGTGTTGACGCTCATGGGTGTGCTCCTTGCTCCCTGCTGTTCCGGGCGTGCAACCGTTCGGCCGTCCGGGGGCGCGGCACCCGCATGGGCCGCGCTCGGCTCCGACTGTACGATTTAATGTCCCGAAGTGCCAGCAAGTCGTTCAGCGCCAAAAAATGTGCCCACCGGCGCGGATAGGCTGAGCCCATGGCTGACGACGGGGCTGGTTGCGGGGATGACGGGGTGGTGGGGGGCACGGCGGGACGCGCTGCGGGGGGCGCGGCCGGGGGTGCCGCGCGGGCGGCCTCGGGAGGTACTGAGCCGGGGCCGGTGAAGCGCTCGGCGGGGAGCGGCACCGGAGCGCGTGGCGCGGAGCGGGGGACGCGCGGTGCGGAACGCGGGACGCCCGTCGGCGGTGCGGCGGAGGAGTCGCGCCCGCGCATGGGCCGGCCGCCGCTCACCGAGCGCCGCAAGGCCGCGACCCGGCTGGAGATCGCCGAGACCGCCGTCCGCCTCTTCGCCGAACAGGGCGTCGCGGCGACCTCCGCCGACGAGATCGCCGCCGCCTCGGGCGTCTCGACCCGCACGCTCTGGCGTTACTTCGCCACCAAGGAGTCATGCGTGCGGCCCCTGCTCTCCGTCGGCGTCGACTCCCTCGCCGCCGCCTTCCGCGACGCTCCGCCGGACCGGCCGCTGGCCGAGGTGTTCGCCGCCGTGCAGATGGGTGAGATGGAGGCCTACCGGGAGCGCGACGGGGAGCCCGTCCTCACGCTGGTCCGGCTGACCCGCACGGAGCCCGGCTTGCGGGCCGTCTGGCTGCAGACGCATCTGGAGGCCGAGCCGGTGCTCGCCGCCGCCCTCGCGCACCGTGCCGGTGAGGATCCGGAGGCCCTCCGGCCGAGAGTGGCCGCCGCCGTGATCAACGTGGCGCTGCGGGTCGCCGTCGAGGACTTCGCCTGGAAGCCGGCCACCCCCGGCCGCACCATGGAGGCCGTGACCCGCGAGGCGGTGCGCATCGCCGCGGAAGGGCTGTGAAGGGCGGTACGCGGCGTACGGGCGAGGGCCGGGACCGTTGGGCGCCGCGCGTCCGTGTGGGCTGGGCCACAAAAGAGAGTGGCGCGGGGAGCGATGGGCAGCAGCCCCGTACGAGCGGTCCGGGACGACACGCCGGGCCGGATGGTGAGCGGGACATCTCACCATCTGGTATGAGCGGGGAGATTCCGGGCTGCTCGTTAGACTGAGCCGACCGCAGTACTGGATTGAGCGAGGAGCGCACGTGGGCCTTGTCGTGCAGAAGTACGGAGGCTCCTCCGTAGCCGATGCCGAGGGCATCAAGCGGGTTGCCAAGCGAGTCGTCGATGCCAAGAAGAACGGCAACCAGGTGGTTGTCGTGGTGTCCGCGATGGGTGACACGACGGACGAGTTGATCGATCTCGCCGAGCAGGTATCCCCGATGCCTGCCGGGCGTGAGTTCGACATGCTGCTGACCGCCGGAGAGCGGATCTCCATGGCGCTGCTGGCGATGGCGATCAAAAACCTGGGTCACGAGGCCCAGTCGTTCACGGGGAGCCAGGCCGGCGTCATCACCGACTCGGTCCACAACAAAGCGCGGATCATCGATGTGACCCCGGGCCGCATCCGGACCTCCATCGACGAGGGCAACATCGCCATCGTCGCCGGGTTCCAGGGTGTCAGCCAGGAGGGCAAGAACATCACGACCCTCGGACGCGGTGGCTCCGACACCACGGCCGTCGCGCTGGCGGCCGCGCTGGAGGCCGAGGTCTGCGAGATCTACACCGACGTCGACGGCGTCTTCACCGCGGACCCCCGCGTCGTGAAGAAGGCCCGGAAGATCGACTGGATCTCCTTCGAGGACATGCTGGAACTGGCGGCGTCCGGTTCCAAGGTGCTGCTGCACCGCTGCGTCGAGTACGCACGCCGATACAACATCCCGATCCACGTCCGCTCGTCCTTCTCCGGACTGCGCGGCACCTGGGTCAGCAACGAGCCGCAAGGGGACCAGCAGGTGGAGCACGCGATCATCTCCGGAGTCGCCCATGACGTCTCCGAGGCCAAGATCACCGTCGTCGGGGTTCCCGACAAGCCGGGCGAGGCCGCGGCGATCTTCCGCACCATCGCGGACGCCGAGGTCAACATCGACATGGTGGTGCAGAACGTCTCCGCCGCGTCGACCGGCCTGACGGACATCTCCTTCACCCTCCCCAAGGCCGAGGGCCGCAAGGCCATCGACGCCCTGGAGCGGGCCAAGGGCACCATCGGCTTCGACTCGCTGCGTTACGACGACCAGATCGCCAAGATCTCGCTCGTCGGCGCCGGCATGAAGACCAACCCGGGCGTCACCGCGGGCTTCTTCGAGGCGCTCTCCGACGCGGGGGTGAACATCGAGCTGATCTCGACCTCCGAGATCCGCATCTCGGTCGTCACCCGCGCCGACGACGTCAACGAAGCGGTGCGTGCCGTGCACACCGCCTTCGGTCTCGACAGTGACTCGGACGAGGCCGTCGTCTACGGGGGCACCGGCCGATGACCGCACGCCGCCCCTCGCTCGCGGTCGTCGGTGCGACCGGAGCGATCGGCGGCGTCATGCTCCAGATCCTCTCGCAGCACGCGGACGTCTGGGGCGAAGTCGGACTCGTCGCCTCGCCGCGCTCGGCCGGCCGCAAACTGACCGTGCGCGGCGAGGAGATCGAGGTACTCGCCCTCACCGAGGACGTGTTCGACGGCGTGGACGTCGCCGTCTTCCTCGTGCCGGACGAGATCTCCGCGAGATGGGCGCCGGTCGCCGCCTCGAAGGGCGCTGTCGTCGTGGACGACTCGGCCGTCTTCCGGATGGCCGACGACGTGCCCCTCGTCGTGCCCGAGATCAATTCCCGTGCCGCGCGTATCCGTCCGCGCGGCATCGTCGCGTCCCCGAGTTGCACCACGCTCTCTTTGATCGTGGCGGTCGGCGCGCTGCACGCCGAATTCGGGCTCCGCGAACTCACCGTCTCCTCCTACCAGGCCGTCAGCGGCGAGGGCCGCGGAGGCGTCGCCGCCCTTCGCGAGGAAATGGCCCAGGTCGCCGGCACCGAACTCGGCACCCACCCCGGTGACGTACGCCGCGCTCTCGGCACCTCCGTGGACACCCCCTTCGCCGCCCCCGTCGCCCTCAACGTGGTGCCGTGGGCCGGAACCGACGCCGGTGACGGCTGGTCGTCCGAGGAACGCGCGATCCGCGACGAGTCCCGCAAGATTCTCGGCCTGCCCGATCTCAAGGTCGCCGCCACCTGCGTCTACGTCCCCGTCGTCTCGACCCACTCGATGTCCGTGCACGCGACATTCGAGAACGAGGTCGAGGTCGACCGCGCGCACGAGATCCTCGCCACTGCCCCGGGCGTGGTCCTGTTCGACGATCCCGCTGCCGGGGACTTCCCCACCCCGTCGGACGTCGTCGGCACCGATCCGACCTGGGTCGGACGTGTACGCCGATCATTGGACGATCCGTACGCACTGGACATGTTTCTCTGCGGCGACAATCTGCGAAAAGGGGCCGCATTGAACGTCGCGCAGATCGCCGAAACGGTCGCCGCCGAATTCCCTGGTGTCTGATCGAACCTGATTTGTAGGATCTGTGAAAGACGCGTGACCAATTCGCGGGCCTGAACCCCTTGAGCTGGGGCGTTGTCATATCCGACGATGTGTCTCCGGTGTTGTGCAACCGCGCATCGGTGCGGAAGCGTCTTCGTCGTCACTTCTTGCGCGCGGTGCGCGCCCATGGGGCATTTGGGGAAGAGCGGGTACGTATGAGGGCATGTCGCAGCGGTCGTAACGCGCTGCCGGACGCGTACAACCCTGACGGGGGGCGGAGTGTCCAACTTGCGTGGCAGATGTTCTCGATTTCACGGTGGTCGGCCCGCTGCGGGGCGCTTCGGTGCTTCCGCTGCGCAGGCCGCGCGCTTCCGGCGGCATGCCGGTGATCGCGCCCATGCCCGCCGCGCACCCCGTCCCGTTCCCCGCGCAACGCGAGGGCGCTGAGGAGACGGTGGCGGCAGGAACGACGGTCGATCACCTCACCGAGACGTACCGCGCGCACTACCGTTCGCTGCTCGGCCTCGCGGCCCTGCTGCTGGACGACACCGCCTCCTGCGAAGACGTGGTGCAGGAGGCGTTCATCCGCGTGCACTCCGCCCGGACCCGTGTCCGCGAGCCGGAGAAGACCCTCGCGTACCTCCGCCAGACCGTCGTCAACCTGTCCCGCTCCGCGCTGCGCCGCCGCATCCTCGGCCTGAAGCTGCTCTCCAAGCCGATGCCGGACATGGCCAGCGCGGAGGAGGGCGCCTACGACCAACTGGAGAAGGCGGCCCTGATCAAGGCGATGAAGGGACTCCAGCGCCGCCAGCGGGAAGTACTGGTGCTGCGCTACTTCGCGGACATGACGGAGGTTCAGGTCGCCGACACCCTCGGCATATCCCTGGGCTCGGTCAAGGCGTACGGCTCACGGGGGATCGCGGCGCTGCGCGTGGTGATGGAGGCCCAGGCATGAGCCAGGCCGACCGCAGGCACGAGAATCACCGGACTGGAAACGGAATTGTGAATCACGCGTCGGACAACAACCCGGAGCCGGCCGAAGCCACTCTGGACACCCCGCACGAGACCACCCCCGACACCCCGCACGAACGGACACCCGAGGGAACGCACGCCGCCGCCCCGCACCCTGACGCCCCGCACCCTGACGCCCCGCACCCCGACGGACCGCGCCTCGACGGACCATGCCCCGACGGATCGCGCCCCGACGCGGGGGGCGATGCGCACGGTGGGACGGGGGCCACGCACGGCGCTGGCAGCGCTGAGCACGGCGCTGTGGGCGCCACGCACGGCGGGGCGGGTGGCCGGCACGGCCTGCGGGGGGACGAACGGCGGGACGGGCCTTCGCGGGCCGGTGAACCGCGGGGGGACGACCTGCGGGGGAACGATCCGCAGGCGGGCGAACCGGGGACAGGTGAACTGAGGGCGGGCGAACCGGGGGCGGGCGTCCTGCGGGTTCCGGAACGGCTTGAGGGCGAGGTCGCGAAGGGCGACAGCTCTCCGATCGGCCAGGACGCCCGGAGCGGCGCCCCGGCCGACGCCTCCGACACATCCGGTGCGACCACATCCGACGCCGGCACATCCACCGGCGTCGGCACCTCCGGCACTCGTACTGCCGGTACTGCCGGTACTCCCGGCAGTACCGGTGCCGGAACCTCCGACACGGAGTTCATGGGCACGCTGACCTCGCTCTTCGGCACGGGTGCCCCGGTGGCGCCCTCCGGAAGCACGGGTGGCGCGGACACGTTCGACGCCGGCTCCGAGACTGACTTCGAGGCCGCGGACGGGGACGGCCTCGACGAGGTCGCCCTCCGCAGGATGCTGCGCGGCGCGGTGGCGGACCTCGAACCCCCGGCCGGAACCCTCGCGCACCTGCAGAGAGCCGTTCCCGCCCGCCGTGCCCGCAAGCGCCAGGCCGTCGTGGGGGTGGCCGCCGCGGTGCTTCTGTTCGGTACCGCCGTTCCGGCGTTCGTGCACGTGGCGAACTCCGGCACCTCGTCCTCGGCCCTGCCGTCCCTCGCCGGACACGGCGAGCGTCCCCCGGTGAAGGACGGGGGCGGTGCTACCGGCGCCGAGTCCGGGAGCGGCCATGTCGGTAGCCCCGCCACCGGCAAGGGCGCGGACGGCGAGGAGACGCCTGGCCCCGCCAGGTCCCCCTCGGCGTCCGGCGATGCCGATCCCGACAGTTCCAGCACCGCGGGCGCGGCCGACCTGGACCCCGCCTCGATCGCCGCCCTGCCGACCTGTGACCCGTCCCAACTGGGTGTCGACTCCGCATGGACGGACACGGCGGCGGCGGACGGCAAGGTCTACGGCTCCTTCAAGATCGCCAACACGTCCGGTTCGGAATGCTCGGTCAGCAGTGCCGGAACCGTCGGTTTCAGCGCTGCGGGGGCGGCCGACCCACTCAAGATCAACGTGGTGCAGCACCAGTCGGGCGACGTCGCCACCGGATTGCCCGACCCGGCGGTGGAGCCCGGGGCTGTCGTCCTGAAGCCCGCCATGGCGTACGAGGTGCAGTTCGCCTGGGTGCCGACCGACACCTGCCCGACCGTCGGTGCGTCGCCGACTCCGACCCCGACGGCCGACAACGCGACGGGCGTGGGCACCGGAACCGGCACCGGCGCCGAGGGTGTGACCACGCAGCAGCAGGCCGACGTGGCTCCGCAGTTCCTGGTCCGTGACGACGGCGGTACCACGAGCGAGGGCAGCATCACCGTCACGCACACCCCCGAGGCGGGTGCTCCTTCCGCGGAGACCACCATCTCCAACGCCTGCGCGGGAACCATCTACCGCACGGGCATCCTCGAAGCCTCCTGACCGGAGGCCGCGGCCTGGCCGGCACCGTGGGGTCCGGGGCGGACACCGCACACGGTCGGCCTCTGCGGGGCCCCGGCCCGACCGACCTGCCTCTGTCCCGGCCTGCTGACCCGCCTGCCCGACCGCCTGCTCGGCGTGGTGTGGCGCGAGGCGGGGTGGGCGGGGCGGTGCAGGGCAGGGCGATGCAGCGGTGGGCAGGGTGGGCGGTGCAGGGCAGGGCGATGTAGGACGGGGATAAATGGTGCACCCCGGCCCCGGCGGGCGGGCCCGGAGACCGTACCTTGGTGGGGTGTACCGGTTCCTGCTGACCCCGCGGTGGTGGGGCATCAACCTCTTCGTCGTGCTGGCGATCCCGTTCTGCGTGTTCATGGGCACCTGGCAACTCGGGCGCTTCGAGGACCGTGTGCAGTCGCACGAGCAGGCCGAGAAGGCACCCGATCCCAGCACGCGGAAGGCCAAGCCGCTCGCCTCGTTGCTGCCGGTGGACACCGTGACCTCCGGCCGCCCGGCGACGGCGACCGGCACGTATGCGGACCAGTTCCTGGTACCGGGCCGTGAGCTGGACGAGCGGACCGGCTTCTACGTCCTGACCATGCTGCGTACCGACGGCGGGAAGGCTCTGCCCGTTGTGCGGGGCTGGCTGCCCGGCGACGCGGACAAGGCCTCCGCCGCGGCCGGTGTCCCTGCCGCCCCGAAGGGCGAGGTCACGGTGACCGGCGACCTCCAGGCCTCGGAGAACGCCAACAGCGACGGGGTGAGCACCGCGGGCGGGCTCCCTGAGGGACAGCTCGGCATGATCAACGCGGGATCACTGGTCAATCTGGTGCCGTACGACGTCTACGACGCCTGGGTGACCCTTCCCGCCGGTGAGGCGGGCGGCCCGGTGTCCGGCGCGGACAGCGGGATGCGGGCGGTCCCGGCTGCGGCGCCGCAGGGCACCGGACTCGACCTGAAGGCCTTCCAGAACCTCGGGTACACCGGGGAGTGGTTCGTCTTCGCGGCATTCGTGCTGTTCATGTGGTTCCGGCTGCTACGCCGCGAGGCCGAGGCCGCCCGTGACATCGCCCTCGGGATCCCCCCCGAGGACGGCACCCCTGCCGGTGGGGACCACCCCGCGCAGGCCGACGCAGCAGCCGACAAGCCGGCCGAGACTGCGAACGACGGGGCGGAGACCGTCTCGTCCAGCGCGCCCGTACGGTAACGCCCGCGCCGCCCCACGCCCGGCCGCCCGGTAGCCGCGCCGTACCCCCGCCCGCCGGCTGGAGCCGCGCCGGCCCGCCGTGGGCCGCACCCCCGCTCCTGTCCGCCCGGAGCCCTCAACCGGATGACGCCCGCCCCCGGAGCCAGCCGCTCGCCGGATCCCGGGTCCCGTCACTGCCGGGCCGGTTACGCCGTCCCACCACCAGTCCGGCTACGCCTCCACCGTCGCACCGCCCGTCCCGGCCGCGTGGACCGCTTCCCGCGGCTTGTTGCCCGGCAGATGGCGGAGGGCGAAGTCCAGCTCCAGCCGGACCTGCTTGATCCGCTCCTCCACGACGAGCGAACCGTGTCCCGCGTCGTACCGGTACACCTCGTGCACGGCATCGCGCGCCTTGAGACGGTCGACGTAGTTCTCCACCTGGCGGATCGGGCAGCGGGGGTCGTTGACGCCCGCCGAGATGTAGACCGGCGCCCGTACCGCGTCGACGTACGTCAGCGGGGACGAGGCCTCGAACCGCTCGGGCACCTCCTCCGGGGTGCCGCCGAGGAGTGTCCGGTCCATGGCCTTCAGCGCCTCCATCTCGTCGTGGTACGCCGTGACGTAGTCGGCCACCGGGACGGCCGCGAGGCCGAGCGCCCACGCCTCCGGCTGGGTGCCGAGGCCCAGCAGGGTGAGGTAGCCGCCCCACGAGCCGCCGGCCAGCACCAGGCGCTGCGGATCGGCGAGGCCGGACTCCACCGTCCACTCCCGGACCGCGGCGATGTCCTCCAGCTCGATCAGGCCGACCCGGTGCTTGAGCGCGTCGGTCCAGTCGCGGCCGTAGCCGGTGGATCCCCGGTAGTTGACCCGCACCACCGCGAAGCCGTGGTCGACCCAGGCGGCCGGACCCGAGGCGAAGGCGTCGCTGTCGTGCCAGGTCGGCCCGCCGTGGATGTCGAAGACGGTGGGGTAGGGGCCCTCGCCCGTGGCGGGCTTCTGCACCAGGGCGTGGATGCGCCCGCCCGGTCCCTCCACCCAGACGTCCTCGACCGGCACGGACCGCGGAGCCTTCGGACCCGGCGGGTCGAGGACGACCGCGCCCGAGGTGGACCGCACCGCGGGCGGCTGCGCCGCGGACGACCAGAGGTATTCCACGGTGCCGTCCGGGCGCGCGGTGGCTCCCGAGACCGTGCCGGGCGGAGTCTCCACCCGCACCGGCTCCGGCCTGCCCGGCTCGAACCGCCACAACTCGCTGCGTGCTTCGAACTCGTGCTCCACGAGCAGCGCCGAGCCGTCCGGATACCACTCGGCGCCCACGTCACCGGGCAGGTCGATCGGCAGGTCCGTCTGCGTGCCCGCCACCGGGTCCCAGATCAGCGGTTCCCAGCGGCCCCGGCGCTGGTGGCCGATGAGCAGTCGGGTATCGCCCTGCACCGGGGCGAAGCCGAGCACCGACAGACCCAGCTCCTTGGTGCCGCCCTCGGTGTCGTCCAGTTCCGCGACCAGCGAGCCGTCCGGGCGCACGACCCGCAGGGCGGAGTGCATGGCGTCGCCGTGCTCCGTGTGCTCCAGGGCGATCAGCGAACCGTCCCACGACAGGTCTCCGACGCCGGCTGACTCATGGTGCCGGTAGATCTCCACGGGCTCCGCGCCGGACCTCACCACGTGAATGGTCGTGCCGTCCTCGTCGGTGGACCGTCCGACCACCGCCGTGCCGTCCCGTCCGATCGCCAGCCCCGCCGGATACGACGGGTCGAGACCCGGTGCCGCGGGCTCGTCCTCACCGCCGCCGAACGGTTGCCGCATCCAAACGCCGAACTCGTCGCCGTCGGTGTCGCTGAACCACCAGATCCACTCGCCGTCCGGTGTCAGGGTGCCGTCCGTCGTGCCGTTGGGCCGGTCGGTGACCTGGCGTTGCGCGCCGCTCACCCGGTCCCAGGTGTACAGCTCGTACGTCCCGGTGGCGTTGGACACGAACAGCGAACGGTCGGGGGCGTCCTCCGCCCAGTCGGGCAGGGAGACCCGGGGTGCGCGGAAGCGCTGTTCCCACTCAGGTGCGGTCGAGGTGTTCTGTGCGTCGCTCATGCCCCCATGAAACCCGATCGGTCCACTCTTCCGGGCGGCCTGTGGACAACCGTCCTCGACGGCCACCCCCAGCCTGTGGACGACTTATGCCCACGGCGACGTTCGCCCGTGGGATGGCGCCGTGGACCGCCGTCGGACACGCCCGTGCACCGCCCCGGAATCGTCGGGACGGTGCACGGGGGAGACCGGTCGGCCGGACCGTCGAGGACGGACCGCCCGGACAGGCAGTCGGAACAGGGTGGAACGGGCCGGATCGGAACGGAACGGGATGGAGCAGGCCGAGCGTCGGCGCCCCTACGCGACCGAGCGGAACGCGGGCAGATAGCCGCCCGAGTAGCCGGCCGCCTTGGGGTGGTAGGAGTTGTAGATCGGCAGCGTGACGCTGTTGAGCCAGGCGTCACCCGAGCAGAGCTCGTGACCGGTGAATTCGTCGACCACGCTGGAGTAGGTGAACCCGGCGTTGGCCGCCTGCTTGGCGATGACCCCGTTGAGGACGTCCGAGCCGTTGTTGATCGCGCTCCGCTCGCCCTCGGTCAGCCCCGCGATGCAGGTACCCGACAGCTTGTAGAAGCGCGGATAGCCGAGCACCACCACGTGTGCGGCGGGCGACTTGCTGTGGATGGAGGAGTAGAGCGTGCTCAGGCGGCCCGGGAGGGTGTTCTGGGCGAGCCCGATCGCGGCGTTCACGCTGGCCACGCAGTTGGCCTCGCTCTGCAGGACGCAGTCCTGCATGACACTCGCGAAGCCCACGTCGTTGCCGCCGACGGAGATGCTGACCAGGGACGTGGACGACTTCAGCGCGCTGAGCTGCCCACTGGTGACGGTCGAGGTGGTGGCGCCGGAGCAGGCGACGAACGAGAAGGATGCGGGAGCGTTGGCGGCGGCCCAGAGGTACGGGTAGCCCTTGGTGCTGCGGTAGCAGCTTCCGCTCTCGGAAGTGTAGCTTCCGGCGCCCACCCCGGAAGAGTAGGAGTCGCCGAGGGCCACGTAGTTCTCCCCGGCGGCGGACGCCGGTGAGGCCACCCCGAGTGCGGCGACGACGGCGATGGCCAGAGTGGAGACGGACGCCCAGACTCTTCGTGCTGACTTTCCTGCAGACATGGCCGACGACCCTTCGAAGTGTGGGGGGAGAGCTGCGACTTGGTCGAGCGAGTCAGTTTCTAGCAGCTCTGGAACCAGCCGGTAATGGCTGCAGAAGAAGTCGTCTGATATGCCCGAATGATCGTTCGGGGCTCATTGCTCCGCGCGTAGATAAACCTGAACGGGCCGTTAAATGGCGGTAGTTGACGGCTCCCGGACACGCCGAACGAGACCCCCGGAAGGGTGCCCGCGATGGTCGGACGAGCGTCAACGTGAGGCCGTCCCGAACCGCCGACCGGTTACACCGGAGGCATCGGGAGCCGGGCGCGCGACCGGCGCGGTCCGGCGCGCGCTCCGGGGAGCGAAAAGGGCGCGAACGAGGACCCGCTCGTACGGTGGATCAGCGGTACCCGCAGGCGCCCACCGGCGGCTCCCGCGCGTCCGCACCGGCAGGTCGAGCGTCGCCTTCCGGAGCGTGGCCCGAGAACGGTCATCGCTGATACGAGGGCCGGGCCCCGGACCACGCTGACGGCCCGGCCGTCGAACGGCAGCCGTGGGACCTCCTCGGCCTGACCCCGCTCGGACGGGTGCGCGTCGTTCCTGGTGCGCAGGGTCTGCTCGCCAGAGGCCGTGCGGAGACTCCTTCAGGGCACGGTGGGGGTCGGAGGCAGAGACCGTGCTTCGGGGGAGCCGACGGAAGCCGAATCTCAAAGATCACACCCAGCTGGCACCCGGATGGCGCCCGAGCAGGTCCACACAGCACATCAGGCCCGGTACTGATTTCTCAGTACCGGGCCTGACCTGGTGTTTCAGCTGTCGGGGTGGCGGGATTTGAACCCACGACCTCTTCGTCCCGAACGAAGCGCGCTGCCAAGCTGCGCTACACCCCGATGTCCACCGGTTCTCCCGGCGACATCGATTACTTTAGCCCACCGATGCCCGGAGGCGAAATCCGCTTTCTGCGGGGTCTGCGCCGGCCCATCGGCCGGGGGCGCAGGTGATCGAGGCCGATGAGCAGGGTGGCGAAGAGGGTGCAGAGCAGGCCGAGGACGAGTGCGTGGGCCAGGACGTCCGGGTAGCCGTACGTGTCGACGTCCAGGAAGGCGTACGCGTATCGGTCCGGCGATCCGTCCGGGAGCAGGTATCCCCTGATCAGGACGTACGTCAGGTAAGCCGCCGGGTAGAGGAGCCACAGCGGGAGGAAGCGCAGCCGCAGGGTCCGGGGTGGGGTGAGCAGTAGCCAGTCGGCCGTCACGGCCAGCGGGGCGGCCGTGTACAGCAGCAGGTCGGCTGCCACGCGCGGACCGGGCGAGTCGGGCGCGGTACCGGTCTGCGCCAAGTGGTACCCGAGCCCGGCGCTCATCACGAACAGCAGCGCGCCGCCGGTCAGGACCGGAGGGAGCGGCTTGCCGCCGCGCAGGCATCGGTGCGCCTGGCGGCCGAAGACGCCCGCAGCCAGCAGGTTCGTCAGGACGGTGAAGTGGGTCAGCGTCCTGAGCGGCGCCCCGGCGGCCAGGTCGATCACCACCCCGGCCAGGGCCACCGCGCAGACCAGAGCGTGGCCCGTGCCCGCGATGCGGCGCCTGGCCCGTTCGCTCCGGTGGAACGCGTCCGCGTCCCGTGGCCGGGGGAGCGTCGCGGTCCGGGGAGCGGTCATGAGCCTCACCGTAGGCGGGGTGTCCGGGTGCCGCGATTCCGCTGCGGCGGCCGGGTGGGTCCCGCCGGGGCGTCTGGTCCCGCACCCCTCTCGCCCCGGCCACCTCCGCCCCCGCACCCCGGCAGACACCCGGCCGCCCCGGCCCCGCCTCTGTCCTCCGGCGTCAGCAGTCACCGGTGTCAGCAGTCCTTCGGCGTCAGCGGTCCTTCGGCGTCAGCGTCAGCAAGGTCGCCTCCGGCGGGCAGGCGAAGCGGACCGGGGTGTAGCGGTTGGTGCCGCAGCCCGCCGAGACGTGGAGGTAGGCCCGGTTGTCGCCGACCGTGTGGCTGGAAAGGCCCTTCACCCGATCGGTGTCGAGGTCGCAGTTGGTGACCAGAGCGCCGTAGAAGGGGATGCAGAGCTGGCCGCCGTGGGTGTGGCCGGCCAGGATCAGCGGGTAGCCGTCCGCGGTGAACGCGTCCAGCGACCGCAGGTAGGGGGCGTGGACGACGCCGACGGAGAGGTCCGCGTCGGCTTCCGGGCCGCCGGCCACCTCGTCGTACCGGTCGCGCTTGATGTGCGGGTCGTCCAGGCCGGTGAAGGCGATCTCCAGCCCGTCGAGCTTGAGCCGCCCGCGGGTGTTGGTGAGGTCGAGCCAGCCCGCCTCGTCGAACGCGTCCCGCATCGGCTCCCACGGGTTGTGGAGCGCGTTGACCGCCGGCGCGTTGCCGTTCAGTCCGTGCTTCCCGGCGGCCTTCTCCAGGAGATAGCGCCCGGGGTTGCGGAGCTTGGGGCCGTAGTAGTCGTTGGAGCCGAAGACGTACACCCCCGGGAACCGCATCAGCGGGCCGAGGGAGTCGAGCAGCTCGGGGACGGCCTCCGGGTCGGAGAGGTTGTCGCCGGTGTTGACCACGAAGTCGGGGCGCAGCCCCGCGAGCGACTGGAGCCAGGCGCGCTTCTTGCGCTGGCCGCTCACCATGTGGATGTCGGAGACCTGGAGTACGCGCAACGGGCGGGCGCCGTGCGGGAGTACGGGGACGGTGATCCGTCGGAGGCGGAACGAGCGGGCCTCGAAACCGGCGGCGTAGGCGAGACCTGCCGCGCCGACCGCCGTACCGATTGCCGCGACTTTCAGGGGTACTCCGTAGCGTGCGCGCATGTGTCCATCGTCGCAGACACGACGGTGCCGGAGAAAAAGGGCCGGGCACCGGATGCCCCGTACCTGACACAATCTCCGCATGACCACGCTCAAGTCCAAGCTCAAGGAAGACCTCACCACCGCCATGAAGGCGCGTGACGAGCTGACCTCGTCCACCCTCCGGCTGACCCTCACCGCGATCACGAAGGAGGAGGTGAGCGGGAAGACCGCCCGCGAGCTCTCCGACGACGAGGTGCAGAAGGTGATCGCCAAGGAGGCGAAGAAGCGCCGTGAGGCAGCCGAGGCGTTCGCGCAGGGCGGCCGGACCGAGCAGGCCGAGCGGGAGCGTGCGGAGGGCGAACTGCTCGACGCGTACCTGCCGAAGCAGCTCACCGACGACGAGCTGCGGGCGATCGTCGAGGCCGCGGTCGAGGAGGCGAAGGCGGCCGGTGCCGAGGGGCCGCGGGCCATGGGCGCCGTGATGAAGATCGTCAGCCCGAAGGTGGCCGGTCTCGCCGAGGGCGGCCGTGTCGCGGGCGCGGTGAAGAAGGCCCTCGCCGGCTGATCCACGGACCCGAGGGCGGTGGCCAGGCCCCCGGCGTGCGCTCCGGGCCCGGCGCACGCTCCGACCCCGGCGTACGCCCTGAGCGGCTCCCGTCCGGGGCGCACGCTCCGCCCCGGCCGTCCGGGTCCGTTCGGACGTGTGGGGCGCTCCCGGTCGTGACCGGGAGCGCCCCACACGCAGGTGCTGCGGAGGGACAGGCGCGGCTCAGGGGCCGTTGCCGCCGCCGTCCTGGCCGCCGCCGCGGCCGCCGTTTCCGTTGCCCTCGCCGAACGGCGGGAAGGAGATGCCGGGGAACGGGTCCACGTCGCCGGGCTTCGGGTCCTCGGCGTCGTCGCCCTTGTCCCGGTCCCGCTCCTTGTCCTCCTTCTCCTCCTTGGTCTTCGCGCGGGGCACGTCGACCGTGTTGAAGGAAGGGGTCTCGGAGGCGTCGAGCGCCCCCGTCATGGCGATCCGCCAGATCGGACCGGGCAGGCAGCCACCACAGACCTTGTCGTAGTACTGTCCGCCGATCGTGATGTCGTACATCGGAACCTTCTCGCCGATGTCCGCGCCCACCCAGACCGCCGTCGACAGGTTCGGGGTGTAGCCGACGAACCAGGCGTCCTTGCGGTCGTTGGTCGTACCGGTCTTCCCCGCGTTGTCGCGGTCCTGCAACCCGGCCTGGGTGCCGGTGCCGTCCTCGACCACGCCCTTGAGCATCTGGTTGATCGTGTCGGCGGTCTTCTCGCTCATCGCGCGCGAGCACGAACTCTTCGGCACGCCGAGCTTCTTGCCGTTGGCGTCCGTGATCGCTTCGATGGCGATCGGCGTGCAGTAGGCGCCGCGGTTGGCGAAGGCGGCGTAGGAGGCGGCCATGCCCAGCGGGGTGCTCTCCGTGCCGCCGAGCGTGATCGAGGGGTTCTCCTGGACCGTCTTGCCGTCGCCGCGCGCGTAGCCGAGCTTCTTCGCCATCGAGACCGTCTCGCACAGACCGGTCTTCTGCTCCAGCTTGGCGAAGTAGGTGTTGATGGACTTGCCGAGCGCGCCCGTCATGTCCCAGGAGCCCTTCTCGGTCTCCAGTTCGTTCTGCAGGTCCCAGTTGCCGCCGCCCGCCGAGTTGCCCGAGCAGCCGATGAAGGAGTTCATCGGGAGGGAGAGCTTCCAGTCGGTGGAGAACGACTGGGCCGGGCTGATGCCCTTTTCCAGCGCCGCCGCTGCGGTGATCGGCTTGAAGGTCGAGCCGACCTGGAAGCCGTAGGTGGAGCCGCCCATCTTGCTGCCGACGGCGAGGTTCAGCACCGTCTCGTTCTTCTTCGGATCCAGGCCGTACGGGCGCGACTGGCCCATCGAGAGGATCTTGCCGCTGCCGGGCTGGACCTGGACGACGGACGCCGCGACCTTGTCGGTCTTGTTGACCTTGGCGGTGGCGGCCTCGTTGGCGGCGGCCTGCGCCTGCGGGTCCAGGGTGGTGCGGATGGTCAGACCACCGAGGTTCCAGAGCTTGGCGCGCTCCTCCTCGGTCTTGCCGAAGGCGGAGTCGTTGAGGATGACCTTGCGCACGTAGTCGCAGAAGAAGCCGGCGCCGCTGACGGCGGTGATGCAACCGTTCTTCGGCGTCTTCACCTTCAGCTTGATCGGCGCAGCCATGGCCTTCTCGGCCTCGGCGGCGGAGATGGTGCCGGTGGCCTGCATCCGGGCGAGCACGGTGTTGCGGCGCTTGGTCGCCTCCTCCGTGTCGTTCACGGGGTCGTACCGGCTCGGCGACTGGACGATGCCGGCGAGCAGCGCGGCCTCCTCCAGTTTCAGGTCCTTGGCGTGCTTGGAGAAGTACCGCTGCGACGCGGCCTCCACGCCGTAGGCCTGCTGGCCGAAGAACGTGATGTTGAGGTAGTTCTCCAGGATCTTCTTCTTGCCGAGCTCTTCCTCGACCTGGATCGCGTACTTCAGCTCACGGACCTTGCGGCCCAGCGTCTGCTGGGTGGCCTGCGCGACCTTCTCCGGGTCGTCGCCGGCCTCCTCGACGAAGACGTTCTTCACGTACTGCTGCGTCAGGGTGGACGCGCCCTCCGCAGTGCCGCCCGCCTGCACGTTGCGGTTCATGGCGCGGAGGATGCCCTTGAGGTCGACGGCCCCGTGCTCGTAGAAGCGGGAGTCCTCGATCGCGACGATCGCGTCCTGCATGTACGGGGAGATGTCCTTGAGCGGGACGACGGTGCGGTCGCGCGAGTAGACCGTCGCGAGCGCGCCGCCCTCCGAGTCCAGGATGGTGGTGCGCTGGCTGAGCGGCGGAGTCTTGAGGTTGGCGGGAATCTCGTCGAATCCCTCGACGGTTCCCTTCGCGGCGAGACCGAGTGCTCCGGCGGCCGGCAGCGCGATGCCCGCCAGCACAGCTCCGGAGAGTGCGGCGACACCGAGGAACTTGGCGGCCTGCTGGGTCGTGGTGAGACCCCCGCCCGAGCGCTTGTTTGGCATGGGAGCACCCTAATCCGTTGAGCTGGGCGTTCCGGTGGAGCGGGTGTTCCTCGGGATGTTCGGGTACCAAGCCGTTACACCCGGACGCTCGGAGCGGGCGGCCGAAGGGGGTGCGGCGGGCCTTCGGCGCCGGACCCGGCGGCGTCCGGGCAGGGCGGCAGGGCACCGCTGTTCGCGCGCGGGACCGACGTTGTCATTCGCCGGACACACGCGCATGCCTTGGCCTAAGCTGCACTCAACTGTCACAGCAGTCCGGTTCGCTATCAACCCCCGCGCACAGGGTGTGTTCCCCCCACACCGTGGACGCTGCTCCGGACGATGAACGGACCATGAACACAGGTGTCCCCGAAAACGCCTGGTGTGTCATTGATCGTCCCGCGCAACACGGGTGTACTGTCCCGTTTTTGCAGAGATAGTCTCGCATGTCCTCGCATCACTCCTCTGGGTGATCTGCCGCGTACGCATAGTCCGTTCGGGCCATTCAAGATTGGGCCCGACGGGGGTGTTGTGCTGTCGCAAGCTTCCGTAACGTCCTCAACTGGCAGCGGTGAATATGCCGCTACCGCCGTGGGGGAGCCTCAATTCGGGAGAGGACGGCGCCGGCATGGGCTGGGTAACCGACTGGAGTGCGCAGGCAGCCTGCCGCACTACCGATCCGGACGAACTGTTCGTACAAGGGGCAGCGCAGAACAGGGCCAAGGCAGTGTGCACCGGATGCCCGGTGCGGACCGAGTGCCTGGCCGACGCGCTGGACAATCACGTCGAGTTCGGCGTGTGGGGCGGGATGACGGAACGGGAACGCCGCGCACTGCTGCGCCGTCGGCCCACCGTCACGTCCTGGCGACGACTGCTGGAGACCGCGCGCGGCGAGTACGAGCGGTCCATGGGTATCCTGCCCGACGTCGTCGGGCTGGACGACGACCTCGAGGAGACGTACGCCGCCGTGGGATAGGCGCACCGCCCCCACCGGGGCGGACCGGGTGTGACCGCGGCGCGTGCATGGTGCGCCGCGGGTCTCCCATGTGCGCCCCCGTGACGTACCCGCCGACGCGCGCACCCGCGCGCCCGCCCGAGGACGGCCTCGGGGTCAACTCCGCGCATACGCGGGGCAGATGCGGGCCGATCCGGTGGCGTCCGGCCGGAGCGGCCGGGCGTGGAATCACGCTGCCCCTGAGCCGGCGCCCTCCGCGAGCCGTTCGCCGACGGCGCGCAGACCGTCCAGGTCGTGCACGTCTCCGGGCAGCGCGGCGACCGCAGTCACCGCCACCTCCGGATGGAGGGCGGTGAAGCGGTCGCGGGTGGTGGCCTCGCGCGCCACGAGCTGCATCCGTTCGGCGTGCAGCCGCAGCAGACCCACCGTCAGGTCCTCGACGGCGAGGGGTCGTTCGTCGTGGGGGCCGTCCGTGGGCCCGGCGGTTCCGGGGGCCCCGGCCTGCTCCGGGGCGTCCGTCCGCTTCTTCGTGTCCGTGGTGTCCTGGCGCTCCCGGGCGTCGTCGTGCGGGTGGGATGCGGAGCCTTCCCGCGCCTCGTCGGCCCGGCTCCGGTCCTGCGGGTCCGCGGGCCCGGCGGGGGATCCGGGCGGGGCGGAGGGGGCGGACCCGGCAGTCTCGGGAGAGGGTGTTACCGACGGGTCACGAAGACCAGTCTTCCCGGCGGTCTGATCCACAATGCGGGCCGCTTCAAGATTTTCCGCGGCTGCCAGCGCCTGTTCGGCGGAGAGCCGGGACGCCTCGCTGGCGTGCGTCCGGTTGAGCACCAGACCGGCCAGCGGCATCTTCTCGGCGGCCAGCCGCTCCACGAAGTACGCGGCCTCCCGCAGCGCGTCCCGTTCCGGCGTGGCGACCACCAGGAACGCCGTCCCGGGCGCCTGGAGGAGCTTGTACGTGGCGTCCGCCCGGGTGCGGAACCCGCCGAACATGGTGTCCATCGCGGCCACGAAGGTCTGGACGTCCCGGAGGAACTGGCCGCCGAGCAGCTTGCCGAGCGTTCCGGTCATCATCGACATGCCGACGTTGAGGAACTTCATCCCGGCCCGGCCGCCGATCTTCGCCGGAGCCATCAGCATCCGGATGAAGGTGCCGTCCAGGAAGGAGCCGAGCCGCTTCGGCGCGTCCAGGAAGTCCAGTGCGGAGCGCGAGGGCGGGGTGTCGACGATGATCAGGTCCCACTCGTCGCGCGCCCGGAGCTGCCCCAGCTTCTCCATCGCCATGTACTCCTGGGTGCCGGCGAACCCGGCCGACAGGGACTGGTAGAAGGGGTTCTCCAGGATGGCGCGGGCCCGTTCCGCGTCCGCGTGCGCCTCGACGGTCTCGTCGAAGGTCCGCTTCATGTCCAGCATCATGGCGTGCAGTTCGCCGTCGCCCCCGATGCCGCCTACCCGCCGGGGCACGTTGTCGAGCTGGTCGATGCCCATCGACTGGGCGAGCCGCCGGGCCGGGTCGATGGTGAGCACGACGACCTTGCGCCCGTGCTCCGCCGCCCGCACGCCGAGGGCCGCCGCGGTCGTCGTCTTGCCGACGCCGCCCGAGCCGCAGCAGACGACGATCCGGATGCCGGGGTCCCGCAGCAGGGCGTCGGCGTCCAGAGCGGGGGGCGTCGTGCCGGCCGTCGTCATGAGACCACCTCTTCCGCCGCGCCCTGTTTGCGCAGCTCCGCGGCCAGGGTGTGCAGCGCGGCGAGGTCGACGCCGTCCCCGAGGAGCGGCAGTTCGTCCGTCGGGAGCCCGATGCCCGCCAGAGCGGCGCGCTGCTCGCGCTCCAGGGCCACCCGTTGGGCGTGCTCGGCCGCCTGGGCGACCAGCGGCCGTACGAGGGCGGCGGAACCGGTGACTCCGGCGCGGGTCATGGCCTTGGCGATCTCCTTGCGGCCCGCCCCGGACGCGGTCCGCAGGGCCTCCTCGTCCACCAGGTGCGGCCGCACCATGTTGACGACGACCCGGCCGACCGGCAGTTCGGCGGCGCGGAGCTCCGCCACACCGTCCGCCGTCTCCTGCACCGGCATCTCCTCCAGCAGCGTCACCAGATGGACCGCCGTCGCGGGGGACTTCAGCACCCGCATGACGGCCTGGGCCTGGTTGTGTATCGGGCCGATCCTGGCCAGTCCCGCGACCTCGTCGTTCACGTTGAGGAAACGGGTGATCCGGCCGGTCGGGGGTGCGTCCATGACCACGTAGTCGTAGACGAAACGACCCTGCTTGTCCTTGCGGCGGACGGCCTCGCACGCCTTGCCGGTCAGCAGCACGTCCCGGACGCCGGGGGCGATGGTGGTGGCGAAGTCGATCGCGCCGAGTTTCTTCAGCGCCCGGCCGGCGCTGCCGAGCTTGTAGAACATCTGGAGGTAGTCGAGGAGGGCGCGTTCGGCGTCGATCGCCAGGGCGCACACCTCGCCGCCCCCGGGGACGCTCGCGATGCGGCGCTCCTCGTAGGGGAGGGGCTCCGTCCCGAAGAGTTCGGCGATGCCCTGCCTGCCCTCGACCTCGACGAGGAGGGTGCGTCGCCCTCCGGCCGCGAGGGCGAGCGCGAGCGCGGCGGCGACCGTGGTCTTACCGGTACCGCCCTTGCCACTGACGACCTGGAACCTGCTCACGCCTTCGAGCCTAACCAGTCGGCCCCCGGCCTACGCATGGGACGGCACGTGCCAGGCATTACAGTCGGGGCCATGACCAAGTGGGAATACGCGACCGTGCCGCTTCTCGTGCACGCGACCAAGCAGATTCTGGACACCTGGGGCGAGGACGGCTGGGAGCTGGTCCAGGTCGTGCCCGGGCCGAACAACCCCGAGCAGCTCGTGGCCTACCTGAAGCGGGAGAAGGCGTAGTGGCGGGCGGTGTCGTCGAGGCACGCATCGCCGAGCTGGGCCTGACGCTTCCGGACGTCGTTCCTCCGCTCGCCTCGTACCAGCCGGCCGTGCAGTCCGGGGTGTACGTGTACACCTCGGGGCAGCTGCCGATGGTCGGGGGCAAGCTCCCCGTCACCGGCAAGGTCGGCGGCGAGGTGACCGCCGACGAGGCCAAGGACCTGGCCCGGATCTGCGCGCTCAACGCCCTCGCGGCCGTGAAGTCGGTGGCGGGCGACCTGGACCGGATCGCCCGGGTCGTGAAGGTGGTCGGCTTCGTCGCCTCAGCCCCCGACTTCACCGGGCAGCCCGGTGTGATCAACGGCGCGAGCGAGCTGCTCGGCGAGGTCCTGGGGGACAAGGGCGTGCACGCCCGCAGCGCGGTGGGCGTCGCGGTGCTGCCGCTGGACGCGCCGGTGGAGGTCGAGGTCCAGGTCGAGCTGGCCTGACCCACCCGCCACCATGGCGGCCTTGCCCTGGAACGGACCGCACGGACACGACGATCCCGCCCGCCCCCGCCGGGGCAGGGCGGGATCGTCGTGTCCGTCCGCCCTTTTCCGCCCGCCCTCTTCCGCCCGGCCGCCCGGAGCGCCGGTGCCCGGCACCCTCTCGAACATCGGCGCGGTTCCGGATAGCCTCCGGCCATGTCCCAAGGTCAGTGGTACCCCCCGGAGTGGCCGGAACGGATCAGGGCGCTCGCCACCGGCGAGCTGACGGCCGTCGTGCCCCGCCGCGCGGCCACCGTCATGCTGCTGCGGGACGGTGCCGCGGGCGCCGCCCCCGACGTCCACATGCTGCGCCGCCGTACCTCCATGGAGTTCGCCGGAGGCATGTACGCCTATCCGGGTGGCGGGGTCGACGCCCGGGACGACGACCGGCTCGTCGCCTGGGCAGGACCGCCCCTGAAGGAGTGGGCCGCCCGGCTCGGCGTCGGCACCGAGGAGGAGGCGCAGGCGATCGTCTGCGCGGCGGTCCGGGAGACGTACGAGGAGGCGGGGGTGCTGCTGGCCGGCCCCGGCGCGGACACCGTCGTCGGCGACACCACGGGAGAGACGTGGGAGGCCGACCGTGCCGCCCTGGTCGCCCGGGACCTGTCCTTCGCCGAGTTCCTGCGCCGCCGCCATCTGGTGCTCCGGTCCGATCTGCTGGCGGCCTGGGCGCGCTGGGTCACCCCGGAGTTCGAGCCCCGCCGCTACGACACGTGGTTCTTCGTCGCCGCCCTGCCGGAGGGCCAGCGGACCAGGAACGCCTCCACCGAGGCGGACCGCACGGTGTGGATCACGGCGGCCGGCGCCACCGCGGGCTTCGACGCGGGCGAACTGCTGATGCTGCCGCCCACCGTCGCCTCCCTGCGTGCCCTCGTCCCGTACGGGACGGTCGCCGGGGCGCTCGCGGGCGCCGAGTCGCAGGACCTGGCCCCGGTGCTGGCGGTGGCGCGCGAGGAGGGTGGCGGGCTGGTGCTCGGTTGGCCCGGACACGACGAGTTCACCATCCGTCTCGGTGCGGCGCCCGCGAGTGGTGGAGACCCGGCATGAGCGACGCCGCGAGCCTTCCCGGGCAGCCGAGGGGCGAGGTCGTCTCCGGACCGGCGACCGCCCGCGCCGTCAACGTGCTGGCGCCGAACGCGTCCGCGATGACGCTCGACGGCACCAACACCTGGATCGTCGCCGAACCGGACGCGGATCTCGCGGTCGTCATCGATCCGGGTCCGCTGGACGACGGCCACCTGCGCGCGGTGATCGACGCCGCCGCGCGGGCGGGCCGGCGGATCGGGCTCACGCTGCTGACCCACGGCCACGCCGACCACGCGGAGGGCGCGGCCCGGTTCGCCGACCTGACGCGGACGAAGGTACGGGCCCTGGACCCGGCGCTGAGGCTCGGCGACGAAGGGCTGTCCCCCGGGGACGTGGTCACCACCGGTGGCCTCGAACTGCGGGTCGTGCCGACCCCCGGCCACACTGCGGACTCGCTCTCCTTCCACCTGCCCGCCGACGGGGCGGTGCTGACGGGTGACACCGTCCTCGGCCGGGGCACGACGATGGTCGCCCACCCGGACGGGCGGCTCGGCGACTACCTCGACTCGCTGCGCACCCTGCGCTCGCTGACGGCCGACGAGGGGGTGCACACGGTGCTGCCCGGCCACGGCCCGGTGCTGGAGGACGCCCAGGGCGCGGTGGAGTTCTACCTCGCGCACCGCGCCCACCGGCTGGCCCAGGTGGAGACCGCGGTGGAGGCCGGGCTGCGCTCGCCGCAGGACGTGGTGGCCCGGGTCTACGCGGAGGTGGACCGCTCGCTGTGGCCCGCGGCGGAACTGTCGGTGCGCGCCCAGCTCGCGTACCTGCGCGAGCGCGGGTTGATCTGAGGGACCGGGACGGACCGGGACGCACCGGAGGGCCCCGCCGTCGGACGGGGCCCTCCGGTGCGTACGTACGCGGGTGGTGGCGTCAGCGGGAGCGCTTGGCCAGCCGCTCGACGTCCAGCAGGATCACGGCGCGCGCCTCCAGGCGCAGCCAGCCGCGTCCGGCGAAGTCCGCGAGCGCCTTGTTCACCGTTTCGCGGGAGGCGCCGACGAGCTGGGCCAGTTCCTCCTGCGTGAGGTCGTGGACGACGTGGATGCCTTCCTCGGACTGCACGCCGAAGCGGCGCGACAGGTCCAGCAGGGCGCGGGCGACACGGCCCGGCACGTCGGAGAAGACCAGGTCGGACATCTGGTCGTTGGTCTTGCGCAGGCGGCGGGCGACGGCGCGCAGCAGCGCGGTGGCCACCTCGGGCCGGGCGTTCAGCCAGGGTTGCAGGTCGCCGTGGCCGAGACCGAGCAGCTTGACCTCGGTCAGCGCCGTGGCGGTCGCCGTGCGCGGGCCCGGGTCGAACAGCGACAGCTCACCGATGAGCTCGCCGGGGCCGAGGACCGCCAGCATGTTCTCGCGGCCGTCGGGGGAGGTGCGGTGCAGCTTCACCTTGCCCTCGGTGACCACGTACAGGCGGTCGCCGGGGTCGCCCTCGTGGAAGAGCGCGTCTCCGCGTGCGAGGGTCACCTCACTCATCGAGGCGCGGAGCTCCGCGGCCTGCTCGTCATCGAGCGCCGCGAAAAGCGGGGCGCGCCGCAGAACGTCGTCCACGAGTTATCTCCTTGTCGGCTTGTTCCGGGAACCGTGGTCCCCATCATGCCGGACGGTAAAACAGTGCGATCAATCACAAACCAGTTTGACGCACGGACGAGGGTGCCCCGACGGCAGGGGGCCGATTGGGGGTGAGAACCCGGTGTCAGGGGCGAATGTCGGTGGGTGCCTCTAGGCTGACCGGGTGTCCAAGAACCCGGTGAGAGCGCAGGCCAAGGGTGTTGCCGAGACGCCTGCGAGTGACGATTCCGCTGTGGGCGAACAGCCCGCGCGCGGCTCCGGAGCGGCCGCGAAGAAGACCGCTGCCCCCGCCGGGCCGCGGGCGAAGGGCGCGAAGGCGAAGAAGGCCACGGGCGCGGCGGGAGCAGCGGCAGCAGGCCGCGGTGCGAAGCCCGAGTCGCACCTCGCGATGGTGCGCCGGGCCCGCCGCATCAACCGCGAGCTGGCCGAGGTGTACCCGTACGCCCACCCGGAGCTCGACTTCCGCAACCCCTTCGAGCTGCTCGTCGCGACGGTCCTCTCGGCCCAGACGACCGACCTACGGGTCAACCAGACCACCCCCGCGCTCTTCGCGGCCTTCCCCACCCCCGAGGACATGGCGGCGGCCGTGCCCGAGGAGATGGAGGAGCTGATCCGGCCGACCGGGTTCTTCCGCGCCAAGACCAAGTCGCTGCTCGGCCTCGCGGCGGCGATCCGGGACGACTTCGGGGGAGAGGTGCCGGGCCGCCTGGAGGACCTGGTCTCGCTCCCCGGAGTCGGCCGCAAGACCGCCAACGTCGTCCTCGGCAACGCCTTCGGCGTCCCCGGGATCACCGTCGACACCCACTTCGGCCGGCTCGTGCGCCGCTGGAAGTGGACCGACGAGGAGGACCCGGTGAAGGTCGAAGCGGTGGTCGCGGACATCTTCCCCAAGAGCGAGTGGACGATGCTCTCGCACCGCGTCGTCTTCCACGGCCGCCGGATCTGCCACTCCCGCAAGCCGGCCTGCGGGGCCTGCCCGATCGCCCCGCTCTGCCCCTCCTACGGCGAGGGCGAGACCGATCCGGAGAAGGCGAAGAAGCTGCTGAAGTACGAGATGGGCGGATACCCGGGACAGCGGCTCAGCCCGCCGCCCGACTATCCGGGCAAACCGGCGCCCGCGCTGGGAGCCGAGTGAGACGGCCCCCGCCGGGAATCGGTGAGGAGTCGGAACGACGTGGAACGGCACGGAACGAGATGACGGACGACAGGCGTGCGGAGACAGCGGGGGCGCCCATGACGCACGTGCGGACCGACGTCCCCGTGACCACCGAAGGGCTGCCCGGATGGCTCGGCCCGGTCGCCGAGGCGGCCCGTACGGTCGAGCCCGGGCAGCTCAGCCGCTTCCTCCCGCCCGAGGACGGCGGCGGCCGGCAGTCCGCCGTGCTGATCCTCTTCGGCGAGGGCGAACGCGGCCCGGAACTCCTTCTGATGGAGCGGTCGGGCACACTGCGCGCGCACGCCGGGCAGCCCTCCTTCCCCGGCGGGGCGCTCGATCCGGAGGACGGCGACCCGGCGACGAGCGGCCCGCTGCGCGCCGCGCTGCGGGAGGCCGAGGAGGAGACGGGTCTCGATCCGCGCGGTGTCCAGCTCTTCGGCGTGCTGCCTCGGCTCTACATCCCGGTGAGCGGGTTCGTGGTCAGCCCGGTCCTGGGCTGGTGGCGGGAGCCGAGTCCGGTCGCAGCGGTCGATCCGGCCGAGACCGCGCGGGTCTTCACCGTTCCCGTCGCCGATCTCATCGATCCCGCGCACCGCGTCACGACGGTGCACCCCAGCGGGCACGCAGGCCCGGCATTCCTGGTCGAATCCGCCCTCGTATGGGGCTTCACGGCCGGGGTGATCGACAGGATTCTGCACTACGCAGGCTGGGAACGCCCTTGGGACAGGACCAAGCAGGTGCCGCTCGACTGGCGCGCATGACAGGCTGGATCCTCTGCTGCGCTGTTCCGGGCCGTGCCGGCCGGACCCCGTCGCCCGACGGGCCAGGTGACGAATCTGCGAGGCTATAGACGGTGAACGTGCTGGACATCCTGCTGTTGCTCGGTGCCGTGTGGTTCGCGGTCATCGGCTACCGCCAGGGCTTCGTCGTCGGCATCCTGTCCGTGATCGGGTTCCTGGGCGGCGGCCTCGTAGCCGTCTACCTGCTGCCCCTCATCTGGGACCGGCTGACCGACAATTCCGAGGTCTCCACCACGGCCGCGATCGTCGCCGTCGTCATCGTGATCGTGTGCGCCTCCGTGGGCCAGGCGTTCACCACCCACCTGGGCAACAAGCTCCGCCGCCACATCACCTGGTCGCCCGCGCGCGCCCTCGACGCCACCGGCGGCGCCCTCGTCAACGTGGTCGCGATGCTCCTGGTCGCCTGGCTCATCGGTTCGGCGCTCGCCGGAACCTCCCTGCCCACCCTGGGCAAGGAGGTGCGCAGTTCCTCCGTGCTCCTGGGCGTCTCCCGGGTGATGCCCCCACAGGCGTCCACGTGGTTCACCGACTTCTCCTCGGTACTCGCGCAGAACGGTTTCCCGCAGGTCTTCAGCCCCTTCGCCAACGAACCCATCACCGAGGTGAAGGCCCCCGATCCGGCGCTGGAGGGCAGCGCCGTGGCGGCCCGCGCCAAGAAGTCCATCGTCAAGGTGGTCGGTACGGCTCAGAGTTGCGGCAAGGTCCTCGAAGGCACCGGCTTCGTCTTCGCCGACCGCCGGATCATGACCAACGCCCACGTCGTCGGCGGCGTCGACGAGCCGACCGTGCAGATCGGCGGCGAGGGCCGGCTCTACGACGCCAAGGTCGTCCTCTACGACTGGCAGCGCGACATCGCCGTCCTGGACGTGCCCGGCCTGAAGGCCACCCCGCTGCGGTTCACCGAAGCGGACGCGGAGACGGGCGACAGCGCGATCGTGGCCGGGTTCCCGGAGAACGGCGCCTACGACGTCCGCTCCGCCCGGGTCCGTGGCCGGATCGACGCCAACGGCCCCGACATCTACCACCGGGGCACCGTACGGCGCGATGTCTACTCCCTCTACGCCACCGTGCGTCAGGGCAACTCCGGCGGCCCGCTCCTCACCCCGGAGGGCAAGGTCTACGGCGTCGTGTTCGCCAAGTCCCTGGACGACCCCGACACCGGTTACGCCCTCACGGCCGACGAGATCCGGACGGACATCGAGAACGGCCGCACGGCCGCACAGGAAGTGGACAGCCAGGGCTGCGCGCTCTGACACCCCGTGGGGTACGCCTGTCGCCCGTGGGTACACCTGACACCCGGCCCGCCCCCTGGGCGCGTCGGGCACGCCGACGGGCACGGAGGACACGCCGGGGCGTGCCGACGGGACCGGACCGAAAGGGATGTGCCCCTGGGTCCGGCGCCGGTGAAGTGGTGGTGGCGCGGCCTCAGCCGCGGGGATGACGCAGCCGCGCCGATACCCAGCGCGCCCTGCGGCGAAGGATGTGCGGGATTCCGAGCCGAGGATCGTGGAGCTCCTGCATATGGTGCACCCGGCCCGTCGGGCCGCCCCCCTCATGAGTGCTCACACCTGCCGTAGCGGTCGAGCGGCGATTGCGTGCTGCGTCACTGAAGTCGTGCGTCCAGCCCATACCCCGACGTCTGCCCGTGACACGTGGTCGGTAATCGTGCGGGAGTCAGCCAATCGGCCTATGCGCGGGGCACGTGGCTGTTCGTCGGACAACAGTGCGTTCCGGGCTACCGATCGGGCTCGGGATCCTTGAGCCAGTTGATGAGTTCGGTCGAGAACGCGACCGGATCCTCCTCGTGCGGGAAGTGCCCGAGACCGTCGAAAAGTCGCCACCTGTACGGAGCCTCGACGTACTCGCCGGACCCCGCCGAACTGCGGGTGCGGACCGCCGGATCGAGTGAACCGTGCAAGTGCAGGGTCGGCACCCGGACCGGCCGCTTCATCCGCCGGTTGAACTGGATCCCGTCGGGCCGTCCCATCGATCGCACCATCCACCGGTACGGCTCGATCGAGCAGTGCGCGGTGGACGGGACGCACATGGCCCGCCGGTACACGGCCACGGCCTCCTCGTCGAGGAAGTCGTCGGCGCCCGGACCCGCCCACTCCTGGATCAGACGCCCCACCAGGGCCCCGTCGTCCGCGACCAGCTGACGCTCCGGCAGCCAGGGGCGCTGGAAGCCCCAGACTGCCGAACCGGCCCGGGACTGTGCGAAGTCGGAGAGCATCGCCGAACGCCAGCGCCGGGGGTGCGGCATGGACGACACCGCGAGTCGGCGCACCAGCTTCGGGCGCATCACCGCCGCCGTCCAGGCGAGATAGCCGCCGAGATCGTGGCCCACCAGCGCCGCGTCCGGCTCGCCGAGCGAGCGGATGACGCCGGTGACGTCGAGCGCGAGGTTGGCGGGGTCGTAGCCCCGGGGCGTACGGTCGCTGCCGCCCACGCCGCGCAGGTCCATCGCGACCGCGCGGTAACCGGCGTCGGCCAGCGCGGTGAGCTGGTGGCGCCACGTCCACCAGAACTGCGGGAAGCCGTGCAGGAGCAGGACCAGCGGCCCGTCGCCGAGTTCGGCGATGTGGAAGCGGGCGCCGTTGGCCGCCACGTCCCGGTGCGTCCACGGGCCGTCGAGCCGTACGGGGCCGCCGGACACGGCGGGGCCCGTGGACCCGCTCGGGGTCACGGGCCCCGCCGGGTGCGTGGGGCGCTCGTCGCCGGTGGTGCCGACGGGGAGGGCCGAGCCTGCCGGTCCGGCGGAGTCCGCCGTGCCGGATGCGCTGCTTTCTGGGACGGTCATGCGGACGAGCGTGCCACAGCCGACGCCTCGTCCCGGACCGGCCGACTCTCGATGGCCTTGTCGCTGAGCGTGCTGCCGGCGACCGCCGGGCGTCCCGCCGGGGCGGTGACGGCCGGGCGGGGGTGCGGCTTGACGCCCTGGAGCACCGACGCGGTCTGCTTGGCCGAGGCGATCGACTTCTCCGGCGGCTTGACCTTCTTGAACTTGGCGACGGCGAACAGGGCGAGGAGCAGGCCCAGCAGGATGAACGCCCCGCCGACGATCAGGAAGGACCAGGCGAGGCCGAGTCCCAGATTGTGGATTCCGTACGCGGCGGCGAAGCTCAGCACGGGGATCGCGAACAGCAGCAGCACGCCGGCGACGATGCCGGCCGCGCTTCCGATCACCCCGCGCTTGACGTCCTGCCTCACCTCGGCCTTGGCCAGGGCGATTTCGTCGTGCACCAGTGCGGACATCTCGGCCGTCGCCGAGGCGACCAGCTGTCCCAGACTGCGGTCGGCGTTGCCCGCGTACATGCCGGGGTCGCTCATCCTGACTCCCTCTCGTCTTCTACGCGTCCGTCTTCAACACGTCCGGTGTCAGATCATGCCGGACTGTCCGGCTTGTTGCTCGCTGCCCCCGCCCGTTCGGCGAGGGCACGGTGTTCGGCCGCCTTCCGTTCGTGGATCGCGGCCATCCGCAGGTGGTGTGCGGGGTCGTTCCGCTCGTAGACGTCCGGTACACCCGACTCGTCCTCGTCGCGTTCCGCCTCTTCCTCCAGCCTCCGGTACTCACGTACCCGCAGCCGTAGCAGTACACCGGAGACGACGGCCGCGATCAACGAACCGATCAGGACGGCGGCCTTCACTTCGGCCGCGGTCCGGGGGTCGTCCTCGAAGGCGAGCTCACCGATCAGCAGGGAGACGGTGAAGCCGATCCCGGCGAGCGAGGCCACCGCGAAGACGTCCGCCCAGACCAGCCCGGGGCTCAGTTCCGCCCGGGTGAACCGGGCGACGAGGTAGGAGCCGCCGAAGATGCCGAGGGCCTTCCCGACGACGAGACCGAGCACCACACCGAGCGTCTCGGGGCGGGTGAAGACGTCGGCCAGCATCCCGTCGCGCATCGACACCCCGGCGGAGAAGAGGGCGAAGAGCGGGACCGCGACCCCGGCCGACAGGGGGCGGAGCAGGTGCTCCATGCGTTCGCCCGGAGAATGCTCCTCGCCCTCGCGCCGGCTGCAGCGCAGCATCAGGCCCATGGCCACACCGGCGATCGTGGCGTGGACGCCGCTGTTGTACATCAGCCCCCACACGGCGAGCGCCAGCGGGACGTAGACGTACCAGCCGCGCACCCCGGCCCGGAGCAGCAGATGGAAGACGAGCAGGCCGAGGGCGGCGCCCCCCAGTGCCAGGAAGTCGAGGTCGTCGGTGAAGAAGACGGCGATGATCAGGATCGCGAACAGGTCGTCGACCACCGCGAGGGTGAGCAGGAAGGCGCGCAGGGCCGGGGGCAGCGAGGCGCCGATGACGGCGAGGAAGGCGAGGGCGAAGGCGATGTCGGTGGCGGTGGGGACCGCCCAGCCGGTCAGGGAACCGCCGCCCAGCAGGTTGGTCAGCAGGTAGACGAGGGCGGGGACCACCATGCCGCACAGGGCGGCCACCACCGGCAGCGCGGCCGCCTTACGGTCCCGGAGTTCGCCGGCGACCAGTTCCCGCTTCAGTTCGACGCCGGCGACGAAGAAGAAGACGGCGAGCAGACCGTCGGCGGCCCAGTGCGCGACGGAGAGGTCGAGGCCCAGCGCCGCGGGGCCGAAGTGGAAGTCGCTGACCGCGGCGTAACTCGATCCGGAGACGTTGGCCCAGACGAGTGCGGCGACGGCGGCGAAGAGCAGGATGACACCGCCGACGGTCTCGGTCCGCAGGGCCTGTGCGAGCTGGTTGCGCTCGGGGAGCGGCAGCAGGCCGAAGACGACCCGAGGACGGGAGGGCGGAGCGGGAGAGGGGGCGGACACGGGTGAACCTCCGGCGGGGTCGGCGACGGCATGACTGATCGGCTCGCCGACCAGACTTCCCGGCACCCCTATGGATCTCGCGTATGAAGTTCTCCCCGGGCGCCCGGCTTCGGCCGGTGCCCTGCGGGTCGCGCCGTGGTGGCCGCGCCGTCCCACTCTACGGGGACGGCGCGGGGCGCGTGCGGGCTCACCGGTGGCCGGCCGCCCGTGGGCGGGTGCGCGTACGCCGATGGGGCGCACGGGATGCCGTGCGCCCCATCGGGCCGTGTTCACCGTCGGGCGGTGGCCACCGTCGAGCCGTGTTCACCGTCGTCCCGTGTCGCAGTCGGCGGTGAGCGCCTTCGGACGGTTCTCCGGCGGACGGTTCTCCGGTCCGGCGTCCGGGTCAGTCGTCCGAGGACGCGGCCGGGAGCTGGGTCTGGATGAGCGCCATGACGGAGGAGTCCGTCAGGGTGGTGACGTCGCCGAGTTCGCGGTTCTCGGCGACGTCGCGGAGCAGTCGCCGCATGATCTTGCCGGAGCGGGTCTTGGGCAATTCGGCGACCGGAAGTACCCGCTTGGGCTTGGCGATCGGGCCGAGGGTCGCGCCGACGTGGTTGCGCAGTTCGGCGACCAGTTCGTCGGAGGTGGTGGCGGTGGAGCGCAGGATCACGAACGCGACGATGGACTGGCCGGTGGTCTCGTCGTCGGCGCCGACCACGGCCGCCTCGGCGACGGCGGGGTGCGAGACCAGTGCCGACTCGACCTCGGTGGTGGAGATGTTGTGGCCGGACACGAGCATGACGTCGTCGACCCGGCCGAGCAGCCAGATGTCGCCGTCCTGGTCCTTCTTGGCTCCGTCGCCGGCGAAGTACTTGCCTTCGAAGCGGGACCAGTAGGTGTCGATGAACCGCTGGTCGTCGCCCCAGATGGTACGCAGCATCGACGGCCACGGCTCGGTGAGGACGAGGTAGCCGCCCCCGCCGTCCGGGACCTCGTTGGCCTCGTCGTCGACGACGGTGGCGGAGATGCCGGGCAGTGCGCGCTGGGCGGATCCCGGCTTCGTCGCGGTGACGCCGGGCAGCGGCGAGATCATCATCGCGCCGGTCTCGGTCTGCCACCAGGTGTCCACGATCGGGCACCGGTCCGCTCCGATGTGCTTGCGGTACCACATCCAGGCCTCGGGGTTGATCGGCTCACCGACCGAACCGAGGACCCGCAGGCTGGAGAGGTCGAACTTCGCGGGGATGTCGTCGCCCCACTTCATGAACGTCCGGATGGCCGTGGGCGCGGCGTAGAGGATCGTGACGCCGTACTTCTGCACGACCTCCCAGAACCGGCCCTGGTGCGGGGTGTCCGGGGTGCCCTCGTACATGACCTGGGTGGCGCCGTTGGCGAGCGGTCCGTAGACGATGTACGAGTGGCCGGTGACCCAGCCGATGTCGGCGGTGCACCAGTAGACGTCGGTCTCCGGCTTGAGGTCGAAGACCGCGTGGTGGGTGTACGCGGCCTGGGTGAGGTAGCCGCCCGAGGTGTGCAGGATGCCCTTCGGCTTACCCGTGGTGCCCGAGGTGTAGAGGATGAACAGGGGCTGCTCGGCGTCGAAGGCCTCCGGGGTGTGCTCCGCGGACTGGCGGCCCGTGACCTCGTGCCACCAGACGTCCCGGCCGTCGGTCCAGGTGGTGTCCTCGCCGGTGCGGCGCACGACCACGACATGCTCGACCGACGGGATGCGGGCCACCGCGTCGTCGACGGCCGGCTTTAGCGCGGTGGGCTTGCCGCGTCGGTAACCGCCGTCGGCGGTGATGACGATCTTCGCGTCCGCGTCCTCGATGCGGGTGGCGATCGCGTCGGCCGAGAAACCGCCGAAGACCACGGAGTGCGCGGCGCCGATGCGGGCGCAGGCCAGCATGGAGATGGCCGCCTCGGGGATCATCGGCAGGTAGATCGCGACCCGGTCGCCCTTGGCCACCCCCAGTTCCAGCAGGGCGTTGGCGGCGCGGGAGACTTCGTCCTTCAGCTCCGCGTACGTGATCGCGCGGCTGTCGCCGGGCTCGCCCTCGAAGTGGATGGCGACCCGGTCGCCGTTGCCCGCCTCGACATGGCGGTCCACGCAGTTGTACGCGACGTTCAGCTTGCCGTCGGCGAACCACTTCGCGAACGGCGGATTGCTCCAGTCGAGCGTCTCCGTCGGCTCGGTGGCCCAGGTCAGGCGGCGGGCCTGCTCGGCCCAGAAGCCCAGCCGGTCCGCGGCTGCCTGCTCGTACGCCTCCGCCGTGACATTGGCGTTCGCGGCCAGATCGGCGGGCGGCTCGAACCGCCGCTCCTCGCGAAGCAGATTGGCCAGGCTTTCGTTGCTCACTACATCTCCCGTTCCCAGGGTGACGGTTGTGTCCCGTGGCATAGCTCATCAGGCGACAGGCCGGGTGACAAGTGTCCACCGGCAATTGGTTTAGACCTGTACGCGGACGAGGGCCTCGTCTCCCGCTCCTGTACGCCGACGGGCCCACGGCCCGAGAAGAACCGTGGGCCCGCCCGCGTACGGAAGGTGACGAGGGACGAAGGGCCACCCTGGGGCACGTGGCGCGGCCGCGACAGGTTCAGAGCGGCGAGCGCTCCAGCCCGGCCGGGACCGACGCATCGGAGTGCGGACTTCCCGGACCGCCCGGGACCGGACCGCCCGGGACCGGGCCGGTGGTCCCGGCACCGGCGGGCGCCGGGGCCGTGAGGACCGGGAGCATGAGTTCCACGGGCGCGTGGGTCGTCTCCCGCGGGTCCAGACCCGGCTCGGTGGGCACGACCCGCTCGAAGACCTCGTCCGGTCCGGTGCCCGAACTACTGCCCTCGGTGAGGAGATAGGCCTGGGCCTCGCCCACGTGGAAGTACATGCCGTGCAGTTGGAGCGTGCCGTCGGCCAGCCTGCGCGCCACCGCTTCGTGCGCCCGCAGATGGTCCAACTGCTGGACGACGTTGGTCAGGCAGAGCTGTTCGACGGCGTCGGACGGCAGCCGTCCCGCGATCCGGGCCCAGGAGTGGTCCCGTGAGGTCATCCTCGCCAGACTGGGCGCGCCGTGCCGGAGCCAGCGCCACAGTGGGGTGGTCTTGGGCGCGTCCGGTTCGGCACTGAGCAGGGCCTGCATGGCCCCGCAGCCCGAGTGTCCGCAGACCGTGATCGACTCGACCCTCAGCACGTCCACCGCGTACTCGATGGCGGCCGCCACGGAGTCGTCACCCGCGCCGTCGGCCCCCGGCGGGGGGACCAGGTTGCCGACATTGCGCACGGTGAAGAGGTCGCCCGGCCCGCTGGAAGTGATCATGCTGGTGACCAGCCGGGAGTCCGCGCAGGTCAGGAAGAGCTGCGAAGGGCGCTGCCCTTCACTGGCCAGCCGGGCGAGCTCCTCCCGGACCAGCGGTGCGGTGTTGCGCTGGAACGAACTCAGGCCGCTGAGCAGCCGGTGCGCCCCGGCGGGACGGGGCGTCCCCGCGCTCGCGCGCGGATCGTCCACGGGCCCGCCGGCTTCGGCGCTGAGGCGGTCCGCCGCGGTGGTGGGGCGGGTCGGACGGTCGTGGCAGTGGTGGTTGCGCCACGGTGTCCACGGGCGGCAGCAGGAATGCGCCGCCGACGCGGGCTCGGCGATGCGTCCGCCGGAACGTCCGGTGAAGACGACCCGGCCGCCCCGCGCGACCTGCGCGGTGCGCCAGTCCTGGATCGCCTCGTAGGCCGCGTGGTCCATGAAGAAGCCGTCCAGTTCGACGATCGCGTCGACGCCGTCGGGCAGTTGACCGAGCGTGCGGGTGAGTCGGGGGACGGCGAGAAAGGTCAACTGGCCGCGCACGATGACGAGATAGCGGTCGTCCTGTTCGGTGACGGCGATGCGGGTGCGGGCCAGCCGGTGGAGGGCGAGGAGCACCGCGACGGCGATTCCGAGGGCGACGCCGTTCAGGACACCGAAGACCACCACGCCCGCGAGCGTCGCCGCGTAGACCGGGAATTCGCGGTGCTTGTGGACGTTGCGGATGTGGGCGTAGCTCACCATCTGGATGCCCACCATCATCACCAGGGCCGCCAGGGCGGCCAAGGGGATTCGTTCGAGCACGGAAGCCAGCAGTGCGGCGGCCAGCAGCACCCAGACACCGTGCAGTACGGTGGCGGCCCGGCTGGTGGCCCCGGCTCGTACGTTCGCCGAACTGCGCACCGCGCCGCCGGAGATGGGCAGACCGCCGAGCAGGCCGGTCACCGTGTTGGTGATGCCCTGGCCCCGCAGCTCGCGGTCCAGGTCGGAGCGTGGGACGGGGGCGGCGGGGGCGGACTCCCGCGTGCTGCGGGCGGCGCGGTCGGCGGCGAGCTTGTCCACCGCCACCGAGGCGAGCAGGGATTCGAGGCTGCCCACCAGCATCACCGTGAACACGGCGGTGGCGAGCGCGAACACGGGACCTTCGGGCACCTCGGGGAGGGCGTGCGAACGCCACGAGGGGAGCTCCACCCGAGCGATGCCGGGCGTGGCGACCGCGGCCACGGCCGTTGCCACCGCCACGGAGGCGAGCGCGGCGGGGATTCGGCGCAGACCGCGTCCGGCTCTGCCCGGCAGCCTCGGCCAGGCGATCAGCAGGGCGATGGTCAGGGCCCCGATCAACGGGGCCGCCGGATTCAGCCTGCCCAACTGCTCGGGGAGGGCGATGGCGTTGTCCAGGGCGGAGGACTGCGGTGACCCTCCCAGCACGATGTGCAGCTGGGCGAGGGCGATGGCGACGCCGATGCCGGCCAGAGTGCCGTGAACGATCGCGGGACTGACCGCGAGGGCGCTGCGGGCCGCCCTGAGTGATCCCAGCAGGATCTGCAGCAGACCCGCGCCGATGGTGATCGCGCAGGTGGTGCGCCAGCCGTAGATCTGGATCAGCTCGGCGGTGACGACGGTGAGGCCCGCCGACGGGCCGCTGACCTGTAGCGGGGTGCCGCCGAGCAGTCCGGCGACGATGCCGCCGACGGCTGCCGAGACGAGGCCCGCCTGGAGCGGCGCGTCCATGGCGACGGCCAGTCCGAGCGACATCGGGACGGCGATGAGGAAAACCGTGAGGGAGGCCGAGATATCGGCTCCCGCGATGCGAAAACCGCGGCCGGGCGGCGGACTGTGCGGCCGCTTCGCGCGTGAGACGCGGCTGAAGCGGGTCTGGGCAGGTGTGGGGTCCTGACGTGAAGGGGCGTATGCAGACATGTTTCCCGTCTCCTCCGGGGCAGCGCGGTCGCGGGACGTGGGGTCGCGGCCGTGGGTCACGGCGTGCAGCGGCGGGATTTCTCAACTCTCAGTAAACGAATCGTAATGGAAAGTAAAGATTTGCGGTTCGCATAACGGGCAAATGGATGACGAGATCACCCGAAGTGGTGAATAAGCAGCTTTTCATTCGGCCTGTCGTCAGGGCTCGGTGGAGCGGCATGTGAGTGTGGCCGCGCCGTAACGGCACATTCCACGCAAATTACCCACAAGGGAGAGGTGGGCGGATGATCGCCGCCACGAAGAGGCTCGCTCTGGGGATCTTGGCCTCGGCGCTCGTCGCCGGCCTGGCAGCCTGCTCGCCGGGTTCTGGAGCGGCAAGCCCGGGTGCGGAGCGGAACGAGTCCGTGAAGAAGGAGAACGCGCGGGGTAACGCCCCCGGAGCGGCCCCTGCCAACGCGGTCAAGCTCATTGGTGACGGTTCCACCGCCTTCACCGGTGCTCAGCCGAAGATTCCCGCAGCGACCCGACTCGCCCCCGGTCAGAAGCCTCCACAGTTCGTGGTGTTCTCCTGGGACGGCGCTGGTGAGGACAGCCAGCGGCTCTTCTCGCACTTCCGAGGCGTGGCCAAGAAGTACAACGCCACCATGACGTACTTCTTGAGCGGCGTGTACCTGCTGCCGAAGGAGAAGAAGAGCCTCTACGACCCGCCGCAGCACTCCGCGGGCCGCTCCGACATCGGGTTCAACGACACCGAGGGGATCCGCGACACCCTCACCGAGGTCCGCGCCGCCTGGAAGGACGGCAACGAGATCGGAACCCACTTCAACGGACACTTCTGCGGTGCGGACGGCGGCGTCGGCACCTGGTCCGTCGACGAGTGGAAGAGCGAGATCGCCCAGGCCAAGGCGTTCGTGAAGGGCTGGAAGACGAACGCTCCGGCGCTCAAGGCCGAAGCGCCGCTCCCCTTCGACTACGACAAGGAACTCATCGGCGCCCGCACCCCCTGCCTGGAAGGGCAGAAGAACATGGTCGCCGCCGCCCGGACCATGGGCTTCCGTTACGACTCCAGCGGCGTCAACGACCAGGTGTGGCCCAAGAAGAAGGACGGCGTCTGGGACCTGTCGCTCCAGCTCGTTCCCATGCCGGGGCGCGATTTCGAAACCCTGTCCATGGACTACAACTTCATGGTCAACCAGTCCGGGACGACCACCCAGGGCGACCCGTCCCAGCACGAAGCCTGGGGCGACCAGATGCGCGACGGTCTCCTCCAGGCGTTCGACCGCTCCTACGACGGCAACCGGGCGCCGCTGATCATCGGCAACCACTTCGAGTCGTGGAACGGCGGCACCTACATGCGGGCCATCGAGGAGACGATGGCCCGCGTCTGCACCAGGGCCGAGGTCCGCTGCGTGTCCTTCCGCCAGCTCGCCGACTGGCTCGACGCCCAGGATCCGGCGTCGCTCGCCAAGTTCGGCACGCTCGGGGTGGGCGAGGCCCCGAAGGGCGGCTGGCAGGCGCTCGCCGCCGCACCGGTCAAGCCCGCCGCGTCCGGTGGACCTGCCGTTCCGGCCGACGGGACGGCGCCCGGCAAGGCGTCGGACGGAGCCGCGGACACGGCGGACGCCGCCGGCAAGGACGATGAGGACGACAAGAGCGGCGACGCGTCCGCCCGGGCACACGTCGCCCACGGTCCCGCCCGCCACTGACCGGTCGCCCGCACCACGTTGACCGGCCCCTCCCCGCCGGTTCCGTACCGGGGCGGCGTCCGCTGCCTGCCGCGGGCCTGCGACGGGGTGTCGGTGCGGAGCAACGTCGGGCACGCGCGTCCGGACTCCGGACGCGCGTGCCCGATGCGGGTCCCGGGCGCGCGACGGTCACACGGAAGCGGTGGCGCTCGTTCCGGCGTGCCGGTCGTGCAGCACGAACGACGGGTCGACCTGGGCGGCGAGGTCGACGCCCGTCTTGTCGTTCCCCCAGCTCTCCGCGTTCTTGAGGTGGAAGTGAACCATCTGGCGCGTGTACCGCTCCGGGTCCCTCAGGGCGTACGAGTCCTCCGCGGCGTCCTGGAGGGACTGGAGCGCCATCCGGTTGTCCGCCTCCAGCAGTTCGAACGGGGCCGGACGGCCCTTCTCCATCGCCCGCACCCAGTCGGAGTGCCCGATTCCCACCAGTAGGTCGTCACCCACCTCGGCGCGCAGGAAGTCCAGGTCGTCCTGGCCCTGCACCTTGTTGCCCACCACGCGCAGGGTCACGCCGAAGTCGCGGGCGTACTCCTTGTACTGGCGGTACACCGACACCCCCTTGCGGGTGGGCTCGGCCACCAGGAAGGTCATGTCGAAACGGGTGAACATGCCGGAGGCGAACGAGTCCGAGCCGGCCGTCATGTCGACCACCACGAACTCGTCCGGTCCGTCGACCAGGTGGTTCAGGCAGAGCTCGACCGCTCCGACCTTGGAGTGGTAGCAGGCCACCCCGAGGTCGGACTCGGCGAACGGACCGGTGGCCATCAGCCGCACTTCGCCGTCGTCGAGCGGCACCGGGCGGGCGCACGCCGTGTAGACGGGGTTCTCCTCGCGCACCCGCAGGAGCCGTGACCCCTCGCCGGGAGGGGTCGTCTTGATCATCGACTCCGCGGAGGCGATGCGCGGGTTGCTGCCGCGCAGGTACTCCTTGATCAGCGGCAACTGCGCGCCCATCGCCGGCAGTGCCGCGGCTTCCTTCTCGTCGAGGCCCAGGGCGGCGCCCAGGTGCTGGTTGATGTCGGCGTCCACCGCGATGACATCGGCTTCATTGGCTGCGAGGTGGCGGATGAAGAGCGACGACAGCGTGGTCTTGCCGCTGCCGCCCTTCCCCACGAAAGCGATCTTCATGTTCACCTAGGGTAGCCGCTCCATCGCGGTCCGTCGCCGAGCTTCGTGAAGAAGGCCACTCGGGGGTGGCGTTGGTGTATGGGGCGCGTAGCCTCGCTACTTATGAGTACGACTGCCCCGGACCCGCTCGCGGCCCTCGCTGATCTGCCCGGCGTGACCGATTCCGTCGACTCCGTCCGCAAGGCCGTGGACCGGGTCTACGGGCACCGCGTCATGCGCCGCCGGAGCAACGAGGTGACGGCGGAGGCTGCCCTGCGCGGGGCTCGCGGATCGGCCGCGCTCTCCGGCGCCGACTGGAATCTGGAAGAGGTGCGCCGCCGTACCGACTTCAGCGCGGACGCCGAAGGACGGATCGTCGGCGCGGCTCTCCGGCTCACCGCCGAAGCGGGTCAACTTCTCTCCATCTGGCGGCAGTCGCCGCAGCGAGTCCTGGCGCGGCTGCACCTGGTGGCTGCCGGCGGGGCGGCTCCCGACGACGCGGTGGGCCGCCCGCGGGTGGCGGGCGAGCCGGTCGACGAGCCGCTCGTCGAGGCTCCGCTGCCGGGGGCGGACGAGGTGGCCGGACGGCTCGAAGGGCTTTCCCGGCTGATCGTGGCCGGCAGTTCGGCCCCGGCGCTGGTGGTCTCGGCGATCGTGCACGGTGAGCTTCTGGCCCTTCGCCCCTTCGGCTCGCACAACGGACTGGTGGCCCGGACCGCCGAACGCATCGTACTCATCGGGAGCGGCCTGGATCCGAAGTCGATCTGCCCGGCCGAGGTGGGCCACGGCGAGCAGGGCCGTGCGGCCTACGTGGCGGCGTTCGACGGCTACCTCTCGGGGACCCCGGAGGGGATGGCGGCGTGGATCGCGCACTGCGGCCGGTCGGTGGAACTCGGAGTGCGCGAGTCGACAGCCGTCTGTGAGGCGCTGCAGCGCGGGGCGGCGTAGGGGCTCTGCCGGGCCCCTGGCGGGAGGGCGGAAAGCGACGAGGGCGAAAAGCTTCGCGGGCGGAAAGGGTTGCGGCGGTACCGGAACCGGTACCGCCGCTGGCATGTTCACCGCATTACCAAGCGTCCTCGATGGTTGCCCATCAGGGCGGGTTCTTTGCCCGGGCCCTGGTGCGGCTGGCCCGTAATCGACGGGTCGACGTCGCGTGGGTATCCGGTGTCCATGCGCGGTCCGTGGGGCCGTACTGCGTGAAAGGTGATCCTCGCGGATGTCCCTGGTCTCGCGGGCCGTTGACTCCTTTGTACTCCCGCCCGCCGGTGAGTGAAAGCCCGGCCGCCATTCTTTACTTTTGCTTTCAATCAGGGATGGGTCGGGCACCGGAGGGCTGGGTGCTGGCCTCGGACGGCTGAGTCAGACGGTCGCCGGTCCGGGCACGGTACGACGTCGGCTCGCGTACCAGACGAGTCCCGCGGTGACCGCCGCCGCTCCCACCGCTGCTGCCGCGACCAGGGTGGGACGGGCGGACAGGGAGAAGGCGGGGAGGCGCTGCTTGAGGCGGACCGGACGGTTGAAGGTCAGAACGGGCCACTCGCGCAGCGTCGCCTCACGCCTGAGCGCGCGGTCGGGGTTGACGGCGTGCGGGTGGCCGACCGACTCCAGCATGGGGATGTCGGTCACCGAGTCGCTGTACGCGTAACAGCGGGACAGGTCGTACCCCTCGGACTCGGCGAGAGCCCTGACCGCCTCCGCCTTGGTGGGGCCGTAGGCGTAGTACTCGATGTCTCCGGTGAAGCACCCGTCTTCTCCGACGACCATCCGAGTGGCCACGACGCGGTCGGCCCCGAGCATCTCCCCGATCGGCTCGACCACTTCCGCGCCGGAGGTGGAGACGATGACGACGTCGCGCCCGGCCGTGTGGTGCTCCTCGATGAGGGTGGCGGCCTCGTCGTAGATGATCGGGTCGATCAACTCGTGCAGGGTCTCGGCGACGATCTCCTTGACCTGCTGGACGTTCCAGCCCTTGCAGAGCGCCGACAGGTAGGCGCGCATCCGCTCCATCTGGTCGTGATCGGCTCCGCCGGCGAGGAAGACGAACTGGGTGTACGCGGTGCGCAGTACGGCGCGGCGGTTGATCAGTCCGCCTTGGTAGAAGGACTTGCTGAAGGTCAGTGTCGAAGACTTCGCAATGACCGTCTTGTCCAGGTCGAAGAAGGCCGCGGTGCGCGGGGAGAAGTGGTTTTCCACAATGCCGAGCATAGGGGCCCGCCATTCGGCTCAAACGCCGGTGTCGCGGGTTTGCTCCTGAAGGGGCTTGGGTACACCATGGAAGTCACGGATCGTTCGCGACCGTGCTAACCCGGTCGACTCCACCCCCCCCGAGTCGGCTGTGGGGACGACCCCCGCTCTCCCCCCCGGCGGGGGTCGCCGCATGTCCGGACGGACTTTTTCCCGGATTCGCACGCTTTCCCCCTTCGTTGCCCGGCCGATGAGCCGGTTCCTCGGCGCACTGTGCTCACGCTCGCACGTCACTGTGCGTAGTGGAACGAGTGTGGGGATAAGTCCCCGTTTCGAGTGACGGAGATATGCACAAAGCCGGGGTTGTCCACAGTTCTCGTTCAAGATCCACATCTTTTCCCAGCACGTTGCACGGTGATCCGGCCTGCGAAGAACGCGGGACCCGGAATCGCGCCTCTCGGAAACCCTCCGAGGCGGTGGCGAGCCGCCGGGGTACGGCTGTGGAAGGGGTGGTGGCGGTGGACGTATCGCTCGCGGGACGGGGGACGGCATCCGCGTCGTTGCGCGGGGGCGGGCCGCTGATCGTGACGGAGGACGTGGAACTGCTCGACGATCTGCTCCGGTTGTGCGCCGCGGCGGGCACGGAGCCGGAGGTCCACCACCGTCCGCCCGAGCGCAGAGGAGCCTGGGAACTCGCACCCCTGGTCCTGGTGGGGGACGACGCCGTGGCCCGGTGCCTCGGGACCGCTCGCCGGCGCGGCGTGATGCTCGTCGGACGGACCTACGACGATCCCGACGTCTGGAGACGCGCGGTCGAGATCGGAGCCGAGTACGTGCTCCGGCTGCCCGATGCCGAGGGCTGGTTGGCCGACCGGATCGCCACCGCCGCCGAAGGCGCGGAACGACCCGCGCTGACGATCGGAGTGATCGGGGGCAGCGGCGGAGCCGGAGCGTCCACCCTCGCCTGCGCATTGGCGCTTTCCGCAGCCGCGTCGGACCGGCGCACCACGCTCATCGATGCGGACTGCCTCGGCGGCGGCATCGACGTGCTGCTCGGGGGAGAGCACGTCGGGGGCAGCAAGTGGCCCGCCTTCGCCCGGTCCAGAGGCCGTCTCGACGCGAGGGCCCTGGCGGAATCGCTGCCCGTCCTGCGCGGTGTCCACGTCCTCAGCTGGGGGCGCGACGACGACGTGGTGATCCCGCCGCAGGCTGCCCGAGCGGTGCTGGCAGCCGCGAGGAGGGGCGGGGGCGCCGTGGTCGTGGATCTGCCCCGGCGGACGGACGGCGGACTCTTGGAGATGCTGGCCCAATTGGACCTCTGCCTGCTGGTGGTACCAGGGGAGCTGAGGTCCGTCGCGGCCGCCAAGCGGGTCGCCGCCCTGGCCGGGGCGGCCGTGGACGACGTACGGGTCGCCGTCAGAGGACCGTTCTCCGCAGGCCTCGACGCGGCCTGGGTGGCGCGGAGCCTGGGACTCCCGCTCGTCGGCGAAGTGCCCCCGGAGCCAGGGCTGCCCGACGTGTTCGGTGAGCGGCACGCGGCCAAGGCGCGTCCGCACGGACCGCTCGCCCGCTTCTGCGAAGCCTTCTGGGACCGTGCGACGGCCGACGCCGACGCTCTCCTTCCCGGGGACGTCTCGTGACCGAGGCGCTCCTGGACGCCGTGCGGCAGCGGTTGGCGCGCAGCGGGCAGGTTCCCACGCCGGCCGGCGTCGCGGCGGCTCTGCGGGCACAGGGGCGGCTGTTGGGTGACGTCGAAGTGCTGGGCGCCGCGGAGGAGTTGCGCGGGGAGCTGGTCGGCAGCGGGCCGTTGGAGCCATTGCTCGCCGATCCCGCGGTGACCGATGTGCTGGTGTCGGCCCCCGACCGGGTGTGGGTGGACCGGGGCGGCGGGCTGGAACTGACCGGAGTCCTCTTCGCCGACGCCGCCGCGGTGCGCAGGCTGGCGCAGCGGCTGGCGGCGGTGGCGGGACGACGCCTGGACGACGCCCGCCCGTGGGTCGACGCCCGGTTGCCCGACGGAACCCGCATGCACGCGGTGCTCCCGCCCGTCGCGGTCGGCTGTACCTGCCTCTCGCTCCGCGTCGTGCGCCCGAGGGCGTTCACCCTGGCCGAACTCGTCGCCGCGGGCACCGTGCCCCCGGACGGGGACCGTTTGCTCCGGGCGCTGGTGGAAGCCCGCGTGTCCTACCTCGTCAGCGGTGGCACGGGGGCGGGCAAGACGACGCTGCTCTCCAGCATGCTCGGAACCGTCGGGGCCGGGGAGCGGATCGTGCTGGCCGAGGACTCGGCCGAGCTCCGCCCCGACCATCCGCACGTGGTTCGCCTGGAATCGCGTCCGGCCAATCAGGAGGGAGCGGGCCGGGTGACCCTGCGCGATCTGGTGCGCCAGGCGCTGCGCATGCGGCCGGACCGACTGGTGGTCGGAGAGGTTCGAGGGGCCGAGGTGTCGGAGTTGCTCGCCGCTCTCAACACGGGACACGAAGGAGGCTGTGGCACCGTCCACGCCAACGCCGCAGGTCATGTCCCGGCGCGCCTGGAAGCTCTGGGGACCGCTGCGGGGCTGGACCGGATCGCGGTGCACAGCCAGTTGGCGGCCGCCCTCTCGGTGGTGATCCATCTGATCAGAACCAGTTCCGGGCATCGCCGGGTCGCCGAAGTGCACGTCCTCGAACGTGACACCGAAGCGATCGTGCACACGGTGCCCGCCCTGCTGTGGGGCGCCGGTGGATTCCTGCGCGGGCCGGGCTGGCCGCGACTCGCCTCGCTGCTCGGGGGTGGGCGATGACCGCGACAGGGGCGGTGTCGGTGACCCAGGCAGTCTGTGCCGGGCTCGCGGGCTGGCTGGCCTGCCTGCCGGACCCCGGCGCGCGACGTGTGCGCGCGCTGTTCGCCGATGCCACCCGGGCGCGGCAAGCTGCCCGCCCGGCAGCGGCTCTGGCCGGGGGGATCGCGTTCCTCCGGCCACGGACGGAGCTGCTGTGCCTGCCGGCGGGTGCGGCGGTCGCCGCACTGGGCCACTCCGTACTCCCCCTGCTGGCCGGAATCGCCGCCGTCCCCGTGGTGCGCCGACGCCTGCGAGCACGAGCCGGGCGCAAGGAGAGCGAGCGGACCGCGGACTCGGTGGCAGCGCTCTGCGGGGCGGTGGTGGCCGAGCTCCGGGCCGGACGGGAGCCGGGACAAGCCCTGCTGGCGGCGGAAGAGGACGTCGGCGCGCTCGGCGGGGTGGGTGAACCGGTGCTTGCGGCCGCCCGGTTCGGGGGCGACGTGGCGAGCGCACTCCGGACGGCGTCGGCGCAGCGGCCGGGCCTCGTCGCACTTGTCGGCGTGGCCGCCTGCTGGCGAGTTTCCGCCGACAGCGGTGCGGGACTGGCCACGGGCTTGGACCGGATCGAACAGTCACTGCGTGCGGAACGCCGTCGCCGGGAGGCGCTGCGCGCCCAGTTGGCGGGTGCCTGGTCGACCGTCACAGTGCTGGCCCTGCTGCCCGCGGCGGGCCTCGGCCTGGGGGCCGCACTGGGGGCCGACCCCCTGCACGTCCTGCTCCACAGCCCGGTGGGTTTGGTCTGTCTGGCGGTCGGAGCACTGCTGGAGGTGACCGGGATCCTCTGGGCGGGCCGGATCGTCAGGGGAGGCGAATCGGAATGAGTTCGTTGGACACGAGCCTGTTCGACAGAGCCTCCTCGTACGCTCCGGCGGCCTGGGTAGCGCTCGGGAGCCTGGGCTGGCTGATGTTCTCCGCCGCCGCGGAACGACGTGACCGGATCGCGCGACGGCGCGGCGAGAGGCTGCTGGCCGCGAGCGGCGCGGACGGCACTTCACCGCCGAGAGCTGCGACGCGGCGGCTGACCGGCCTCTTGGAGGGGGCCGGGAAGCCGGTCGGCCGGACGCTCATGGTCCGGGGCGGCCCACCGGGTGCCGCGCTGGCCGGCTGGGTGCTCGTGGGCGGAGTCGTCGGCATGGCCCTGGGCGCCGCCGCCGGGTACGCCGTCTGGAGATGGCAGCGACGAGGACATGGACGCCCGTCGGACGGCGTGGCTCGCGATGTGGCGGCGTCCCGGCAGCTCCCTCTCGCCGCCGATCTGCTGGCCGCCTGCATCGCGGCGGGCGCCGGTCCGAGGGAGGCGGCGGAGGCCGTCGGTGAGTCCCTGGGCGGTCCCCTCGGCGAACGCCTCGCCGGTGTCGCGGTGGAGATCAGGCTCGGTGCCGAACCCTCCCGTGCCTGGGGCCGGCTCGCGGAGATACCGGGAGCGGCCCCGCTGGCCCGGTGTCTCGAACGGGCCGGGACCACCGGCGCGCCCGCGGCCGAGGCGGTGTCCAGGCTGGCGGACATGGTGCGTGCCGAACGTGCCGACGTCGCAGTGGCGCGCGCCCAGCGAGCGGGGGTGCTGATCACGGCACCGGTCGGCCTCTGTTTCCTGCCCGCCTTCCTGGCGGTCGGGGTGGCCCCGGTCGTCGTCGGACTCGCCACGGGGCTGCTGGCCTCGCGCTGACGGCCGCTCACCCCGGCCGGCCGTCACCATGCGGCGCGGGCCGCCGACACCCTGCCCATCCTCAGCACGGCGCGGCCGTCAACGCCCTGCCGGCCGTCAGCCCCCTCCCGGACATCAGCACGCGGACGCCGTCGGCGTATCCGCTACCGCGCCGCCTCCGCACCCCTTTTCCAGACCACCCTTCCGCACCACCTTTCCGCACCACCTTTCCGCATCACCGATGGGAGATCGTCATGAGCAGGAACGTACGAGGACGGGCACTGAACACCGCAGGCTCGGCTCGGAGGACACAGGCTGTGCCCATCGTGAGCGGCAATCCGCCCGTCGTGTCCGGGAATCTGCCCGCCGGGCGGCAGACGCTACCGGTGCGTCGTCGGTCCGTCCGGCTGCCATCGGGGTGGTCGGCCAGGATCCGTGGTTCGGACCGGGGGATGACCACGTCCGAGTACGCGGTGGGAACGATCGCTGCCTGCGCGTTCGCGGCGGTGCTCTACAAGGTGGTCACGAGTCCCGCGGTCCAGGCCGCCTTGCAGTCGCTGATCAAGGACGCTCTCGGTGCCGCGGCCTGATCCGGACGTGCGGCACGGAGTCGAGCGGCCGGGAAGGACAGCCTGCCGTGGCGGTGGTCGTCGTGCCGGCCGCCGAGGGCCGCGTGACCCGGCCGGTGACCGGGGCTCGGTCACCGCGGAAGCAGCGCTGGTCCTTCCGGTACTGGCGCTGTTCGCCCTGGCACTCCTGTGGGCCCTGATGGCCGCGGCGGACCAGATCCGCTGTGTGGACGCGGCGCGGGCCGGGGCGAGGGCGGCTGCGCGGTCGGAGCCGGCCTCGGAGGTGGCCCGGGTGGCGAACTCCGTGGCGCCACGAGGTGCTGATGTCGATGTGACGAGAGAGGGAGAGCTGTGGAGAGTGCGGGTGCGGACGCCGGCTCCCGGACCGGGGGCCCTGGTCCTGACCCTGCGGGCCGAGGCGGCGGCGCTGGCCGAGGACACGGTCGGAGCGGCTCCGTGACGGGGGAACCGCACGCGCGGGCCGTGAGCGGCCGTCCGGCAGCCGGGGCCGCGGGCCACGACCGGGGAGCGGCCACGGTGTGGGTGGCGGTGGCCATGGCCACGCTGTGCGCGGTGTTCGCGGTGGTGCTCGCACTGGGCCAGGCGGTGGGTGCACGGCACCGGGCCGGAGGTGCGGCCGACCTGGCCGCTCTCGCCGCCGCCGACCGGGCCCTGTGGGGGGCCGAGGATGCCTGCGCGGCGGCACGGCGGGTGGCTGAGGCCCAGAGCGCCTCGGTGGTGCGCTGCTCGGTCCGGGGAGAGATCGCCGACGTGACGGCGCGCGCAGCCTTCGGACCCTACGAGCCTGCGGTCAGATCGCGGGCCGGTCCGGCCGACGCGCCCGGAGCCGGCCGGACGGGCTGATCCCGCCGGGCGTGCTGATCCTGCCGGACGGGCGGATCCGGCCCGCCGGGCTGACCTCGCCGGAGACTGCCGGCCCAACCCTGCCGCCCGACCGCGCCGGCCCGACCGCGCCGGCCCGACCCTGCCCCGATGGGCTGACTCTGCCGGGCGGCCGGGGGGTTCAGCCCACCTGGGGGGCCGGATCCGGGGCGGTCCTGAGGAGCTCGGTCAGCAGCCGCACCGCGCCGCGCTTGTGCAGGGGTTCGTTCCCGTTGCCGCACTTCGGGGACTGGATGCAGGACGGGCAGCCCGCCTCGCACTCGCAGGAGGCGATCGCCTGGCGGGTCGCCGCCAGCCACTCCCGTGCGGTGTGGAAGGCACGTTCGGCGAAGCCCGCCCCGCCGGGGTGCCCGTCGTAGACGAAGACGGTCGGCAGGAGGGTGTCGGGGTGCAGCGGAACGGACACGCCGCCGATGTCCCAGCGGTCACAGGTGGCGAACAGCGGCAGCATCCCGATCGAGGCGTGCTCGGCCGCGTGAAGGGCACCGCCGAGGATCTCCGGATTGATCCGGGCGGCGTCGAGCTGGTCCTCGGTGACCGTCCACCACACGGCACGGGTGCGCAGCGTACGGGGTGGCAGGTCCAGCTTGGTCTCGCCCATCACCTCACCGGTGATCACGCGTCTGCGAAGGAAGGAGACGACCTGGTTGGTGACCTCGACGGAGCCGTAACAGAGCCGGCCGTCCCCCCAGGGGATCTCCGTGTCCGTCTCCAGGACGGTGATGGCGGTGGTGTCACGGGCGGTGGTCGAGTACGGCGGGCTCGCCTCCTCGACCAGTGCGACGGAGTCCGTCAGATCGAGGCTCCGCACCAGATAGGTGCGGCCCTGGTGCAGGTGCACGGCTCCCTCGTGGACGGAGGTGTGCGCGGCCTCCGCGTCCACCGTGCCCAGCAGCCTGCCGGTGCCCTCCTCCACGATCTGGACGGGGTTGCCGCCCTCGCCCCGGATGTCGGCGAGGTCCGCCGCCCGTTCCCGCCGGGTCCAGTGCCAGCCCGTGGGACGACGGCGCAGGAGCTTGGCCGCTTCGAGCTGGGGCAGCAGGCCGGGTGCCGCCGGGCCGAACAGTTCGATGTCCGTGTCCGTGAGGGGCAGCTCCGATGCGGCGGCGCACAGGTGCGGGGTGAGCACGTACGGGTTGTCGGGGTCGAGAACGGTGGATTCCACTGGCTGTTCGAACAGTGCTTCCGGGTGATGGACCAGGAACGTGTCCAGCGGATCGTCGCGTGCCACCAGCACGGCGAGCGCGCCCTCGCCGGACCGGCCGGCACGACCCGCCTGCTGCCACAGGGAGGCGCGGGTGCCGGGATAACCGGCGATGACGACGGCGTCGAGCCCCGACACGTCGATGCCGAGTTCGAGAGCCGTCGTCGCCGCGAGGCCCAGGAGCTCGCCCGAGTGCAGGGCGCGCTCCAGCGCGCGCCGCTCCTCGGGGAGGTACCCGCCCCGGTAGGCGGCCACCCGGGCCGGAAGCGAGCGGTCCACCTCGCCGAGACGCTCCTTGGCGATCACCGAGATGAGCTCGGCGCCGCGCCGGGACCGCACGAAGGCCACGGATCGGACGCCCTGGAGCGTCAGATCGGTCAGCAGGTCGGCCGTCTCGGCGGTCGCGGTACGGCGTACGGGGGCGCCCTTCTCGCCGTGCAGGTCGGTGAGTGGGGGCTCCCACAGGGCGAAGACCAGTTCGCCGCGCGGCGAGGCGTCGTCGGCGACCTCCGTCACGGGCAGGCCCGTCAGCTTTCCCGCGGCGACCGAGGGATCGGCGGACGTGGCGGAGGCGAGGAGGAAGACGGGATCGGAGCCGTAACGGGCGCAGAGACGGCGCAGACGGCGCAGGACCTGGGCGACGTGGGAGCCGAAGACACCCCGGTAGGTGTGGCACTCGTCGATCACGACGAACTTCAGGGCGCGAAGGAAGGAGGACCACCGGGGGTGGGACGGCAGGATGCCCCGGTGCAGCATGTCGGGATTGGTCAGCACGTAGTTGGCGTACTGGCGTACCCACTCGCGTTCCTCGACGGGGGTGTCCCCGTCGTACACGGCGGGCCGGACCGCGGACCCCAGGGGAGCGGACAGCGTACGGACCGAACGCCGTTGGTCTGCCGCCAGGGCTTTGGTGGGCGCCAGGTACAGCGCGGTGGCCCCCCGGCCGTTCGGCGCCTCGGACCCGTCCAGGAGCGTGCTGAGGACCGGCATCAGGTAGGCCAGCGACTTGCCGGACGCTGTTCCGGTGGCGATGACCACGGATTCGCCGTCCAGCGCGAGATCGGCGGCGGCCGTCTGATGGGCCCACGGATGGCCGATCCCGGACTGCTGAATCGCGGCGATCACTTCTGGTCGGATGCGATCCGGCCAGATGGCATGGGTTCCCGGCCGCGGGGGCAGGTGCTCCGTATGAGTGATGCGCGCGGCCCGGCCCGCCCCTGCGGCGAGCCGGTGCAGGATCATGGTGGGAGAGGGGCGGGAGCCCTCGCTCTCGGCGGTTCCGTCGGGACGGTGATTCTTGGCCATCGGCACCGAGTGTGTCACTGGCGTGACGGACAATGGTCCCAAGGCGTCGTGCATGGCTGCTGGTAAGTGATTGAATGCCATCGCGGCTGGCGATCCGTCCCCTGGCTCCGTCGGGGAGACCGAGGGGCGACCGCTCGATAGCAAGGTGCTGGAGGATCCGTGGACCTGTCCCTGTCGACTCGCAATGTGCCCGGCCCTGGAGGCGACCGTACGGTCGTCGAGGTCGGTGGCGAGATTGATGTGTATACCGCGCCCAAGCTGCGCGAGCAGTTGGTCGAGTTGGTGAATGACGGCAGCTACCACCTGGTTGTCGACATGGAAGGCGTCGACTTCCTCGACTCCACCGGCCTCGGCGTGCTCGTCGGTGGCTTGAAGCGTGTCCGTGCCCATGAGGGTTCGCTGCGTCTGGTCTGCAACCAGGAGCGCATTCTCAAGATCTTCCGGATCACGGGCCTGACCAAGGTGTTCCCCATTCACACCACGGTCGAGGAGGCCGTCGCCGCCACCGATTGACCTCGGTGACGCGGGCCGGCCGATGGTCGGTCCGCGGGCGATGGGCAGCCCGACGACGGCAGTGAGTGGGCCGTGTCAGCGGACGGCCGGCCTCCGGGTCGGCTGTCGGCTTCGTCGGGCCTCTGGGCTTTCCCGGAGGAACTGGAGAACGGGGGCTTGGGCGCCAGGCCCGCCCCCTGCAAAGCACGCCCGAACGTTCGAGGGGGATCCGTATGGCCACCGTTGAACTCCGCTTCAGCGCACAGCCTGAACATGTCAGGACGGCTCGCCTTGTGGCGGCCGCCGTGGCGCGCCGGGCCGGTGTGGACGAGGCGGTGCTCGACGAGGTCAGGCTTGCCGTGGGCGAGGCGTGCAGCCGTGCGGTCGGGTTGCACCGCACGCACGGTATCGACGCCCCCATCGCCGTCGAGCTGATCGAGGACGAGAAGTCCTTCTCCATCGAGGTCACCGACGAGGCGCCGGGCCACGGCACCGGTGTTCCGGGAGCACGCCGCGCCGCGCCGGGCTTCGGTGGACCGGACGAGCCCGAGACGGACGCCGACGGTGAGGACGACATGAGTCTCGCCGTCATCAGCGGTCTCGTGGACGACATGGAGGTCCGGTCCGGGGTGGGCGGCGGAGTCATCCGTATGTCCTGGCCGACCGTGCACGCCACGCTGCTCCCGTAGGACGTTTTCGCCGATCCGGATGGTGGCCCAGCTCTCCGGGCTCTGCCTTTTCTGCGGTCGCCCTCTGTCCGACCGCTCTCCCGGTCGGCGCGCCGAAACCGTTCTGCTCGCTCGGGCACCTATGGCGGGCAGCCGGAAACATCCCTTTCCCGGGAGCCGCAGGGCACCCGGTCATCACTCATCTGCGCCGGTAGCCGACGGGCTCGGGACGGAGGCGGCCCGGCCCTTGTTCTCCGCGGTAGACCCCGCCGCACGCCCAGTGCACCCCGCCGCAGTCCTCGCGTGCCCGCGTACCCGCCGCACACTTCCGCGTGCGCTCTGTCGCGGACCCCGCGGCCGCGGAACCCGCACGCGGGCTCGGGCGGTCTCCGGGTCCCTGCCTCCGGTTCTCGGTGCGTCCCTGCCTCGGGCTCGCGGTGCGCGCGCCGGTTCGGTTCACCGCCGCTCCGTCAGATCCACGCGCTCCGGGATCGCCTGACGTCCAGTCCACTCGTCGGTGCCACGGACCCGCCTGGATCGAGTGATCTTTCCCTCCCCCTCCGTGGAGTGTCCGGAGGGGGAGGGTGAGGTGTATCTCCCCGGATTCCCTTGGTGCAAATGGTTACAAAAATACATACACCGGTCGGCGGCCACCCGGATGTCGCCCGTACGGCGTGTAAGTTCCGGGGCCGAGAGCCTTGGAAGGGACCAAACCGGTGAACAAGAAGTTTGCGGCCGCGCTGTCCGGCGGCGCGGTGCTCGTACTGACGCTGGCGGGTTGCAGCGACGACAGTGACGACAAGGTCAACGACTGGGCCAAGGAGGTCTGCGACCAGGTTCAGCCCCAGCTGCAGAAGATCGCGAACGCCAACGCCGCGATCCAGCAGCAGACCGCGGACAACAGCAAGCCCGCCGACGTGCAGAAGACGGACTCGGCGGCCTTCCAGCAGATCTCGCAGGCGTACAAGGCGCTCGGAACGGCCGTCGACAAGGCGGGGCCGCCGCCCGTGGACAACGGTGAGACCACGCAGAAGGAGGCGGTGAAGGAGCTCAACGCCTCCTCCGCCGCTTACGCGAATCTCAAGACCAAGGTCGACGAACTCAACACGAAGGACCAGTCCGAGTTCGCGGACGGCCTCAAGGGCATCGCGGACGAGCTGAACAAGATCAGCACCAGCGGCGACGAGGCCCTCAACAAGCTGCAGTCCGGCGAGGTCGGTTCGGCCATGGCGAAGCAGAAGGGCTGCCAGAAGCCCACGGCCTCGACGTCTCCGAGCGGCAACGCCGCACCCTCGGCGAGCGCGGCGGCCTGATCCTCGCGGCCCGCGCCGGAAGGGGCGGGCCCGGGGGTCCATGCCCATCCGCGTCACAGGCTGGCCCGCATGCCGCCGCCGGTGGGCCGCGCCGGTACGGGGCCCGCTGCGTCGGCGTCCGCCCGCCCGGGCCCGATGCCGGGTCGCTGCCGTTGTCGGTGGAAGCGGTGACAATGGACGGGTGAGTGAGACGAGCCCTTCCGCGACCCGCCTGCCCGTGCCCGACCGAGTTCCCGAGCTTCGCTCGGCGCTGCTCGCCGCGGCCTTCACCGCCGACGGGCTCCTCGACCTGCTCGGCGCGCCCGCCTACGCCGCGCTCGCCCGCGCGGAGACCGTGCCCGCGTTGCGTGCCACGCGCGGCGACACGCCCCTCGCCACGCTGGTGCGGCTCTTCCTCCTCCAGCAGTCGGTGCCGGTGGATCGTGCGGGTGCGGTGCTTCCCGTCGACGCGTGCCTCACGGACGGCTGGCTCCGCCGGGACGGGGGGAACGCGGTGCGGGCGAGGGTCGACGTACGGCCGTACGGCGGCCCCGACGGCGAGGACTGGTACATCGTCTCGGACCTCGGATGCGCGGTCGGCGGGGCCGGCGGGATTGGATCGCACGAGGAGGGGGTGGTCCTCGGCGTCGGCGGAGCGTCCACGACCCTCGCGGGTATCACCGTCCGCAGGCCCGTGGAGTCGGCGCTCGACCTCGGTACGGGCTCCGGCATCCAGGCCCTGCACGCCGCCCAGCACGCCACCCGCGTCACCGCCACGGACCTCAACCCCCGCGCGCTGGACTTCACCCGTCTCACCCTCGCGCTCTCCGGTGCCGCACCCGCCGACCTGAGGGAAGGGTCGCTCTTCGAGCCGCTGGGGGACGAGACCTTCGACCTGATCGTCTCCAACCCCCCGTTCGTGATCTCGCCCGGCGCCCGGCTCACCTACCGCGACGGAGGCATGGGGGGCGACGACCTCTGCCGGACCCTGGTCCAGCGGGCGGGCGACCATCTGAACGACGGCGGGTACGCCCAGTTCCTCGCCAACTGGCAGCACGTGGAGGGGGAGGAGTGGCAGGAACGGCTGCGTGGCTGGGTGCCTGAGGGCTGCGACGCCTGGATCGTGCAGCGCGAGGTCCAGGACATCACGCAGTACGCGGAGTTGTGGCTCAGGGACGGAGGTGACCACCGTACGGACCCCGACGCCTACGCCGCCCGCTACGAGGCATGGCTCGACGAGTTCGAGGCGCGTAAGACGACCGCAGTCGGCTTCGGCTGGATCACCTTGCGCAAGTCCGCCGCTGCCGCGGCCGGCCGTCCGTCGGTGGTGATCGAGGAGTGGCCGCACGCGGTCGAGCAGCCCCTCGGGCCCTCCGTGGAAGCCCACTTCGCCCGCCAGGACTTCCTGCGCGAGCAGGACGACGCGGACCTGTTGGCGGGCCGGTTCGTGCTGGCCGCCGAGGTCGTGCAGGAGCAGGTGGGGATGCCGGGCGCGGAGGACCCCGAACATGTGGTGCTCCGTCAGAACCGCGGCATGCGAAGGGCGACGAAGGTCGACTCCGTCGGTGCCGGTTTCGCCGGCGTGTGCGACGGGTCGCTGCCCGCGGGCCGGATCCTGGACGCCATCGCCCAGTTGATGGGTGAGGACCCCGTTCTGCTGCGGGACCGCACCCCGCAGGCGATCCGCCTCCTGGTGGAGGAGGGCTTCCTGGAGCCGTACCTGGTGGAGACCGCGACCGAGCTCTGAGAGACGGGTAGGCAGGGCCCGGCCCAGGAACGGGCAGCCGCAGTTGCCGTGCACCGACCCGGAACGGAATCCGCCTGCGGAAGGGCCCCGCGGGCGATTCCGGCACTGCGAGTCCCGGCCGGAATCTGTACCTGGCCGGCTCGGCACAGGCTCGACACCGACTCGGTGCGCCGACCCTGCCAAGCCCGCGACGGCCCCGCCCGGTCGGGTCCGCCCCGCCCGGCCCGGTTCCGCCCCGCCCCGTTCCGCCTGGCCCGGTTTCGCTCATGGCGGCGGCGCTCGCCCGCTCGCGACGGCCCCGCTGACGCCCGCCCGCGCCTGCGCTCGCCCTGCGCCCCCCGCCCCGCCGCACCCCGCTGGACATCGCCCGCCGGACACCGCCCGCCGGGTAGGCCCCCTTAGCTTCCGACCGCATGCTCCGTGGATCTCGTCGTACGGCTCCGCATGGCGCCCCATGCGACCTGCCACCTGCGCATACGCTGCTCCCCTCTCCCTCCACTCCCGCCGTTCACCCCTCGCCGTGCGCCTTGCCGCGGCTGCCCCGACAGCGCACAGGGACGGCTGTTCATCCGGGGTTCGCCGGCAGGTCGTCCCGAGGTGGCAGCCTCCCCCACGGCTGGAATCCAGCCTTGTACGCCCGCCCCGGAGCCCCTGGGCGGAGCCGGTGCACAAGGCCCGGAGCGCGGCGGGCCGGCGGAGCGGGAGGGTGCGAGCCATGGAAAGTGGACCTGCGGTCTTCGCCGGTGCGGTCTTCGTGCTCTTCGGCGTCGCTCTCCTGATCTGGACGGGGGCGCGCGTGCAGCATCGCGCGCCGGTCGCGCACGGGGTGAGCCCCCGGGCCTCCACCGCACTCGCCACGATCTTCGGCGTACTTTTCCTCGCCCTCGGCGTGTGGGTCTTCATCCGTATCTGACGCGCTCGGCGGCACCCTCGCGCCGCCCCGCCCGCACGGTGATCGCACCGGCGTACCCGGCGGACCCAGGGGGAACACGCCCGGCGCCAGCCCCTCTCCCCAGGGGTGCCGCGCGGTGGCCCGAAACACGTGGGCGGCCGCCCGGTAGACGGGGACAAAGCCGGTCCGGGCGGCAGGAATGCCGGGAGTCGGGTTACCGTTCGAGTGGCCGTTGCGGGCTTTTGCCGTTTGACACGGGGGCGGGTTGTACCGTCACACTCCGCAGCGACAGCACCGGACAGCATGGTCAGGATGCTGTCTGGATGCCCACCGAGTGCCGACTGGAGAGAAGAGCGAAGTTGTCCCCGACCAGCGAGACCGCACAGGGCGGCCGCCGACTCGTCATCGTCGAGTCGCCTGCCAAGGCGAAGACGATCAAGGGCTATCTCGGCCCCGGATACGTCGTCGAGGCGAGCGTCGGGCACATCCGCGACCTCCCCAACGGCGCGGCCGAGGTGCCGGACGAGTACACCGGCGAGGTCCGGCGGCTCGGCGTCGACGTGGAACACGACTTCCAGCCGATCTACGTCGTCAACGCCGACAAGAAGGCCCAGGTCAGGAAGCTCAAGCAGCTCCTGGCCGAGTCCGACGAACTCTTCCTCGCCACCGATGAGGACCGCGAGGGCGAAGCCATCGCGTGGCACCTGCAGGAAGTTCTCAAGCCCAAGGTCCCGGTCCACCGGATGGTCTTCCACGAGATCACCAAGGACGCGATCCGGGCCGCCGTCGCCAATCCGCGCGAGCTGAACCAGCGCATGGTCGACGCCCAGGAGACCCGCCGCATCCTCGACCGCCTCTACGGCTACGAGGTCTCGCCGGTCCTGTGGAAGAAGGTCATGCCGAAGCTCTCGGCGGGCCGTGTCCAGTCCGTCGCGACCCGTCTCGTCGTCGAGCGGGAGCGCGAGCGCATCGCCTTCCGCTCCGCGTCCTACTGGGACCTGACCGGGACGTTCGGCACCGGACGCACCGGCGACGCGTCCGACCCCTCGACGCTCACCGCCCGGCTCAGCGCGGTCGACGGCCGCCGGGTCGCCCAGGGCCGTGACTTCGGTTCGGACGGGCAGCTGAAGGCGGGCTCCGGCCAGGTCATGCACCTGGACGAGGAGAACGCCCGGACGCTGGCCGCCGCTCTCGCCGACACCTCCTTCGCGGTGCGCTCGGTCGAGTCGAAGCCGTACCGCCGCTCCCCGTACGCGCCCTTCCGGACGACGACGCTCCAGCAGGAGGCGAGCCGCAAGCTCGGGTTCGGCGCCAAGGCCACCATGCAGGTCGCGCAGAAGCTGTACGAGAACGGCTTCATCACCTACATGCGTACCGACTCCACCACGCTCTCGGACACCGCCGTATCGGCGGCCCGCGCGCAGGTCACGCAGTTGTACGGGGCCAATTACCTGCCCGAGAAGCCGCGTACCTACGCCGCCAAGGTCAAGAACGCCCAGGAGGCGCACGAGGCGATCCGCCCCTCGGGCGACCGTTTCCGCACGCCCGCCGAGACCGGGCTGACCGGCGACCAGTTCCGCCTGTACGAACTCATCTGGAAGCGGACCGTCGCCTCCCAGATGAAGGACGCGGTCGGCAACTCGGTCACCGTCAAGATCAACGGCAGGGCGGCCGACGGCCGGGAGGCCGAGTTCTCGGCGTCCGGCAAGACGATCACCTTCCACGGCTTCATGAAGGCGTACGTCGAGGGCGCGGACGACCCGAACGCCGAGCTGGACGACCGTGAGCGCAGGCTGCCGCAGGTCGCCGAGGGCGACGCGCTGTCCGCCGAGGAGATCACCGCGGACGGCCACTCCACCAAGCCGCCGGCCCGTTACACCGAGGCGTCGCTGGTCAAGGAGCTCGAAGAGCGCGAGATCGGCCGCCCGTCGACGTACGCCTCGATCATCGGGACCATCCTCGACCGCGGGTACGTCTTCAAGAAGGGCACGGCGCTCGTCCCGTCGTTCCTCTCCTTCGCCGTGGTCAACCTGCTGGAGAAGCACTTCGGCCGGCTCGTCGACTACGACTTCACCGCCCGCATGGAGGACGACCTCGACCGCATCGCGCGGGGCGAGGCCCAGTCCGTGCCGTGGCTGAAGCGCTTCTACTTCGGCTCCGGCGACGGTTCCACCGGCGCCGGCGAGGCCTCCGCCGCGGGCAACGGCGACGGCGACCACCTCGGTGGTCTCAAGGAGCTCGTCACCGACCTCGGCGCCATCGACGCCCGCGAGATCTCCTCGTTCCCGGTCGGCAACGACATCAAGCTGCGGGTCGGCCGGTACGGCCCGTACATCGAGCGGGGCGAGAAGGACGCGGAGAACCACCAGCGTCACGACGTCCCCGACGACCTGGCGCCCGACGAGCTGAGCGTGGAGTACGCGGAGGAGCTGCTGGCCAAGCCGAGCGGCGACTACGAGCTCGGCACCGACCCCGAGACCGGCCACGAGATCGTCGCGAAGGACGGCCGGTACGGCCCGTACGTCACCGAGGTGCTGCCCGAGGGCACGCCGAAGACGGGGAAGAACGCCGTGAAGCCGCGGACCGCCTCGCTCTTCAAATCGATGTCCCTCGACACGGTGACGCTGGCCGACGCCCTCAAGCTGATGTCGCTGCCCCGCGTGGTCGGCCAGGACGCCGAGGGCGTCGAGATCACCGCGCAGAACGGCCGCTACGGCCCGTACCTCAAGAAGGGGACGGACTCGCGGTCGCTCACCTCGGAGGATCAGCTCTTCGACATCACGCTCGACGAGGCCCTGGCGATCTACGCCCAGCCGAAGCAGCGCGGCCGGGCCGCGGCCAAGCCGCCGCTGAAGGAACTGGGCACCGACCCGGTCAGCGGTTCCCCCGTGGTGGTGAAGGACGGCCGCTTCGGCGCGTACGTCACCGACGGCGAGACCAACGCGACGCTGCGGACCGACGACAGCGTCGAGGACATCACGCCCGAGCGCGGCTACGAGCTGCTCGCGGAGAAGCGTGCCAAGGGGCCCGCCAAGAAGAAGACGGCGAAGAAGGCTCCGGCGAAGAAGACGACCACCGCCAAGAAGACCGCCGCGAAGACGACGACCGCCAAGAAGACCGCGGCCAAGACGACGACGGCGAAGAAGGCCGTCGCCAAGAAGGCTCCGGCGAAGAAGACGACGACGGCGAAGAAGGCCTCGGCGTCCTCGTCCTCCTCGGCCGCGGGTTCCGCCGCCCAGGAAGACTGAGCCGCAGGCCGGGGGCGTGCCCCCGGCCGTGCCGCGACTCCACGGGAAGCGCCTCCCGCGGACCGCACCCGCCGCCGCCCGTCGCCACGACGGGCGGCGGCGGGCGTTTGTTCGGACGCGCCGACGACGGCGCCGTCGCTGCCGATAGGCTGGACGGATGACGCGAGCCGAGCAGCCAACGGTCGTGAGCCCCACCTCCGACACACTTGCCGCAGACTCACGCGAGCGCGCCGTACGGGCACTGCTGCGCATCCAGCCGTTGAAGCGGCTCTGGAGCGCACAGCTCGTCGGCGGGATCGGCGATGCACTCGCCCTCCTCGTGCTGGTGTTGCTGTCGCTGCAAGCAGCGGTCCAGGAGGGCTCGTTCGGAGTCGGATACCGGGGGGCGGCCTTCGCCGTCGCCGCCGTGTTCGGCGCCCGGATCCTTTCCACCTTGCTCTTCGGAGCCGTACTGCTGGGGCCGTTGACCTCCCTCACGGCACCCGGCGGGAAGCTGGACCGGCGCTGGCTGATGATCGGCACGGACGGGTTGCGGCTCGGGCTGCTGGTCGTCGCGCCGCTGTGGATCGACTGGACGCCCGACAACGCGCTCCTGATGATCCTCGTCACCGCGTTCGTGGCCGGGGCGGCCGAGCGGCTCTGGACGGTGGCCAAGGACAGCGCGGCCCCCGCGCTGCTGCCCGCGCCGCCGCCGGAGGGCGCCGCCGTGCGCCCGCTGCCCGACCACCTCGACGCGCTGCGCCGTCTCTCCCTGCGCACCGACTTCCTCGCCCTGCCCGCCGCCGCGGCCGTGCTGCTGATCGCCACGCTCGTCGGCAACCTGCTGGGGACCGGGGTCGACTGGTTCGCCCTGCACCCGGCGTCGCTCGGGTCGTACGTCGCCGCCGGGCTCTTCTCCGCTTCCATCTCCACCCTCTACTTCCTCGAACTCCCGGACAGCCGCACCCCCCGCCCGCGCTCGCCGCTGGAGGGTCTGCGACGTCCCGCCGCGGCCGGCGGGACCGGTCCCGACAAGGGCCGCACCGGCGCGGCCCCGCTGCTCGTGGCGGCCTGCGCGGCCGTCGCCGGCGCCGTCGCGGCGGCAGCCGCGGTCTCCGTGCTGCACGCCGCCGATCTCGACGGCGGCCCCGCCACGTACGCCCTGCTGATCCTCGCGCTCACCGGAGGAACCGCCCTCGGCATCCGCACCGCGGCGAAGGTGCTGCCCGCGCTGTCGCGGCGCAGGCTGCTCTCGCTCGCCCTCACGGTCACCGGCGTGGCCCTGCTCGCCCTCGGCCTGGTCCCGGACACCGCGACGGACGTGCTGATCGCCCTGCTGGCCGGTTATGCCGCCGGTGTCGCCGCCCACACGGGCCACGCCCTCGTCGACCAGGAGTCCGAGGAGGGCCGGCGGGCCAGGACCACCGAACACCTGCAGGCCGTCGTGCGGCTGTTCATCGCCGTGGGCCTGATCGGCGGCCCGCTGCTGGCCGCCGCCATCGGCCGGCACCGTCTGGGCTCCGGCGACTTCGTCTTCGCGCACGGCGGGGCCGCCTTCGCGCTGATGCTGATCGGCGCGCTGCTGCTGCCCGTCGCCGCGGTGGTCCTCGCCAAGACCGACGACCGCTCCGGGGTGCCGCTGGGCCGTGACATCCGCGAGGCGCTGCGGGGCGGGGACACGCCCGTCGCCCCCGCGACGAGCGGCTTCTTCCTCGCCCTGGAGGGCGGCGACGGCGCCGGCAAGTCCACCCAGGTCGAGGCCCTCGCCCGGTGGATCCGGGCCAAGGGCCACGAGGTGGTCGTCACCCGCGAACCCGGCGCGACCCCCGTCGGCAAGCGCCTGCGGTCGATCCTGCTCGACGTGTCGTCGGCCGGGCTCTCCAACCGCGCCGAGGCACTGCTGTACGCGGCCGACCGCGCCGAGCACGTCGACTCCGTGGTCCGGCCCGCGCTGGAGCGGGGCGCCGTCGTGATCTCCGACCGGTACATCGACTCCTCCGTCGCCTACCAGGGTGCCGGGCGCGACCTCGCGCCGACGGAGATCGCCCGGATCTCCCGGTGGGCGACGACCGGTCTCGTACCGCATCTGACGGTGCTGCTGGACGTCGACCCGGCGACCGCGCGGGAACGGTTCACCGAAGCCCCCGACCGGCTGGAGTCGGAGCCGCCGGAGTTCCACGCCCGGGTGCGCTCCGGGTTCCTGACCCTCGCCGCGGCGGACCCGGTCCGCTACCTCGTGGTGGACGCCGGCCAGGAACCGGAAGCGATCACCACCGTCGTACGCCACCGGCTCGACCGGGTCCTGCCGCTCTCCGAGGCCGAGGTCAAGGCCCAGGAGGAGGCGCGCAAGGCGGCCGAGGAGGAGGCCCGGCGCAGGGCCGAGGAAGAGGCCGCCCGCAAGGCCGAGGAGGAGCGGCTGGAGCGCGAGCGCCAGGAGCAGCTCGCCAAGCTCCGGGCCGAAGAAGAAGAGCGCAAGCGCCGCGAGCTGGAGGAGGCGCGGCAGCGCGAGGCCGAACGGCAGGCGGAGGAGGCCCGGCAGCGTGCCGAGGAGGCACGCCTGCGCGCGGAGGAGGAGCGCCGCCGCAAGGAGGCGGAGGAGCAGGCGCGCGAGGCCGAGCAGGAGCGGCTGCGCCGGCAGGCCGCCGAGGAGGCGCGCCTGCGCCAGGAGGCGGAGGAACGCCGCCTGGAGAAGCAGCGCAAGGCGGAGGAGGCACTGGTCCGCGCCGAGGCCGCCCGCCGCCAGGCCGAGGCCGAGGCGGCCGCCCATGCGGAGGCCGAGGAAGCCGCCCGTGCCCGGGAGGAGGCCGCCGCCCGTGCGGCCCGTGCGGAGGCGGAGGCCGCCGCCCGTGCCGCTCGTGCCGAGGAGGAGGCCGCCGCCCGTGCGGAGGAGGAGCGCGCGGCGCGGGAGCGCCGCGAGGCCGGTCCGTCCGCCCCGGACAACGAGGTCACGGTGGCCACGCCGATCGTCGCCCCCGACGACGTGACCCAGCAGGTCCGGCGGTCGACGGCGGAGGACCGCACCCCGCCGCGCGACGACGCCGAGACCACACTGCTGCCCCGGTTCGCCGAGCCTGCCGGGCGTCAGGACCGCGAAGCCGGTCCGGCGGCCGACGAAACGGCGGTGCTCCCGCAGGTCCGCGACGACGCCGGTCCGGCGTCCGACCGCGTTCCGCAGAGCTTCTTCCGGGACGAGCGCCCGGCGTCGGAGCCCGCGGAGAGCGAGAACGAGCGCACCCGCGAGCTGCCGCAGATCAGTGACGACCCGGCCGCCCGTGCCGCGCACGAGCGGCGACAGGGGCAGAGCGGCGCACGCGGCGGGGCGGGCCGTTCGAAGCGGCCGCGCCCCGACTGGGCCGAGGAGACGCCGCTGGATGACCTCCCGTCCCTGGCGGACGAACTGCTCGGCGGGGGCGACGACGACGCCGACGGCTACGGCCGGGGGCGCGGGTCGCGCCGCTGAGCGGATCCGATCGTGGTCGGACGGCGGGAGGGGACCGGGCAACCGGTCCCCTCCCGCCGTTCCGGTTCCCGCTCCTCCTGCCCCTTCCGTTTCTTCCGGTCCTGCCGTTCCGGGTTTCCTGCCCCGTTCCGGGGTCCGTTCCGGGTTCCGCTTCGCCGGTCTTCGGGGCGGGCTGCCCGGCCGGTGGAGTCGGTTGTCGGTGGTGTCCTCCACAATGGAGGGCGGACCGGCGCGCGCCCGCGTGACGCGGTCCGCTCCGACGACGGCCGGGCCGACGGCCTTCGGGCGCCGATGGCACCGCGTGGACCGACCGCACGACCGCACGACGCGCTTCGCAACCGCGCGACACACCTCCGGAAGGGCGGTGACCGATGTCCGTATGGGACGACCTGGTCGGGCAGGACCGGGTGTGCGAGCAGCTCGCCGACGCCGCGCGGGACGCGGACGCCCAGGTCACCGCCACGTCCGACGGTCAGCCGGTGCCGCCGGGCTCCTCGATGACGCACGCCTGGCTGTTCACCGGGCCGCCGGGCTCGGGACGGTCCACCGCGGCCCGCGCCTTCGCCGCGGCCTTGCAGTGCACCAGCCCCGACCGGGCACTCGGCGGCGCGCCCGGATGCGGTTTCTGCGACGGCTGCCACACCAGCCTCATCGGGACCCACGCCGATGTCGACGTGATCCGCACCGACCTGCTCTCCATCGGTGTGAAGGAGACCCGGGAACTGGTCCGGCGCGCCCAGCTCTCCCCGGCCGTGGGCCGCTGGCAGGTGATCGTCATGGAGGACGCCGACCGCCTGACCGAAGGCGCCGGAAACGTCCTGCTGAAGGCCGTCGAGGAGCCTGCGCCGCGCACCGTGTGGATGCTCTGCGCGCCGTCGCTGGAGGACGTGCTCCCCACCATCCGCTCCCGCTGCCGCCACCTCATCCTCCGTACGCCACCCGTCGAGGCCGTCGCGGACGTGCTGATCCGGCGCGACGGCGTCGAGCCGGAGCGGGCTCACTTCGCGGCGCGCGCCACCCAGGGACACATCGGGCGCGCCCGGCGGCTGGCGACCGACGAGCGCGCCAGGGCCCGGCGTGCCGCCGTCCTCAAGGTGCCGCTGCGGGTCGCCGACATCGGCGGCTGCCTCAAGGCCGCCCAAGAGCTCATCGACACCGCCGCCGAGGACGCCAAGGAGGTGGCCGAGGAGGTCGACGTCAAGGAGACCGAGGACATGAAGGCGGCGCTCGGCGCCGTCGCCGGTGGCCGGATGCCGCGCGGGACCGCGGGCGTGATGAAGGAGCTGGAGGACCGGCAGAAGCGGCGCAAGACCCGTACCCAGCGCGACAGCCTCGACCTCGCGCTCACCGATCTGACCTCCTTCTACCGCGATGTGCTGGCCGTCCAGCTCGGCTCGCGGATCGCCATCGCCAACGTCGACGTGCAGGACGCGCTGGACCGGATCGCCCGCTCGTCGACTTCGGAGAGCACCCTGCGCAGGATCGAGGCGATCATCGGCTGCCGGGAGGCGCTCGACCGCAACGTGGCGCCGCTGCTCGCGGTGGAGGCCATGACGGTCGCCCTCCGCGCGGGCTGAGGAAACGGCTGCGGGTCCCGGCCGGTGCGCGGCGTGAGGGGCCGGGTTACGCCGTGGCAGGGCTCGGCGCGTCGAGGGTGAACCGCCGGTCCGAATCGCCCGTTCACCCGAATGGGCAGGAAATCAGACGACTCGTCACCCGGCGACTAGGCTCCTGGGATGGACACCAGGCGCCTGCTGCGCACCTTCGCCACCGCGCTCGGCACCGCCGGGCTGCTCGTCTCCGGCTGCAGCAGCGGCGGATCGACGCCCAGCGCTTCCGCCGTCGGATCGTCGGCGCCCTCCGGGCTCTCCGGGTACTACGAGCAGAAGCTGAGCTGGCGGGCGTGCGGCGTCGAGGGCTTCCAGTGCACGACGATGAAGGCGCCGAGGGACTACGCGCACCCGGGGGCCGGCGACGTGAAGCTCGCCGTCTCCCGCAAGGGCGCCACCGGCCCCGGCGAACGCATCGGGTCGCTGCTGGTGAACCCCGGCGGTCCCGGCGGCTCCGCGATCGACTACCTCCAGGGGTACGCGGCCATCGGCTACCCGGCCCAGGTGCGCGCCCGCTACGACATGGTGGCGATCGACCCGCGCGGGGTCGCCCGCAGTGAACCCGTCGAGTGCCTCACCGGCACGGAGATGGACACCTTCACCCAGGTCGATCAGACCCCGGACGACGAGGCCGAGGCCTCCAAGCTCGGCCGGGCCTTCAAGACCTTCGCCGACGGCTGCGAGAAGCGGTCGGGCGAGATCCTGCCGCATGTCTCCACGGTCGAGACGGCCCGTGACATGGACATCCTGCGGGGGCTGCTCGGCGACGAGAAGCTGCACTACGTGGGGGCGTCGTACGGGACGTTCCTCGGGGCCACGTACGCCGACCTGTTCCCCACCCGGGTGGGGAGGCTGGTGCTGGACGGGGCGATGGACCCGTCGCTGGAGGCCGTCGACATGAACCGGGACCAGACGGCCGGCTTCGAGGGGGCGTTCCAGTCGTTCGCAGCGGACTGCGTGAAGCAGCCGGACTGCCCGCTGGGCACCACCTCCGCGGCGGACGCGGCGGCCGCCATGAAGCAGTTGTTCGCCGATCTCGACGAGCGGCCCATCCCCACCGGAGAGTCCCGGAAACTGGGCGAGTCGTTGGCCACCACGGGTGTGATCGCCGCCATGTACGACGAAGCCGCGTGGCCCCAGCTCCGCGACGCCATCGCCGGAGCGCGCAAGGGTGACGGCTCCGGCCTGCTCGCCCTCTCGGACAGCTACTACGAGCGGGACCCGAACGGTAAGTACGCCAACCTGATGTACGCCAACTACGCGGTGAACTGCCTGGACCTTCCGGCCTCCTTCCCGGACGCCGATGCCGTGGAGAAGGCGGTCCCCAGCTTCGAGAAGGCGTCCCCCGTCTTCGGCCGGAACTTCGCCTGGGCCGCGCTGAACTGCGGCTACTGGCCGGTCGACGCCACCGGCAGCGCGCACCGGACCGTCGCCGAGGGCGCCGACCCGATCGTGGTCGTCGGCACCACCCGCGACCCGGCCACCCCGTACAAGTGGGCCCGGTCCCTCGCCGACCAGCTCTCCTCCGGCACCCTCCTCACCTACGACGGCGACGGCCACACCGCCTACGGCCGGGGCAGCGACTGCATCGACACGGCGATCAACACCTACCTCCTGGAGGGAACCGCCCCGAAGGACGGCCTGAAGTGCTCCTGAGGCACCACCGTGCCCCGTCGTGAAGTGCTCCTGGGGCCACCGTGTCCCGGCCGCTGACCTGCACGGAGTGCTCCGCACCGGGGTGGTGCGGAGCACTCCCGGAAACTGTGTAGACTTGGCGTCGCTGCTGACCGCACCATGGTGCCTCAGGGCGTGCCGCCTTAGCTCAGTTGGCCAGAGCAACGCACTCGTAATGCGTAGGTCTCGGGTTCGAATCCCGAAGGCGGCTCGGAATTACCCCAGGACTCACTCGCCGTGACCTGGGGTTTTTTCATGCCCGGGCTATGCCGATCCGGTGAGCGAGGGGGGCGGCCGGCCTGCTGTGAAAGCCGTTGGACGGGGGTCTCGGCGGCGTGTTCTTCTTCTCCTTCCGCGACCAGTCCGATGGTCGTGCGACGTGACGGGCGAGGGGATGGGATCGTGCCACTGGGGGAACGGGTCGCACTGCGGGCCATGGGGCCGGGGGACGCCGAGGCGTTGTGGCGTTGGAACCACGATCCCGAGGTCATGCGGTGGATGGACGACACCTACGCGCAGACGCCGGAGCAGGTGCGCGAGCGGCTGACGGAGCGCCCGCGCAACGCCTACGGCGACCTGCTCTTCGGCGTCGAGACGCTCGACGACGGGGTGCTCGTCGGCCTGGTCGCTCTCCACGGGGCGGAGCCCGAGAAGGGCATCGCGACGCTCGACATCTATCTCGGGGAGAAGACCTGCTGGGGTCAAGGGCTCGCCACCGACGCGATGCGGACCGCCTGCCGGTACGCCTTCGAGGACATGCGACTGCACAAGGTGACGCTGACCGTGGTCACCGAGAACCATGCCGCGCGCAAGGTGTACGAGAAGGTGGGCTTTGTCGAGGAAGGGCGCCTGCGAAAGGTCTTCCGGCGCGACGGTGCGTGGTACGACATGTTCACGATGGGGCTGCTGTCGACCGAACTCCGTTGAGGCGCGCGGAGCCGACGGCGCATCCGGTTCCCCGTGCGGCTCTCCGGGCGGCGGTCCAGGACCCATCCGGGGGCGGGGACGGAGGCGTCCGGTGGCGGGGCGGGCTCGGCTCGTCACCGCAGGCCCCCTGGACCACACCACCGGGAGGAACCAGTGTCACACCCGCGACCGCTCACCCCCGAAGAGAAGCCTGCCGAGGAGAAGCTCGCCGACGCGAAGAGGCGGCTGAGTCTCCCGCGCATCGTCGTGATCTGCGGCTCCACCCGCTTCATGGCCGAGATGGCCGAGGCCGATCTGCGGGAGACCACGGCCGGGAGGATCGTCGTCAAACCGGGCTGTGACCTGAAGTCGCCGCACGAACTGTGGTCCGACCCCGCCGACGCCGAGGCGCTGAAGGTCCGACTCGACGCTCTGCACCGGGCGAAGATCCGGCTCGCCGACGAGGTGCTCGTGGTCGGCGACTACATCGGGGAGAGCACCCGATCCGAGATCGCCTACGCCCGATCGCTGGGCAAGCCCGTGCGGTTCACTCACCCCGAAGTCGACCCGAACAACCCACCGCCCGCCGCCGCACTGGCAACGTGACCGGCAGCCCCTCGGCCGATCGCACGGCGATGAACTCGGCCGCGACCCACCACCCGCTGCGGGCATGACGCGGGCCCGTGGACGCGGTGCTCCGCCCGAGGTCTGGTCACCCGCTGTGACCCCGAGCAGCCCTGTGCTTCCCACCCCGTACCGCACGAGCTGCGCCGTTTGGTCCGCCCAGGGGGACAGATTGCCGTCGTCCCTCGTGCCGTGATGTGGAAAGCCCCGAACCCGCCCTCACTGCTTCGGATCTGCACGTGGTGATGTGCTGTGCGATGTGCACTTTTACCTGTACGCCATGCTGAGCTGCGCTGTTGATGGGGAGTCGAACCCCCGCGTTGCTCTTCACGCGCCAGGAGTGGGCCGGAAAACCGCCGGCCCTCGGTGTGTGCACGCCTCCGAAGCAGCTACCTGCTCCCCATCGTCTCGATCTGCTGGACTGCTCAGTCCAGCAGATCCACCTCCCAGTTCGTGCGCTGGATCCGCACATCGACCTCGCGGATCTCCCGCGCGAGGACGTCTGCCTGACCCCGCAGTTCTGCGACCGGAAGCGCGGAGAGCATCATCAGCTCGGACCGGAGTTGCCGGCCGTAACCCCGCTCGTTACCCCCCGCCGCCGCGTCCGCCGCCGCGGTGACCACGGAGTGACGCAACCGCAGGACGTCCCGGCGTGCGAGGGCGTCGGTGAGCGTGCCGTCGGGACCCATCTCCACGGTGGCGTTGGTCCGGTTGATCCGCCGGATCAACGTTTCCAGAGTGCTCAGGACCTCATCGGCCTCGGCCAACAACTGGGCGGCGTCCTCGGCGGGTGTCTCCCCCTCCTGGTACCGCGCACTGCTGATGACGCGTGCTCGCAACTGCTCTACGCGGCGCGTCGCCTCCGCACGTTCTGCCAGCGCCTCGGCAAGCTTCATCGTCTCCACCTCCCCCTCCGTGAACTCGCACGAGTATATGAACGAGAGCCGGCTCGCATGCACGTGGATTTTGACCCATAGCAACCCTGACCAGGCACGGGGCGAAAGCGGACGGCCGTCGTCCGGGGGCTGCGCAACAGAGTCCGACAGCATGGACGCGAGCGAGTGGGAACCCACCACTTTCGTAGCCGCAGGACAACAGGGCGGCTTCCTTTCGGCGGGACTCCGCCACGTCGTTCGCCAGAAGTGCTGGGACCGTCACGTCCATCCAGAACGGGCAACGGGTCAACCGCCCGCCGCGCCCCCCGTGGCCCTGACCAGCGCCGACGCACTTTTGCAAGCAGGTGCTTGCAAAAGTTAGCAACGTGTCGCACCATGGGGTCATGGCATCACTCAACGTTGGCAGTCTCGGTGAGTATCTGCGCGAGCAGCGGCGCACGGCGCAGCTCTCGTTGCGGCAGCTCGCCGATGCGGCCGGGGTGTCCAACCCGTATCTGAGCCAGATCGAGCGCGGGCTGCGGAAGCCGAGCGCAGAGGTGCTGCAGCAGGTCGCCAAGGCGCTGCGGATCTCCGCCGAGACGCTGTACGTGCGCGCCGGGATCCTGGACGAGCGGGAGCGCGAGGAGTTGGAGACGCAAGCGGTGATCATGGCCGACCCGTCCCTCAACGAGCGGCAGAAGAGCGTGCTGCTGCAGATCTACGACTCCTTCCGCCGGGAGAATGGATTCGTCCCGGCTTCGGACGTTTCGACCGATACCCATGGGGGCGTCGGCGTCGTTGGAGATGCCGACGGCGTCAAGGACGCCGACGGGCCCCGCACGACCGGCGGCAGTGGTGCCGCAGACCCTCACACCGACTTCTGATCCGGGAGGACCACAGTCATGGCCATCTCCGATGACCTGCGCAAGACCCTCACCGACCCGACCCCCCTCTACTTCGCCGCCGGTACGGCCGACCTCGCCGTGGAACAGGCCCGTAAGGTTCCCGGCCTGATCGAGCAGCTCCGCGCCGAGGCTCCGGAGCGCATCGACGCCGTCCGTTCCACCGACCCCAAGGTCGTCCAGGAAAGGGTCTCCGCCCAGGCCAAGGAGGCCCAGGCGACCGTGCAGGCCAAGGTCACCGAGGTGATCGGCGCGTTCGACACGGACCTGAAGAAGCTCGGCGAGACCGCCCAGGACCTGGCGCTGCGCAGCCTCGGCGTCGCGGCCGAGTACGCCGTCCGTGCCCGCGAGACCTACGAGAAGGTCGCCGAGCGCGGCGAGCAGAGCCTGAAGGCGTGGCGCGGCGAGGCGGCGGACGAGATCGTCGAGATCGCCGCCGTGGTCGAGGCCGACCCGAAGCCGTCCACGCGGAAGGCCGCGGGCACGGCCGCCGCCGGGCCGTCCGTCGCCGAGCCCGCCTCCGCACCGGCCGCCGGGCCGAGCGCGGCCAAGCCCGCCGCGAAGCCGGCCGAGTCCGGGGTGACCCCGGCCGAGTCCAAGGCGGCCCCGGCCGCCACGGTCAAGAAGGCTCCCGCCCCGCGCAAGGCCGCCGCGAAGAAGACCCCGCCGGCTGCGGGCAAGTAAGCGACCACCGGCCGTGAGGCCGTCGGTCCGCTCCCCGCGTACGGGCGCCGTCCGCCCTCCCCGGCGTGTCCCGGGGACGGGTGGGGCACCTTTACCGGGGGGCGGCTCGTTCTCCCGGTAGCTTGGGGGCCGCAGGGCGCTCATCCACTAGTAGGCGGTGCACACCATGTTGCTCGAAGGATTCGGCACACTTCTCCAGCTGCTTTACCTGCTCATGCTCGTCATGGCGGTGATCGCCCTGTTCTTCGCCGTGACGGCGCGCGAGGACGCCTACCGGGCGGCGGACAAGCAGAAGAAGTCGTTCTGGATGGTCCTTCTCGGCATCGCCGTCGCGGTCAACCTGTTCGTCCCGATGCTGTTCCTCCAGCTCGCGGGCCTGGTCGCCTCCATCGTCTTCATGGTGGACGTGCGGCCCGCGCTGAAGGCGGTTTCCGGCGGTGGCGGCCGGCGCGGCGGCGGTTCGAGCAGCGACGGTCCGTACGGGCCCTACAACGGCGGCCGCTGAACCACCGGCGCGGGAGCGCCGGGCGTCCGGGTCGGCGGGGTCCACCAAGACGGCGCGGGCCGCGGCGGACGGGCTCCGGCCGGGTCGGCCGGGTCAGCGGGGCGGGACCCCGGAACACGAGGGCGGGAGCGCGGTGCGCCGCCGCCCCGTTTGCGGGTCCGGTGCTCCTCGCGCGACAGCAGCAGCACGGCGACGTCGTCGGTCAGATCGCCGCCGTTCCACTCGCGGGCCTGAACCAGCGACGCCTCCAGCAGGTCCTCGCCGCGCAGCCCCCGGTCGAGCTGCTCGGTGACCATGGCCACCATGCCGTCCTGACCCAGACGCTCGGAGCCGCGCCCGGTGCGTCCCTCGATCAGGCCGTCCGTGTACATCATCAGGTTCCAGGAGCCGCCCAGTTCCACCTGCCGGCGCGGCCACCGGGCGCGGGGGAGCAGTCCCAGCGCGGGGCCGCCGTCGTCCTGGGGCAGCAGGCGGGGCGCCCGGCCCGCGCGGGCCAGCAGCGGCGCCGGGTGCCCCGCGAGGCAGAGGCCGGCCCGGCGGCCGTCGGGTGAGATGTCCACGGTGCAGAGGGTCGCGAAGATCTCCTCGTTCTGCCGCTCGTGCTCCAGCACCTGCTGGAGCGTCGACAGCAGTGCGTCGCCGCACAGCCCGGCCAGCGTGAGCGCCCGCCAGGCGATGCGCAGTTCCACTCCGAGGGCGGCCTCGTCGGGGCCGTGCCCGCAGACGTCGCCGATCATCGCGTGGACGGTGCCGTCCGGGGTGCGGACGGTGTCGTAGAAGTCGCCGCCGAGCAGGGCGCGGCTGCGGCCGGGCCGGTAACGGGCCGCGAAACCGAGGTCCGATCCGGCGAGCAGCGGGGTGGGCAGCAGGCCGCGTTCCAGCCGGACGGTCTCCTGGGCGTGCAGGCGGGACTCGGTGAGCTGGTGCTGGGTGAGGTCGGCGCGCTTGCGCTGCACCGCGTACCGGAGGGCGCGGTTGAGCAGCCGGGAGTCGATCTCGTCGCGGAAGAGGTAGTCCTGCGCGCCGACCCGGACCGCCTCGGCCGCCAGTTCGGCGTCGTCCTGGGCGGCGAGGGCGAGGACGGCGTGGTGGGGGGCCATCCGCAGCACCTGCATCAGGGCGGCGAGTTCGTCGGCGCGGCCGAGGCCGCTGACCCGGGCGGCCTCGGCGCGGCCCTCGGCGTTGCCGGGCAGCCGCAGGTCGAGCAGGACGCAGTCGACGTCGTCGGTCAGGAGCCGGCCCGCTTCGGTGAGGTTGCGTGCGGTGCGTACACGGATGCGCGGACCGGACGCCGACGGCGGGACGGCCACGGGAAAGCTTCCCGTGGGGTCGTCCTCGATCACCAGCAGCGTGAGCTCCGGCGCGTCGGTGGTCTCCGCAGCGGGGACGTCGCGTTGCTGCGGTACGGGTGCGGGCATCGGTTCGGGTTTCCTTCCCTCCCCCCGAGGGCGCGGGCGGGACGACGAACGACGACCTGCCAGACGGGGACCATAGCGTTCCCCGGGCCGGGAGCGGAATGCAGTACGCGTCGGGCCGGAGGCTCGCGGGCGGGCCGGGAGCCGCGTCCTGTCACGGATCGGGCGGTATTGCCCCCGCCTCGCGGGGGTGTGGCGGCCATGATGAACATCACGCGCCGGACGGGTTCGGGACGGGGCTCGGAGGGGGAGTGAAGAGGGCCGCCGGGCGGCGGAGCGAGCGGTTCCGCCTGCGGCTGCCCGTTCCGGCCGCGGGCACGGTCGTGTCGGCGGACCAGGGCGAGCGGCGCGTGGCTCGTGCCGGTGGGGGACCGCCGGTAAGTGCCTGCGGACCGGTGGGACGATCAGCCGCACGAGCGCCTCGTGCGGGCGGACCGCCGCGCACCCCCGCTGCGGCTACGAGGCGTCCGGGCGGACGACGCCCAGGATCTCCATCGAGCCGGCGCCCGCCACCGTGACGTTTCTGCCCGGACGGGGGGCGTGCACGATCTTTCCGTCCCCCACGTACATCCCGACATGGCTGGCGTCGTCGTGGTAGATGATCAGATCGCCGGGGCGCATGTCCCCGATCCCGATGTGCGGCAGCTGACGCCACTGCTCCTGCGAGGTGCGGGGGATCGGGTGCTTCGCCGCCGCCCAGGCCTGCGAGGTCAGCCCCGAGCAGTCGTACGTGTCCGGGCCCTCGGCCCCCCAGACGTACGGCTTGCCGAGTTGTCCGGTGGCGAAGGCCACGGCCGTCCTGCCGGCCTTCGACGCGTCCGCGTCGACGTCCGCGAGGGCTCCGGAGCCGAGCCAGGCCGCCTGGGCCGCCTTCTGTGCGTCCTGTTCCAGCTTGAGGAGGCGGGCCCGTTCCTCCTTCGCCAGCTCCGATTCCAGCTTCTTCGCCTCCGCGATCTGGCCGTCGATCTTCTTCTTGGCCTTGGCCTGCTTGACCCGGTTCGCCTCCAGCTCCTCCCGGTGGAGGTCGGCGTCCCGGGTGTAGGTCTCCAGGTCCACCTGAGCTCTGGAGAGTTCCGACAGGACGGAGGTGGTCGCCTGCTGGCTCTGGCGGACGCTGTTGATCCCGTCGAGGAAGAGGCGCGGGTCGTCGCTGAGCATGAGCTGTGCGCCGAACGGGAGGCCGCCGGTCCGGTACTGCTCGCGGGCCTGGGCGCCGGCCTGTCCGTTCAGCTCGATGATCTTCGCCCGGCCCTCCGCGACGGCCCGGTTCAGCCGCGCGACCTCCGCGGTCTGCTTCTCGACCTTCTCCTCGGCCAGGTTGTACGCGTCCGCGGCGCTTCCCGCCTTGCGATAGAGGCGGTCGATCTCCTCCCTGACCCTTTCCAGGGTCTTCGCCGAGGCGGAGGTCGGCCCCTCGGCTCCGGCGGACGGGGAGGGGGACGCGGACGGCGGGGGAACCGGCGCGGCCAGCGCCTGCGCCGGAAGGGACAGCACGCCCAGCGCGCAGACCAAGGCGATCGCCGCGGCTCCACAGTGACGTCGGTTCACGAACGGACTCCCCCTACTGGCAGTGGCAACGCAGGCCAGACTGCCCGCATGTGGTTAACCGTCAGTAACATTTTGGCGACATCGAGATCGTGCCATGTCGTCCCGGAAAGCGACAGGGGCGGCGGCTGCGTGACGGATCACACACCGGGGTGAACCGGTGGGTGACGATCGGGTCCTCGTCGGGCCCGTACCGCTGCCTCATCCGTACCGGACGCCTGACGGGCCGTCGGAGTTCCCCCTCCGGCGCCCTCGACCCCCTCGGGCGGTGGGATGGGGTGCCGGACGACTGGCGGGCCGCGTCACGGGCACGGGGTGCGGGTGGCGGTCGGATCAGGCCGGACCCGGCCGCAGGGCCGGCCAGGCCACCGTCAGCTCGCCCTGGCGCCATCGCCGTTCCCCGTCCGTCAGCGGCCAGTCGGCTGCCAGGGCGCGGGCCGTGGCGATCCACCGCTGGCGCGCCCCCAGGGAGGCGTACGGCGATGCGGAGGCCCAGGCGCGGTCGAAGTCACGGAGGAAGGCGTGGACCGGTTCGCCGGGCACGTTGCGGTGGATCAGCGCCTTCGGCAGCCGTTCGGCCAGGTCGGAGGGGCGGTCGAGGGACCCGAGCCGGGTGGCGAAGGTGACGGTGCGCGGACCTTCCGGCCCCAGCGCCACCCACACGTGGCGGCGGCCGATCTCGTCGCAGGTGCCCTCGACGAGCAGCCCGTCCGGGGCGAGCCGCGAGCACAGCCGCTGCCAGACGGCGGCCACCTGGTCCTCGTCGTACTGGCGCAGCACGTTCGCCGCGCGGATCAGCGAGGGCGGGTCGGGCAGCGGGATCTCGAAGCCGCCGTGCACGAAGGCCAGTCCGTCACGGGCGTACGGCTGGGCGGCGGCGACCCTCTCCGGGTCGATCTCGATGCCCACGACGGAGGTGCGGGGGGCGGCGGTACGCAGCCTGGCCAGCAGTTCCACCGCCGTCCAGGGCGCGGCTCCGTACCCGAGGTCGACGGCGACCGGTGCCTCGGCCCGGTGCAGCACGGGGCCGTGCGCGGCGGCGATCCAGCGGTCCATGCGGCGGAGTCGGTTCGGGTTGGTGGTTCCGCGGGTCACGGTGCCGATGGGGCGCTGGGGCATACGGCGAGCGTAGGCGACCGGCGGGCCGGAGCGGGCCCCGCGGCGGGGGTCCGCACCGGCCCGGCGGCCCCGGACCGCGATCCCGTCGGAGGGGCCCGTCGGCGGCCGGGGGCCGTCTCTGCGTGGCCGAGGGGCGCCCGCCCGGTCGTATACGGCCCGCGGAGCCGCGCGGGCAATGGTTTGGTAAAGCGGGAAGGAATGCGGGTGCTCCGCTGTTCCCGCTGGCAAGGGATGTGTGGTCCCCCCACAGGCATGCCCCCGAGCGAGGAGGACCGGACGACGTGAGCCAGTACGTCTCTCGGCTCGGCGGCCACCGTGTGGCACCGCGCCTCCGCTTCCCCGGCGGCCGGACCGGCGCCTTCGCCGGAGGGCACCGCAAGCCGCGCCGGGTGGCGATGCTCTCGGTCCACACCTCTCCGCTGCACCAACCCGGCACCGGCGACGCGGGCGGCATGAACGTCTACATCGTGGAACTGGCCAAACGCCTCGCCGCGATCAACATCGAGGTCGAGATATTCACCCGGGCCACCACCGGCTCGCTGCGGCCCGCCGTGGAACTCGCGCCCGGCGTCCTGGTCCGGCACGTCGACGCCGGACCGTACGAGGGCCTCGCCAAGGAGGACCTGCCCGCCCAGCTCTGCGCCTTCACGCACGGTGTGATGCAGGCATGGGCCGGTCAGCGACCCGGCTACTACGACCTCGTGCATTCCCACTACTGGCTGTCCGGCCAGGTCGGCTGGCTCGCCGCACAGCGCTGGGGCGTGCCGCTCGTGCACGCCATGCACACCATGGCCAAGGTCAAGAACGCCTCCCTCGCCGAGGGCGACACCCCCGAGCCGGCCGCCCGGGTCATCGGTGAGACGCAGATCGTCGACGCGGCGGACCGGTTGATCGCGAACACCTCCGAGGAGGCGGACGACCTCGTCCGCTTCTACGGCGCCGCCCCGTCCTCCGTCGCCGTCGTCCACCCCGGCGTCAACCTGGACCGCTTCCGCCCGGCGGACGGCCGCGCCGCCGCCCGGGCCCGGCTGGGACTGCCGCAGGACGCCCTGGTCCCGCTGTTCGCCGGCCGCATCCAGCCCTTGAAGGCCCCGGACGTGCTGCTGCGCGCGGTCGCCGTGCTGCTGGAGCGCGATCCCTCGTTGCGCCGCCGGATCGTGGTGCCGGTCGTCGGAGGCCCCAGCGGCAGCGGCCTCGCCAAGCCCGAGGGGCTGCAGAAGCTCGCCGCCCGTCTCGGTATAGCCGACGTCGTGCGCTTCCAGCCGCCGGTCGGGCAGGACCAGCTCGCCGACTGGTTCCGTGCCGCGTCCGTGCTGGTGATGCCCTCGTACAGCGAGTCCTTCGGCCTCGTCGCCATCGAGGCCCAGGCGGCCGGCACCCCGGTCGTCGCCGCCGCGGTGGGCGGACTTCCGGTCGCCGTCCGCGACGGGGAGAGCGGCTTCCTGATCCCCGGGCACGACCCGGCGGAGTACGCCCGGGCGCTGGAACGTTTCGTCACCACCCCCGGGCTGGTCGACCGGATGGGCGCCGCGGCCGCCGCGCACGCCCAGTCGTTCGGCTGGGACACCGCGGCGTCGGCCACCGCCGACGTGTACACCGCCGCGATGCACGAACACCGCCGCAGGGCCCGCACCCGCCAGGGCTGAGCCCGACCCGGGCGCGAGCCTTCCGATCCCGGCGTGACTCGACCCGACCCGACCCGACCCGCCCCGACGCGTTCCGGCGTGATCCGACCCGGCCCGGCGCGCGTCATTACCCGCCGGTAGTCCCTGCGGGCGCCCCTGCCGTACGCTCGCACCATGGCTGACGTACCCGACGAAGCGGCAGTGGCCCGGACCATCGAGGCGACCCTGGACGGCGCGGAGCTCGCGTGGGAGAGCCCGGCTCCCGGCAACTACGTCGTCACGCTCCCCGGCACCCGCAAGCTCTCCACCACCTGCTCGCTGCTGGTGGGCAGGCACTCGCTCTCCCTCAACGCGTTCGTCATCCGCCACCCGGACGAGAACGAGGCCGGCGTGCACCGCTGGCTGCTGGAGCGCAACCTCCGGCTTTTCGGCGTGGGTTACGCCGTCGACCCGCTCGGGGACATCTACCTGACCGGCAAGCTCCCGCTGAGCATCGTCACCCCGGACGAGCTGGACCGGCTCCTCGGTACGGTGCTCGAAGCGGCGGACGGCTCCTTCAACACCCTGCTGGAGCTGGGATTCGCGAGCGCGATCCGCAAGGAGTACGAGTGGCGGGTGTCGCGCGGCGAGTCCACCCGGAACCTCGACGCGTTCGCCCGGATCACCCGCCGCTCCGACGAGGGCTGACGTCCTGAGGACGGGTGGGCCCTCGACGCGGCACGGGCGCGGACGGTCGACTGCTTCCGGACGGTGTGCCGCCGGTGAGCCCTCGGCCCCCGGAACGTTCTGAAGAGGCTCGCACGATCGTTCCGCTTCCGGCCTGTGCGTTCACGGGACGGGAAGGGTGCGCTGCTCCGTGCCGGACCCCTCTCGTCCCTTACCGTTCACAGGATGATCACAGTGGCGTCACGATCATGGCCATGACGACTTGGTATGCGTTCGGCAAAGAGATCCGGGCCTAAAGTGTGTCCACTGCAACGACCTTGCCGCGTCAGACTCTGAACTCGCGCCCCTAGCACGGCCGTTGCTCCCTCGAACGGAGAGTTGATCCATGCGCGCCGCCGTCGTACGCCGTACCGCCCTCGCCGCCTCCGCGGTGACCCTCGCCCTGCTGGTCTCCGCCTGCGGCGGGTCGTCGGACGACGACGCCAAGGGTGCCGGCAAGAGCGCGGCCGCCGGCAGTGCGGCCTCGAAGTCCGACGCCGCCGCGAGCGACGTGAAGGCCCTGTCGGCCGCGGAGTTGGAGAAGGCGTCGCTGACGGCGGCCGACCTCAAGGGCTACCAGGTCACCACGATGAAGGACGGCGAGCGGGGGACCGCCGACCAGGTCACCGTCGACAAGGCGGAGTGCCTTCCGGTGGCCCTGGCGCTGGGTCTCGTCGAGCGGGAGGAGGCCGTGGCGTCCACCGCCAGGCAGGCCATGCCGAAGCCGGACGCCTCCGCCGCCACCGCGGACGATCCGCTGGCGGCCATCTCCCTCGTCACCTCGGCCGTGTCGCTCTCCTCCTACGACGGCGCCGACGCCTCCGAGGTCCTCGCAGAGATGAAGAAGACGGCCGCGGAGTGCACCGGTTTCACCGCCACGGTGCAGGGCGAGAAGACGGTGTACTCCAAGGTCGCCGAAGTGCCGGTGTCGGGCGGCGAAGAGGCGCTGGGTCTGAACCTCGCCATGGAGTCCGACGGTGACTCCGTGCCGATGAGCCTGGTCCTCGTGCGGCAGGCCGGAACGGTGGCCACGATCGCGACCGCCGACATGAGCGGGGCGACCGGCGGCACCGCGGAGAACGAGCTGCCCACCGAGATCATCTCCGCCCAGGTGGCCAAGCTCGCCTGATCCGGCGCCGCTCGCATCCGGCCCGTCACCCGCGAGGGTGACGGGCCGTCGCGCTGCCCGGGGCGGTCCTCCGCCGGGGCGCGCGGCGCCGACGGGCGGAGACACCGTCAGCGGTCGGGTCGGGTCGGGCCGGGGCCGTGGCACCATCACGGCAGCGGCACGAGGCGTACGACGGTGAGCGTCAGCACTGAGCTGGACACGTAATACAGCACGATCGCCCCGTGGACCGTCGCCTCGCGCCGGTCGCGTTCGTCCTTGACCGCCGTCGATCCGTGGCCGTACGGGTCCTGGGCCAGGGTGCGGGCCAGTTCGTCGCGGAAGGGTTCGCCGTCCCGCATCTTCGCCAGGGTGTCGTCGGCGGGCGGGGCGACCGAGATGCGGAAGCTCAAGCGACGCTCCGCCTCTCGGCCTCGTCGCGGGCCAGTCGGTCCAGGATGCGTTCCGCTTCGGGGTCGGGTACGGCCTCCAGCATCCAGTGCCGCATCACGGCCTGGATCTGGTGTACCCCCGCTTCGTTGATCGCGCGGTCGAACTCGTCGCGTCTCTCGTCGGGCAGCGCGTCCCGGATGGCCGGAATGCTGTTGGGCACCTCCACCTCGGTGCCACCGACGAACGTCTTCAGAGACTCGCCCATGTTCGCTCTCCCCGATTTTTCCTCGCTCCGTGAGCCGAGTCCGCCGCACCGCCCCGCCGCCCCGCGTGCGGAGCCGTAGGGGACACGGTAGTGGGTGTAACGGCCAAGTCGACCGGCACGTCACGGCATTCACACAGCTGCTCGGGGCGCAGTGCGCGCGCGGTGCCCTAAATAGTGCAAAGCGGCACCAAGTTGGCGGCACGTCAACGCGCGTCCCGAAACTCACCTGTGCTTCCAGGTCGACGCCTTACGCGCGCCGGTACGGGGAGATAGCCGATGGGCGCGTTCGAGGACGCGTCCGACTGGCACAAGCTCTGTGCTGGTTCGAATGGTTGGGATAAATCGTGCGGGGTGACGAGCGGGCGGTCTTACCTGCCACGTGTCCGGACTCGGCGCGCGTCGGTCCAGGGGTGGCCCGTGCGAGCGATGCGCAGAAGCGGCGGTGGTCTCGGGCCGAAGCGCCCCGAGGCGTTCACCTGCCCACCCGCCTCCGGGTCCTCACGGCGCGGATTGCCGAGCCGGGCCGGCGGCCCGTTGGGCAGAGGCCCCGCACCGGTTGGGGCCGCGGCCGCCGGACGGCCCCGTTCCACCCCTGCGGGGGTGCGAGGATGCCGCCATGCGCCACCATCTCGAACGCATCGCCCTGATCTCCGACGTCCACGGCAACCTGACGGCACTCGAAGCGGTGCTGGAGGACATCGAAGCGCGAGGGATCGAGAGAATCTTCAACCTCGGTGACTACGTGGGCAAGGGGCCGCGCGGCAAAGAGGTGATCGACCTCTGCCGGCAGCGCTGCGAGGTCAACGTCCAGGGGAACTGGGACGACTTCCTGCCCGATCCCGACCGGGGGTTCGACAGCGAGGGCTTCGCCTGGTGGCTGGGGCAGCTCTCCGAGGGGCAGGCAGAATGGCTGCGGGCCCTGCCGTTCTGCCACGACTTCCTGATCAGCGGCCGCCGCGCCCGCGTCTTCCACGCGTCGGCCGTCTCCGTGCACCGCAGGATCCTGTTCGACCACGACGAGGCGGAGTTCCTGGAACTCTTCCAGAACACCCCGGCGACCGGAGAGGACGGCCCGCCACCCACGCTGGTCGGGTACGGGGACACCCACGACCCGTTCTACGAGGTCGACCGCGAGCGCCGCACGCTCTTCAACACCGGCAGCGTCGGCAACAGCATGGACGACGCCACCCCCGTCTACGTCATCCTCGAAGGCGTCCTCGACTCGGCCGAAGAAGCACCGTTCTCCGTGCAGTTCGTGCGTGTCCCCTACGATTTCGAGGCGGAGATCGCGGTGGCCGCGGAGATGGGCATGCCGGAACTGGACGGTTACATCTCCGAGTTGCGGCACGGTGTCTACCGCTCGTACGTAGGCACCGACCGCACGCCGTCGTACCACCGGGGCCGCGGGGTGTAGCGGACCCGCACGGCCGGGCAGGCTGGTGCCCGGTGGCCGCACAGGACGGCACGGGAGGCGGAAACGGCATGAACGAGCATCCGGAGCCGGTCCGGTGCACTGTCGAGGCGGGCATGGTGAAGCTGTCCCACCGGGTCCGGGGCCCGCGGGACGGCCCGCCGCTGGTCCTGCTGCACGCGTTGGGCGAGAGCGCCGAGGACTGGGACACGGTGGCTCCCGTCCTCGCCCGGAAGCGCCGGGTGTACGCCGTCGACCTGCGGGGACACGGGCGGAGCGACTGGCCGGGGGAGTACTCGCTCGAACTCATGCGGGACGACGTCATCGGGTATCTGGACGCGCTGGGGCTGGACCGGGCGGATCTGATCGGGCACTCCCTCGGCGGCCTCGTGGCCTACCTGGTTGCTCAGCACCGTCCCGGCCGCGTGCACCGCCTCGTCCTCGAAGACGTCCCGGTGCCCCGGCCCCGTACGCCGGCCGTCCCGGTCCGGCCCGAGGGCGCCTTGTCCTTCGACTGGGAGATGGTCCTCGCCGTTCGGCGGCAGATCGACTCGCCCGATCCCGAGTGGTGGGACCTGCTCGGCTCCATCACCGCCGACGTCCTGGTCCTGGGAGGCGGCCCGCGGAGCCACGTCCCGCAGGGGGGCGGCACGGGCGTCGCGGAATGGCCCCGCCGCGTGCCGGGCGCCCGAGTCGCCACCCTTCCTGTCGGCCACCTCATCCACCGCGCCGACCCCCACCGGTTCCTGGAAGCGGTACAGGAGTTCCTGGCGGAGAGCTGAGGTCACGGGCCCTTTTCTTGGCGGCGGGGACACGGACAGGAGCGGAGGAGCCGCGGCCGGACTTCCTCAAGCCCAGAACGCAGACGGCCCGGCCCACCCAAAAGCCCCCCACCCCCGGAAAACCCGCAGATGGGGGACTTTTTCAGCTCTGCCTACTTCTTCTTGCCCTGGGTCTGGGGGGCCCGTTTTCCGGCCCTGGTCAGCAGGGTGCCCGCCGTCCCTGACCTGCGATTGGGCTGTCGTCGTTGGTCGTTGTTGGGCTTTGCCTGTCGTTCTTGGAGGGCCCACAGAGGGCCCGGTAGGGGGCCCAGATCCTGAGTTGCGAAGAGAAGCAACATCTTTGCCCTGCGAGCACAGCCCTCTCCTCGCCCACTGAGCGCTTTCCAACTTCTGTCTGCGCTGGTCGGATACAGGCAGAGGTCCTGTGTGTCAGAGCAGGGCCGCCCCAGCGCAGCAGCCGAGTACCGTGCCCGTAAGGCTCAGGGCGAGAAGGACGTTTCGGGCGCGCACCTGCTCGGGTCCAGCTGCCACCACCACGCCGCTGCGGTCAAGCCGCACGCACCACAGCAACAAGGCCGCACCCCATCTGCGGAACAGCCATCGTCCGTACAACACGCCGAGCAGCAGGGTGCTCAGCAGGCCGATGACGGCCATGACCACCCGGCTCTGGCCTGTGTCGGCGACGAACG
>NZ_CANLBS010000004.1 GCF_947488945.1 uncultured Streptomyces sp.
TGCTCCGCGACGGCACCTTCTACGAACCCCGAACCCCCGCCGTCACCCTCGCCGCATGAAAGAGACCAACACCCCCGGAACCGGCAGCACGGGATTGACGAACTACATAGAGGCACCCCCCCGGCCTGGTGGGGCGGCGTCGTTCACCAGGCTTTGCGGCGGGGCGTCCGGTCGCCCTTTCGCACGGCCGGGCGGTGCGGCACCCGGCCGACCGGAGGTGACCCGCCGGCCCGAGGTCTCCGTCAGCCCGGGGTCTCCGCCGTCCAGGCCACGTCGCCGGGTCGCACCCGCCCGCACAGTGGCCCTCCGCGCGCGTCGCTCAGCCCGAGCCGCGCGACGAGCCGGCCGGAACCGGCCGCCGCGTCCAGTACCGCCGCGTCCACGTCCGCCAGCATCAGCTTGGCGCGCCGGAACATGCTGAAGACCCCGTGCCCGTCCAGCGTCCCCCACGAGAGGTAGACGAACCTGCCGCCGAGCCGGTCCTGCACGTAACGTCCGGTCAGCTCGACGCCGTCCGCCGTGGTCCGGGCGACGCACTCCAGCGTCCACACCGCCGACGGCGCGTCACCCCGGTGCGGCTCCAGCACCTCGCCCGGACGGTCCTTGCGCTGCACGCCGACGTACACCGGGCCGGCCTCCGGCGCACACGCGAAACCGGGGCCGGAACCGGGGAGGTCGGAGGCTTCGATGCAGATCTCCATGCCCCCATCGTCGCGCACCCCGCAGCCCCGCCCGACCGCCGTCGGTCCGCCGCGTCCCCGGCGGCCTCAGGCTGTTGTTCCCGGCGGGCCCCGGTCCGCCACTTCCGCCGGCGGGCCATTCCCTCCGCCCGGCTGCGTGCTTCGGCCGTGCCACGCCCGGAGTCGCCCGCCACCACGGCGCACCCGCCCACGGCGGGCGACAATCGGACCGAGGCGGGACCCCGTAGCCCCGCCCCCACCCCCGCACCCGGAGGAGCCCGACGATGACGCCGCCCGCATGGCTGACGGTAATGACCACGACGGACAGCGAGGAGAAGGCGCGGGAGCTGGCCCGTGGTGCGATCGAGGCCCGGCTCGCCGCCTGCGCCCAGATCTCCGCCCCCGTCACCTCCGTCTACCGTTGGAAGAACGCCATCGAGAGCAGCGAGGAATGGCAGGTGCTCTTCAAGACCTCGGCCGGGCGGTACGCCGAACTGGAGGAGTACCTCGACGCCGCCCACGACTACGACACTCCGGAGATCATCGCCACGCCCATCGTGCGCGGCAGCGCCCGCTATCTCGCCTGGGTGAACGCCGAGACCGCACCGGAAGCGGCGCTGTGACGGCCACCGGGGACCGCGAGGGCAGCCGCCCGGCGGCCGACGCCCTCCAGGGCTCCACCGCCCCCGCCACCCCCGTCGCCGATTCCGCCGCTCCCGCCGTCCCCGCGCCCCCTGCACACGGACACGCCCCCATCGCACCCGCCGCCGACCCCACCGTTCCCGCCGTCCCCGCGCCCCCTGCCCCCGGACACGCTCCCACCACCGAGCAGCCGTTCTTCGTCTACGGCACGCTGCTCCCCGGCGAGCCCAACCACGACATGTTCATCCGGGGCCGCAGCGCCCGCGAGGAGACCGCGCTGCTGCGCGGCGCGGTGCTCTACGACGGCCCCGGCTACCCGTACGCGATCGACGGCGACGCCGTCGTGCACGGCACCCTCGTCACCGCCGCCCCCGACGGCTACCGCGAACTCCTCGCGCTCCTCGACTCGCTGGAGGAGTTCCTCGGCCCCGGCCACCCCCGCAACCTCTACGAACGGGTGACCCGCGCCGTCGAACTCCCCGACGGCCGGACCGTACTCGCCTGGGTCTACCTCGCGGCCGCCGCCGTCACCCGCTCCCTGCACGCCGGCGGGGTACCCATCCCCGACGGACGCTGGCTCACCCGCCGGCCGCCTCCACCCGGACCGCGCACACCTTGAACTCCGGCATCCGTGAGACCGGGTCCAGCGCGGGGTTGGTCAGCGTGTTGGCCCGGCCCTCGCCCGCCCAGTGGAACGGCATGAAAACGGTGTCCTGCCGGATGCCGACCGTGATCCGGGCGGGAGCCACCGCCCGCCCGCGACGCGAGGTCACCGCCACCGGCTCCCCCTCCGCCACCCCGATCCGCTCCGCCAGCCGGGGATGCATCTCCACGAACGGTCCCGGCGCCGCCGCGTTCAGCTCCGCCACCCGACGGGTCTGCGCCCCCGACTGGTACTGCGACACCACCCGGCCCGTGGTCAGCACCACTGGATACGCCGCGTCCGTCTCCTCGGCCGACGCCCGGTGCTGCACCGGCACGAAGCGGGCCCGCCCGTCCTCGGTGGCGAACCGGTCCAGGAACAGCCGGGGCGTCCCCGGGTGCGCGGGCTCCGGACAGGGCCAGAACACCCCGTCCTCCGCCGCGATCCGCTCGTAACTGATTCCCGCGTAGTCGGCGGGACCGCCGGCCGACGCCCGCCGCAACTCGTCGAAGACCTCCTCCGGTTCGACCGGGAACCCCTTCCCGTGCCCGAGCAGTCCGGCCAGCCCGTGCAGCACCTCCAGGTCGCTGCGCACACCCTCCGGAGCCGTCACCGCGCGCCGCCGCAGCAGCACCCGGCCCTCCAGATTGGTGGTCGTCCCCGACTCCTCGGCCCACTGCGTCACCGGCAGCACCACGTCCGCCATGGCTGCCGTCTCCGACAGCACCACGTCCGCCACCGCCAGGAAGTCCAGCGACCGCAGCCGCTCCTCCACGTGCCCGGCACGCGGCGCGGACACCACCGGGTTCGACCCCATCACCAGCAGCGCCTTCACGTCCTGCCCGAGCGCGTCCAGCAACTCGTACGCACTGCGTCCGGGACCCGGCAGCGAGTCCGGGTCCACGCCCCACACCTCCGCGACATGACGGCGGGCGGCCGGGTCGGTGAGCTTGCGGTAACCGGGCAACTGGTCCGCCTTCTGCCCATGTTCACGGCCGCCCTGGCCGTTCCCCTGCCCGGTCAGGCAGCCGTACCCGGACAGCGGACGGCCCGCCCGCCCGGTCGCCAGACAGAAGTTGATCCAGGCGCCCACGGTGTCGGTGCCCTTGGACTGCTGCTCCGGCCCCCGTGCGGTCAGCACCATGCCCGACTCCGCATCGCAGAACAGATCAACAGCCGCACGCAGTTGGGGCACCGGTACCCCGGTGATCCGCTCCACCCACTCCGGCCAGTGCGCCATCGCCCCGGCCCGCGCCTCGTCCCAGCCGCTCGTCCGCTCCCGTACGAACTCCTCGTCCACCCGGCCCCCCGCGATCACGAGGTGCAGCATGCCGAGCGCCAGCGCCAGGTCGGTGCCCGGCCGGGGCGCCAGATGCAGATCGGCCTGCTCGGCGGTCCGCGTACGGCGCGGATCGATCACGATCAACGTGCCGCCGTTGGCCCGCAGTTCGGTGAGATACCGGAGGGCGGGCGGCATCGTCTCCGCGAGGTTCGACCCGACCAGGATCACGCACCCGGTACGCGGGATGTCCTCCAGCGGGAACGGCAGCCCCCGGTCCAGCCCGAACGCCCGCTGGTGCGCGGCGGCCGCCGACGACATGCAGAAACGCCCGTTGTAGTCGATCTGCGAGGTACCGAGCGCCACCCGGGCGAACTTCCCCAGCAGATAGGCTTTCTCGTTGGTCAGCCCGCCCCCGCCGAACACCCCCACCGCGTCGGCCCCGTGCACCGCCCGCGTACCGCGCAGTCCTTCGGCGACCCGCGCCAGCGCCTCGTCCCACCCGGCCGGCTCCAGCTCACCGCTCGCCCCGTTCCGCACCAGCGGCCCGGTCAGCCGCACCGCCGACGCCAGCACGGCGGGCGCGGTACGCCCCTTGCCGCAGAGCGCCCCGCGGTTCACGGGAAAGTCCGTACGCTCCACCACCTCGGCCACGGCATCGCCCGCCACCGGTCGCAGATTCATCCCGCACTGCAGGGCGCAGTACGGGCAGTGGGTCGGAGTGGCCGCAGCCTCGACGCTGGTCATGCGCCCAGCCTGCGAGCCCGGTATTACGGGCGGCCCGGCATCCGGTTACACCAGCGGTACGCGCACCTCAGCGGGGGCAACGGGGCGCGGTGAGGTGGGGTGGGGTGGGCGCAACCCCTTGGTGGGGTGTGCGGCGGAGGCGGGGCGGGGCTGCGGGGGCGGGCTGTTCCGTCAGCGGGTGAGGTCTCCGGCCTTGACGCCCGCCACGAAGGCGGCGAAGGCGGTGGCGGCGACGTCCAGGACGGGGCCGGCCGGGTTCTTGGAGTCACGGACGGGGACGACGCCGCGGGTGGCGACGGTGTTCGTGGCGATCTCGACGCAGTCACCGCCGTTGCTGCTGTAGGAGGACGTGAACCAACGGGGAGACTCCTGCGTCACGGGGTGCCCTTTCGTGCCTGTTCGATCATTGCCACGGTTGCTGCCTGTGTCAGCGACTCGCCCTGCAACTGACGGTATCCCCGCAGTAATCCGGTTACACCAGCGGTACGCGCACCTCAGCGGGGGGAACGGGGCGCGGTGAGGTGGGGTGGGCGCAGCCCCTCGGTGAGGTGTGCGGCGGGCGCGGGGCGGGGCTGCGGCGGGTGGCGCTGCGGGGGCGGGCTGTTCCGTCAGCGGGTGAGGTCTCCGGCCTTGACGCCCGCCACGAAGGCGGCGAAGGCGGTGGCGGCGACGTCCAGGACGGGGCCGGCCGGGTTCTTGGAGTCACGGACGGGGACGACGCCGCGGGTGGCGACGGTGTTCGTGGCGATCTCGACGCAGGCACCACCGTTCTCGCTGTAGGAGGACGTGAACCAAGAGGGTGACGCGTGCGTCATGGTGTGCCCTTTCGCATCTGCTGGATCATGGCCACGGACGCCGCCTGCGACAGCGCTTCACACTGCAACTGATGATAGATGGTGAGGAGAGGTACGACAGATTTGGTGTCGCGCTCCAGTTGGCCACGCTGTGCGGACTCGGCGTACGAGATCAGCGAACGGTTCTCCATGGTCAGGATGTAGAGCGGCAGGCTCAGGGGGCGCCGGTCGCCCAAAGCGAACGGGGCGACCTGGAAAACGGTGTTCGGTAGTGCAGCAAACGCCAGCAGCCGCTCGAACTGGCCGCGCATGACGGCGGCGTTGCCCACGGGGCGCCTGAGGCAGCTCTCGTCCAGTACGACGAAGATCAGAGGCGGCGGGCCTCGCCGGACTGATGCTTGGCGCTCGGCGATGAGAGCGTTGCGCTCGTTCCCCTGCTCGCGTGTGATCGAACCACGCTCCACGGAACGGGCTGTAAGGGCCTCGGCGTACTCGGGCGTCTGCAGGATTCCAGGGATGACACCGACCTCGTAGAGCCTGATCTCTACCGAGCGAGCCTCGTGGGCAACGTACTCCGGATACCCCTCCAGCAGAGCGGTGCGTCGCAATGCCCGACTCTGTCGCTCCAGTCGATTACCGGTGCCGAAAGCCCTGTCAGCGCCTGCCGTGAACTGTTGAGTTGGTGAGCGCTGTCCAGTTTCTACGGCCGAGACGTGTGCGCCCGTACATCCGATCCGTTTCCCCAACTCGGTCTGCGTCCAGCCACGATCATCACGCAGCCTGCGCAGTAAGGCGCCGAATGCCGCGCTCGGCGACTGTTCAGGGTCAAGTTCTTTTCGGTTGACCATCTGTATTTCAACTTACCCATCACCGCTGTTGAGTTGCCGACTCCTGAACTGTAGGCCACGCTGAGCCGCCTGGTAGTGGAATGGCTACAGAGAGGTATCTCCCATGTTCGCGTCATCGCTTCCGCCCCCCGGAACCGTCGTCGTAGACACCGGGCGGCAGGACCGCATCGGGGAGTTCAAGGGTTTCTCCGGCCCGTACTGGTCTTTGCGTCCGCTCGGTGGTGGACGCGAATGGGAGGCCGAGCCGGACCACGTGCGGCCGGCCACCCCCGAGGAGCGCATGCGCGCGGGAGTCGCACGGGACAACGAGAGAAGTCGGGGTGCCCTCCGGTGAACGAGATGATCGACCCTTCTCCGGGCGGGGCGCAGTCCTCGGCCGATTCTGCAGACTGCCTCGTGTGCAGAGAAATCGATGGTGCGGAGGCGGACGCCGAAACTGCCGGGGACCTGAGCCGTGCGGTCGACTGGCGCGTCCTGCGCCGACGTCACCAGGTCTCAGGCCACCGGGAGTCTGCACGTCACGCGCCGCACGGAGGTCTCCCTGCGGTACGTCCTCCGGTACGTGCGGAGGTGGACATGGTCGGCGCTCCCGCCCGTCGCATCGGGGCCGTGGTCCTGATCCGAAACCCCGAGGGCGATGTGCTGCTGGTCAGGCGCCTACACACGCTCGGGTGGCAGTTCCCCGGAGGGGAAGTCCGCCCGGACGAACCGATCGCGGTCGCGGGTGCACGTGAACTGTGCGAGGACACCGGACTCACCCGCGTGCTTACCCGTCTCCTCGCACTCGATCACGTGCCGGCCAACCCCGAGACGGGTGCGACCGAGGGTTTCGACCTCGTCTGCGACGGCGGCACGCTGACCGCCGAGCAGGCGTCCCGTGTGACCGTCCCGGACAGTGCCGCTCACGAACTGGTCGGCCTGCGGTGGGTCTCCCTGGACCAACTCGACGCCTACGCCCTGCCCCACCAGGAGCGCCGCATCCGCCACGCGGTCGCCGCGCACGACCACGGCCTCGGCTTGCCCCTTCTGGGACTGGGTGAACCCGTGTAGGTGGCGCGCGGGGCCGCGTCCTCGACCGGCGGACGGGGCCGGGGTCGGTGAACGGCATACCCGGCCTCGTTTTCAGCGATCAGCACGCTGGACCCGGCCCTGCCCGTTGTCCCCGCGCCGACCCACCTCCGCTCGCGCGGAGAGCACTTCGTCGGCTCCAGCCGGAGGACGTAGCCCTGCGACCCACCTCCGCTCGCGCGGAGAGCACGAGGGCATCCGCGCCGACCGGGTCGGCCGCCCCGACCCACCTCCGCTCGCGCGGAGAGCACTGGAACGGGGTCATCGACTGGCCCTTGTAGGACGACCCACCTCCGCTCGCGCGGAGAGCACGCGACCTTCTCCAGAGTGCCCATGGCGGTTTCCGACCCACCTCCGCTCGCGCGGAGAGCACCAACTTCGGCAGCGCGGGCACGAGCATCACGACGACCCACCTCCGCTCGCGCGGAGAGCACAACCAGCACGCCGCGCTCACCGACGACCCGGACGACCCACCTCCGCTCGCGCGGAGAGCACTTCGCCCACGGCGACGAGCCGATGCCGGCCGCCGACCCACCTCCGCTCGCGCGGAGAGCACCGACACAGGCCGCGGTCGCGGTGGCCCGGCAACGACCCACCTCCGCTCGCGCGGAGAGCACCTCACCGCGAAACTGGGCCCAGTTCGCTCTATCGACCCACCTCCGCTCGCGCGGAGAGCACGGTGGGCGTACGAGAGCCAGAACGCCCCGGCGGGACCCACCTCCGCTCGCGCGGAGAGCACGCGCTCAGCTCGTTCGGCGCGACGGCCCGCAGCGACCCACCTCCGCTCGCGCGGAGAGCACGCCGACGTGAAGCCCTTCTGCGCGTCCATGAGCGACCCACCTCCGCTCGCGCGGAGAGCACTGGGACATGCGGGGCAGCGTCGATCCCGAGTACGACCCACCTCCGCTCGCGCGGAGAGCACCGCGACACCACCTACGCGAAGATCGAATCGGCCGACCCACCTCCGCTCGCGCGGAGAGCACTTCGGGTCGCTGGCGTAGGAATACCCGCCGTACGACCCACCTCCGCTCGCGCGGAGAGCACTCGTCCGGGGCCGGGACCGATACCGGGTCCAGCGACCCACCTCCGCTCGCGCGGAGAGCACATCCGCCCAGGTGATCCGCGCCATCGGCGATGCGACCCACCTCCGCTCGCGCGGAGAGCACGAGCGCGAGTTCTGTTGCTCCTCCGGCGAGGTCGACCCACCTCCGCTCGCGCGGAGAGCACGTGCGCCGCACCATCTGCGAGCGCCACAGGTCCGACCCACCTCCGCTCGCGCGGAGAGCACACGCCGGGGCGATCTGCGGAAGCACAAAGGGAGGACCCACCTCCGCTCGCGCGGAGAGCACTACGGCGATTGCATTGCCATCCTGTTGATGGGTGACCCACCTCCGCTCGCGCGGAGAGCACCGGGGTCCCGAAGGTGATGGTCGCGCAGGAGTCGACCCACCTCCGCTCGCGCGGAGAGCACGGTCAGCGGCGCCGCCGGGTTCTGCCGGCGCGCGACCCACCTCCGCTCGCGCGGAGAGCACATCGAGCGCAGACCCTCGACGGCCCCGACGTCCGACCCACCTCCGCTCGCGCGGAGAGCACTATGTCGTTCTCGCTGAGACATAGTGACGCATCGACCCACCTCCGCTCGCGCGGAGAGCACGGGGATGCGGCACGGCCTGGTCGCGGTCCTGCGACCCACCTCCGCTCGCGCGGAGAGCACCCGGCCGTCCGACAGATCGCCGAGGAATGGAACGACCCACCTCCGCTCGCGCGGAGAGCACTCCGGGCGGACAACCGGCGTGTCCGCCGGGGCCGACCCACCTCCGCTCGCGCGGAGAGCACCCTTTTTGACCTGGCACGTTAGAGGGGCTTTGCTCTTTCTTGACTCTCGTTCGGAGTGGCCGGGCCTGGATGTCCAGCACGCAGCAGTGAGTGCCGAGTGCGGGTCGCGCTACTCGGCAACAGCTGCCTCGTCTGCGTCGAGCCGTAGTTTCGTTCGAGCATCGAGAGGACTTCCTCGCATCCAACGCCTGGGATCAAGATTTCGTTGTGGGTTGGGGGCCGTTGGCGTGCAGGCCGCCTGAAGTGACCAGCGGTGATGCTGCCCACGTTCACTACCGACAGTGCCCTCCCCGGTCGGTCAAGTCTAGGTGTGGGGTCCGGGGCTGCGAGGGGCTTTCGTTTGCTCCGGTCGTACCCGCCCACCGTCTCTCCCGTCCCCCGGCTGTGGTGCCTCGACTGCGTTTTCTTCGGGGCCCGAGGAAGTGCGGGGTGGGGTGGAGGGTTTCTTCGAGGGCGGCCTTAGTGGCGGCGAGGATTTCGCGGGTGTCGTCGTGGCACCAGGTGAGGTAGTGCACGCCGGTGCCGTAGGCGTCGATGCCGGCAAATTTGACAGAGTGTGACGGCGCGGCAGATGTGGAAGCCTTGGCTCACCGGGATCGCGCGGTCCATATCCAAAGGTGCGGTCGTCGGGCACGCCGCGCTGGGTGAGGTCGGTGCGCATGGCGTCGGGCTCGTCGTATGCGGTACGGCTATGGACGCCCGCGGCAAGTACCGCCCGCACCTTCCCTGCTCCGTACAACTCCGCTGCCGCGTCAAGCCGGTGGCGAACTGCCTGCGTCCGCGTTCCGTGGCTCCGGCGTTCTGCCGGGAGTGTGGCGGACGCGCTTCGGGCGAGAGGCCAGCAGGCCCCGCGAGGGCTGTGACCGCATCCGAAGCAGCTCTCTCACGTGGTGAACCGGTGTGCCGTCCTCCACGTTGCGCTGGTTGGACGCGCGTGCGTCCCTGCGTTGCCGCCGTGCCCTGTGGTCCACGGCGGCACTACACCCACCACGGAAGGAACAACTCACCAGTGAAGCGCTTCCTCACACGTCTCGCGGTAGTCGCGGCGGCCGGTGCCATCGCCGTTGTGCTGCCGGCTTCGTCGGCGTCCGCCATCAACCGCGTCGGTTGTAACGAATCGGGCTACCTGACGGTTCACAACTCGGGCGGCTCCCTCTGCTTCGCCAACGCGGGCACGGAAAGCGTCGCGATTTACGGCGTGGACCAGATCTGGACCGGCAACAACAAGGTCACGTTCGAATACGTGCCGAAGCTGGGCGCGTCGACGACCAGCGAGACCATTGAGAAGTGGAGCTACGGGAAGGTCACCGGCGAGCCCATTCACAAGATCACGAAGATCAGGATCTGGTAGCACCCCACACGGCTGCACGACGTAGCCACCGTGCCGTTGAGGGAGGTGTTCGACACCGCCTCAGCGGCACGACCGCGTCTGCACGGCAGCCGGGCCCGGCTCGCTACCGAGCGCGGACGCCTCCCCGAACGGTAGTTGGCCCGGCCATAGCCTTCCCAGGGGCACGCAATTGCACTTCCCGCGCTCGACCGCACCGCACATGGTCTCCGGCAGGGGAGCCGCGCTCAGGGAAGTTGCTCAAGCGGGATCGCCGACCGTCTCGCTCGCTGCCGTCCCTCGCCTACCGCCCTTCCCCGTCCCCCGACAGTGCTGCCTCGATTCCGTCTTCCTCGGGGCCGAGGAAGTGTGGGTCGGGTCGGAGGGTTGCGTCGAGGGCGGCCTTGGTGGCGGCGAGTATTTCGCGGGTGCCGCCGTAGTACCAGGTGATGTCGTGTACATCGTCCACGCCGATGCCGTAGGCGTCGATGCCGGCGGAGCGGCAGAGGGTGACGGCGCGGCGGATGTGGAAGCCCTGGCTCACCAGGATGGCGCGGTCGACGCCGAAGATGCGTTTGGCGCGGACGCAGGAGTCCCAGCTGTCGAAGCCCGCGTAGTCGCTGACGATGCGGTCGTCGGGCACGCCGTGCTGGGTGAGGTAGGTGCGCATCGCGTCCGGCTCGTCGTACTCGGTGCGGCTGTTGTCGCCCGTGACCAGTACCGCCCGTACCTTGCCGGCCTCGTACAAGTCCACTGCCGCGTCCAGCCGGTGGGCGAGGTAAGGCGTCGGCTTACCGTCCCAGAGGCCCGCGCCGAAGACGACGGCGACGTCTTGTGCGGGAACGTCCGAGGCGGTCCGCACGTGCGTGTCGGCCGCCGTGTACATCCACGTCATCGGAGTGAGCGCCAGGACGCAGGCGAGCAGCAGGCCCTGGAACGCGCGGCGTTGACCGCGTCGGGTGCGCGGGACGAGCGCCGCGAGGCGCGCCGCGAACTTCCGCGGCGTGCGTGACCTCGCGGCCGACAGGAGCCGGGACGGGGACAGTGACGAGGACGGTGGTCGTGACGGGGACGGTGGCCGGAACCGCCCCGACAGCTCCGAGATCCTGGGTAGTTGCGGTCTTCGCACGGTATCCCTCCCGGCCGGCGCGGGACAGGGACCGCGTGGCGCTCTCCACCTGTCGGACGCGTGATCACGGCCCAGGGTTTCCGCCAGCCCCGAACATTTTGCCAAAAGCGCAGGTCGGAGGAGGGAGGGGCCGGGCATCATGTGGCGCATGACCGCTACGGACCGCTTTTCCGACCTGCCTCCGACCTGCGCGCCCGCCGTTCGCCCGCGTGTGGTCGCCACCGACCTCGACGGGACCCTGCTGCGCCGCGACGGCACGTTGTCGCCGCGCACGTTGCGGGCGCTGGACGCGGCTCGGGGCGGGGGCGCCGAGGTCGTGGTGGTGACGGCCCGGCCGCCCAGGTATCTGGACCGGCTCGCGACCGCGACGGGACTGACCGGGACCGCCGTGTGCAGCAACGGTGCGGACGTGTACGACCTCGCCTCCCGTGCCGTCCTCTCCTCCCGGGTGCTTGCCCCCGACACCGTTCGCCGGGTCACCGATGCGCTGACGGCGGCCGTGCCGGGCATCGCCTTCGCCCTGGAGACCGGTACCCGGGTTCTGTTTGAGCCTGCCTTCGGGCTGCGGCACGCGGGGGACGAGGCGGCCGAGATGCCGGTGCCGTCCCGTGAGGCGCTCTGGCGCTCAGGGGTGGCCGTCACCAAGCTGCTGGCGTGGTCCGACAGCATCGACGCGGACACCCTGATGACCCTCGCCCGGGTCGTCGCCCCCGAGTGGGCTCAGGTCACGCACTCCGGCGGCCCCGGACTGCTGGAGATCAGCGCGCCGGGCGTCACCAAGGCGTCCACCCTGGCCGAGGTGTGCGCCGGCTGGTCGGTGTCCGCCGCCGAGGTCGTCGCCTTCGGTGACATGCCCAACGACTTGGCCGTCCTGGGCTGGGCCGGGGCCGGTTACGCGATGGGCAACGCCCACCCCGCCGTCCTCGCCGCGACCTCTCTGCGTACCTCGACCAACGAGGAGGACGGAGTCGCGGCCGTGCTGGAGCGCCTGTTCGGGACGGGTACCTCTACGGGCGCGGGCACGGGCGCGGGCACGGTCCTGGCTCCGGCCGAGCGGGCCGGTACGGCGGCGGACACGCAGACGACCCCCGCCTGATCGCTTGCCGCCCGGTCCTTGTCCGACCACCTCTGGTCCTGCCCGACCCTCGATGCCCCGGCCCCACCGAACCCCCACCGACGTGCTGCCCACCGCCCCCACCGCCCACCGGCCCCGTTTCCGCCACCTGTCATCGCGTCCCCGTCCCGCGTGAGGGGGTGGAAAAAGGGCGTGACCGCCGGGCAACGGACCAGCAACCTCCGTCCGGCACCATCGACGTATGACGGATCAGGCGCAGAACCCCAGCCGCGAGCCCTCCCCCCGCGACGGCGGCCACCACGCCTGCCCCGACAGCCCTGACAGCGCCACGCACCTCGGTTCCCGGCCCACCGACCAGGCCGCCCGCCTCAGCCTCGTAGCGCCGAACGGATCTCGTACTGGACCCCGTACGGGTACCCGTACTGGACCTCGTACGGGTACCCGTACGGGCCCTCGCACAGCGCCCCGCACCGCTCCTCCCGCGCTCGTCGCCGTCGCGCACGGCAGCCGGGACCCGCGCGCCCTGCGTACCACTCAGGAACTCCTCTCCCTCGTCCGCGAGCTGCGCCCCGGCCTCGACGTACGGCTCGGGCACATCGAACTCAACGCGCCCCTGCTGCCCGACACGCTCGCCGGGCTCGGGCGGGGCGACGCCGTCCTCGTACCGCTGCTGCTCGGGCGCGGGCACCACGTCAAGCACGACCTGCCGCTCGCCGCCGCCGGGGCGCCGCTGCTGCGTACCAGGATCGCCGCCCCGCTCGGGCCCCACCCGCTGCTGGTGGAAGCGCTGTACGGGCGGCTCGTGGAGGCGGGCTGGCCGGCCGACGGGCCCGCGCCAGGCGGGGCGGCCGTGGTGCTGGCGGCGGCCGGGTCGCGCGACCCGGAGTCGGCGGTCGACACCCGGCGTACCGCTCGGATGCTGTCCGAGCGGCTCCGCGGGGTGCCCGTCGTCCCCGCGTACGCCTCCGCCGCCACCCCGACCGTGCCCGTAGCGGTACGGGCCCTGGCGGCACGCGGTCACCACCGGGTCGCCGTCGCCTCCTACTTCGCCGCCCCCGGTCGCTTCGCCACCGCCGCGGCCGACGCCGCGCCCGGCATCGCGGCCGCCCCGCTGGGCGCGCACCCCGCGATGGCCCGGTTGCTGCTGCACCGCTACGACTCGGCCCTGGCCGCCGCACCCCCAGTCCCCGACACCCTCGCCACGGGCGCAGCCCTCGCGGCCCTCGCCTGAGCGACCCGCACCCGGCCGATCGCACTCCGCCGATCGCACCCGGCCGACCGCACCCGCCGTCCGGCTTCCCCGCCCCGGCGGCGAACGGGCCGGTGTCCGAAAGGCGCGGGCCGCCCCCCGAATTCACCCGCAGGACCCCGCGAGCAGGGCAAGCCCACGACACGCTGTCGGTCCCGGTCGCTACTGTCGGGAGTATGGACGGGACACAGGGCGCACACGGAGCACATCGGGCACCGGGCACACCGGCCGACCGGACCCCCACCGCGGGGGCCGTGCCGCGATCACCGGCGACCCCGCACGCACCGGCCGGCGCGCAGAACGCCTCGGCACAGACCGGCGCGCAGAGTGCCCCCGCACCGGCCGGCCCCCGCCCGCAGACCGCCGCCGCCCTGCCCCAGCCGCCCCACCCGCAGGCGACCCCCTACACGTACGCCGACACCGAGCGCTGGGACGCCGAGCCGGACAAGCGGCCCGGCCGCACCGCCTTCCAGCGCGACCGCGCCCGGGTGCTGCACTCCGCGGCGCTGCGCAGGCTGGCCGGGAAGACGCAGGTGGTCACGCCCGGCACCCGGGGCCTGTCCTGGGACGCCAGTCCCCGCACCCGGCTCACCCACTCCCTGGAGTGCGCCCAGGTCGGCCGCGAGCTCGGGGCGGTGCTGGGGTGCGACCCGGACCTGGTGGAGGCGGCCTGCCTCTCCCACGACATGGGCCACCCGCCGTTCGGGCACAACGGGGAGCAGGCGCTCAACGACTTCGCCTCCGACTGCGGAGGCTTCGAGGGCAACGCCCAGTCGCTGCGGCTGCTGACCCGGCTGGAGCCGAAGCGGTTCGTCCGCGACCCCCGCACCGGGGAGCCGACCAGCGTCGGGCTCAACCTCACCCGGGCCGCGCTGGACGCCGCCACCAAGTACCCGTGGCCGCGCGGCGGCCGTCCCGACGATCCGGCCTCCCCGAAGTTCGGGGTGTACGAGGACGACGTGCCGGTGTTCGAGTGGGCCCGCCGGGACGCGCCGGCCGGGCGTACCTGCTTCGAGGCGCAGGTCATGGACTGGTCCGACGACGTCGCCTATTCGGTCCACGACTTCGAGGACGGACTGCACGCCGGTCACATCGACCCCGGTTGCCTGTCCGTCGAGGCCGAACGGCAGGAGATCTGCTCGGTCGCCCTCGGCCGGTACGTCCCGGCGGACACCGACCCGGCGGAGCTGTCCGAGGCGCTGGACCGGCTGACGGCGGAGGAGTGGTGGCCGCACGGCTACGACGGCTCCGCCGTGTCCCAGGCCCGGCTGAAGGACGCCACCAGCCAGCTCATCGGCCGGTTCTGCCAGGCGGCGGAGAGCGCCACCCGTGATCTCTACGGGCCGGGACGGCTCGGCCGGTACGCCGCCGAACTCGTCGTCCCGCGTGCCGTCCAGCACGAGTGCGCGATGCTCAAGGCGGTCGCCGACCGGTACGTGATGCAGCGCGCCGAACAGGAGGCGATCCGGGCCGACCAGCGGATCGTCATCGCTGAACTCGCCGCCGCGCTCACCACCCGTGCCCCCGAGGGGCTGGAGCCGCAGTTCCGTGCGCTGTTCCTGGCGGCGGACGACGACCGGGCCCGCAAGCGCGTCCTCGTCGACCAGATCGCGGCCCTCACCGACGCCGCCGCCCGCTCCCTGCACCGCCGCCTCACCTCCACCCCGCACTGACCCGCCAGCCCCGCACTGGCCCCGCTCCCGCACTGGGGAGACCGCCCGCCCCGCACTGAGGAGACCGCGCCGCAGCGCCCCGCACCGAGCCCGCCGTCCCGTCCCGCCCCGCCGACACCGCCCCCGCGCCCGGAACTCCCCCGCAGGGCGGGACCTGCCGTTGAGGGGGCGCGCCGACCTCCTGGGTCGGGGGCGCGGGTGATCTGCTGGGAACGTGCGGGCGACCCCCGGGGAACCGGCGCACAGCGACAGGGTGTGAGCTGTACGGGGCACACCCTCTTTCGCCATCACGCTGTGTGCGGGACGCTCGCAGCGGGACGGCGCCGCGCAGAACAGTACTGAGGAGGCATCACGTGGTGGACGCACACAGGACGTTCGTCATCGTCGGCGGAGGTCTGGCGGGAGCGAAGGCGGCCGAGACACTCCGGGCGGAGGGGTTCGGCGGCCGGGTCATCCTGATCGGCGACGAGCGGGACCATCCCTACGAGCGGCCGCCCCTGTCCAAGGGGTACCTGGCCGCGAAGGCGGAACGGGACAGCGTCTTCGTGCACGAGCGCGGCTGGTACGCGGCGTCGGACGTCGAACTCCACCTCGGTCAGCCCGTCACCTCCGTCGACCGGTACGCACGCTCCGTGCACCTCGGCGACAGCACGGTGATCCACTACGACAAGCTCCTGCTGGCCACCGGCGCCGAGCCGCGCAGGCTCCCGGTGCCGGGCACCGATCTGGTCGGGGTCCACCACCTGCGCCGGCTCGCCCACGCCGACCGGCTGCGGAACGTGCTGGCCGGTCTGGGCCGGGACAACGGCCATCTGGTCATCGCGGGGGCGGGCTGGATCGGTCTTGAGGTCGCGGCGGCGGCGCGCGGCTACGGCGCGGAGGTGACCGTCGTCGAGGCGGAGCCGACCCCGCTGCACGGGGTGATGGGGCCGGAGCTGGGGCAGATCTTCACCGACCTGCACAGCGACCACGGCGTCCGCTTCCACTTCGGCGCGCGTCTCACGGAGATCGTCGGGCAGGACGGGCAGGTGCTCGCCGTGCGGACCGACGACGGGGAGGAGCACCCGGCCCACCACGTCCTGGCCGCGATCGGGGCCGCGCCCCGCACCGCGCTGGCGGAGGCCGCCGGACTGGAGCTGGCGGACCGGTCGGCCGGCGGCGGCATCGCGGTGGACGCCGCGCTGCGCACCTCGGACCCGAACATCTACGCGGCGGGGGACGTGGCGGCCGTCGAGCACCCGCTGTTCGGCGCCCGGCTGCGGGTCGAGCACTGGGCGAACGCGCTGAACGGGGGGCCGGCCGCCGCCCGCTCCATGCTCGGCCGGGAGACCTCGTACGACCGGGTGCCGTACTTCTTCTCCGACCAGTACGACCTGGGCCTCGAATACTCGGGCTGGGCCCCGCCCGGCCACTACGACCAGGTGGTCATCCGGGGCGACGCCGGCAAGCGCGAGTTCATCGCGTTCTGGCTGAAGGACCACCGGGTGCTGGCGGGGATGAACGTCAATGTGTGGGACGTCACCGACCCCGTCCAGGAGCTGATCCGCAGCGGCGCCCGCGTCGACCCCGACGCCCTGTCCGACCCGTCCGTCCCGCTGTCGTCCCTGCTCTGACCTGCGGCGCACCGGCCCCGGCGACCGTGCCGCACCGGCCCCGGCCGCCGTCCGGGGCGGTGCGGACCGTCCCGGCGCGCGGCCCCGGCCGCCCCGGCGGGGCCCGTACGGTCCGGCCGGGGGCCCGCCCCGGCCGCCGGGTCCGGACGCCTCCCGTCCCCCGTAGACTTCACGCGTGGCAGGCAGGATCAATGACGAGGACGTGAAGGCGGTACGGGACGCGGTCCCGATCGACGCCGTCGTTTCCGAGTACCTCCAGCTGCGCAACGCGGGCGGCGGCAACCTCAAGGGACTCTGCCCCTTCCACGACGAGAAGTCCCCCTCCTTCCAGGTCAGCCCGTCCAAGGGGCTGTTCCACTGCTTCGGCTGCCAGGAGGGCGGCGACACGATCGCGTTCGTGATGAAGATCGACCACCTCACGTTCTCGGAGACGGTCGAGCGCCTCGCCGCCAAGGCGGGCATCACCCTGCGGTACGAGGAGGGCGGCTACAACCCCTCCCACCAGCGCGGCGAACGCATCCGGCTGATCGAGGCGCACCAGGCGGCGGCGGCCTTCTACGTCCAGCAGCTCGAAGGGCCCGAGGCGGAGATCGGCCGCAGGTTCCTTGCCGAGCGCGGCTTCGACCAGGCCGCGGCCGCCCACTTCGGCATCGGCTACAGCCCGGCCGGCTGGGACCACCTCACCCGCTATCTGCGCGGCAAGGGGTTCAGCGACAAGGAGCTGATCACCTCCGGCCTGTCCCAGGACGGCCGCCGCGGGCCCATCGACCGCTTCCGCGGCCGGCTGATGTGGCCGATCAGCGACACCTCCGGGGAGATCGTCGGCTTCGGGGCGCGCAAGCTCCGGGACGACGACAACGGCCCGAAGTACCTCAACACCCCCGAGACGCCGGTCTACAAGAAGTCCCAGGTGCTCTACGGCATCGACCTGGCGAAGAAGGACATCGCCAAGGTCAGCCGGGCCGTCGTCGTCGAGGGGTACACCGACGTGATGGCCTGCCACCTGGCGGGGATCACCACCGCCATCGCCACCTGCGGCACCGCCTTCGGCAACGACCACATCAAGATCCTGCGCAGGCTCCTGATGGACAACGGCAGCGCCCGGGTGATCTTCACCTTCGACGGTGACGCGGCCGGTCAGAAGGCGGCGCTGCGGGCGTTCGAGGACGACCAGAAGTTCGCCGCCGAGACCTACATCGCCATCGCCCCGGACAACATGGACCCCTGCGACCTGCGGCTGGCCAAGGGCGACGACGCGGTGCGCGACCTGGTGGAGCCCCGGACGCCGCTCTTCGAGTTCGCGCTGCGCCAGATCGTCGCCCGGTACGACCTGGAGACCCCGGCGGGCCGCGCGGCCGCCCTCGACGAGGCGGCGCCCGTCGTCGCCAAGATCAAGACGAGCAGCGTGCAGCGGGAGGTCGCCGTCCAGCTCGCCGGTCTGGTCGGCATTCTCGACCAGGAGTACGTCGTGCACCGCGTGGCCCAGCTCGCCCGGTGGGCGCGCGACGGCGGCGACCGGGGCGGGAAGAACGGGCAGCGCCGCCAGGGGCAGGGGCAGGTACAGGGCCGTGGCGGTCGCCCGGAGGACATCCCGGCCCCCGCCGCCCGGTCCGGCCCCGCGCTCAACCTCCGCAGCCCCGCCCACCGCACCGAGCGCGAACTGCTGAAGCTCGCCCTCCAGAAGCCCGCCCTGGTCTCCCCGGCGTTCGACGCGTACGGCTCCGACGAGTTCACCGCCCCGCCCTACGCGGCGGTGCGCGAGTGCATCGCGCAGGCGGGCGGCGCCGAGCAGGGCACCGTGGAGCCCCGCGACTACCTGGCCGCCGTCCTCGACGCCGCGCCCAACGACACCGTGCGCAACCTCGTCACCGAGCTGGCCGTCGAGGTCTTCCACGGCAAGTCCATCGACGAGACGTACGCGGGCATGCAGTTGGTCCAGGTCCGGGTGCGGGCCGTGGACCGCAGGATCGACGACGTGCAGAGCAGCCTGGCCCGTCTCGGCAGCAACGTCGCCCCCGACCACCTCGCCGCCGCGCAGAACGAGGTCTGGGTCCTCCAGCAGTACGCCCAGGCGCTCCGCGCCCACGGCACCGACGCCCTCTGACCCCCACCGTTTCCCCTCTCCGACCCACACCCGGCCGGCTCGCAGTCCCACACCCGCTCCGCCTCGGGCGGCACGACGCCGTGGCACGCGCGCGTGCTTTCGCGATCACCGCGTCACCTCCCGCTTGCAAAAAGTCACCGCCGACCCCTCGTGGCGGTGATGTGTCGTACGCCACACTGGACGGCGGTGTCGGGCGGGTCCCACGGGCCGGTCCGGAGCCCCAACGGAACGCGTCGGCCCCGACGGGGGCGGACGGAACGCACCGGTCCGCTCCGGCGGGCCCCCTTCCGCTTTCCGGCAGCGAACGACTGGAGGTCGCCTCCGTGCAGACCTGGACCGTGCAGACCCGGACCGCGCAGCCCCGCAGGGCCGCACAGCCCCACGCGCCGCAGCCCCACCCCGCGCCGACGCTGCCCGCCGCACCGGCCCTGCACGCCGAGCACGCGCCGGCCATCCCCTCCCAGAGCCGGGCCGCGCACCATCCGGAGGGCGGCCCGCAGGCGGTCCGCGCGGACCCGGAGCCCGAGCCGGGGGAGTGGTCCGACCGCCAGTCGTTCCCGTCCCCGCCCCTCTCCCCGTCCCCGCCGCTGTCCCCGTCCCCGGACGCCGTGCTGGAGGAGGCGGCGGAGGACGCCGAGGCCCCGGAGCCACGGACCCGCGCCGACCGGTACGGCCCCCAGTCCGACCTGTTCCGGCAGTACCTGCGCGAGATCGGCCGCATCCCGCTGCTGACCGCGGCCGAGGAAGTGGAGCTGGCACGCCGGGTGGAGGCCGGTCTCTTCGCGGAGGAGCGGCTCGCCCGCACCCCGGAACCCGGCCTCCGGGACGCCCACGACCTCGACCGGCTGGTGGTGCTCGGCCGCGCGGCCAAACGCCGCCTCATCGAGGCCAACCTCCGGCTGGTCGTCTCCGTCGCCAAGCGGTACGTCGGCCGCGGGCTGACCATGCTGGACCTCGTCCAGGAGGGCAACCTCGGCCTGATCAGAGCCGTCGAGAAGTTCGACTACGCCCGCGGCTACAAGTTCTCCACGTACGCGACCTGGTGGATACGCCAGTCCATGTCCCGCGCCCTCGCCGACCAGGCCCGCACCATCCGGGTGCCGGTGCACGTGGTCGAGCTGATCAACCGCGTCGTCCGCGTCCAGCGCCGCCTGCTCCAGGAGCGCGGTGTCGAGCCGGCGCCCGAGGAGGTCGCCGCCCAGCTCGACCTCACCCCCGAACGCGTCACCGAGGTGCTGCGGCTCTCCCAGGAACCCGTCTCACTGCACGCGCCGGTGGGGGAGGCGGACGAAGTCGCGTTCGGCGACCTCATCGAGGACGGCGACGCCCCCTCGCCCCCCGAGTCCGCCGCCTTCCTGCTGCTGCGCGAACACCTGGAAGCGGTGCTCTCCTGCCTCAACGAACGCGAGCGCAAGGTCGTCCAGCTCCGCTACGGCCTCGACGACGGGGAGCCCCGCACCCTGGAGGAGATCGGCCGGCTCTTCGGCGTCACCCGTGAACGCATCCGGCAGATCGAGGCCAAGACCCTCAGCAAGCTGCGCGGCCACGCCTACGCGGACCAGCTCCGCGGCTACCTCGACTGAGACCGGACCGGGGGCGGACGGACATCCCGCACGCCGGGGGGAACGGCACCGGCCCGGCCCGTGCGCGAAGCACGGACCGGGCCGGTGTCACCACGCCACGACGGACCCGACGGGCCCGACGGATCAGTCGGGCCGGACGGGCCGGACGGGCCGGACGGGCCGGACGCGTCAGTCCACTTCGGCCAGCGCCTGGGCGAACTGGGCTGAATACAGCCGGGCATAGGCACCCTGCGCCGCCAACAACTCGGCGTGCGAGCCCTGTTCGACGATCGAACCGTTCTCCATCACCAGGATCACGTCCGCGTCCCGGATCGTGGAGAGGCGGTGCGCGATCACGAAGCTGGTCCGGCCGTGCGCCAGGCGCGCCATCGCCTTCTGGATCAGCACCTCGGTCCGGGTGTCCACCGAACTGGTCGCCTCGTCCAGCACCAGGATCACCGGATCGGACAGGAACGCCCGCGCGATGGTGATCAACTGCTTCTCGCCCGCGCTGACCCCGGTGCCCTCGTCGTCGATCACCGTGTCGTAGCCGTCGGGGAGCGTGCGGACGAAACGGTCGGCGTGCGCGGCCCGCGCCGCCTCCTCGATCTCCTCCCGGTCGACGTCGCGCGAAGCGCCGTACGCGATGTTGTCCGCGATCGACCCGCCGAACAGCCAGGTGTCCTGGAGCACCATCCCTATGCCGGACCGCAGTTCGTCGCGCGACATCTTCGCCACGTCGACGCCGTCCAGCAGGATCCGGCCGCCCGTCACCTCGTAGAACCGCATCAGCAGGTTGACCAGCGTGGTCTTGCCCGCGCCGGTCGGTCCGACGATCGCGACGGTCTGGCCCGGTTCCACGTCCAGCGAGAGGTCCTCGATGAGCGGCTTCTCCGGCTCGTAGCGGAACGACACCTTCTCCAGCGTCACGCGGCCGGTCAGCTCCGCCGGACGCTCGGCGACGTCCGGCGCCGGGTCGGCGCCCTGCTCGTCCGCGTCCAGCAGCGCGAAGACGCGCTCGGCCGAGGCGACGCCCGACTGCACCAGGTTGGCCATCGAGGCAACCTGCGTCAGCGGCATCGAGAACTGCCGGGAGTACTGGATGAACGCCTGCACGTCACCGATCGACAGCGTGCCCGACGCCACCCGCAGCCCGCCGACCACGGCGACCAGCACGTAGTTCAGGTTCGACACGAACATCATCAGGGGCTGCATGATCCCGCTGTTGAACTGCGCCTTGAACCCGGCCTCGTACAGCGCCTCGTTCTGCTCCGCGAACAGTTCCGCGGACTCCTCGTGGCGGCCGAAGACCTTTACCAGGGTGTGCCCGGTGTACATCTCCTCGATGTGGGCGTTGAGCTTGCCGGTGACCTTCCACTGCTCCACGAAGTGCGGCTGCGACCGCTTGCCGACCCGCGCCGCCACCACGGCCGACAGCGGCACCGTCACCAGCGCCACCAGGGCGAGCAGCGGCGAGATCCAGAACATCACGACCAGCACGCCGACGATCGTCAGCACCGAGTTGATGAGCTGGCCCATCGTCTGCTGCATCGTCTGCGAGATGTTGTCGACGTCGTTCGTCGCCCGGCTCAGCACCTCGCCGCGCTTGGCCCGGTCGAAGTACGACAGCGGCAGCCGCGCCAGCTTGGTCTGGATGTCCTCGCGGAGCTGGAACACGACCTGGTTGATGATCCTGATCGACAGCCGGGTCGAGACGAGCATCGTCAGCCCCGCGCCGACGTAGATCACCAGCACCCACAGCAGGACGGTGCCCACCGCGGAGAAGTCGATGCCCTGGCCCGGCGTGAAGTCGACGCCGGACAGCATGTCCGCCAGACCGCCGTCGCCCTTGTCGCGCAGGGCCGCGATCGCCTGCTCCTTGGTCGTCCCCTCCGGCATCCGCCGGCCGACGACCCCCGCGAAGATCAGGTCGGTCGCCGCGCCGAGGATCTTCGGCCCGACCACCGACAGCGCGACGCTCACCACGCCCGCGCACAGCATCAGGTACAGCGCGCCCTTCGCCACGCCGAACCGCTTGAGCAACCGCTTCCCCGAGCCCTTGAAGTCCATCGACTTCTCGGTCGGGCCCGCCGCCATACGTCCACCCGGGCCCGCCATCACGCGGCCTCCGCTTCCGTCAGCTGGGAGAGCACGATCTCCCGGTAGGTCTCATTGCCGTCCATCAGTGCGCGATGCGTACCCGAACCCACGACCCGCCCCTCGTCCAGCACCAGAATCCGGTCGGCGTCCCTGATCGTGGAGACCCGCTGAGCCACGATCACCACGGTCGCCCCGGCGGTCTCCCGCACCAGTGCGGCGCGCAGGGCCGCGTCCGTCGCGTAGTCCAGCGCCGAGAACGAGTCGTCGAAGAGGTAGATCTCCGGCTTCTGCACCAGCGTCCGGGCGATCGCCAGCCGCTGCCGCTGCCCGCCGGACACATTGGTCCCGCCCTGCGCGATCGGCGCGTTCAGGCCGAGCTCCAGCCGCTCCACGAAGTCCTTGGCCTGCGCCACCTCCAGCGCGTGCCACAGCTCCTCGTCGGTCGCGTCCGGTTTCCCGTACCGCAGGTTCGACGCCACCGTCCCCGAGAAGAGGTACGGCTTCTGCGGCACCAGGCTCACCGTCTTCGCCAGCAGCGCCGGCTCCAGCTCCCGCACGTCGGTGCCGTCGACCAGCACCTCGCCCGCGGTCACGTCGAACAGCCGGGGCACCAGGCCCAGCAGCGTCGACTTGCCGCTGCCGGTCGAACCGATGATCGCGGTGGTCTCCCCGGGCCTCGCCTCCAGCGCCACGTCACGCAGCACCGGCTCCTCCGCACCGGGGAAGCGGAACTCCGCACCCCGTATCTCCAGATGGCCGTGCCGGCGCAGTTCCAGCACCGGGGCGACCGGCGGGACGACACTGGAATCCGTCCCCAGCACCTCCTGGATGCGCTCGGCGCACACCTCGGCGCGCGGCACCATCATGAACATGAAGGTGGCCATCATCACCGACATGACGATCTGCATCAGATAGGCGAGGAACGCCGTCAGAGCACCGATCTCCATGCCGCCGCTGTCGATGCGGTGGGCGCCGAACCAGACCACGGCGACGGACGAGACGTTCACGACCGTCATCACGACGGGGAACATCAGCGCCATCAGCCGGCCGGTGGACAGCGCCAGGTCCGTGAGGTGGGTGTTGGCGCCGCGGAAGCGCTCCTCCTCGTATCCGTCGCGCACGAACGCCCGGATCACGCGGTTGCCGGTGATCTGCTCCCGCAGCACCCGGTTCACCGCGTCGAGCCGGTCCTGCATGGCCCGGAACAGCGGGCGCATCCGCTTCACGATCAGGCTGACCGCGATCGCCAGGACCGGCACCACCGCCAGCAGCACCCCGGACAGCGGCACGTCGAGCCCGAGCGCCATCACGATGCCGCCCACGCACATGATCGGCGCCGACACCATCAGCGTGAACGTCATCAGCACCAGCATCTGGATCTGCTGGACGTCGTTGGTCGTACGGGTGATCAGCGAAGGGGCGCCGAACCGCCCGACCTCGCGGGCCGAGAACGACTGCACCCGGTCGAAGATCGCGCCCCGCAGGTCGCGCCCGAGCGCGGACGCGGTCCGGGCGCCGTAGTACACCGCGCCGACGTTGCAGAGCACCTGGAGCACGCTCACGGCGATCATCAGAGCGCCGAACCTCAGGATGTACCCCGTGTCACCCTCGACGACGCCGTTGTCGATGATGTCCGCGTTGAGGCTGGGCAGGTACAGCGAGGCGCAGGTCTGGAGGAGTTGGAGGAAGACCAGCAGCACGATGGCTTTTCGGTACGGACCCAGGCGGGCCCGCAGAATTTTTATGAGCACTCGGAACTCTCGGGTCGGCTGTCGGCAGAGGCCGACCCATCTTCGGGCACGCTCCACCACGACCGCGAACGTTTTTCCCCAAGCTGCGGTCAAAACGCGGGGAGCGGACCGGACCCGCCGGTCGTGCGCCCCGGCGGACCCGGTCGTACGCCTCAGCCCCGGCCGCGCGCCGCAGCCCTGGGAACGCGCCCCGGCCGTACGCCTCAGCCCCGGCAACGCGCCTCAACCGTGGGCGCGCGCCCCAGCCGTACGCCTCACTCAGCCTCCGGTGACCTCGCCCGCCCACGACGGGCCGCCCATCAGCGTCGGGTGGTCGCCCGCGGGCGCCCTCGGAGCGGGCGGCGCGACGGGCTCCCCGCCGGTGCCCCGAACGGATCCGCCCGGTGCCCCCGCGCCCCGCTCCACCCCGTCGAACGCCCCCGGATGGATCTGGTCCCGCGTGGCCTCGTACTGCTGACGCACCGCACGGCCCACGGCCAGCTCCTCGCCCGGCTCCAGCACCTGGGCGGCGGCCCCGCGCCAGGCCGGGGGAGTGCGCGGGTCCAGGGTGCCCTCGGACACCCCGAGCGCCCACGCCGCCTGCCGGGCCGCGCCGATCGCCGCGTACTCGGCGGGCTGCGGCACCACGACCTGCGTACCGAACACCGACGGGGCCATCGCCTGCACCGCGGGCAGTTCGGCCGCCGCGCCCAGCAGGAACACCCGCCGCACCTCGACGCCCCGCCCGCGCAGCACGTCGAGCGCGTCGGCCAGCGCGCACAGCATCCCCTCGAACGCCGCCCGCGCCAGGTGCTCCGGCTTCATCGACTCGCGCCGCATCCCGGACAGTGTGCCCGCGGTGTGCGGAAGCCGCGGGGTGCGCTCACCCTCCAGATAGGGGAGCAGCACCAGTCCGGAGGCGCCCGGGGTCGACTTCAGCGCCAGCTCCGACAACTCCTCCAACCCGCCCTCCAGACCCAGCATCTCGGCGGTCCCGCGCAGGGCCCGCACCGCGTTGGAGGTGTGCACGACCGGCAGGTGCATGCCGGTGGCGTCGGCGAAGGAGGTGATCATGCCCGACGGGTCGGTCAGCGCCTCGTGGTGGACCGCCATCACGGAGCCGGAGGCCCCCAGCGACACCACGGCGTCCCCGGCGGCGACGCCCAGCCCGAACGCGGCGGCCATCGTCTCGCCGGTACCGGCCGAGATCAGCAGGCCCTCCGGCGTGGTCCCGGCGGCGTCGGCAGGACCCAGCACCTCGGGCAGGGCCGCCCGGTGCCCGAGCGCCAGCTCCACCAGATCGGGGCGGTAGGAGGAGGTGTGCGCGGACCAGTACCCCGTACCGGAGGCGGCGCCCCGGTCGGTCGTGCGCCGGGCCGGACGGCCGAGGAGCTGCCACACCAGCCAGTCGTGCGGCTGGAGGACGGCGGCGACCCGCTCGGCGTTCTCCGGTTCGCTCCGCGCCATCCAGCGCAGCTTCGCCACCGCCTGCGCGGCCTGCGGCACCGACCCGACGGCCTCGGCCCAGGCCTCCCGGCCGCCCAGCGAGTCGATCAGATCGGCGGCGGCGACCTGCGCCCGCCGGTCGTTGCCCACCAGCGCCGGACGCACCGCGTTGCCCTGCCGGTCCAGCGGCACCAGACCGTGCTGCTGCGCGGCCACGCCGATCGCGGAGACGCCTTCGAGCAGCCCGCCGCCGGCCGCCTCGCCCAGCGAGAGAAGCCATGCCTGCGGATCGACCTCGGTCGATCTCGCCTCACCGGGGTGCGCGGCGTACCCCTGCCGCAGGACCGCTCCCGTGTCCGAGTCACAGACGACGATGTGCGTGTAGGCGGAAGAACTGTCCAAGCCGGCGACTATGCCCATACCCAGGATTCTGCCGCACCCAGGCCCCTTTCCCGTAACCGGTGCCGCGTGGTCCGGTCCGGGACGCACGACGGCCGCGGGGCGCACCGGGCGTCTGGTGACTGCCGGTGCGCCCCGCGGCCGCGGCGGGCGAAGTGCTGGGTCAGGTGTTGGTGGTGCCCCAGTCGTCCTCGACGCCGTTGTGCCCGGCCCGGCCCCGCAGGGACCGGACCCGGTCGGCGACCGAGGCGGGAACCCGGTCGCTCCAGTGGCTGTCTCCCACCTTCTCGCTCACCGAGTGGTACGCCTTGCCGGCGAACTCGCGGCCGCTCTGCGCGGCCGTCTCGGTGGCGTTGCGCACGGCGGGGTTGCCCGCCACCTGCCGCGCGGTCTTCTTCAGCTGCTCGTAACGCTCGCGCCCGGCCTTCGTGCCGAGCACGTAGCCGAGAGCGAGGCCGGCGATGAACGTGAGCCGGTACCGCATGGCGGTCACCCTTCCTTCGCTGCATGGGACGTGTGCTGCTCGCCTACCCGCGACCACGCGAGATCACCCCGCACGGAACCGATTGGCAAAGCACCCCCCTGCTTGCGCTAATGTATGTGTCGCAGCGAACGCGCGCCGCCCGGCAGCCGCCAGGTAGGTTCGATTCGGTGTACGCAGCAATCCCCTGTAGCTCAATTGGCAGAGCAGCCGGCTGTTAACCGGCAGGTTACTGGTTCGAGTCCAGTCGGGGGAGCGCGATCCCCTGTAGCTCAATTGGCAGAGCATTCGGCTGTTAACCGGAGGGTTACTGGTTCGAGTCCAGTCGGGGGAGCGGTCGGGAAGAGGGCCCCTCGGGGTCCTCTTTCTGTGTTCGTCCCCGGTCTTCCGGCACCTCCTCCAGGGCCCCTTCCGGGACCCCGGCCGTGACACGTTCGGGTGGTGACGGGCTCCGGCGGAACCGGGCAGCACGCAGCGCGGTCCTCATGATCGAGAGATGCGGACCGGTCGGAGCGAGAGATCGTATGACCGGCTATGCTGCGGCAGACGGCGCGTACACATGTGCGCGCCACGCCGAAAAGGGGCGGTAGCTCAGCCGGTTAGAGCAGCGGACTCATAATCCGTCGGCCGTGGGTTCGAGTCCCACCCGCCCCACCCAGCATCCCCAGGCAGAATCGTTCTGACCTGGGGAAACGCGTTTTCCGGGGGGCGTTCCGCGTGCCGTGTTCGCCGCACGCAAGTACGGCGAACACGGGGCTTCGGTCTTTCCAAGCAGGTATTGCACGGCTGTGACCTGGTCTTTTGATGCCCTCGTGATCGTGGGAGCGTTGCGGGCGATCCACAGCCGCACCTACCGGCCCATGTCGCCAGTGGCGAGCCGGGTTCCGTCAGGCGAGACCGCCACTGAATGCACCTCGCCGGTGTGACCGGTGAGGGTTTTGATGCCTGCGGTTGTCGACAGCCTCCTGCCGACCGGGGGTCTCGTTGGGCGCCGAAGAACATCGGCGCCCTCGGCTTTGAGCTCACCGAGGCCCAGAGGACGCCATCGCCACCCCGGAAGTCGGCACGTAGCTTTTCTTCGACCACCGCGACCTGGAGGTCGCCTGGCTGAGCGTGCGTTGCCTGGATTCCTGACCTCGTGCGGTGGGTAGGGGCGATGCTCGCTCTCAGGAGCGTATGCCCGCGAGGTCATCATGGAGCAGGGGGTCACGACCGTGCTCAGCGTCAGACACGACCCCGAGCGAACGGTCGCGCCCTGGTCACGTGGATCGTGAGCCCGTGCCTGCGTCCTGCGAAGGCTGACGGGCGCCATCGAGAGCCGAGGCTTGGCCCATGGGTATGCCCTGGTTCACCGTTCGTAGTGGAAGCGGCACGCCACCACGTGGATGATGTCGTTCTCATCGATGCTGTACACCAGTCGGTGTTCGGAGTTGATGCGCCGCGACCAGTAGCCGGAGAGGTCGTTCCTCAGCGGTTCGGGCTTGCCGATTCCTTCGTGGCCGCCCCGGTCGATGTCGGCGATCAGCTGGTTGACGCGCTTCAGTATTTTGCGGTCGTTCTCCTGCCACCACAGGTAGTCGTTCCAGCCGTCGCCGACGAACAGCACCTTCACGCGGCGCCCCGCCCGCCCTCGTCATCGGGATCCACCAGCTCGCGGAGCGCGCCGTGGCCGGCCCGGTCCTGCTCGATGGACCTGCGCAGGCGCTCGGCCATCGCGGGCGACCGCAGCAGGTAGTCGGTCTCTTTCAGTGCCTCGTACTCGGCGAGCGAGACGACGACCATCGGCTCATGGCCAGTCCGGGTGATGACCAGCTCCTCGGCGTCGTTCTCCACCGCGTCGAGGGCGTCGGCGATGCCCGCGCGCAGCTCGGTGACACTCATCGTCTTCATGATGTACACGATAACGTACAGCGCTATCCCCGTGTGGCTGATTGCGATCCGCCGCTCGGCATCGGCCGGCCCGTGGTCGGCATCGTCATCCTCTCCGGGTTCTCCTTCAACCTGGACGGCTCCGCCGTCTACCTGACGATGGCCTCCCTGTTCCTGGCCCAGGCCATGGGCATCGACCTCTCCTGGCAGCAGCAGCTGATCATGGTCGGCGTCATGATGCTCACCAGCAAGGGGACCGCTGGAATCGCGGGCGGCGGTTCATCGTGCTCGCCAGCACCGTCACCGCGGTCGGGCACGTGCCCCTGGCCGCGCTTTCCCTGATGGTGGGCATCGACCTCATCCTCAACGAGGGCCGCGTCTTCATCAACGTCCTCGGCAACGCCGTCGCCACCACCGTGATCGGCAAGTGGGAGAAGGACATCGACATGGATCAGGCACGCACGGTTCTGAGCAGGCGCGGCCCGACGCGCCCACGACCTTGCAGAAGTGAGCGCCGCTGTTCGTGCTCGTCGTGTGTGTTCGCGGTGTGCCGATGCGGCTCTCGTGCCGCTGCGGACACGAGAGGCGCGTCGGCTGCCTCAGCGGTGGGCGGCGCGGTTCATCTCGACGACGTCGTCGACGGTGGGGTCGTCCGGAAGGGCGGCGAAGCGTTCCGGCAGGCTGTCGCGGACGGCCACGTCCTTGACGCGGTCGGCCGCGGCCAGGGCCGTCGGCAGCTCGTCCAGGGACAGCTCGGTGCAGTAGGCGGGGGAGTTGGGCTGCTGGCGCCAGGAGTCGGCCAGCGCACCGGCGTCGTAGGGGTCGAAGCCGGTGTCGTCCACGAGCTGCATGGCCACCTTCTTGGCCTTCTCGGAGTCGCCCGCGACGGGGATGGCGATACGGCCCGGGGTTCCGGCCGGAACGCCCTTGGTCCGTTGGGTCTCGGCCAGGGCGGCGTTCCACGCCTTGACCACCGGGCGGCCGAGCAGCTCGGCGGTGTACACGCTCTCCACCTGGCCGTTGTCCACCGCCTCGATCGGCTCGCTGAGCATGCCGGGGTAATAGTTCGAGGTGTCGATGACCACCGTCTCCTCGGGCACCGACGCGAACAACTCCGCCAGCTTCCCCGCCACCCCGAACGGGATCGACAGGACGATGACGTTCCGGCCCTGGACAGCGTCGGCGAGGTCCGCCACGCGGGCCCCGGACTCCAGCACCTCCGCTCGAACGGCCTCGCGGCCGCGGGCATTGGCCACCTGGACGTCGTGACCGGCTGCGGCGAGCTTGGCGGCGAGGTTCCCACCAATGGCACCAGTGCCTATAACAGTTATTTTCATGATTTGTCCTTGAGGAGGTTGCGCTGCGTCCGGGTGCAGCGCACGCGCAATGGCCGGGGTGGCCGCTTGAGAGTGTGTGGGGTGGGGTGAAGGGTTGGCGGTTTACGCCTGGACGTCGCGCTCTCGGTAGCCGCTCGCGATGAGGTTACGGAGGCGATCGAGCGACTCTGCCTCCATGCCGGTGCCCTTGATCCAGGCAACGGAACAGGCAGCGAGGAACAGGTCGTGCCCCCGCACCGACGCGCGTACGCGCCCCGCGCCCTGCGCCGCTTCCACGTACTGATCGGTGGCGGTGACGAGGATGCCGCAGGGGATCGTGAGCGGATTGTCCGGCTCCTGAGCCCTGGCCGCAGCCATGAGCGGGTCCGGCAGCCCACTGAAGGCGCTGAAGTACTCCTCCATCGCCCGCAGCCACTGCTCCAGCGCCTCGGCCGGATCGCCCAGGCGCTCAATGTCCGCCTGGCGAGCTACCAGTTCCTCGGAGCGCGTCTGCAGCACCGCTGCCAGCAGCGCCTCCCGGGTGGGGAAGTGCCGGTACAGCGTGCCGGGCCCGACGCCCGCCTCCTTGGCCACCGCCTCGAGCGAGGTGCCGACCCCATGCTGCAGGAAGTGACGCTGCGCGGTCTCGAGAAGGGCCGCGCGGTTGCGCTGGACGTCCGCGCGGGGCTTACGCCCCGGCTGCTCGCCAACGTTCATGTGCCCTCCTCATGACGATAACCCCGTGGCCGCATCAAAAACGGAAGCGGCCTCCGCATGCCTTCGAGCGTAAAGCGGAGGCGGCATCCGGTCAAATGGTCGACGTCTTCCAGGAGCGGGAAGGAGGCTCGCCCGCATCTGGGGCCCCTCGGCGGAGGAAGCCGACCGGTGTCTTCGGTGAAGCACCGTGCGCGATCTTGTGGTGCACGTACGCACTGAGGGGCCTGCCCGTGATCTCGCCGCAACCCACACGCACGTCAGGACAACCGCCCAGCGGATTGCGGGACGTGCTCCGAATCCGGATCCAGGGCCGCAGCCTGATCGATTCAGGAAACGTGGCTCACCATGTAGGCGGTGCCTACCTTGTCTTCCTCGGGTGAGTCCGCCTGGATCGCGAGACTCGGCCCGGCCGCAGTGAAGTCGAACCCGTTCGTCATCGGCTGCGTGCAGTCCACGCGCTCAGCTGTCCTGGCGGCGCCTGAGGAGACCGTGAAGGTGACCGAGCCTTCCCCTGCACACGCCACCTCCACCCGCAGGGCCGTACCGGACTCGATGGTCTCGTCCAGGTTCTGCCCGGGCACTGCGAGGGTTCCCGCCGAGACCAACCCCTTATCGCCCGACGCCAGGCGCTCCGCCATGGTGAGCAAGGAGCGGGCCTCCTCGTTCAGCTGCTCCCTGCCGGCCCGGGAAGGCGGCTGCGCCATGGGAGCCGCGGTGGAGCTCGCCGCCTTCTCAGGCTGCGAAGCCTTGGACGCCGGAGGCGAGTCAGAACAAGCGGATGCCATGCAGGCAATCAGCGCGACGGCAGTCAGAGAACTGCCAGTGCGGCGGGTGAAGCGGTACAAGAGGTCCCCCGAAGTGCACTCAGAAGCCAAGCAGGTGTAAAGAACAAGGTGATCATCCCGTGTGGACACCCGCGTCACCTCTGCCATCGGGGCGTCGGCACCAGATTGGTACACAGCTGCGGCGCGCTTCTCCCGCAAGAGGCCGCCCCATGCCGCCGCCCTCCGGGGGCCGACCGGTCACCCCAAGGGCCCTGCCCGTCCGCACAGCGTCGTCCGACGCCTGGCGCTTCGGTCCGACCGCCCTTGATGCGGGTGCCGACCCGGTGATGGCGGTTTGACGACACGTCGTGATTCCGCCACCGGTCGCCCTTCCGTGTGGCTCCGTCACGCACCGATGATCGTGCGAACGTCCCCGGCGCAGCCCAGAGCGGAGCGAGGCAGACATGACGCACGTCCCGGAACAAAGACACCTGTCCCTGGTGATGGCGGCCGCTGTCCTTGCCGCCGTGGCGGGCGTGGCGCCCGCGGCCGTCGCCGCACCGAACCCGGGCACCGTACCGAGCGCCCGTAGCGTGCTCGCCTCCCTGGATGCCGAGGAGCGACAGGCGCTGCACCGCATGGCGACGCTCGACATGGGTGGACTGCATGTCACCGACAAGGCGGCGCTGAAGTCCGCCGACCCCGTCGACGTCATCGTGCAACTGCGGACGCCGCCCGCCCGGACCGCGCGTCTGCTGGCGGCCGCCGAGGGGCGCAGTCTCAGCGAGACGGACGCGCGCGCTGCGGTGACCGAGGCACAGGGCACGTTCCGCGACGTGCTGAAGAACATGTTCCCCGAAAAGCAAGCAGCCGCGGGGAAGTCCGGCCGGAAGTCCGAGGCGCCTCGCCTGCACCGCAGTTACACCCACAGTTTCGACGGCGTCAGCCTCAGCCTGCCCGGTGACCGGGTCGCCGAGCTGCTCGACCACGCCGAGGTCGCATCGGTGTGGCCCGACAGCACGGTGAAGGCGCTCTCCGACCCGCAGGCCACCGGATCCGTCGGCCCGCAGACGGAGGGCGCCGATGACGGCGTGGCCCGCCTGTACGCCGAGGGCATCACCGGCAAGGGTGTCAAGGTCGGCATCATCGACACCGGGATCGACTACCGGCACCCCGATCTCGAGAACGTGTACGAGGGCGGCTACGACTTCGTCGACGACGACGCCGACCCGATGGAGACCACGTACGAGGACTGGAAGGAGTCCGGCCAGGCCGAGACCAGCCAGGGTTCCACGTACTACACGGAGCACGGCACCCATGTCGCCGGCATCATCGCCGGCCAGGGTGCCGAGTCGAAGGCGCGCGCCGCGCACGGCGTCGCACCCGGTGCCTCCGTCCACGCCTACCGCGTCCTCGGCCCCTACGGCAGCGGCCGCACCAGCAACATCATCGCCGCCATGGACCAGGCGCTCGACGACGGCATGAACGTCGTCAACATGTCGCTGGGCGCCGCCATCAACGACCCGCTCAGCCCGCAGTCCATAGCCGCCGACCACCTCGTCCTCGCGGGCGTCACCACCGTCATCGCCGCCGGCAACAGCGGGCCGAAGGCAGGCACCGTCGCCACGCCGGCCGCCGCCGCCCTCCCGCTGACGGTCGGCGCCCACTCCGAACCGCTGACCCTGCCCGCGTACACGCTGACCGCCGGATCGGCGACCGCCCAGGGCCGGCTGCTCGCCCAGCCCTACGGCGACGCCCTCGACAAGCTGGCGGACGGATCCCTCGCGGTCGTCGACGCGGGCACAGGTACCGCCGCCGGATACACCGGCAAGGACGTCACCGGCAAGGCCGTCCTGATCCGCCGCGGCGGCATCCCGCTCGACGAGAAGGTGCGGCGTGCGAACGACAAGGGTGCCGCGGCCGTTCTCCTCGTCAACGACAACGCCACCGAGGGGCACATCCCGCACTACATCGGTGAGAACCCGAACTACGTACCGGCGTTCTCGCTGACCGCGGCGGACGGCGCCGCACTGACGGCCGCCGGCGCCGAGGTCTCGTTCGCCCCGGCCGGGACCTTCCGGCTCGGCGACGGGACGCTGGCCGAATTCAGTTCGCGCGGCCCGGTCTACGGCAGCGCCGCCATCAAGCCCGAGGTCACCGCGCCCGGCGTCAGCGTCCTGTCGTCCGTCCCGGCCGACATCGTCGACCCGGCCGGCGACGACTACACCTATGCGTACGCCCGCCTCAGCGGAACTTCGATGGCCGCGCCGTACGTCGCCGGCACCGCCGCGCTGATGCTCCAGCACGACCGCGGACTGAGCCCCGACGCCATCAAGACGGCGCTGATGAACACGGCGACCGCCCTGCCCGGCGACGTCAGCGTGTTCGAGGCCGGCGCCGGAGCGATCGACCCGTACGCGGCCGTGCACGCCACCACCGCCGTACAGGTCCCGGAGACCACCCCGCACGTCACGGTCGACGGCACGCAGACCGAAGTCGACGCCGTCACCGGCGCGTTGGACCTCGGCGTGCTCCCGGTGGGCCGCGCCACGAACCTCAAGCGCACCCTGCGCGTGGTCAACGACAGCGGCAGGCCCGTCACGTACGACGTGCGCACGGCCTTCAGCCGCGGCTCCGGCAGTTCCGCGGACGCCGACGCCGCGCACATCGCCCTGACCACCGGCGACCGGATCACGGTCGGAGCCCGCGCCAAGAAGTCCGTCACCGCCGTCCTGCGCGTGCCCGCCGGGGCCGCGGCCGGCTACTACGAGGGCACGGTCACGCTGACACCGCGCGGCGGCAGCCGGCTGCCCGCGCTGCACGTCCCGTTCGGCATGCGCGTCGCCGAGTCCGGGTTCGCGGAGGTCGACATGACCAAGTCCGTCATGTCGACCGGGCGGGGTTCCGACCAGGGAGCCGTCGGCTCCGGGGCGGCCACCTTCAACCTGCGGATGGCCGGACAGCTGCGCAGCGTCGACATCTTCCTCACCGACGCCGACGGCAAGGACCTCGGGTACATCGGCGGCATCAACACCGTCGGTCTCACCGAGGGCGTCCTCTACGGCCCGGCGACGGTCGGCCCCTGGTACTTCCCGTCGACCGGTGACAAGGCCACCCCGTTCGACCCGCGCGGCCGCTTCATCGCCGACGGCCACTACAAGCTGCGCATCGTCGGCACGGACGCCGCCGGCGGCACCGACAGCGAAATGCGCGACGTGTACGTGGACTCCGAACTGCCCGTGTACCAGGACGCCTACGGAGCCTGGGACTCCGCCCACCCCACCGTCATCGAGCGGGCCGCCGACGCCACGTCGTTCCACGTGACCGGCTCCCTGCTGGACGCCCAGGCCGACGACATCCGTGACGCGGGCCTCGACATCGGTCAGGCCGACAACCGTCTGTACTACTCGCTCTACAGCCCGAACGCCCCCGAGAACCGTCTCCCGGTGGGGTCCGACGGGACCGTGAACGGGCAGGTCAAGCTGCCCGTCGGCCCGCCTGTCGCGAATCTCAAGCTGTGGCCCACGGACGCCGCGGGCAACATCAGCGGTATCCGCCAGATCAACATCATGAGGAAGGGCACGCCCTACGTGGTCGGCGACGCGAGCGCGTCCTCGGCGCGGGCCGGGGACCGTGTCACGTACACGCTGACCGCCCACGAGCTCAAGAACTGGAAGACGTTCACCTCGCAGTTCCGCTACGACGACCGCAACGTCAAGCTCGTCGGCATCGAACCGACCGACGAACTGAAGGCACACGGCCCGTCCGAGATCCGCCGCACCGACGTGCCGGCCGGATCGTCCTCGTACAGCACGCTCTCCTTCGACGTGGCCGACAGCGCGGGCCTCAGCGGCGACTCGATGCCGTTGCTGAAGGTGACGTACGAGGTGACCGGTGGCACGGTGACGTCGAACGCGGGTCTGAGCACCGGCAGCACTTCGGCCGTCGACACGGCGGGCACCAAGACGAACCTCAACATCCAGTTCTACGGTGCGGTGCGGATGCTCAACCCGACGTCGACCTTCGTCGCCCGCCCGGCCGTCCAGGCCCTGCTGACCCGGGAAGGCGCGTACGACAACGTCCGCGACCACACCGCCGACGGCATCGAGGCGACCCTCACCGCACCCGACGGCGCCAGCCGCGAGGTGGCCCTGGACAAGACCGGCCGGATCTCCGTCAGCGGGCTGACGCCGTCCGACAAGCCGTACCGGTTCCGGGTGACGGTGCCCGGCCATTTCACCTGGACCGAGGACATCGACCTCGGCCTGGACGGCACCTGGGGTGTGGCCGGCAACACCGCCGGCTCGGCGGCCGCCCTCGTCGCCGGTGATGTCAACGGCGACGACGTGGTCGACGTCAGGGACGCCGCCGCCGTGTACGCGGCGCGCGGGACGGCCGGCCGCGCCGCCGACATCGACCACGACGGCACCGTCGGCGCGAAGGACCTCGCCTGGGTCAAGGACAACTACCTGGCGCAGAACAGCAGGTCCGACCGGTACACCGACCCGGTCAAGCGCCTGCGCGGCAAGTCGCTGGAGGACTACCTGGACCTGATGTAGCCGGACGGCCGTCGCGACGGGTGCTCACACCCAGTTGTTGCGCATCGCGTACCAGCCCAGCTGGACACGTGACGTCACGGCGGCCAGATCCATCAGCGCCCGGACCCGGCGCTGCACCGTACGCGGCGACGTGCCCAGCTGATGGGCCGTCGCCGCGTCCGTGAGCCCGGACAGCATCAGCTGCAGGATGCGGCGGTCGGTGGGACTCAGGTCGCCGTCCTCGCGCAGATACGGGCGCGAGCGGCGCCACACCGACTCGAACAGCTCGGTCGCCAGCACCACGAGCGGAGGCCGCAGTTCCAGCGACCGTCCCGGCTCCACCTGGACCATGGCCGTCTCGCCGTCCGCGATGAGCAGTTTGATCAACGGCTGGTCGACGACCCGGACATGGTGACCCCGTTCCACCCGCAGGTCCAGCGCGCGCAGCGCGGCCGGCTCCGAGAGGAAGTCGCGGTCCACGACGATGCGGTAGGAGGCATCCGGATTGCCGTCCTTGCGCATCGGCGGCCCGGCTCCGTCCGCCCCCTGTCCCTCGGGCCCGTCGGGCAGGGTCGTCGGGACGGGGGCCACCGTGTTGGCCCCGGACTGGAAGCCGAACAGCGAGGTACGGGCGGAGTACTCCATGTCGTAGATCCGGCGCGCCTGCTCCTCGCGGCTCTCCCAGACCCGGACGACGTACTCCTCGTCCCCGCCCCCGCCCGGGTGCCACCGGCTCAGCAGCCGGCTCAGCGTGGCGTCGGTTCCGCGCAGTTGGTCCTGGAGCTCGACGAGTGACGCGCGCATGTCCGGGGCGGACGCGGCGGTGCCCGTGGGCCGGGGGGACGGTTTCTCTGGGACGGACGACATGCCCCCAGTCTCGCCGCTGCGGGAAGCGGAGGGCCATGGGCCCCCTCATCAGGGCTTCCCGGGTCCGCGGAACCGAGGTGGCGCCGATGTCGGGATTACGTCATGGCGGCCACTCGCCAGCCCGAACACGCCCATACACGCGCCACATTGGCGACGCTGCTGGTTCACCGTCCCTTTCGGCAGGAGCTGTTCTGTGAGACGTACCCGACCATGGCGGTCCACGGCCGCCGGCCTCGCGACCGTCGCCCTGATGGCCGTCGGCATACCCGCGGCGCACGCCGGAGCCGAGGCCACCCCGGCGGCCGGCACGGCCGACGCGGTCGCCCGCACCGTGACCGTCACCCTGGTCACCGGTGACGTGGTCGACGCGCGACTGGCCCCCGACGGCCGGATCCTGTCGGCGGCGCCCCGTCCCGTGGACGGCACCGACCATCCCGCCGCCGTCTGGCAGGACGGAACCCGCACCTACGTCTTCCCGCAGGGCGTCGAGAAGCTGGTGGACGCCGGCCTCGTCGACGCACAGCTCTTCGACATCGGCAAGCTCGTCGCCGACGGCTATGACGACACGCACTCCGCCACCGTGCCGGTGATCGTCGAGTACGCGGGCGGACGCGCGCCGCGTACCGCCCGCCCCGGAACGCGGACCACCGTCACGCTCGAATCCATCGGCGGCGCCGGCCTCGACGTCACCAAGAAGTCCACCGCCGACGCGTGGCGCGACCTGACCCCGGCGAAGGCCTCGGCACGCTCGGCAGGCGGCGTCACCAAGATCTGGCTGGACGCCAAGGTCAAGGGCGCCGCGGCCGACCCGCTCGGCACCCCGACCGTCCCGCTTACCGGGGCGGGCACCGCCCACAGGGCGGGGCTCGACGGCTCCGGCGTCAAGGTCGCCGTCCTGGACACAGGCGTGGACGCGGCCCACCCCGACCTCGCCGGCCGGATCACGCAGACCAAGGTGTTCGTCCACGGCCAGGACGCGGAGGACCGCACCGGTCACGGCACCCACACCGCCTCCACCATCGCCGGCACCGGAGCCGCGTCCGACGGCCAGTACGCGGGGATGGCGCCGGGTGCCGGGCTGCTCGTCGGCAAGGTGCTCGGCGACGACGGCTCCGGCACACTCAGCGGCATCGTCAGCGGCATGGAATGGGCCGTCGCCGAAGGCGCGCAGGTCGTCTCCATGTCGCTCGGCGCCGACGGCTCCACCAGTTGTTCGGGCCCCGACGTCGAAGCGGTCCAGCGGCTCAGCGACAAGGCCCTGTTCGTCATCGCGGCGGGCAACGCCTCCCTGCGCGGCACCGTTTCCACGCCCGGCTGCGCGCCGAGCGCCCTGACCGTCGGCGCCGTCGACCGCACGAACGAGACCGCGCCCTTCTCCAGCCGTGGCCCCTCCGCCGACGGGATCAACGCCAAGCCCGACATCGCCTCCCAGGGCGTCGACGTCGTCGCCGCCCGCTCGGGCGGGCGGGGCGCCCAGGCGTACCGGTCGATGTCCGGCACCTCGATGGCCACCCCGCACGTGGCCGGCGCCGCCGCCCTCCTTCTCCAGCAGCACCCCGGCCTCGCGCCGGCCCGTCTCAAGGCACTGCTCACCTCGTCGGCCAAGGACACCGACGCCCCCGTCCTGGACCAGGGCGCCGGCCCGATGGACGTGGCCCGGGCGACCACTCAGCCGGTCGTCGGCGACCCGAATCCACTGCTGGGTGACTTCGCGTACCCGCAGGCCGGCCTCGCCCCGGTCGACCACGCGGTCACGCTGACCAACGTCACGGACAAGGACGTCACGCTCACCCTCGCCGTCAGCGACATCCGCGGCGACGACGGCTCCCGCGTCCGGGGCTTCGCCTCGGCCGCCCGTACCCGGGTCACCGTCCCCGCGAACGGCACCGCCGACGTGCCGGTGCGCATCGACCCCGCGGCGAAGCTCGACGCCGGTGACTACGGCACCCTCACCGGCCGCCTCGTCGGCACGGGCGCGCACGGCGTGCGCGTCACCGTGCCGTTCGGCGTGCACCTGGAGGTGCCGTCGGCCGACCTGACCGTCAAGGGCCTCGACCGGCACGGCGAGCCGGCGGTGTCCCCGTCGGCGTTCCAGCTGTTCGACGACCACCGTGACAGCGCGAAGCGGTACACCCTGGGCTATCCGGCCGCGGGCAGTACCACGATCCGGGTGCCGCTCGGCACGTACTCCCTCAGCGGTCTGATCATGACCCGTGACGAGCCGGGCAACGTCGGCAGTGTGGCCTCGGTGTCGCAGCTCTACCGGCCGGAGCTCACGGTCTCCGGCGACACGACGGTCACCCTCGACGCACGGGACGCCGAACGCGTCGCGTGGGACACCGAGCGCGCGAGCCGGCCCAGCGGGTTCGCGATCGGGCTGTCCTACGGCCTGGACGGCGCAGGCCGTGTGCTCGCCGGATACGCCACCTCCGTCCCGTCGTACGCCAAGGCGATCTACGCCCAGCCGGTCCGGCACGCCGACAAGGTCACGTTCCTCGCCTCGGCACGGCAGACGGCTCCGCCCGCCCGGCTCACGTCGGGCGGCGGGCGGGTCCTGGACTCCCTGCCGGTCCAGAAGGCGACGGAGTTCGACGGCCAGGGCGCAGCCGAGGTCGTCGCGATCGGCAAGGGCACGGACGCCAACTTCGCCGCCCACGACCTGAAGGACAAGGTCGTCCTGGTCGACGCGGGTCCGGGCGGCGGCAACGCCTACGCCTGGGACACGGCCGCGGCGAAGGCCGGCGCCGTCGGCGTCCTGGCCGCCGTCCCCGACAGCGAGGGCCGCTTCCAGATCACCGGCCCCGAGGGCGGTGTCCCGCAGGCCACGATCACCTGGGACGACGCGCTCACCCTCAAGGCCGAAGCCGGGCCGTCGGGTTCGGCGAAGGTCGGCTGGTCCGGCACCGCCATCGCCCGCAGCCCGTACGTCTACAACCTGGCGCACGTCTCGAAGGGCGCGATCCGGCCCGGCACCCAGCGGATACGCGACAGCAGGCTCGCCGTCATCGACGCCCGCTACCACGTGCAGCAGGCCACCGCCGACGCCACGTACTGGTCCGACGTGCAGGTGGGGCTGCCCGGTATGGCCGGCCTGTGGGCCGGCGGCACGACGCTGCCGCTGCACGCCCCGCAGCAGCGCACGGAGTTCTTCACCCCGTCGGGCAGCGAGGGCCTGACCTGGACGACCCTGATGCGCCGGGACCTCGGCACGACCGGCGGCACCGCGTACGACGGGCCGCGCACGATGCGCCAGGGCGGCTCCACGGCGTACTGGTACAAGTCGCCGTACGGCTCCGTGCGCAACACCTACAGCGCCGCGATGATGTCCCGCGACAGCAACCGGCTTGGCTTCACCGTCGCCCCGTTCGGCGACGCGGGCGGCCACGACTCCACCTTCGCCCGCAACGACTACGGCACCCGGCAGCTTCTGGTGAACGGTGAACCGCAGCCTCTGGTGTCGGGCGCCTTCCAGCTGCCGCGGGAGAGCGCCGACGTGACGTTCCGTCAGACCTGGCGCCGCCCCGCGTCGGCCGCCGACCGCACCGGACTGGCGTACAGCACGGAGTGGGACTTCCGCTCCGGCGCCGCCGACCAGGGCGCCCAGCGCCTGCTCGTCCCGGTCCTCGACCTCCCGTCGGACCTCCGCAACACGCGACCGGCGGGCGAGAGCACCACGATGGGCATCGGCGCCGTCGTGGACGGAGCGGACGGCCCGGTCGCGCTGGAGGACGTCGAGGTGCGGTACGCCTACGGCGACCAGACCACCACGGACACGGTCACCGACTGGCGTACGGCGGACGTGCGACGGTCCCACGGGGCGTGGCGTGCCACGGTGCCGGGCGACGCGCCCGCGGGCACCTTCGTCCATCTGCGCGTCACGCTCGCCGACGGGCACGGGGCGCGGGTCGGCCAGACCATGGTCCGCGCGTACGAAGTCCGCTGAGGGACGCCGCGGGGCCGGCCCGTCCGGGCCGGCCCCGCGGCGTGCGACGCGACGGCGGGCGGCCAGTACGCACCGCCCCCGAGCGAGGACAGCCGCACGGCGGTGACCGGCGCGAAGCCCGCGAAGACCAGGTTGCGGACCCGGTACGACAGGGAGATGCCGGTGCGGCGGACGTGCGGGGCCGCCGCGCGGTGCGGGGGTGGAGACCGGCTTCGACCGGCAGGCGCGGCGACTCGTCCCCGGGGACCGTGCCCAGCACGGTGCGGCGGGCGCGGCCGAGGAGAAGACGACGGGGACACCCGCCTGCGGGCAGCGGCCCGCCGGGTGGTACCGGCGACCCGTCTCGCCGATCGCGGTCAGGTGCCGTCGTCGGTACGCAGATGGTGCTGCGGGGTGCATGACCGGGACGGCGCCGAGCTCGCCCACCGGACTGCAAGGACTGACCGCGCGGCACCCCCCTTCTGCGCCCAGGCCCTTGCGGCGGGCGGTGGCGGGTCTACGACGCGTCGTCAAGTCGCCACGCAGCAGGCCGGGTTGGCGGCCCCCGCGCTGCGAGGATTCGACCCGTCCTCGCTCTGCGATCTCTGGAGGTCCTCTCCGTGCACGTCAGATCCGCCGCAGCCGCTGCCGGCATGCTGGCAGCGCTCATACCCGCCCTACCCGCCACTGCCGCCCACGCGGCAGACCCGTCCGGACCGGCCGCCGAAGCCCGTACGCCGGCGGCCACCACGTTCACCGTGCCGCTGCCCACCGGCGACACCGTGACGGTCGAACGCTCCGGTGCCGAGATCCGCTCGGCCACCGTCACCCCCGGGCCCGGCCGGGAGAACGTCACCTTCACCACCAGTTCCGTGGGGAACGGCGACATCGGTGTCGTGCCCGCGGACGCCGAGCCGCTGCTCGCCGCGGGCCGGCTGGACTCCCGCCTCTTCGAGGTCAAGGCGCTGCTGGACGCCGGATACGGCACGAGGGGCACCACCGCCTCCGGCGCCGTGGGGATGATCGTTCAGCATGCCAAGGGTGCGGGCGCCGCGAGCAGGGCCCGCGATGCGGTCGGCGCGGCCGCCCACCCCGGACGCGCGATACCCCGCCTGGGTCTGACCGCACTCGACCCGCACGACGGCACCGACGCCGTCAGCACCTGGAAGCGCCTGACCGCAGGCACCGGCCGCTCGCTCGCGGGGGGCGGGGACAAGCTGTGGCTGGACAGCCGGATGCATGTCGCCCTGGACCGGAGCGTTCCGCAGATCAACGCTCCGCAGGCCTGGTCCGACGGATACACCGGCAAGGGCGTCACGGTCGCCGTCCTCGACAGCGGCTACGACTCCGACCACCCGGACCTGGCGGGCAGAGTGACGGTCTCGTCCAACTTCCTCGGCGGCGACACCGCCGAGGACGACAACGGCCACGGCACCCACGTGGCCTCCACCATCGCCGGCGTCGACAGCACCTACCGCGGTGTGGCCCCCGACGCGTCGCTCGCCGTGGGCAAGGTGTGCGACAACACCGGCTCCTGCCCGACCTCGGCGGTTCTGGCCGGCATCGACTGGGCCGTCAACACAGTCCACGCCAAGGTCGTCAACATGAGCCTGGGCGGGCCGGCCGACGAGACGGACCCCGCGATCGCGGTCATCAACGACCTGTCGGCGAGCAGCGGCACGCTGTTCGTCGTCGCCGCGGGCAATGACGGCGAGTACGGCACCGGCACGGTCGGGGCCCCCGCCATCGCCGACGCCACCCTCGCCGTCGGCGCGGTCGACGCCGACGACGAACTCGCCGCGTTCTCCAGCCGCGGCCCGCGCCCCAGCGACAACGCGGTCAAGCCCGACATCACGGCACCCGGCGTCAGCATCGTCGCCGCGAAGACGGGCGGCGGCCACACCGCCAAGAGCGGGACGTCGATGGCGACCCCTCACGTGGCGGGCTCCGCCGCACTCGTCGCGCAGGCGCACCCCGACTGGAGCGGCGAGCAGATCAAGACGGCGCTCATGAACAGCGCCGAGCCGAACGCGAAGCGCTCGCCGTACCAGCAGGGCACCGGCCGGGTCGACGTGGGCAGTGCCGCGCGGCAGACGGTCCTCGCCTCCCCGGCGAACCTGACGACGACGGCCGGCTGGTCCGACGGCGCGGGCAAGGACACCGAGCGCACCGTCACCTTCACCAACGCCGGTGACAGCGACACGACGCTCGACCTGGCCTTCGAGAAGCCCCTGTCGCCCACCGCGCAGCCGGGCAACATCGAGCACTTCTCGGTCGACCGCGACCAGGTCACCGTCCCCGCGCACGGCACCGCGACCGCGACCGTCACCACCCGCGCCACCCTGCTGCCGCACGGCCCCTGGTCCGCGGTCCTCACCGCCTCGCAGGGTGGCACGCCGGTCACCCGCACGATCCTCGCCGTCAACAGCCCCGTGCCCAGCCACCGGGTGACGCTCCACGCGGAGCAGCGCGACGGCACGCCGGCCACCGGCACGGCCCTGCTGGTCAACCGCTGGACCGGCGACCGCTACCCGGTCCGCCTCACCGCGGGGACCGGAGCGGTGACCGTGCCCGAGGCCCAGTACTGGATCGGCATGACGATCAACAGCGGCACCGGCACGGAGCGCACCACCACCATGGCCGCCGCCTCCGTCACCCCGGTCGGGGACACCACGGTCGACCTCGACGCCCGCACCGCCGTCCCGGTCGCCGTCGACGTCCACGACCCGGCCGCTCGTGCCACGGCCGTACAGGCCGCGCTCGCACTGCCCGCCGGCACCGGGACGTACACGCTGAGCGTGGTCACCACCGGCGAGCGTGCCGGACAGACCCTGTACGCCACGCCGTTCGCCGAGGCGGACGCCACGTACCGTACGTTCGCCGTGTTCGCGGCCGAGGGCGCCTCGTCGCAGGCACCCAGTCCCTTCTTCTACCACGTGGCCCGCACCTGGCACGGCGGTGTCCCGGCCCGGCCCGCCTTCTCGGTCCAACGCCGCGACCTGACCGAGGTGCGTGTCCACCTCAACGCCCAGGGCGCCCCCGCCGCAGGCACCACCGCGGCCACCCCGGACGACGACGTCCTGCTCCCTCTCTTCGTCGACCAGGCGGTCCGCTTCCCCTCGACCGTGCGTGACTACCGCACACCGGGCGAATGGCTCGACCGGGCCTCGATCGCCGGGCGGCAGTCCCTCGCGACCTCGACGCAGACGTTCGGCCCGCGCGCCCTGCGCCGCCTGGACTTCGCAGCCGCGGTGGTCGGACCGGCGCTCCCGGCCGCGCCCGCCCGCCGGGTCAACAATTCCGTGATCTGGGCCGGCACGCCGTGGTTCGTCGACGGCGACGGGAGCCGCGGCGGGTCCGACTGGGGTGCTTCGGGCACCCTCACCCTGGCCAAGGACGGCCAGAGGGTGAGTGAGTGGAATGCCATCGGCAGCGCCAGGACGATCCCGGCCCCCGCGGGCCCCGGTCGCTGCACGCTCGACGCGGACATCACCCGGGACCAGCCCTACGCTGCACTGTCCACGCGGGTGCAGTCGGAGTGGAGCTTCGACTCGGACACCGATGACGGCGCCGGAACCGTCCTGCCGCTCATGGCCGTCCGGTTCACCCCGCACGGCCTCGACGCCTCCGGCGGCGCCCCCCGCCAGGCCACGACGCGTGTGGACGTGGATGTCCAGCGTGCACCGGGTGCCGTCGAGGCCACGATCGGTCGGGCCGACCTGGAGGTCAGCTGGGACGACGGTGCCAGCTGGCGAGCGGTCAAGATCACACCGGGCCGGCACGGAGCGCCTTCGCACGCCGATCTGACCGCACCCGAGGGCGCCTCGTACGCAACCCTGCGGGCCACCGTCGCGGCGAGCGACGGCAGTGCGGTCAAGCAGACCGTCACCCGGGCCTTCCAGGTCAACAAGTCCCGAGGGTAGAACAGGCGGTGAGCGGATCGGGTCCTTCGTCAGGGGCCCGGTCCGCCCGCCTCCGGGGCCTGAGGGGCGGTGGTCCTCCCGGAGTGGCGAGGACACGACATGACGTACGTACGCCACGCCCCGTTCAGGTGGGCGGCGAAGCCCTTCCGGGCCAGTACCGACGCGGCGGATCAGCCCCCGCTGGGGCAGGACCCCGCACCGGCAGAGTCCTGCCCCTCCTGCGTCTGCGGGCTCCGCACGGCGGGTAACCCCGCGTCGTGCGTCAACGACCAGCAGTCCTGGGCCCTCGTTCCGGGGTGGCGGCCGGCTGCGTCACCCGTGCACCCGGCCCGCGCCGAGGAAGGCAAGCAGGCTGACCGCGGCCGGGCGCGCGTGACCGGCGGCGGCCCGGTGCAGGTCCCGTACGGTCCGCACCACGGCACGGGTCACCACGTCGACGCCGGCTCTGCGCTCGAACCAGTGCCAGTCGCCGTGCGCGTTCATCTCCAGGAAGACCGGCTCGCCCCCGTCCCGGGCCCGGAGGAAGTCGAACGCCCCGAAGGCGGCACCGGTCTCCCGGGCGATGGCGCGTGTCGCCGAGGCCACGGCGGCCGGGGGCCGGACCTGGCGCACCACCACCTCGTCCGGGCGGATCCAGATGTCCTCCGGGTGCTCTTTGACCACCTCGAAGGCGTGCAGTTCGTCCCCGGCGAGGTAGACCCGGTACTCGGCGTCGTGCTCGACGTACTCCTGGAGCATCACCGGGGTGCCCCGGGGCACACCGGGCAGGCCGGCGAGCCGGTCCCCGTCCAGGACCCGCGGCAGGTACCAGTCGAGCCGGCCGGGCTCCGGTTCCACGTAGTGCCGGTCGAGGACCTTGAGCACGTACCGCTCGGCCGGGAGCAGCCCGGCCGCGTCCGCCGGGTCGGTGGTGACCAGTCCGCGCGGGACGCGTACACCGAGCGCCCGCGCTCGGGCACGCTGCACCAACTGCCCCGGGTCGGCGGCGCCGATGGCGGCCGGGGAGACGTCGGCCAGTTGCCGGGCCAGCGCGGTCCACGCGTCCCGGTATACCATCCGCCCGCCGGCCGGACCGTCCGGCGGGCCGTCCGGCGCGGCCCGCAGCGAATAGTGGCGCAGCCAGGTCACCGTCGGGGCGAACCGGTGTCCGTCCAGGGTCAGTACACCGTCCGGCCCGTGGACGGCCCGGACGTCCGCCAGGCCGTCCGCGTCGAGCCGGTGCACGGGCACCCCGATGCGGCGCAGCAGGGCGGACGCCTCGGTCGCCTCCCCGTCGTCCCGGCGGGTGAGCAGCAGGACGCACCGCTCAGCCATGGGTCGGGGCCAGCAGCGATTCCGCCATCTCCAGCAGCCGCAGGGCCTTGTCGGAGCGGTTGCTCGGCTCGGCGGCGCGCAGTCGGGTGAGCAGTTCGAGCCCGATGGCGGCCTGGTCGGCGAGCAGGCCGAGGAGTTCGACGTCCGCCATCTCCCGTGCGCCGCCGGCGCCCTTGTCCAGCACCTCCAGCACACCCACGCACTCGTCGTCGCCGAACAGCGGCGCGGCCATGATGCTGTCGGGCACGTACCCGGTGGACGCGGCGGCCTCGCCCGAGAAGTGCCGCGACTCGCGCAGGTCGTCGACGAGCATCGACTGACCGGACGAGGCGACCCAGCCGGCGATGCCGGTCCCCGCCGGGAAACGCGTACCGACGAGCTGGCCGTCGCCCTCGCCGGCCACGGCTTCGAAGACCAGGTCGCCGGTCTCCGGATCGATGAGGAAGATCGAGGATGCCGCGGCGGCGAAGGCATGGCGCGCGACCTCCACGATGGATTGCAGCAGGCGACGCTCGACCGGCGTCGCGGCGTCAACGGGTTTCGTCATGCGCACCTCCAAGTCGACCGGTGGTGTTCCCGGCGCAGAGGAACAGCACCGTCTTGAGCTGGAACGGTGTGAGCCAGGGGTGCTTGCCGAGGATCAGCGCGCACAGGCCCGAGATGTGCGGGGCGGCGAAGCTGTTGCCGGTCGAGCGGATGGTCCCGCCGCCGGGCCACGCCACGGGGACGCGTACACCGCGCGCGTGGAACTCCACGGGCGGCGCGGGGTTGTAGTAGTACGTCATCGGATCGTCCTCGTCGTGGCTCGCGACGGAGATCACCGACGAGAACGACCAGGGATAGCTGGGCACCGGCCGGTTGTGCGCGGAGACGACGAGGGCGCACCGGCGGAAGTAGGCCCGGTCGGCGAGCTCGTGGAGTTGCGCGGTCAGGGCCGGCCGGGTCGTCGCCAGGCTCAGGTTGATGATGTCGAAGTCCTGCTCGACGGCCCAGGAGAGTCCGGCGATGAGCGCCGGGCCACTGCCCGTCTTGCCGTCGGTCAGCACCTGGACGGACGAGAGGGAGACCCCCGGTGCGAGGGACCGGATCACCCCGGCGCAGGCGGTGCCGTGTCCGGCGTGGTCGGTGGCCTCGCACGGCACTATCTGCACCTCTCCGTCCTCGGCCGTGACGGCCGTCACGGCGAGGTCGACGGGGCCGATCATCGGGTGGCCGCTCTCGACCCCGCTGTCCACGACGCACACCCGGACCCCGGAACCGTCGGATCCGCCCCACGCCCACTCCGGGGAGACCGATTCCAGGGGGACGGACGCGAACGTCTCGTGCGCCTGCGCCCTCGTCACGCCCCAGGCCGGCACGCCCGGCGTGTAGGGCCGCGAGGGCCGTCTCCAGGGTGGATCGCTCATCGGTCCGCCCCCGGTCCTGCCGCGCTCCACGCCCGTACCGTCCGGGCGGGGAGCACGGCCTCCTTCGCCGTCAGGGCGTCCAGCGCCCGCCCGGCGGCGTGCCGGGCGCGCTCCGGTTCACCGGCGGCGTCCAGCACCCGGGCCGCCTCGAACCAGACGTCACCGATGAGGCAGGGGTCGTCGGTGCCGTCGAGGGCGGCGGTCGCCCGCTCGGCATCCCCGACCGCGTCCGCGTACGCCCCGGCCCGCGCCCGGACCCGTGCCCGCAGCGCCAGCCGGACGGCACGGGTACGGGTCTCCTCCGGCCGGTCCGCGGGCGGCCCGGCGAGTTCGGCCGCGTCCGGACCGAAGCTCTCCCCGGCGCAGAACCGCTCCCGGGCCGCGTACAGGCGCAGGGTGGCCGCCGTCCGCGTCTGCCCCAGAGCGGCGAGCCCGTCCGCCGCGGCCGTGTAGTGGCCGGCGGCCGGCAGGTGTGCCCCGGCGAGGGACTCGACGAACCCCGCCGTCTGGGCGGCCGCGAACGTTCCGAGGGCCAGTGCCAGGTCGTCGCAGTGCCTGCGGACCAGTGCGATGTCCTCGCGGGCCGCGTCCACCCGGTCCGACAGGGCCAGATGCCGGGCCCTGGTCAGCAGGACCGGCACGAGCAGGCTCCGGTCGCCGTCGAACCGCCGGACCAGCTCCTCGCACAGCTCGATGGCCCGGGTGAGGGGGGTCGGCGACCACTGCGTCAGCTCACAGATCGACGCGAGGATGCGGTTCCCCTCGTAGGTGTCGCCGAGGCCGCGCGCCCGGGAGAGCGCGTCACGCATCGAGCCCTCCGCCGCGCCGACCCGGCCCTCGGCGAAGCTCCGCAGTGAACACAGCTGGTGCAGCCTGCACCAGCTCAGGTCGTCCGCCGGACCGGGCACGGCAGATGCGGCACCCGGGGCGTACGGGGCGTACGGGGTGCCGGCGGGCTCCGCTCCGCCCGAGCGCAGCGCGATCAGCTGCCGCAGGATGGCGCAGGTGTCCCGGGTCGGGGTGTCGTCCCCGCTTCTGCGCTCCGCCTCCGCCACGGCCTGCCGGGCGCTGTCCCAACGGCCCAGCGCGGCATACGTGTCGGTGATGCGGGCGGCGAGCACCCGGTGCTGCGGGTCGCCGTCCGGAGTGAGACCGCGCCCGCGTTCCATCAGCGAGACGGCCGCGGGCAGGTCCCGGCGGTGCAGCGCCCGGTACCCGGTGGCCACCAGGGCGCGGGCCGCCCGCCCGGTCAGCGCGGGCAGCCCGGGATCGCCGGGATCGGCTTCGGACAGCAGGCGGCACGCGGACTCCAGACGATGGGCGAGGTCGCCCTCCGCGGACGGGTCGGGCGAGCGGCCTTCGAGCCGGTCCGCGAGCACGGTGTGCCAGGCCGCGCGCCGGGCCTTGGAGGTCATCTCGTACAACGTGTCCCGGGCCAGTGCGCGGGTGAACCGGTACGTGCCGGGCGGGCCGGACAGGTGGATCACCCGGGAACGCAGCAGCCTGGCCAGGGAGTCGTCGAGGGCGGCGCCCGCCAGCGTCGGCTCGTTCGCGGCGAGTGCGCGCACGTCCTCGACGGAGAACGACCCGCCCACCCCGGCCGCTCGTTCCAGCACGGCCCGGTCGGCGGTCGGCAGCCGGTCCAGCCACGCCGTCAACAGGACCCGGATCGATGTGGGAACGCCCTGGTCCAGGCTCCGGTGGCCGGCCAGGTTCTCCAGAAGGAGTTCGGCGAACAGCGGGTTGCCGTCGCACTCCCGCACGACCCGTGCCAGGTCGTTCTCGGTGGCGACCGCCTCCTGCGCGGCGACCTCCGCCCGGTCCGCGAGCAGTCCCACCAGCCGCCCGGTCTGCGCGGGCGGCAGCGCGTCGAGACGCAGGACGAGGTCCCCGGCCGGCACCGCGCCCGGCTCGGCGCGCGCCACGCGGATGACCAGCAGCGGGGTGTCCCGAGCACCTGTGCCGACATCGGTGACCATCTCGGAGAGGGTCGGCTGCGCCCACTGGAAGTCCTCCAGGACCAGGATCACCGGGGCGTCGCGGCCCAGGGCCTCCAGGAGCCGCCGGAACGCCCACCCGATCTCGTCGACGCTCACCGGGAGCCCGCTCTCGGTGCGGATGCCCAGGGCGACGGCGAGGGCGGTGACGGCGCGGTCCGCGCGGGGGCGCAGCGTCTCCAGCGCCTCCCGCGCTTCCTCCCAGCCGCCGGGCAGCGACCGGACGGCCTCGGCCAGCGGGCGGTGGGCGGGGCCGGCCCCGTACGCCTGGCAGCCGGCCCTCAGGACGACGGCCTCCTCCCCGGCGCGGCCCAGGAACTCCCGCACCAGGCGTGACTTGCCGATGCCCGGGGGACCGGCGACCGTGACGAGGAGGCTGCGGCGCTCGCCCCGGATCTCCGCGAACTCGGCGAGCAGGAGCCGTAGTTCACCGTCGCGTCCCACGAGCGGGACCAGGTCCTCCCGGCTCGCCGCGTCGAGGACGGACAGGACCCGCCGGGCGGCGACCGGTTCGCGCTTGCCCCTCACCCGCAGCGGTGCGACAGCCTCCATGCGGACCCGGCCGCCGACCAGGCGGGCCGTCTCCTCGCCGACGAGGATCTCGTGCGGCCCGGCGTGCGACTGGAGGCGGGCGGCGGTGTGCACGACGTCCCCGACCACCCTGGCCGCGCCGCCGAGTGCGCCCGCCACCACGGCCTCTCCCGAGGCGATCCCGCAGTGGGTGTCCAGCGGCACCCCCGCACCGGACCCTCCGGCACCGGTCCCTCCCGCACCGGACCCGATGGCCGTCACGGCCTCCCGGACGGCGCACGCCGCCCGGACCGCGTGCAACGCGTCGTCCTCGTGGGTGACGAACGCGCCGAAGACGGCCATCACGGCGTCACCGATGAACTTCTCGACCACGCCCCCGTGTTCGGTGACGGCCGTCGTGCAGGCCCGGTAGTACCGGTCCATCGTGCGCCGCAGCGCTTCGGGGTCGAGGGTCTCGGCGAGCACCGTCGAGCCGACGAGGTCGATGAAGAGCGCCGTGACGATTCTGCGGCTGTCCGACGTGGGCGCCCCCACGACCGGTGTGCCGCACTCCGGGCAGAACCGGGCTGCGTCCGGCACCGCGGTACGGCAACCGCCGCACCGCGCGGCGCCGTTCACAGGAGCTTGAGGTCCTGTCCCTCCACCTCACCGGAGACCGCTTCCAGCCGCTCCTTGACGGAGTTGAGGATCTGGACCTCGTGCTCGCTGAGCGCCGAGAGGACCGAGCGCTGCTCGACCGCCAGCAGGTCCACCGGGTGGCCGGCCTCACGTAGTGCGTGCAGGGCGTCGAAGGGCATGGCTACCGGTACCTCGTTCTCGTAGTGCGGCCAGTCGAGGCGGACGCCGGCCGGTCCGATGGAGTGCTCCGCGACCGCTGCCGCCGCGAGGGCGCCGACGGCCACGGGGGCCTCCTGCCGCTTCCGCTCGTCCGCGGGCAGCGGCGGCCAGATCCCCTGGAGCAGAGCACCCTGGGCGTACAGTCGCGCAATCATTTCCGTACGATTCGACGCGCCCGTTCTCCGGAGCATGTTGCACAAGTGGGCCGCCACCGTGTGCGGGCTGATGCACAGGGCCGCAGCGATATCCCGGTTCGAGGAGCCGGCGGCCACGAGCGAAGCGATCAGAATTTCACGTCTGGTCAAACTCTTCACCCCTCAATTCGGTGAGCGAAGCGTTGACCGGCCGTGAAACACCGCGCTTCAGGGAAACGAGAGTAGCTGCGGGCCATGCTCCGGACAAGCATGCCTTTAAATGGATCACTTGCCACCGGATTCATAGTCATTCGAGGGATGTGGACCCGGGGGGCGCCGGAGCAGCCTTGCCCTTGTAACAGCCCGTGACCGCCCCTTTGAAGGAGTGACCCATGTCGCAAGCACCCCTCGACGCGTTGCGCAGCGCCGGCACCCCGGTCGACCTGCTGTCGGAGTCCGAGCGCGATGTCTTCAGTGCCCTCAGCCCGGACGAGGTCGCGGTCCTCGGCTCCATCCAGGCCCGGCTCAACGCCGTGTCGGCCGCGGTCGAGGGCCAGGTGAAGGACAACCAGGTCAACGTCCTCTGCTGATTCCAGAACCGGCGGGTCCGGCGGCACGACCGCCGGACCCGCCGGACAAGGCGCGCCGGACCGCCGAGCGCCAGGACACCCAGTGGGAGCGTGATGATGGACCAAGTCAGCAGATACCTGGTGCTGAGCGACCGCGCGTACGCCGACACCACCGGCGTCCCCGTCAGGCTCGCCTACAGCACCCGCACCGCGAGCACCGTCGCGGTGGACCTCCCCACCGCGCGGGCCCTGGAGGCCGGCGACGTCGGTGCGCTCACCCCGGCCTGGACCGGCGCCCTGCGGGCGGCGCAGGTGCTCGTACCGGCCGGCGAGGACGAACTGTCCGCCGTGCTCGACCGCAACCGGAGCGCGTCGGCGAAACGTTCGGCCGTGCACATCGCCCTCCTGCCGACCTCCTACTGCAACATGGGCTGCGCCTACTGCGGCCAGGAGCACACCCGGGGCGGGCTGTCCCGCGACCACCGCAGCCGGGTCCGCGACCGCGTGCTGCGCGCCGTGACCGCCCCGGAGACCCGGAGCGCCCGCATCGACTGGTTCGGGGCCGAACCGATGATGGGCTACGCGGTCATCCGCGACCTCGCCCCCCAATTTGTCGCCGCCGCCGCCGAAAACGGGGTCGCCTACTCCTCGGTGATCGTCACCAACGGCTCCCTCCTCACCGCGAAGAAAATCATCACGCTCATCCGTTCCTGCGGGGTCACCCATTTCGAGATCACGATCGACGGGCCGCCGGACATACACGATGAACACCGGCCGCTGAAAAGCGGACGAGGATCTTTCTGGAACATCGTGCGCGCCGTGCGTTCCGTACTCGACGAACCGGATCTGGGCACCACCCATTTCGCGTTCCGGACGAATGTCGATGTACACAACCAGGACGCCGTGCCCCGCTATATCGAGCTGATGGCGGAGCTGGGCTTCAGCCACCCCCGCGTCTCCTTCGCGATCTTTCCCGTGCACTCGTGGGGAAACGACGTGTCGGCGATCGAGGTGTCCAAGCACGAGTTCGCCCAGCGCGAGACGGGGTGGCTCCGGCTGCTCGCCGGGCACGGGCTGCACACGCAGCTGATGCCGACCACCGCGCGGGAGGTCCTGTGCCCCGCCACGACCCGCTCGTCCGAGATCATCAGCAGCACCGGCAACATCTTCTCGTGCAGCGAGTACCCCCTCGTCCCCGAGGCCGAGCGCACCCTCCCGCTGACGCACATCGACCGGGCGGGCACCGAACCGGTCCGGCCGCTGGGTCCCTTCGACGGCTGGAACGAGGAGATCGCCGCGGGCACCACCTGGTGCAAGGGCTGCGTCTTCATGCCCACCTGCGGCGGCGCCTGCCCCAAGGCCTGGCAGGAGGGCCATCCGCCCTGCCCCAGCTACAAGTACAACGTGCAGGACAGGCTCGATCTCATCGCCGCCCAATGCGGCCTGCGCGAAGCGGCCGGTGAGCCCGCCGGAGCCCGGTGATGACGGCGGAGGCAGTCCCGGACCCCCCTCGCCGGCTGCTCATCGGGGTGTGCGGCTCCGCCAACGTGCTCGCCGTTCCGCAGTACCTCATGGCCCTGCGCACCGGCCTGGGACCCGGCGTCGAGATCCGCATGGCCATGACCCGCTCCGCCGCCGTGCTCGTCCCGGCCGCCACCATGCGGCTGCTGTGCCGGGACGTCACCTGCGACGGTGAGGACGAACTGACGACCGGCCATGTCGCCCCCGCCGTCTGGGCGGACCGGTTCGTCGTCCTGCCCGCCACCGCCAACATGCTCGGCCAGGCCGCCCACGGACTCGCCTCCGGACTCCTCAGCTCGGCGCTGCTCGCCCATGAGCGCCCGGTGCTGTTCTTTCCGAGCATGAACAGCCTGATGTGGGAGCGCCCCGCCGTCCGCCGCAACGTGGCCCGGCTGCGCGCCGACGGCCACGCCGTGGTGGACCCGGTGCTCGCCCCCGCCTGGCAGATCGCCGCCGGCGAAGTGCGCAAGGACCTCGGGCTGCCGCCGCCGACCACCGTGACCGCCGTGATCCGCGAGTTCCTGGACTTGGACGTAGGCCCGCTCGGCGGCTGACCACCGGCATCAGCAGGAGGAGGACACGTGGCACCAGCCAGACAGAGGTTCCGTACGGCAGTGACGAGCGGGCCGATGTCGGTGCGCGGCTTCCGGCTGCTGCTCGCCGGGCAGCTCTCCTCCACGGTCGGCGACTACTGCTACGCCGTGGCGCTGCCGTGGCTGATTCTCTCCGGTGACGGCGGCCCCGTCCTGCTCGGCACGGTCCTGGCCTGCTACGGCATCCCCCGCGTCGTCACCATTCCGCTGGGCGGCGTGGTGGCCGACCGGATCGGCGGCCGGCGGGTGATGCTCGCGGCCGACCTGGTGCGGGCCGTGGCCGTGGGCATCCTCGCGGTGCTCGCGTCGACCGGGACCCCGACCCTGGCCCAGCTCGCGCCCATCGCCGTCGTCCTGGGCGCCTGCTCCGGGATCTTCATCCCCGCCTCGTACACCCTTCTGCCCGCCCTGCTGCCCAAGGAGGACCTGGGCCGGGGCAACGCCCTGTCGACCATGGTCAACCAGGTCGGCGGACTCCTCGGGCCGACGGCGGGCGGCGCCCTGGTGGCCGCCTTCGACGCGGGCCTGGCGCTCACCGTCGACGCCGCGTCCTTCCTCGTGTCGGCGCTGGTGCTCGCCCGGATACGCTCCGGCGCGGATACGGACGCGCCGCAGAAGGACGGGCCCGCGGGCGCCGAGGAACCCCCGGTCCGCGAGATCCCCTTCATGGAACTGCTGCGCCACGGAAGGCTGTTGCACGTCGTCCTGGTGGTGGCACTCGTCTGCAACCTGGCCTTCAACGGCACGATCGAGGTGGCCCTGCCCGAACTGGCCCACCAGGGCATGGGCGCCACCGGCTACGGCGTCCTGCTGACCTGCCTGAGCCTGGGCGGTCTGGCCGGTTCGCTGGTGGCCGCCCGCAGCCGGCCGGTGGAGTCGCCCGCCTATCTCTTCGCCGCCCTCGCGGTCGTCATGGGCATCGCCCTGGGCGCCGTCCCGTACGCCGGGGGCCTGGTCGGCGCCGCGGTGTGCGTGTGCGTCTACGCGTTGGCCAGTGGCTGGCAGAACATCGTCGTGGTGACGCTGCTCCAGGTCTGGGCGCCCCCGGCACTCATCGGCCGGGTCATGAGCCTGGTCATGCTGGCCGTCATGGGCACCTTCCCGATCTCCGTGGCCGTGGCGGGCTTCGGCGTCCGCCACCTCGGCGCGGCCCCGTTCTTCCCGGTGGCGGGCGCGGCCATCGCCCTGTCCGTGCTGGGCGCGCTCACCCAGCGCGCCTTCCGCGACCACCGCTCCGGCACCGAGTACGCCCCACCGTTCCCCGTACCGCCGTTCCCCGTACCGCCGGGGGTCCCGGCGAGCGGCCCCGCGCCCGGCGTGCCGGCCGCCCGCGCCACGCATCCACGGCAGGACAACAGTCAGGAGTCACAGCGATGAGCGTGTTCGTCCCGTTGGGCATGCCGCGGTTCGAGGGAAAGCCCGACCACGGTCGGCGGCCGGGCGGGTCCACCGCTTACCTGCTGGTCAACCCGCCGGTGACGGACCCGACGACCGCTTACCACTCGATCCCGTACCTCGTGGGCGCCGCCCGCGAGGCCGGCCACACCGAGTACGGCTGCGTGGACGCCAACATCGACGCCTTCACCTACCTCGCCGACCCCGAGCGCTTCGGCGCCGTGCTCGCCGCCGCGCGCCGCGCCCGCGCCGCGATCGAGGCCAGGTCCGCCGCCCCGCGCCGGCACGACGAGATCCGTTACCGGCAGGCGCTGGCCGCCGAGGGCCTGACCGCCACATCGGCCCGCGACGCGATCGGCGTGTTCCAGGACCCCGAGGACTTCTACCACCCCCCGACCTACGCCCAGGCGGTCGCGGTGATGAGCCGGTGGTGGGACCTGATCGCCCTGGAAATGCCTCCCGGCGCGGCGGACGGCTTCTCGATGCGGGCGAAGTCCGTCGTCAACCTGTGCAGTACGGCGGACCTCTCCGACCCGGCGGTCCCGGCGGCCGTCGCCCGCCCCTTCGAGGGGTACTTCGCCGACGAGTTCGTCCCGAAGCTGCGCGAACGCCCCTGGGCGGTGGTCGGCCTGTCGGTCAACTACACCAGCCAGCTGCCCGTCGCCCTGAGGATGGCCCGCCTGATCCGCAGCGTGCTGCCCGACACGGTGATCGTGTTCGGCGGCACCGAGGTCGGCGACGTGGTCAAGTACGCCCCGGACGCCGCAGCCCCGTGGCGGGTCTTCCAGGACGCCGACCTGATCGTCCCCGGCGAGGGCGAGACCGCCCTCATCGGCATCCTCGACGCGGTCGGCGACGGCGCGGTCCGGGGCGGCGACGCCTTCGAGGCCATCGCCGGTGTGATGACCAGGCGCCGGCCCACCCCCGACATCGCGTACGGCAGTGTGGCGACGCTCGCCTCCCCGGCGTACGACGTGTGGGACTGGGAGCGTTACTGGGCACCCGAGCCGGTGATCCTCTACAGCCCGACCCGGGGCTGCTACTGGAACAAGTGCACCTTCTGCGACTACGGCCTCAACACCGACCGGCCGACCTCGCCGTCGCGTGAACGCCCCGTCGCCGCCGTACTGGAGGACCTGCGGGAGGCGAGCCGCTACGGCAGGACCCTGTACTTCGCGGTGGACGCCATGTCCCCCCGCTACCTGCGCGACCTCGCCGCCGCCCTCGCGGAGTCGGCCCTGGACCTGCGATGGGCCGCCGAGCTGCGGTTGGAACGCACGTTCCCCAAGCGTGCCGTGGGCGAACTCCTCGCGGCCTCCGGCTGCGTCGCGATCTCCTTCGGCTACGAGTCCGGCACCCAGCGGATCCTCGACCTCATCGACAAGGGCGTCGGGATCGACGTCGTCCCCGACGTCCTGAGCGAACTGGCACGCAACGGCATCGCCGCCCAGATGATGGGCTTCACCGGCTTCCCCACCGAAACCCGGACGGAGGCGCTGGCGACGTACGAGTTCCTCCACCAGCACGAGAAGCTGTGGACCACCTCGGGCATCGGGGTGTTCTCGCTGACGCCCGGTTCCATCGTGGCCAAGGACCCCGGCCGCTTCGGGATCGAGCTGATGCCGCTGTCCGCCTCCGACGACATCCGGCGCTACGTGCCCTGGCGGGACCGGGAGACGGGCGAGGTCCACTGGCCGGTGCCGGACGACCCGCGGATTCCCCGCGAGTACACGACCGGCAACCGCAGGACCAACTTCGATCGCCCCTTCCTCGGCGGCATCGACTCCGCGCACACCCTGCTCTACTTCGCGCGTTTCGGCCGGGGACTGCTGCCCGAGGCGCCCGAGGAGGCCGGCCGCGGGAAGGAGCCCCGTGTCCGCCTGGTCGAGGAGCCCGTGGTGAGCGTCCCGTTCGCCTCCGTCGACGGACTGACCGGTGTCGACGAGCTGATGGCCGAGGTGAGCCGCAGGAGCAGGGCGCACCTCGACACCACGTCCGGCGCGTACGAGGACTGGCTGGACGGCCCCGGCACGGCCCGCCCCGGGACCTGCGGCGTCCTGGTCCTGGCCCATGGCGGCCTCGTCGAGGTGCCCGCCGGGGTGGACTTCGGCACGGACAACGCCATGACCCGCGCCCTGCGCGTGATGCTCGCGACGCAGGCCCGGGTGTGAGAACGCCCGGGGCGGCCGGGCGGGCACCGCGGTCGGCGCTGGGCCGCACGTCTCCGCCCGGCCGTGAGGCGTCCTGGCCGGTGCGCGTACCCGCGGGGACGACGCTTCAGCCGGCCACGCGGCGCACGGCGAGAATGGCGTCGTCGTCGTGCTGACCGCCGGATCCGGCTCTGCCGATCCGCCCGCCCGGAGCGGCACCCCGCCGCGTCAGCGATGTCCCGACCCCGAGGAGCTGATCGAGTACCCCGGCCGGCACCACCAGATCCCGTCCCACCACTTCCCGGAGATCGTCGGGCACAGCGGCAAGGAAACGACAAGGTCCCGCCAAGGGGTTCCGACGAGTGTGTGAGCACGCCGAGGAACCCCTGACAGGATCGAGCTCCACGCATGAACGGGACCACCACGCGGGCGGATGCCCGCGACCTCGTACCGGACGCCGACTGCGACGCCTTCGTACGGGACATCTACGACCGGTACGGCCCCCTGCTCGTCCGGTACGCCACGCGCCTGCTGGACGGTGACTGGCACAAGGGGGAGGACATCTTCCAGGAGACCGCGGCCCGCGCCTGGAAGCACGCCCGGTTCCTGGGCACCCGCAGCGAGAGCCTCCGTCCGTGGTTGTTCACCGTGACCAGGAACCTGGTCATCGACCATCAGCGGGCACGCCGGGTCAGGCCCCTGGAACTGCTGCCCGTCGAGGAGTTGGACGCCTCCGAGGACAGCACGGCGTCCACCCTCACCTCCCACGTGGTGTGGCAGGCACTGGGCGAGCTGAACGAGCAGCAGCGCACCGTCATCCGCCTCATGTACTACCTGGAGTGCAGCGTCACCCAGGCGGCCGAGCACCTCGGCATACCGGCCGGCACCGTCAAGAGCCGTGCCTTCTACGCCACGCGGGCCCTGCGCAAGGTGTTGGCGGAACAGGGGATCGTGGGGGTGTAGCCGCACCGCGACGACGTGGACGTCCGGGGCTCCGCGAGCCGTTGTCGCCGCCGCTGCGGACGCCGGCGGTGGGTCGGTGCGGCAGGTGTGCGGCCCCGCGTTCCCCGCCCGCGCGGCCGCCTTCGGGTTCAGCGGGCAGCGGCCGGTGTGGCGTGCCCGGACTTCGCGGCGTACGGGATTGCGTGCCGGTGAGCTGAACTCAGCCGGGCTCACCGCCGTTCTCAGCCTTGAGGGCCCGTCGGCGCCCGCACGGACACGGGCTGCGGCACGTCTCCGTGGACCGCGTTCGTCGGCGTCCTTACCCGGACGCCGACGCCACTCACGAAAGGACCGCACTCCTGTGACGGTCATCAGCAACCACCCGACGACGAGCGACCGCGAGAGGGCGGGGGCTGCTCTGCAGGCGACCCTGGCCGACCTTCTCGACCTGTCCCTGGTGGCCAAGCAGGCTCACTGGAACCTGCGCGGCCCGCGTTTCCGCTCGGTCCACGTCCAGCTCGACGAGGTCGCCACGACGGCTCGCAACCACGCCGACGCGGTGGCCGAGCGGGCGGCCGCCCTGGGCGTCAGCCCGGACGGACGGGCCTCGACCGTCGCGGCCACCAGTGGCGTGCCCGCTTCGGCGTCGGGCTGGATCAAGGACACGGATGCCGTGGAGGCTTTGGTGCACGCGCTTTCCGCGGTGATCGGGAGAGTGCGCGGGCGCATCGAGGAGACCGGCCAGGTGGATGTCGTCACGCAGGACCTCCTCATCGGACTCACCGCCGAACTGGAGAAGCAGAACTGGATGTTCCGGGCGGAGAACCAGATCTGACCGGTCCGGGCGGGACGGTGCCGGGCGGGAGGCCCCTGTCGCACGGACCGGTGCTCAGGTCCCGGACGGGATGCCGTCCCGGACCGGGCGCGGGTCCGCTCCCGCTGCCGTCCCGGACGGTCCGGTCGTCGCCGGAGCCCTCCGGGAGCGCGGGACAGGGACCGCGCCGCTACCCGTGCGTGCGCTGGAGTGCGGGGCTGGCGCCCCTCGGAACCGGGACCTTGTGGTTCCCCACCACCCTCTCCGGCACGGGGGGCACCGGGTCCTCGTCCATGTCGAGGGCGGTCAGCCGGTCGCGGACCTGTTGGGCGCTGTGCGACATCTTGCGTGCCTCGGCGTCCTCCAGGGCGTCCGCCCAGTGCGCGCGTGCGCCTTCCTGGTCGCCCATGGCCAGCCGGGTGTCGCCGAGCCGCATCAGCGTGCCGATGGCGTTCCGGTGGTCGCCCAGTCCGGCGAACGCCCGCGTCGCCCGCCGGTAGGTGGCCGCTGAATCCTCGTAGCGGCCGAGCAGCCGGAGGGTGTGGCCCAGGATGTCCCACGCCTGGGCGAGCTGCCAGGGGGCGTCGAGGCGCCGGAACAGGGCGATGCCCTCTTCGCTGTACCGGAGGCTCTGTTCGAGGTTCCCCAGGTTGGAGTGGAACCAGGCGAGTTCGAGGAGGCACTCCGCCAGCCACAGCTCTTCGCCCGTCTCGCGGGACAGTTCCAGCCCCCGTTCGCAGAACGCCACGGCTTCCGGTGTCCGCCCGAAAAGGAAGAGCGCGCACGCGGTGACGTAGTGGGCGCGTGCCTGTTCGCCGACGTCGTCGAGCTCCTCGAAGATCTCTGTGGCGCGTCGCAACTGCTGGAGGGCTTCCTCCTGGTGGCCGAGGTAACCGTGCACGCCGCCCAGGTGCCGCAGGCAGCGGCCCTCTTCGAGACGGTCGCCGCGACGTCGGGCCACGTCGAGGGCGGGGGCCAGTGCCGCGATGGCCTCGGGCCAGAACTCCTGTCGGTTGAAGTACTCCTTCAGCGACCAGGCGAGACCGGTGGTCCGGTGGTCGAGCCTCTGGCCCACGGCGGTGTCGAGCAGCCCGGACAGCACCCGGTGCTCGGCGTCGAGCCATCCGGTCGCCTGCGTGACGGTGGTGAGGGGTTCCGGCGTGGCGCCCGGGTGGGGGACGCCGAGGTCGAGGTCGGGCGACGTGTCCTGCCGGAGGAACTGGTTCGCCTCCCAGGCGGTGAACATGTAGTGGTCCAAAACCCGGAGAGTGGCGTGCCGGCGTCCCTCGCCGGTGTCGTGCGTGTGCGTGAGCTCCGTGGCGTAGCCGCGCAGAAGGTCGTGCAGGCCGTAGCGGCCGGGCAGCGGCTGTTCCACGAGGCAGGAGCCGAGCAGTCCGGCGAGTGCGCGGCGGGTCGGAGCCAGGGGCAGACCCGCCAGGCTCGCGGCGGCGGGGGCGGTGATGTGGGGGCCCGGGTGCAGCGCCAGCAGGCGGAACAGCCGGGCGGAGTGCTCGTCCAGCGACCGGTAGGACCAGGAGAAGACGGCGCGTACGTCGGTGGTGGTGTCGGAACCTGCGAACGCTTCGAGGCCGCCGTCGGTGTGCCGCAGGTCGCCGACCACGGCGTGCAGCGGCAGCGAGGGGTCGAGTTCCAGACGGGCGGCGACCACGGCCAGGGCCAGGGGGAGCCGCCCGCACAGGCGGATGAGGTCGGTGGTGGCGGTGGGCTCGGCGGCGAGCCGTTCGGTTCCGAGCCGTCGTTCGAGTGCCTCGTGCGCTTCGGCCTGCGACGGCAGCGCGAGCCTCAGGGGCTTGGCGCCGTCGGTCGTGAGGAGACCGGGAAGCTGGTTGCGGCTGGTGATCAGGGTGAGGCAGCCCGCTCCCGCGGGAAGCAGCGGGCGCACCTGCTGCTCGTCGCGGGCGTTGTCCAGGACCAGGAGGACCCGCCGGTCGGCGAGGAGACTGCGGAAGAGCGTGCTCCGGTCGTCCGTGTCCTCGGGGATGCTCGGGGCGGGGACGCCGAGGGCGGTGAGGAAGCCGTGGAGTGCGGTGCCCGGATCGACGGCGGGTGCGTGCGGATGGAATCCGCACAGGTTGACGAAGAGCTGCCCGTCCGGGAACGAGGACGCCGCCCGGTGCGCGTGGTGGACGGCGAAAGTGGTCTTGCCGACGCCGGGAGCACCGCTGATGACCACGGCCGGCGCGGTGACCGGTCCGGGGCGGCCCGGTGCACCGCTGACCGCGGACAGCCATGCGCCCTCGGCGGCCCGTCCCGCGAACACCGGAAGGCTCCGGGGCAGTTGCGCGGGGCGCGCCGGTCGCCGGGGCACGGCTCCCTCGGCGTGCGCGGCCGTCGTGCCGCCCGCGTCGGACCCGGCGTCCGCGCGGTCGGGCCGGCCGTCGGCCTGCCGACCGTCCGGCGCGGTCGCACCGCCCCCGTCGGGCGCCCCGGACGCGGTGGTCCCGGCCGGGCGGTGGCCGTGCCCGGTCATCGTGCCGGTGGACCGGCCGGCCGTGTGCAGGGGCGGCAGGTCGTGGTGGAGGATGCCCTGGTGCAGGGCGCGCAGCGGCGGGCCCGGTTCGAGGCCGAGTTCGTCGTCGAGGTGCCGGCGCAGATCGGTGTAGCGCTGGAGCGCCTCGGGGTGGCGGCCGGCGAGGTACAGGGCGCGCAGCAGCAGGGCCCAGCCGGTCTCCCGCAGAGGGTGCCGCGTGGTCATCTCCTGCGCCGCGGTGAGGGCTTCGGTGATCCGGCCCTGGAGAAGGAGCGCGGTGGTGCGGATCTCGCGCGTCGTCTGCCGCAGTTCCTCCAGGCGGGCCGTCTCGTCGGCGGCGAACAGGTGGTGCGCCGCGTCGGCGAACGCCGTGCCGCGCCACAGGTCCAGGGCGTGGCCGGCCTCCTCCACGACCCGGTCGGGCCGGCCCTGGTCCAGGAACCGGTGTGCCCGGGCAGCGGCCCGCTCGAAGCGGACGGTGTCGCGGTTCTCGGGCGGCACGCGCAGGGCGTAGCCCAGCGGTTCGGTGACCAGCGTCTCGAAGACTCCCCGCCGGCGAAGGTGCTGGGGTTCCAGGACCGCGCGCACCTTGCTGACGTGGGCGTGCAAGGAGGCGGGAGCCGCGACCGGCTCCCCTTCCGGCTGCTGCGGCCAGAGGTCCTCACGGAGGGTGTCCGTCGAGACCGCCCGGCCGTCGGCGAGCAGCAGGCGGATCAGCAGCAGCCGCTGCTTGCGCCGGCCCGGGTCGAGCAGGGCTCCCGCCCGCCGTACCTCCAGCGGACCCAGCACGCCGAAGTCGAGACCTTGCCCCACAGCTGTCACCGTACCCACCAGAACCTCGCACGACGCGGCGTCACCCCTGGGGCACGCACCCGGCCGGAGCCCGGCACGGGGAGGCCGGGGCGCGCGGTGCAGGAAACCGGCTCCGGCCCCGCCGACCGGGGCATGTCCGCCGGGGTGGCGCGGGGGACGGGGTGACGAGGACCCCGTTGTCCGCTTCCCGCATATCGGACAGGACATTAGCAGGGCGTCGTCGTCCGGCAGGCGTCGCCGGCCGGACGGGGACCGGGCCGGACGGCTCGTGAGGCGCCCGTCCGACGCCTCCGCCCCGGGCCGCGCGGGGTCGCACGGCGGCGCGAACAACCGGTCCGTGCCCGGAAGCGGCAGGTGAACAGATGTCATGACCTGCTGCGATACGTGAACCGGTGCGAGGTTCCTTCCGTCGAACGGTCGTACGGTTGTCGTCCGGAGTGGAGAAGAAATGGTCGTCGTAGAGGGAACGAGCACGGACCGGTTCGCCCCGGTGCGGGCGGCGCTGGCGGCGCACCTCGAAGCCGGGGAGGAATTGGGGGCGTCGATCGCCGTCGACGTGGACGGGGTCATGGAAGTCGACCTGTGGGGCGGCCACGCGGACGCGGCGCGGACCGTGCCGTGGCACCGGGACACGCTGGTCAGCATGTGGTCGACGACCAAGACGCTCACCAACCTCGCGGCCCTCGTCCTCGTCGACCGGGGGGCGCTGGATCTATACCGTCCGGTCGCCCACTACTGGCCCGAGTTCGCCGCCCGGGGCAAGCAGGACATCGAGGTGCGGCACGTGCTGGCCCACACCTCGGGACTCTCCGGCTGGCAGCAGCCCTTCACCATGGACGACCTCTACGACTGGCCCACCGCGAGCGCCCGGCTCGCCGCTCAGGCGCCCTGGTGGGAGCCGGGCTCGGCTTCCGGTTACCACGTGCAGACGCAGGGACAACTGGTGGGAGAGCTCGTCCGCCGGGTCAGCGGCCGTACGCTGACGGAGTTCGTCGACACCGAGATCGCCGGGCCGGCCCGGGCCGACGTCCAGATCGGCGCGCGCCCGGCCGACTGGCCGCGTATCGCCGATCTGGTGGCGCCGCCGCAGCTCTCCGGCCTCCCCGCCGGCCTCGATCCCGACGGGATCTTCACCAGGACGCTCCTCGGGAGCCCTGCCCGTGACGAGCACGTGGACACCCCGCGGTGGCGCTCCGCCGAACTCGGAGCCGTCAACGGACACGGCAACGCACGGGGCTTGGCCCGTGCCCTGTCCGTCCTCTCCCGGCGCGGTGAGGTGAACGGCCTCCGGCTGCTCTCCGCGGAGACGGTGGACAAGGTGTTCGAGGTGCAGTCCGACGGCGTCGACCTGTTCCTGGGCGTCCCCGTCCGCTGGGGTCTGGGCTACGCGCTCGCCGACCCGAGGACCATGCCGCAGATGCCCACCGGAAAGATCTGCTTCTGGGTCGGCCGGGGCGGTTCGATCGTCATGATGGACCTCGACCGGCGTGTCACGTTCGCCTACACGATGAACCGGGTGGGCGACGGAATCCTCGGCTCGGAGCGCACCCACAGCTACCTCAGGCACGTCTACGACTCTCTGGCGTCCTCCGACTGAGGGCGCACGCGTCCCGGCCCGGCCGCTCCGCTCCCCGGCCCGCTGCCCGGTGAACCGGTCCGGCCCTCCCCTCGTAGGACAGGACGGAAGGCGCTCCGCTCCCGCGACCGGACGGGGCCGTCCTGCGGAACCCGCGAGCAGCAGCCGCTGGTAGCCCGGAAGCCCGCCGGCCCCGGAAGCCCGCCGGCCCGGCCGCTCCGCTCCCCGGCCCGCTGTCCGGGACGGACGCACGGAACCGCGGAGCCACCCGCGCGGTGCCCCGTCGTCTTCCGCACGCAGCCACTCACCCCTTCACACGGCCCGTCGAGGCCGTCGAACCGACCAGAAGGACTCCACCCATGCGCATCACCCGCCTCGCCCGTCCCCGCCGCAGATCCACGCTGCTCGGCATCGCCGCGGTCCTGGGGCTGTCCGCCGCCGCCGTCGCCCTGCCCGGTGCGGCCGCCGCGGAGTCCCCCGAGCCCCGCCCCTCGGCACGTCCCACGATCGTGCTCGAACACGGAGCGTTCGCCGACGCCGCGAGCTGGGACGGTGTCGTCTCCCGGCTGCAGCGCGCGGGGTACCCGGTGGTGTCCGCCGCCAACCCGCTGCGCGGTCCGGCGACCGACGCCGCCTACCTGCGCAGCGTCCTCGACCACGTCGACGGGCCCGTCGTGCTGGTGGGCCACTCCTACGGCGGCACCGTCATCAGCCAGGCCGCCGTCGGCCTCGAAACCAAGGTGAAGGCCCTGGTCTACATCGCGGCGTTCCTGCCCGACGCGGGCGAGAGCTCGCTCGGACTGACGGACAAGTTCCCCGGCAGCACCCTCGGCCAGGCCATCGAGTCCGTCGACTACACCCTGCCCGACGGCGGCCGGGGCGCGGACGTGTACATCGAGCCGGAGAAGTTCCGCGCGCAGTTCGCCGCGGACGTGCCCGCAAACAGGGCAAGGCTCATGGCGGCCGGGCAGCGGCCGATCGCCGCCGCCGCACTGGAGGAGAAGTCCACCGGCGCCGCCTGGAAGACGATCCCCTCCTGGTCCCTGGTCACCACGGAGGACCGCAACATCCCCGTGGCCGCCCAGCGCTTCATGTCGGCCCGTGCGAAGGCCCGCACGACGACCGTCGACGCGTCCCACGCGGTGTCCGTGTCCCGCCCCGAGGCCGTCACCCGCATCGTCGAGCAGGCCGCCCGCACGGTCCGCTGACCCGCGGCTCCGCCTGCCGCACCCCGCACCGCACCACCGTGCCCGACCGGGCACCCACCCTCAGCCGCAGTTCCACCGGAAGGCAGCAACCACCATGGCGTTCATCACCGTCGACCAGGAAAACTCCACCAGCGTCGAGCTCTACTACGAGGACCACGGCAGCGGGCAGCCGGTCGTGCTGATCCACGGCTACCCGCTCGACGGCCACTCCTGGGAGAAGCAGTCCGCCGCGCTCCTGTCGGCCGGCTACCGCGTGATCACGTACGACCGGCGCGGGTTCGGCCGCTCCAGCCGGCCGACCACCGGCTACGACTACGACACCTTCGCCGCGGACCTGAACACGGTCCTGGAGACCCTCGACCTGGACGACGTCGTCCTGGTGGGCTTCTCCATGGGCACCGGTGAGGTCGGCCGTTACCTGGGCACCTACGGCTCCGGCCGGATCGCCAAGGCCGCCTTCCTCGCCTCCCTCGAACCGTTCCTGCTCCAGACCGACGACAACCCCGGCGGCGTCGACGGCGCCGTCTTCGAGGACATCGAAAGGGCCGTCACCGCCGACCGCTACGCCTACTTCACCGCGTTCTACGAGAACTTCTACAACCTCGACGAGAACCTCGGCACCCGCATCAGCGAGGAAGCGGTCCGCAACAGCTGGAACGTCGCCGCCGGCGCCTCCTCGTACGCGTCCCTCGCCTGCGTGGCGACCTGGTCCACCGACTTCCGCGCCGACGTCTCCGAGATCGACGTCCCGGCTCTGATCCTGCACGGCACCGCCGACCGCATCCTGCCCATCGAGGCCACCGGAGAACGCTTCCACCAGGCGCTCCCGCAGGCCGAGTACGTCGTCATCGACGGCGCGCCCCACGGACTGCTGTGGACCCACGCCCGGGAAGTCTCCGAAGCGCTCCTCGCGTTCCTGGCCAAGTGACACCCGGCCCACGTCCTGCCCGCCGCCGGGCGTGGACGTGGGCGCCCGGACCGTCGGCGGGCCCTCGGGACCGGGGGCCCGCCGTGCGGGGCCCCTCGCGCACACCGTTCCCCGGACGCGCGTCCGGCACTTGACCTTGCAGTCGCCGCAAAGCCGAGGATGGCGTCATGTTGTCGATCAGTGAGTTCAGCGAGATGTGCGACCTGACGCCGCAGACACTCCGGCACTACCACGCCGAAGGCCTGCTCGTCCCGGCCGGCGTCGACGGGCGGACCGGCTACCGCTCCTACGCGTTCGGGCAGGTCGAGCGGGCCATGCTGATCACCGCCCTGCGCGGCACGGGCATGGGCGTGCCGCTCGTCCGACGCGCGCTCGACCGTCCGGACGAGGCGGCGGCCCTCCTGCGGGAGCACGTGTCCGACGTACGGCTCCGACGCCGGGCCGAGGACGAGGCGATCGCGGACGTGAGCGCGCTCCTCGCCTCGCCCCCCGAACCGGTCCTGCGCCACGTGGACGGGACGACCGTGGTGTCGAAGCCCGTGCCGGGCCCGTCCTCCGGGGGCGCCCGGTACGACTGGGACGCGGCCGACGCCACGGTCGCCGCCACCGTCCGGGACGTGGTGGGGGCGCTGGAGTCGTGCGGGGCCGGGGCGGTGGGGACGCCGTGGCGGACCCTGGCCGCCGGGACGCCGGAGCAGAGGAGCCGCATGCTCGCCGGCGAGGGACCGCACTGGCTGGTCACGGTCCCCGTCACCGCACGCGAGGGCGCCTTGGCGGCGCTGCCCGCCGGCTTCGCGGTGGAGACGTTCGAGTCCCGGAACGAACTGGCGGTCTTCGTGCCGGGCAGGAGCTCGATGGCCAAGCACGCCACCGCGCTCTCGCGCCTGCTCACCCACCCCCTGCACGCCGCCTACGTCGACACCTCGCGCACCCGCCATCTGCTGCACCCCGAGGGAGTCGAAACCGCCATGGCCGTCGAGGAGTTCCACGAGTCGGGCGACGACTGACGACCGCATCTTCGGCGGCCTGCCGGACATCGTCGGCTTCGGCGGTCCGGGCGTGTACGTGGCCCGGAACCCCTACCACCGCTGCAGGACCCGGTAACCCGGTCCCCGGAACCCGCCGGCACCACCACAGGGGTACTCCCGCCACATAGGGGTACCCGCGTCCCGAGGCACGCCGGGAACGGCCCGGCCAGGGCACCCGCCCTCGACGCAGTGGGAGAGGGAATGAGGCTTCGGGACTTCGCACAGAACGCCGCGTCCCGGTGCACCGCCGAGGTGGTGGGCGGCCGGTACCGTCTGGACGGGATGCTCGGCTCGGGCGGTGCGGCGTACGTGCACCGGGGGTTCGACCTGCGGCTGAGGCGGCCGGTGGCGGTCAAGGTCTTCCGGCCGGACGCGGGCGTCGACTTCGAGGAGAGCCTGCACAACGAGGCCGTCATGCTGGCCCGGTTGGACCACCCCGGCCTCGTCACCGCCTACGACACCGGGCAGCACGACGGACGCGCCTTCCTGGTCATGCGGCTGATCGACGGCGACAACCTGCGCAAGCGGATCGCCGAGGAGCCACTGCTCCCCGGCGCGACCGCCTCCGTCGGGGCGGGCGTCGCCCGCGCCCTGGACCACGCGCACGGAGCGGGCATCGTGCACCGCGACGTCAAGCCGTCCAACATCGTCCTGGACGCGGCCCGACGCCCGCACCTCATCGACTTCGGCATCTCGCGGATGCTGGACGAGACCTCCCGCACCACGTCCGGGACGCTCGTCGGCACCGCCGCCTACCTCGCTCCGGAGCAGGTCCTCGGCCGCCCCGTCGGCCGGGCCGCCGACGTCTACGCGCTCGGCCTGGTGCTCCTCGAATGCCTCACCGGCAGGCTGGAGTACGACGGCATCCCCTTGGAGGCCGCGATCGCCCGGCTGCACCGGGCGCCCGTGCTGCCCCCCGGCCTGCCCGGCGGACTCGGTTCGCTGCTACGGGACATGACCAGCCTGGACGAGCAGGACCGGCCGACGGCCCGGGACTGCGCCCGCGCGCTGTCCGCGCTGGCCGACGAGGAGCGCACGGTGCTCGCGCCGGAAGCGCCTGCCACCAGTCTGGTCGCCGCCGGGCGGGGAGCGCCGCGCACGGCCGAGCACACGCACCGGAGCCCGGCGCCCGCCGGGGCGGGGTCCACCCGCCGGATGCCGCCCGTGCGGGGGCGCCTGGCGCTCGCCGGTGTGGCCGCCGCGCTGGCTGCCGTCGCGGTGACCGCCTTCGCCGCCACCGGCGCCTCCGCACCCGGCGGCGACGGCCGGAGCGCGTCCAGCGCCTCGGACACCCCCGCCGCAGAGCAGACGGAGCAGACGGAGCAGGCAGAGCGGTCGGAGAACGGAACGGCGGCGTCCGCGGGCGGGGGAGCGGTGGACACGGCGTCCCCGGCGGCGTCCTCCCCGCGTCCGGACGCCCCCGTCGACGTATGGGCGGACGCGTCCGGGGGCGCCCTGCCGGAGCCGATGGGCTCGACCGGTCCCCCGGTCACGCCGGAGCGGGGCGTGCCCGACGGTACGGCGGCGACGCAGGACGCCGGGGCGTCCGCCACCCCGCATCTGCCGCCCGGCCTGGCCAAGAAGGCGGCCGGGGACACGGCGGACCATCCGGGGCGGGACCGCTCCGGATGCGTCCCGGCGTGCGGCCCCCGCCCGTAGCGAGGGCCTGATCAGCCTGCCCGCGCGGGGGTCTCCGCGGAGGACACGCACGGGGGCTTCAGAGGCCGGACACCTTGGCGCTCGCGGACAGTTCGTAGACCAGGGTCAGGGTCCGGCGCCCGCCGGGCGGGAGGGGCACGGACCAGTGGGCGATGCCGTCCGCGTCGACCGCGTCGGGCACCGGGGAGCAGGCGTCCTCGCGTACGCGCACCTCCACCGCCGACACCTCGGACACCGGGATCCGCTCCCGCACCACCACGGTCCGCTCGCCCCGCTCCCCGGCGGCGGAGAAGCGGGACAGGTGCAGCCGGACCGTGCGGGTGATCACGGTGCGCTGGGTGAGGCCGGTGGAGTCACGGGTCTCCTCGGTCTCCCGCACCACCCGGTGGTCGTCGCCGCTGCCGAAGGCCAGCTCGGCGCGGGCGCCGGGGGCGGTGAAGTCCAGCGTGGACCGCCCCGCGAAACCGCTGCCCCGGACGAGGTCCACGGGCCCGGCGAGCAGCGCGTGGCCGGACAGGTTGTCGAACCGCACCACCCGTGTGACGAGCGGGGACAGCTCCGGCGCGCAGGCGTACTCGCCGGGCGCGGCGGTGGTGAACACGGACACGGGTATGCGGTGGGCGCGCCCGTCGGCCGCCACCGAGACCGGCGCGGCGGGGCGCAGCACCCGCGGTTCGCCGCCGTCCTCCACGCCGGGCAGCGTGCGCGCTCCGGGCGGCTCGGGGGAGAGCGGGTCGGCGTGCTCCACCTCGCGCGACTCCACCTGGATCGTGCGGCGTTCGGCCGGGGTACGGTCCTGGAGCGTCAGCCGGTCCTCGTCCAGTCGCGGCGGATCGCCCGCCAGGGCGGAGCGGGACGTCGACAGGGTCAGCCGTACGCCGGTCCAGTCCTCGCCGGTGCGCTGCCAGACCGTGGCGTCGGTCTCCAGGGTGAGCGAGTCGCCGACGAGGGCGGCCCGGTAGGAGGGGCGCCAGAGCGCGCACGGGGTGAGATGGCTCAGCCGGAGCCCGGCCGGACCGGCCGCCGCCGCGTCCACCGTCAGCTCGATGTGGCCGAGCAGCTCCGCCGGTTCCTCCTCGGCGAGGTCCATCGCCCGTCCGGTGGCATCGAGTTCGGCCGTCAGCTCGGCGGAACGCGCCTGAAGCGCCCGCAACCGCTCGCCGTGCGTGTCGCGCTCGGCGTCCAGCCGGTCCAGTTCGGCGGTCCAGCGCTCCGGTTCGCACGCGCCGCGGCCCGCGCCCTCGGCGATGTCCCGCAGCAGGTCGTCGGCGAGCCGCCCGAGCAGACCGAGGCGCGTGCGCAGCCGGTCGCACCGGTGCTCCAGGGCCCGCCGCTCCTCTTCGAGGGCGTGCGCCCGCAGCCGCAGGGCGGAGTCGTCGTCCGCGGACGGCCGGGGGCCGCGCGGTGTCCAGGTGCGTACGATCCGCGCGTCGAGCACGGTCGCCGGGAATCCGGCGGTCAGCTCGGCGTGCAGGGTCCGGTCGACGGCCAGGGCGCTGACCGGACCCAGGCGCAGACGCTGGACCCCGGCCGCCAGGTCGAGCGCGGCGGTGCGCTCGACGTGGGCGCGGTCCTCCAGGCAGGTGACGGCGGTGACCGGCAGGGCGATCGGCTTCGGGGGCGTGGACATGGGGTGCGTCAGCTCCTGCGGTTGCCGCCGGCCAGGGTCTTGCCGGCCGGGATGCGGATCTCGTAGCCGCCGTCGAGCGCGGCGGTGGCCCCGGAGGGCAGCTCCAGCCGTCGGACACGGGTGCCCGGGGCGTGCCGGTCGGGGCCCGCGCCCTCGTCGGGCACGCTCCATCCGGGCCGTTCCTCGATCCGGACGTCGGGGTCGGAGGTGACGGGCACCCGTTCGCGCACCTCCACCGTGACCGGCGCCGCGAGCCGGTTGGCCAGCTCCACGTGGACGCGGTGGTCGAGCACCGTGACGTGGTTGCGCAGGCCCGCGGTCGACTCGTGCACCTGGGTGCGCCGGGTGACCCGGATGCCCTCGGCCGGGCCCAGGCCGACCCGGCGGGTGCCGCCGGGGGCGAGCGTCGGCAGCGCGGCGGTCAGCAGGAACTCGCCGTCGAGGGTGACCTCCACCGGGCCGGCCAGCAGGGCCTGTCCGGTGGAGTTGGTGAGCACCAGCGTGGCGTACACGGTCGGCTCCACGGACGGGACGCAGAGGTACTCGGTACGCAGGCCGACCGGGATCTCGCCCACGGTGACGGTGTGCCAGGTTCCGTCCGACGGGATGTCGGCGCGGGCGGCGGCGTCGAACCGGTGGTCGAAGGAGCCCGCCGACTCGCGGGGCCGCACCGCCCGTCCCGGCAGCGGTGTACGGGCCACCGCCTCGGCCCGGCGCCGGTGTTCGGCGGTCACCGGGTCGGGTGCCGCCGCGGGGAACAACTGGCCGCGCCGCCCGGCGGGTTCGTCGGCTCCCCGCAGGACCAGGGAGGCGTAGTCGAGCTGCATGTCGCTCGGCTGCCGCGGCCCGTCCGCCGGGGGCGGCGGGGGCGTGGGCGCGCGGCCGGGAGGCGCGGGGGCCGCGGAGAGGGGTGCGGCCGTGCGCGGAGCGGCGGCCCGTGCGGGCGCGGCGCCGGCGAAGGACGGAGGAGGGCCGCCCGCCACGGGGGCGGGCGGCGGCGGACCGCCCGGGCTCCGGGGAGCCGGGGGCGGCACCGCGCGGGCGGCGACGGACGCCTGCGCCTTCCCGGCGGCGAGCGGAGGGGGTGCGGCCGGCCCGGGACCCGCCGCGTCGTACCCGGAGAAGAGGTCGGCGAGCCCGGCCGGGGGCTCGCGCCAGCCGGAGGGCGCCGGTGCGGGCTGGCCCCGGCCGATCCGGACGGAGCGCAGGCGCGGGAGTCCGGTGCGACGACGGAGGTCGGCGGTGGCCAGGGCGACGCGCACCCCGGTCCAGTCCTCGCCGGTCCGCTGGGCCACCGAGGCGCGCAGTACCAGCCGGCCCTCGCCGTCGCCCTGCCGGTGCGCCAGGCGGTAGGCGGGCGCCCAGACCGCGCCCGGCACCCCGTACTCCAGCTCCACTTCGACCTCGACCTCGACCTCGGCCCCGGTTCCGGCCTCGGCCCCGGCGTCGGCCCCGCCGGAGCCGTCGGCGGGCCCGGTGAGGGTCAGCACCGCGCAGACCGCGGTCTCCACGTGGGCCGCGGGCGCGTCGGTGGAGGCGCGGGCGAGCCGGTCGGCGGCGACCGCGTACGCGTGCTCGGCGGTGCGGAGGGCTTCCTCCAGCTCGTCCAAGCGGTCGTGCAGCGCCGTCAGCCGCTCGTCGACGAAATCGGCGAGCGCCAGCCACGCGTCGACCGGGGTGCGCCGGTGCGGATCCTCGGGCTCGCGGGGCGGTGGCACCGGGCGCAGAGCCCCCGCCTCCTCGATCCGGACCAGCTGCCGGTCCCGGCGTCCGCGCGCCGCCGCGCACACCTCGTTCAGCCGCTCGGCCTCGCGGCGCAGCTCGTGGGGCGCGTCCGCGCCGGCCGATCCGGCCTCGACCTCCACCCGAGCCTCGGTGACGCGTACGCCCGGCGCGCCCAGCACCGTGGCCCGCAGCGAGCCGGGGTCGATCGAGCGCGGGAGTCCCGGTATCCGCACCCGGCCGTCCGGCGGCACGCTGCCGCGGGCCAGCCGCCGGCACAGCGCGCCCTGCGCGTACACCACGACCGCGTCGAGAGTCGAATCCCACCGTGCCGGATCTGCCGTCATGTGCTCCGCCCCCGCCGCGTCCATGTCGGGGGAAGCCTACGCCCGGAGGGCCGGGGAACGGGGGCCGGATCACAGGGGCGGCCGCGGACGGCATTGACGGCCCGTCAGGTGGTGTCGCCGCGACGGCTCTTGCCGCCGCGTCCGGTTCGGCACCTGCGGAAACGGTCCGGCACCGCTGCCGGTAGGCCGTACGGCTCAGCGGACGGAGGAAAGTCGCCGTGCCCGACGATCTCGCCGTCCGATCCCGGCAGACTTCCACCAGACTCCGGGGGCGCAAGCCTTCCGGTGCCGTACGGCGTCCGCACGCCTCACCGGGTTCCGTGGCGCCCTGCCCGAGGAGGACCGAGGATTCCCCGGACCGGTGCTCCGGTCCGTCCGGCCGTCGTTCCGCCCGGTCCGCCGGGATGTCGGCCGTGTCCGCCCACCGTTACCCCGCGTGTCGGGGCCCTGACAACAAGGAGTCGGCTCATCGCCCGTCGACGGATCCTTGACGGACGCCCCGTGTTCACGAGGCTCCGCTGTGGTGAACGAGTGACTTCCAGACTCGCTCCACCCCCGGCGCTCACGGCAGCCACACGTCGACGGTTCGTCACCGTCACCGCTGCCGCCGCCGCCCTCGCCCTGTCCGGCGCCCTCCCCAGTGCCTCCGAGGCCTCCGCCGCCCCCGCCGCCCCGCTCAGGGACGACCCGTTCACCCTCGGCGTCGCCTCGGGCGACCCGCTGCCGGACGGCGTCGTCCTGTGGACCCGGCTGGCGCCCGACCCCCTCGCCCCGTTCGGCGGCATGGACCGCAGGACCTACCCGGTGCAGTGGGAGGTCGCCTCCGACGAGCGGTTCGCCAAGGTCGTACGGCGCGGTACGGCCCAGCTCGTCCCCGAGTACAACCACACCGCCCACGTGGACGTCCGCGGTCTGCAGCCGTGGCGCGAGTACTTCTACCGGTTCCGCTGCGGAAAGTTCGTCAGCCCGGTGGGACGCACCAAGACGGCCCCCGGTCCCCGGCAGATGGTGCCGCGCCTCTCGCTCGCCTTCGCCTCCTGCCAGGCGATCTGGGAGGGCTGGTTCACCGCGCACCGCGACCTCGCGGCCCGCCGCCACGACGTCGTGCTGTTCCTCGGCGACTACATCTACGAGTTCGGCATCGACCGGGGTGTCCGGCCCGGCGACGGCGACGAGCACAACACCCGCCAGGCGATGACCCTGGACGACTACCGGCAGCGGTACGCCTACTACAAGCTCGACCCCGACCTCCAGGCCGCCCACCACTCCGCCCCCTGGATCGTGGTCTACGACGACCACGAGGTGGTCAACAACTGGGCCGGCGCCGCAGCGGGTGACGGCAGCACCGTGGACGACTTCCTGGTGCGCCGCGCCAACGGCTTCCGCGCGTACTGGGAGAACATGCCGCTGCGCGCCTCCCGGCTCCCGCAGGGGCCCGGCATGCAGCTCCACCGGCGGCTGAACTACGGGCTGCTCGCCGAGTTCTCGATGCTCGACACCCGCCAGTACCGCGACGACCAGGCCAACGGTGACGGCACCAAGGCGCCGAACGACGCGACCGCCGACCCGGCGCGCTCCCTCCTCGGCTTCCCGCAGGAGCGCTGGCTGCTGGACGGGCTCGCCGGCTCCCGGTCCCGCTGGAACGTCCTCGGGCACCAGACCGCCATCACCCTGCTCGACACGGTGTCGGGCCCGAACGTGGCCGTTCCGATGGACACCTGGGACGGCTACAGCGCCTCCCGCGACCGGCTGCTCGGCGGCATCGCCGACCGGGGGGTCCGCAACGTCGTCAGCCTCGCCGGCGACCTCCACCGCAGCGTCGCCGGCGACCTCGCCCTCGACTTCCACGACCCCGATTCCCGCGTGGTGGCGACCGAGTTCGTGGGCACGTCGATCTCCTCCGGCCTCGACGGACAGGACCTGGACGCCGGCGGGCAGGTCCTGCTGGACGAGAACCCGCACATGAAGTTCGGCAACGTCCAGCGCGGATACGTCAGTTGTGAGATCACGCCGGACCTCTGGCTGGCCGATCACCGGGTGTGCGACCGGGTCACCGTGCCCGACGGCACCGTGAGCAGCAGGACCGTCCTGGCCGTCGAGGACGGCGTCCCCGCCGTGCAGCAGGCCTGAGGAGGCCGGACGTGAAGAGCAGCAGAAACGGCGCCGTGACCGCGGTCGCCTTCATCGTCATCGCGGCGGGCACCCTCGCCACCGGCGGCTCGGCGCAGAAGGCGAGCGCCGCCACCGGCCCGTCGTCCCCCCGCCCGGCCGCCGCCGGACGCACCGGAGCGGCCGCCGTCGGCAAGGCGCCGGCGAAGGCGGCCGGCGGGGTGGTGCTGTCGGCGTCCCCGACGAGCCTCACCGGATCCGAACTCGCCTGCCGCCCGACGAAGTGGGGCGTCAGCATGACCAACACCGGTACGGCGGGAGTGTTCGCCGACGCGACGCTGACCGCCGAAGCCCCGATAACCCTGTCCGACCAGGTGTTCTCCACCTACCTGCCGGCCGCGGACCCGGACCGCCCGGTGACCCGCCAGGTGTCCGTACGGGTGCCTCCGGGCACGCCCGCGGGCTCCTACGACCTGACCGCGGTCAGCGGCCGGCAGAAGGTCGTGGTCCCCCTCACGGTCGAGGCCGTGCCCGAGCCCGGCCCCGGCGTCGACCTCGCCTTCGGCCGCAAGGTGACCGCGTCCTCCACCCACGGCAACTTCACCACCTGCGCCGCCGTGGACGGGGACAGCGACTACCGCCACTGGGGCTCCGGCTACGGCTGGAACGACGGTGACAAGGCGGTCTTCCCCGACTGGCTGGCCGTGGAGTGGCCCGAGCCGGTGGAGCTGGGCCGGATAGAGACCGTGACCTACGGCACCCCGGCGCGGCCCGCGGCGCTCCAGGGCATCAAGGACTTCGACGTCCAGGTGAGGTCCGGCGGCGACTGGCTGACCGTCGGCTCCTACCGCGCCAACACCCTCGAACGCGTGGTGACCACCTTCGACCCGGTCGCCACGGACGCGATCCGGATCTACGTCCACGCCTCGAACAGCGCGGACTACTCACGGATACTCGAAGTGGAGGCCTACGCACCCCAGTAGGGCCGCCGGTCGGTTCTCCCGCCGGTCGGTTCTCCCACCGGGGCGGCAGGACCGCCCGACGGGGGCCTCATGGGCAGGGGCCCGCCGGCCGCCCGCGCCCGGTGAACGGCGCGGGCGGCCGGCGGAGTCCGGCGCGGGGACCGGTCAGGCCGGGCCGCCCGAACCGCCGCGGTGGGCGCGGACCATCTCGGCGTACCTGTGGCCGCTGGCCTTGAGGGTGCGCTCCTGGGTCGCGTAGTCCACGTGGTAGAGCCCGAACCGCTTGTCGTAGCCGTACGCCCACTCGAAGTTGTCCAGCAGCGACCAGGCGAAGTACCCCTCCACCGGCGCTCCTTGGGCGGCGGCGCGGGCACACGCGGCGAGGTGGTCCTCCAGGTAGCGGGTGCGCCCCTCGTCGCGGATCGTGCCGTCCGGCAGCACGGTGTCGGGGAACGAGGACCCGTTCTCCGTGACGTAGATCGACCGCGCCCCGTACTCGCGGGTGAGCCGCAGCAGCAGCTCCTCGATGCCGTTCGCGTCGATCTCCCACCCCATGCCGGTGGCCGGCCGGTCCGGGCGCTCGATCTGCCGGGCGAAGGGGTGGGGGCCCTGCGGGTCGTCGGCCACCACCGCGGGGAAGTAGTAGTTGAGGCCGAGCCAGTCCAGCGGCGCGGCGATGGTCTCCAGGTCACCGGCCCGTTCGGGCAGCGGCACCCCGTAGACCTCGACCATGTCGGCGGGGAAGCCCCGGCCGTGGACGGGGTCCAGCCACCAGCGGTTGGTGTGGCCGTCCATCCGCCGGGCCGCCGCGACGTCCTCGGGCCGGTCGGAGGCCGGGGCCACCGTGGACAGGTTGTTGACGATGCCGACCCTGGCCCCGGGCGCGGCGGCGCGGATGGCCTGGGCGCCCAGCCCGTGGGCGAGCAGCAGGTGGTACGAGGCGGGCACCGCGGCGGCGATGTCCTGGACGCCGGGGGCCATCTTGCCCTCCAGGTGCCCGATCCACGCCGAGCAGAGCGGCTCGTTGAGCGTCGCCCAGTGGTGGACCCGGTCGCCGAGGCGCTGCGCGAGGACGGACGCGTACTCCGCGAAGTGGTACGCGGTGTCGCGCGAGACCCAGCCGCCGCGGTCCTGGAGCACCTGCGGAAGGTCCCAGTGGTAGGCGGTCACGGACGGGGTGATGCCGGCTTCGAGGAGGCCGTCCACCAGGCGGTCGTAGAAGGCGATCCCCTTCTCGTTGACGGGGCCGTCGCCGCCCGGCACCACCCGCGGCCAGGCGACCGACAGGCGGTAGGCGTTGACGCCGAGCCGCTGCATCAGCCCGATGTCCTCACGCCACCGGTGGTAGTGGTCGCACGCCCGGTCGCCGTGATCGTCGTTGTCGATCTTGCCGGGGGTGTGCGAGAAGGTGTCCCAGATCGACGGGGAACGGCCGTCCTCCGCCACCGCGCCCTCGATCTGGTACGCGGACGTGGCGGTGCCCCAGGCGAAGTCGTGCGGCAGGGCCGCGAGTTCCTCGGGGAGACCGGGGGCGGTGGCGACGGCGGAAGCGGTGGAAGCGGCGGCGGGCGTCCCGGCGGTATCGGATGCGGAGCCGGGGGCGGGGTCGGCGGAGAGATCGGTCGAGTGGGCCACGGGCGGCCTTTCGTGAACGGTTCGAAAGTGGGCCGGCATCGGTGACGGCCCGGCTCGGGTTCAGCGGCGCACGGGACAACCGGTGCGCGACACGCGCTAGTTCAGGTCGTAAGTTAAGTCGCGAAGAAAGTGGCGTCAAGGTCTCGGAAGCGGTCGCGGGGGAGCGGGGCGGGGTGGTGCGGCGGTGGTCGCGGGGTGGGTCGGCGGCGGTCGCCGCCGCCGGAGCCGCCTTCGCGCGGTCACTCCCGCGGCCACCGGCAGTGGGGTGCGCGCGACGGCGCCCGGCGACCGGACCCGGGGAGGTCCGGTCGCCGGGCGCCGATGCGGGCCGGCCGGGCAACCCGTGGCGGGGCGGCCCGAGGGGTGCGGGGAGCCGGGTCAGCGGTCGCCGCGCGGCTCGTTGCCCGGCCACCCACGGGTGTCGTTGCCCGGCGAACCCGGCCCGGTGTCCGTGGTGTCGGTCGTCTGCGCGGAGTTGACCGTCCCCGTCGGGCCGCTGGCATGACGACGCGACGGGGACGGTGTCTTCTGCTTCCGGGGGATCAGCCCCAGAAGTCCGAGTAGGCCGGCCAGGCCCCACAGGCCCCATCCCCCGCTGCTCTTCTCGGGTTTCGGCGCGCTCGGGACGCTCGGCGTGGGCGTGGCGGCCGTGACGGCCGACGTGGAGACCGGGGTCCGGGCGGCCGCGGTCGCCTCGGCCAGTGCCGGGGCCGCGGGTGCCAGCGTGAGCGCGGCGGTCAGGGAAAGGGCTGCTGCGGTCCTGCGCATGGCGGCTTCCTCTCGGGGCGGGGGCCTCGTCGTCCGCCTGGGGCGGATGCGTGGCCGGGGGTCTGCTGACCCTCGTCCCAGTGAAGGCCCGCAGGCCTTCCGGGTCGCTCCGGGCGGGGCCGAACGGGTGACGAGCGGGCGACGCTCCGGGGGCCGTCACGGTCGTCGGACGTGTCCGCGGGCCGACGGGCGCGCCCGCGGGGCGGGGCGCCCCGCCGGGCGTGTCCATGGGGTGGGGCGCCCCGCCGCCCCTCGCCCTGCGACCCGCGGCGTTGACGGCGGCCGTGGTCAATGCCGCTTTCGGGAGGTCACCCGGTCGAGGGGCTGGCGGACCGCGTTCCGCCTGTGTATCGTTTTTCGATAACAACGATAAACGATACGGGGGCGCACATGAACGAGAACATGAGGGTGCTGAGACGGCTGTCAGGACTCGCGTCCGGGGTGTGGCTGATCATGGTGGGCCTGCTGCTGGCCTCGCTGCTCCTGGCCGTTCTCGGCACCGGGGTGCGCCCCGGCTGGCTGGGAGGCGCGGTGTGTCTCGCCACCCCTTGGGCCGGCGGTTCGCTCGACGGCGTGAGGCGCCTGTACCCCGGCGCCGGCGGCGCGGAGACCGACGTCATACCCCGCTACTGCGCCTCCGATCCCACCGTCCACCAGCACCTGCTGCAAGGGCTGGGCGCATTCGCCTCGTACGTCCTGGTGTTCGGCGGCGTGTATCTGGTGCACCGCCTGCTGCGCTCGGCCGCCAGGGAGGGCATGCACACGGTGCGGGTGGCGAACGGCCTCCGGGCGCTGGGCTGGTGGATACTGACCGTGAGCGTCGTCGCTGAGATCGTGCAGACCATCACCCGCACCGCACTGCTGCGGACGCTCGCCGAGGAGCCCTACGGCCGGTCCTCCTGGAGCGCCTTCTGGGCATTCCCCTACTACCCGGTCCTCTCCGCGCTCGGGCTTCTGGCCTTCGCCCGGATGATGCGGGCGAGCGCGGCGATGCGGGAAGACCTTGAGGGGACCGTGTGACGGATGACTGAAGAGACGGAGGCCGGACACGGCATCGAGGTGCACCTCGATGCCCTGCTGGTGAGCCGGCGGATGACGCTGACCGAGCTGGCCCACCGCGTCGGCGTGACCAACGTCAACCTCTCGATCCTCAAGAACGGCCGCGCCAAAGCGATCCGCTTCACCACCCTGACCCGGATATGCGAGGTCCTGGACTGCCAGCCCGGCGACCTCCTCGGCTACGTCCCCGATCACCGTCACGCCCCGCCGGCGCCCGACGGGCCGGACCAGCTCTCCTGAGGACCTCGCCGCACCGCTGCCCCCACCGGGGGCACGGTCCGGGTGGTCAGGGCGCTGGTCACCCGGCCTGCCGATCCTCGCGGGAGGGCCGTTACCATCCTGCGTGACCGAAACGAGCAAACAAGCTGTACCCCGCACGCGTATATTCGCCGACCTGACCCCGCTGCGCGCCTCGCCCGACTACCGGCGGCTGTGGTTCGGGAACACCGTCTCCTGGATCGGTCAGGGGATGACGGCGCTGGCGGTCTCGCTCCAGGTCTACGACCTGACCGGATCCGCCTTCTCGGTCGGACTCATCGGCTTCTGCTCGTTCGTCCCGCTCGTGGTGTTCGGCCTCTACGGCGGTGCCGTCGCCGACAGCGTGGACCGCCGCAAGCTCGGTCTGGTCAGCGCTTTCGGCTCGTTCGTGCTCTCGGTGGCGCTGGTGGCGGCGACGGTCGCCGGGGTGGAGCAGGTCGCGTTCCTCTACGCCGTCGTCGCGCTTCAGGCAGTCTGCTTCGCGCTCAACTCACCCGCCCGGAGTTCGATGATCGCCAGGCTGCTGCCGCCCGAGCAGTTGCCGGCCGCCAACGCGCTCTCCTCCATGACCAGTACGACCGGCACACTCGTCGGTCCGATGCTGGGCGGCCTGATCGTCGGCTGGTGGGGCTACCGGGCCGCTTACACGGTCGACGCCGTCACGTTCACCGCCTCGCTCTACGCGATGTGGCGGCTCCCGGCGATGCTGCCCGACCAGTCCGGGGGCAGTGGCGACGGCGACGGCAGCGGCGAGGGCGTCGGCGGTGCCGAGCGGAAGCGTGCCTCCGTGCGGGACGGACTACGCTTCCTCGCCGCCCGCCCCCATCTGCGGATGACGTTCGCCAGCGACCTCTGCGCCATGGTCCTCGCCCACCCGCGGGCGCTCTTCCCGGTCGTCGCGGTCGTCTGGTATGGGGGCGACGCAAAGACCACCGGACTGCTCGTCGCGGCCCCGGCGCTGGGCGCGCTGCTCGGCGGAGTGTTCTCCGGATGGCTGGGCGGCGTCCACCGGCACGGGCTCGCGGTGGTGCTCGCGGTCGGCTCCTGGGGAGCGGCCATCGCGGTTTTCGGCCTGACCCGCCAGCTCTGGCTCGGACTCGTCTTCCTGGCCCTCGCCGGCTGTGCGGACACCATCTCGATGATCTTCCGCAACACCATGCTCCAGGCCGCGGTCCCCGACGACCTGCGCGGACGGCTCCAGGGCGTCTTCATCGTCGTGGTCGCCGGCGGCCCCCGGCTCGGCGATTTCCTGGCCGGATCGGTCGCGGACCTGACGTCCCCCGCCGTGGCCGTCACCGGCGGCGGAGTCGCCTGCGTCTTGGCGGTGACCCTGCTGACCCTCCGCCGCCGCTCCTTCCTCCACTACGACGCCCGCGCCCCCCAGCCGTAGGAACCCGCTGCGGCCGGAGGCGGCGGCACGGTCGGGACGAAGACGCGGCACGACGGGACGGAGACGGAGCCGCGACGGCACGGCAGGGGGGCCGCGGCGGGACTGCGGGGATCGGGACCGGACCCCGCCGCCCCCGGACCTTAGCGTTCCCGGTCCTCGACCCCCACGATCGAGCGGGCGATGCCCAGTTCGACCAGATCCTGCGGTCGCAACCGCAGTTGGTCGGCGGTGGCGCGGACCTCGTCCGGACCGCGCTTCAGGATGGCTGCCGCCGCCTCCGGCGCGATGACCGAGAAGTAACTGTCCGGGGTCACATGGGTGTTGTCCGGCGAGGCCAGCGCCAGCGCCCCGCCCGAGCCGCCTTCGCCGATGACGAGCGTGGTGATCGGCACCCGTGCCCCGGCGACCGCCCCGAAGGCGTCCGCGATGGCCGCACCCGCACCGGCCCGTTCCGCCTCCGCGTCGTTGGCCGCGCCCGGGGTGTCGACCAGGGTGAGCACCGGGATGCCGAGCCGGTCGGCGAGCCGGACGATCCGGGCCGCGGTCCGGTAGCCGGCCGGGCGGGTCGGGGTGCCGCGCTGCGCGACGTACGCCACCGGCAGGTCTCCGTGCATCCCGAACCCGCACAGCACCCCCGCGTCGGTGGCGCCGCACCGGTCGCCGACGAGCGGCATCCGCCGACGGAAGTAGACGTCCAGATACGCCTCGGCGCGCGGCCGGGCGGTGTCCCGCGCCTGTTGGACGGCGTCCCAGCCGGTCGCCGGGAGCGCCGTGTCCGACACTGCGTCCGGCACCGGAGCGGGCCTTCCGGCTACGGCGGACGCGTCCAGCACCTCCAGCCACCCCGCCAGCGCCGTCCCCAGTTCGTCCGGCGCCACGATCGCGTCGATCTGACCGGCGGCCAGCTGCCCTTCGGCGGAGTAGGCGCGTGGATCGGCGTCCGCCGGCCGCACGCGGGAACCGGCGAAGCCCACCTGCGCCTGCGGCAGGGCCAGCACCACGTCGGCGCCCGCGCCCACGGTGGCCCAGCCGCCCCCGGTGGTCGGGTCGCGCACCACCGCGATCTGGGCCAGACCGGCCGCCCTCAGCCGAACCGAGGCGGCGGCCACCCGTTGCAACTGGGTGAGGGCGACCATGCCCTCCTGCATCCGGCTGCCGCCGGTGGCGACCAGCGAGACCAGCGGCGCCCGTACGGCCTCGGCCAGCGCGTAGGCGGCGGTCAGCCGGTCGCCGGTGGCGCGGCCCAGCGAGCCGCCGAGGAAGCCGAACTCGAAGGCCAGCAGTACGGCACGGTGCCCGCCGACGGTCGCCGTGCCGTACAGCACGGACTCGTCCTCACCGGTCCGGGCGGCGGCACGCTCCCGCGACCCGCCGTAACCGGCCCAGGCGAGCGGCCCATCCACACCGTCACCGCCGCGCGTACCAACACCCTCAACGCCGCGCGCACCGCCACCCTCAACGCCGCGCGCACCGCCTCCGGCCACTCCGCCGCCTCCGGCCACTCCACCGGCCTCCGGCCGCTGCTCGGTGAAGGACCCGGCGTCGGCGACGGCGGCGACGGCCTCACGGGCCGTCCACCGCCGCGCCGTCCCCTCAGCCGCCACCGAGGGCCCGCTTCATGATCTTGCCGAGATCGTTGCGGGGCAGCGCGTCCAGGTAGCGCACCGTCCGGGGCCGCTTGTGCGGCGCGAGCAGTCCCGCCACATGGTCGGCCAGCTCCTGCTCGCCCGGAGGCGCGGCCGGGTCGGCGGGGACCACCCAGGCGACGATCCGCTCACCCAGGTCCGGGTCCTGTTCGCCGGTCACGGCCGCCTCGCGGACCCCGGGGTGGTCGAGCAGCGCGTTCTCGATCTCGCCCGCGCCGATCTTGTAACCGCCGCTCTTGATCAGGTCGGTGGCCTTGCGTCCCACGATGCGCACGTAGCCGTCCGCGTCGAGCGTCGCCATGTCGCCGGTACGGAACCAACCGCCCTCGGCGTGTGCCTCGGCAGTGGCCTCAGGCCGGTTCAGATAACCGCTGAAGAGGTTGGCGCCCCGTACCTGGATCTCACCGATCACGTCGGTGCCGGTCAGTACCGTGCCGTCCTCCTCGACCAGCCGCAGCTCGACACCGGCCAGCGGCGGACCGACGGTGCCGGGTCGGGGTTCGCCGTCGGCCCGGACGCCGGTGTTCATCAGCGTCTCCGTCATGCCGTACCGCTCGATGACCCGGCGCCCGGTGGCCGCCGCGATCCGCTCGTGGTCGTGCACCGGCAGCGCCGCCGAGCCGGAGACCAGCAGCCGGGCCCCGGCCAGCGCCTTGGTGAGTGCCGCGGTCTCCTCGTCCGCATCCGGCGCGGTCAGCACCTCGGCCAGCCGGTGGTACATGGTCGGCACGCCGAACAGCATGGTGCCGCCGGTGGCGAGCTCCCGGGCCACGCCCGTGGCGCTGAACCGCCCGAGGTGGCGTACCGAGCCGCCCCGGCGCAGCGGGCCGAGGACGCCGAGGATCAGGCCGTGCACGTGGAACAGCGGCAGGGCGTGCACGAGGACGTCGTCGTCCGTCCACTGCCACGCGTCCTCCAGAGCGTCCAGGCTGGCGGCCAGCGCCCGGCGGGGGAGGACCGCGCCCTTCGGCGGGCCGGTGGTGCCGGAGGTGTACACGACGAGCGCGGCGGACTCCGGAGACGGTTCGGCGAACACCGCGTCCGTCGCCCCCGACGGCCCGGAGCCGCCTTCCACCGGCTGGCCATCCACCGACGTGCCATCCGCCGACACGCCTGCCACCGACGTGCCATCCGCCGGCTCACCTTCCACCAGCACATCGACGCGTTCGACGCCGGCCAGTGCCTCGGGCAGTTCGACGTCCGGCGCGGCCAGCACCAGGGCGGGCGCGCTGTCGGCCACGATGTGGGCCAGTTCCCGTGCGCCCGTCTTCGGGTTGAGCGGCACGGCCGGTACGCCGGCCAGCAGCGCCGCCACCACCCCGACGACGGTCTCGGCGGTGGGCGTGGCCCAGACGGCCACCCGGCCCGCGCCCGCGATCCGGGGCACGAGCCCGCCGGACAGCGCGGCCAGCCCGGCGTACGAGAGGGAGAGTCCGCCGAAGCGGACCGCCTCGCGGGCGGCCGCCGGGTGGGAGGGGTCCTGGAGTGCGGGAAGAAGTGGGGTCACACCGCCGACCATAGAGCCCGAGCCCTCCGCCGTACATCCGTTCCCGCGCGAGCGCCGAGCCGCGTGTGAGGTGGTGCGACGCCTGCCTGGCTGCTCCGGTCGGGAAAGGCGAGGTGCCCGGCTGATCCCGCCACGACGCCCGTGCCGGGTGAACGGTTCCGCGGTCGGAGGCCACGCCGGGGCCCGCCGGCCCGGTGTCCCGGCGCGGGGCGGGCCCGGCGTCAGGCGTCGCGCTTGAGGGAGCGCATCCGCCCGTACGAGTACACCGCGCCCGCCAGCGCCAGGTCGGACAGCAGCATGAAGCCGATCGAGTAGCTGTCCTTGGCGCTGTAGATCGCGCCCATGACCAGCGGTGGCACGAAGCCGCCGAGGCCGCCGACGGCGCCGACGATGCCGGTCACACTGCCCACCTTCGGCTGCGGGGTCACCTGGGAGACCAGGGCGAAGACGCTGCCGCTGGCCATGCCGAGCCCCGCCGCCATGACCAGCAGTGCGATCGTGCCGAGCGGATTCAGGTCCGGGTCGAACGCCTGGACGATCGCCATCAGCGCGCAGATCAGCAGGGCCGCCGCGGTCACCACGGCCGGGTGGATGCGGTCCGACAGCCAGCCGCCGATCGGCCGGAAGATGACGGTGACCAGTGCGAACCCGGCCGCCTTGGTGCCCGCCTCGGTGGGCGACATCTCGTACCAGGTCTTCAGATACGTCGGCAGGTACACGCCGAAGGCGACGATGCCGCCGAAGCCGATCGCGTACAGCGCCGACAGCTCCCAGGTGACCCGCAGCTTGCCGGCCTCGCCCAGCCGGTGGCCCAGGCTGTCCTGCGGGACCGCCCGGTCCGGGCGGTCCTTCAGCATCACGGCGGCGAGCAGCGCGAACACCACCAGCGCTCCGGCCACGACGAAGTTGGGCAGGTTGTCGAAGTGCTTGGCGAGGCGGGGCGTGAAGTACCCCGACAGGGCCACGCCGCCCATGCCCATGCCGAAGACGCCCAGCGCCAGCCCCCGGTCGGAGGGCGGGAACCACGAGTTGACCAGCGGGATGCCGATGGCGAACGTCGTGCCGCCCAGTCCCAGGAAGAAGCCCACGACGAGCATCGCCCAGTAGGTGTCCCGGGCCGGGATCAGCAGCAGCACCGGGATGATCGTCAGCGCGGAGACCGCCGGGAACATGATCTTCGCGCCGTACTTGTCCGTCAGCGCGCCCACCGGGATACGGCCCAGTGAGCCGACGATCACCGGCACCGCCACCAGGAACGACTGCTGGAACGAGCTGAGCCCCAGCCCGTCCTTGTACTCGCCGGACAGCGGTGCGACGAGGTTCCAGGCCCAGAAGGTGAGGGCGAAACCGACCGTCGCGACGACGAGATTCCGGTAGGCAGCGGCCGACGGCTTGTCGGCCCGGGGCGCGGGGGCCTTCACGGTGGTGTCCACAGGGTCAGTCAAGGGCGGGCCGAAGACGGTTGCGCGTCGGACTGCGCCGTACGGGGGACGTGTCGCGGAGGCCCGGAGCCCGGTGCGCCGCACGGGGCCGGGGCGGTCGCAATGGCCGCTCCCGCGGGCGCTCCACCGTCACGAACCACCAAATGCTGCGACAATCGCGGTATGGACCGGTTGGACAGGGAAATTCTCGCCATCCTCCAGGAGGATGCGCGGATCTCGTACCGCGACCTCGGCCTTCGCGTCGGCCTCAGCGCCAATGCCGCCGGGGACCGGGTGCGCCGGATGCGGCGCGACGGCGTGATCCGCGGATTCACCGTGATCATCGACCCGGCCGCCGACACCCGGTCGGGACTCGTCGTCTTCATCGACGTGTCGCTGCGGCTGGACACCACCAACGAGGAGTTCGAACGGGCCGTGCTGATGCTGCCCGGCATCACCGAGCTGGTCCACGTGACGGGGCCGCACGACTATCTCGTCCGCGCCACCGCCGCCGACCCGGGTGCCCTGGACGCCCTGCTGAAGCGGCTCAAACGCGACGCGGGCGTCGCGCACTCCAACACGCGGGTGGCACTGCGGGCCGCACCGTCGCGCTGACCCACCCGCCCGGACCCGCGCGCCCGGACCCGCGCGCCCGGACCCGCACGCCCGGATCTGTGCCGGAGGGCGCGATCTGCCCACGGAGGGGGCCCTTTCAGAGCGCCGCCTGCCAGGTCACGGTGGCCGAGGGGGTGCCGTCCTCCTCGGTGCCGTCGTCCGCGACCATCAGCCGCACCGCGGCCCGCCCGTCGGCCAGCTTCGACGTCACGTCCACCTCGACCTCGATGGCCGACACCCCCGGCCTGCGGTGGGCGGCGGCCAGCGCCCGGCGCAGCGCCGCCAGCAGCGGCTGCCGGTCCTCCTCTCTCACCAGCGCGTCCACCGCGCCGGTGAAGTGGACCGAGGGCTGGAACCCCAGCACCGCCCCCGCGCCCGCCGTCTCGCGCAGCACGAGTCCGCGCAGCGTCGCCGGCGCCTCGGCGGGCGGCTGCTGCAGGGTGAAGATCGCGGTGCGGACCTCCTGGATCGTCGAGTCCAGCTCGTCCACCGCCCGCCCCAGCAGGTCGTGGGCCGCGCCCGGCCCGGACCTGCGGCGCGCCGACTCGAGCAGCATCTCGGTGGCGAACAGCCGCTGCACCACCAGATCGTGCAGATCGCGGGCGATCCGGTCGCGGTCCTCGTACACCGCGAGCTGCTCCCGGTCGTGCTGGGCGCCCGCCATCACCAGGGCCAGGGCGGCGTGCGCGGTGAACTGGGTGGCCAGCAGCCGGTCGGCGGAGGTGTACGGGCGGTCGCCGCGGCGGCGGGGCAGCGCCAGCGTGCCCAGCAGACGCCCGTCGTCGTGCAGCGGCAGCATCATGCTGGGCCCGAAGCGCGAGCGCACCGGCGTCGTCATGCGGGGGTCGGTGGCCGAGTCCTCGATGAACACGGGTTCGCCGCGCAGGAGTTGTTCGAGGACCGGGGTGCCGGGTTCGATGACCGCGCCGACGATGCCGTCCGGGTCGTCGGGTGAGGAGGCGGCCACGATCTTCATCCCGCCCGCCTCGGTGGGCTGAAGGATCACCCCGGCCACCGCGTCCGCCAGTACCCGGGCGCGTTCGGCGACCGTCAGCAGCGCCTCGCCCGCGTCGGTGCCGGACAGCAGTGCGGTGGTGACCGCCGCCGCGCCCTCGATCCAGCGTTCCCGCCGTCGCACCGTCCCGTACAGCCGGGCGTTGCCGATCGCGATGCCCGCCTTGGTGCCGAGCGACCGCAGCAGCGCCAGGTCGGTGGTGGTGAAGTGGCCGTGACGTTTCTCGGCGAGGTAGAGGTTGCCGAAGACCTCGTCCTGCACCAGGACCGGCACCCCGACGAAGGTGCGCATCGGCGGGTGCCCCGGCGGCATCCCGCCCGAACGGGGGTCGGTGGCGAGGTCCTTGACGACCAGTGGCTGGGCGTCGCGCAGGAGGACGCCGAGCACGCCCTCGCGGGCCTCGGGCAGATGGCCGATCCGCTCCCGCTCCTGCGCGGTCATCCCCGTCGAGTACAGCTCGGTGATCCGGCCGCGCTCCTGGTCCAGCACCCCGAGAGCCCCGTAGCGGGCGTCGGTCAAGGCCGCGGCGGTGGTGACGATCTGCTGGAGCGTGCCGGGCAGATCCAAGTCCGAGCCTACGGTGAGGATCGCCTCCAGCAGCATCGCCAGCCGGGTCCCCGACGCCTCGTCGTCCGCCGGGCCCCCGTCGGTGCGGCGCTCCGCCGCGGAGCCGGGCGGATCGTCCGCGGCCGTGCCGGGACGTTCCGGGGGGCCGGGGCGGCGGCCGGAAACCCCGGCGCTGTCGGCGCCGGGGTCATCGGTGTTCCCGGTGCCGGCGGCGCTCCCGGTGTTCCCGGCGCTCTCGGCGTGCTGGGCGCTCTCGGCGTGCTCTGCGTTCTCAGCGCTCGCGGCGTTCTCGGCGTTCCGGTGGTTTTCGGGAGGCACGCGGTCGTCCGTCATGGGTAACGCCCGATCCGGAGGGTCAGCCCGCCAGCGGGTTGAGGACCATCGGCTCGATCTTGCCCTCCAGCATGGCGCCGAGGCCGAGCACCGAGCAGACGTCGGGCCGCTCCGCGATGTGCACCGGCATCCCCGTCGCGTCGCGCAGCATCTGGTCGAACCCTGGAAGCAGCGCGCTGCCGCCGACCATCATGATGCCCCGGTCCGCGAGGTCGGCCACCAGGTCCGGCGGGCAGTCGCGCAGCACCTTGCCGAGGCCGTCCAGGACGGCGGTGAGGGGGGTGTGGATGGCCTGCCGCACGGCGGCGGTGTCCACCTGCACCGTCCGGGCCAGGCCCGTCGCCACGTCGCGGCCGTGGATCTCGGTCAACGCCGGGCCCTGGAGCGTCAGGCCGTTGCCGCGGAGGGCGAGCTGGAGCGGGCGGACCGACTGGCTCGGCAGCATCAACTGGTGGTGCTGGCGCAGGTGCTGGATGACCGCGCGGTCGATCGCCTCGCCGCCGACGGGGATGCGCACCGCCGTCACGATCGAGCCGAGCGAGAGCACCGCGATCTGCGTGGCGGCCGCCCCGCACACCATGATCATGGTGGCGGTCGGCTGCTCGACCGGCAGCCCGCAGCCGACGGCCGCCGCGATCAGGGTGTCCACCAACTCGACCCGCCGGGCCCCGAGCCCGACCAGCGTCTCGACCGTCGCGCGCTGCGCCAGGGGGTCGCTGTCGTGGGGGGTGCAGGCGGCCGCGCGCAGCCGGGGCTTGCGCCGCAACTGCCTGCGGAGCTTCTCGCCCAGCAGGTGGCGCAGCATCCGCTGGGCCATCTCGATGTCGACGACGGTGCCGCCGGACACCGGGCGCACCACCCGGATGTAACCCGGCGTACGGCCGGTCATCTGCTCGGCCAGCGCCCCGACCGCGATCAGTGAGCCGGTACGGGTGTTGACGGCGGCGACGCTCGGTTCGTCGACGACGAGCCCGAGCCCCTTGACGTATACACGGGTCCTCGCGGCCCCGAGGTCGACGGCGACGTGGCAACGGCGCAACTGCTCAAGACTGACGGTCACGGCAGGGTCTCCCGAGAGCGCTGGAGGGGGCGGACCGGCGGCAGCCGGCTGTCCTTCGCATCGTCGCGGGGCCCCGGCCCCGGCGCGCGTTGGGGTACGCCGTCGGGGGCCCGGAACCGGCGGGGGCCGGGGGCCCGCGGAGGGCTGCCGGGGTTGTCGTGCGGGAGCCGGTGAAATTCGGTTCCGCGGCGGTCCGGCCGGCCCTAGGGTGTGCGGACCAGACCCCCGAGGAGCGGAACATGCCCGGTCGTCCCGGCGCGCGTTGACATCGAGGGCCGCACTGCGCGGCCCGTCATCGCGTGCCGCCTCCGCAGCGCGGCACAGCGAGTCCTTTCCCGCCCGGTCACCGGCGCGTCCCTCCGGCGTGCGCGCGGGCCGGCGGGCCCTCGTTCCCGCGACCGAAGGGGTCTTCCGTGCCGCCCGTGCCCGGTGCCGTACCCGATCCGCGACTCTCCGCCCATCCGTTCCGTTCCCGCGGAGCACGGGGCCCGTGGGGGGACCGTGACTTCCGTCGCCTCTGGGCCTGCCAGACCGCCTCCCAGGTGGGGGAGCACGCGACGCTGGTCCTCCTTCCGCTGCTCGCCGTCGTCACCCTGCACGTCGGTCCCGGTGAGCTGGGCGTCCTGCGGGCGGTGGGCCAGGCGCCGGTGCTGCTGCTGGCGCTGTTCGTCGGCGCGTGGGTGGACGGGTGGCGCACCCGCACGGTGATGATGACGGCGGACGCCGGGCGCGCCCTGCTGCTGATCGTGGTCGCCGCCGGCTGTCTCGTCGGCGGGCTCGACGGGCCGTCGCTGCCGGTGCTGTACGCCCTCGCCTTCGCGGTGGGCGCCCTGTCGGTCTACTTCGACGTGGCTTACCAGGCGTCGGCGGTACGGCTGGTGGCGCCGGACCGGCTGACCCGGAGCAACGCGGCGCTGGAGGGCAGCCGGTCCGCCGCCCAGATCGGCGGGCCGGCGCTCGGCGGCGCACTGGTCTCGCTGGGGACCGCGCCGGTCGCCCTCGGGTCGGCGGCGCTGTTCTTCGCCGGGTCGTACCTGTCGGCCCGCTCCATGCGCCGCACCGAGCCGGTCCCCGGCGCGGCCGGCGGGAAGCGGGCAGCGGGGCGGCCCGTGCGGGTCGGGCGGCGGATCGCCGAGGGGGTCCGGCTGGTCGTCGGCGATGGCTCGCTGCGGACCGTGTGCCTCGCCTCGGCGGCCTTCCAGTTCTTCCTGGCGGCCACAATGACCGTCTATCTGCTCTTCCTGCCGAGGGAGTTGGGGCTGTCCGGCTCCACGGTCGGGCTGGTGCTCGCGGCGACCGGGCCCGGCGCGCTGGCGGGCTCGCTGCTCGCCGCCCGGCTGCCGGCCCGGCTCGGACACGGACCGGTGCTGGTCGGTGCGGCGGCGATCGGCGACGGGGCGCTGCTCGCCGTGCCCGCCCTGCACGGTTCCGGCACGGCGACGATCGCCGTCCTCGTCCTCGTCAACCTCGTCTTCGGCGCCTTCGGGCAGTTGGTCAACGTCACCGTCATGGGCATCCGGCAGGCGGTCACCCCGCACGCGATGCAGGGGCGGGTGGCCGCCACGATCACCTGCCTCGGGATGGGGCTGACGCCGTTCGGTTCGCTGCTCGGCGGGTTCCTCGGGCTGGAGTGGGGCCTGCGCGCCGGGCTCCTGGCAGCGGCCGCGGGCATGATGCTGTCGCCGCTGCTGATGCTCCTGTCGCCGCTCGCCCGGTTGGGCAGGACGCTGCCGCCACGGTCCGTCAGCCCGGCAGCAGCCGCTGGAACAGACCCCAGGTGAACTCCGCGACGTGCGGCGCGCCGGTGGCCGGGTCGGTGAAGGCGAGCGCCCAGCGGGTCGGGGCGCTGCCCTCCATCGGCCGGACCGGGTCGAAGGCGCGCGCCACCTCGTCCACGGTGCACGACCAGGGCGCGAGGTCGGCCGCCGACCGCAGTGCGGGGGCGGGGGCGCCCGGGGCGCGGACCAGCCAGGCGTTCCACACCGCGCCGCCCGGTCCGGCCATCACCTCGAAGCGGAGGTCGGACCAGAGCGGCACCCGCCAGGTCAGCGCGTCGCACTCCAGGTCCCCGACCCGCCGTCGTACGGACCGCTCGGGCTCTCCGAGGACCGAGCGGTAGCGGCGCAGCACGCCGCGTCCGCCGGGGCCGCGCACCATCGCCTGCCACCGGCGGTTCGCCTCGCGCATGTCGGCGAGCGAGGCGCTCAGTTCGTGCCGGGCGTCCTCGACCAGATCCGGCTGGTGGTCGGCCATCCGACGGAGCAGGACGAGCTGGAACTGGAGCGGCCCGAACGGGGCGTGGGCGGTCATGGCGTCCATCTTCCCCGTGTCCGGAGCGGTCGGCCCGCGTGCGGCGAACGCTCCGGCGGGCGGCGGTCCCCGTACGGCGGTGGCCCCGTGCGGCGGCCGGGCGGACCCGCCGTGCGGTGGGCAGGCCGTGCGGAGGGCGGGGCGGGCGGGGGCGGTGGGACGGGGGTGCGTTCGGGGGGCGACGGCACGGGGACGGCCGTCGGTTTCTCACAGGATCCTCACGCCGGTGACGGTTTCGCGCGCCGCGGGCCCGCTTACGCTTCGGACGCCATGGACTACTGCACCCCGTGCCGACGTCATCTCAACGGCGCTCTGGCCTGCGCGGGGTGCGGCACCCCCGCCGAAGCCCTGACCGCCGGGTCCGCCGCCGTGCCGCCCGGCGGGCGGCCGGAGCGGGAGAAGCCGCCGAGGAGGCGTGCGCGCCGGGCGCACCGGCGGCGGCGCCGCACCGTGCTGCTGTCCGTCGTCGGGGTCGTGCTGGCCGCCGGTGCCCTCAGCCTGGCCGAACTGGCGGTGGAGCCGGACGGCGGCGGGATCAGCGAGATGCTGCACGACGACACCGCCGAGGAGAGCGCCGCGCCGGGTCCGGTCCCCCCGCCGAGCGGGCGGACCGGGAGCTCCGCCCCCGCCGACGGCCCCTCCGCGGTCCCGGTCTCCGCGTCCGCGACCGGCCCGGCGCCGTCCGCCTCGGCGCCGCGCCCGGCACAGAGGACCGGCTCCCCGTCGTCGGCGACCGGCCCCGCGGCCGGCTCCTCCCCGCCCGCCGTGCGGACGACCACGGCCCCGCCCCCGGCGCCCCCGGCCCCCACGGGTACGCCGGTGACCGCCGCGCCGACCGAGGCCACCACCTCCGCCACGCCCCCGCCCACCTCTGCCGCGCCGAGCCCCACCCCGACCCCGGCCGTGTCACCGGCGGAGCCCTCGTGCTCCTGGTTCGAGTGGTGGTGCTGACGGTCCGCACGGGCCGTCGGAGTCAGGGCGCGACCGCGTCCGGGGCGTCGTCCCCGACCATCCGCCGCAGCAGATCGCGGAGCACCGTGCGCTCGGCGTGCGTAAGGCCGGCCAGCGGCTCCCGTGCGAAGTGCAGGGATCCGCGCAGCTCGCGGGCGGTGCGGGAGCCCTTCTCGGTCGGTGCGGCCAGTTTCACCCGGCGGTCGGACGGGTCGGGCCGCCGCTCGACGAGACCGCGCACCTCCAGCCGGTCGACGATCCCCGTGACGTTGGACGGTTCGCACTTCAGCTTCTGCGCGATCTTCCGCATGGGCATAGGTTCGAGGGAGAGCAGGCCCAGCACGCGGGCCTGCGCGCCGGTCAGTGAGTGGGCGGCGGCGGCCCGGTCGTACTCCTCGTAGTAGCGCGCGACGACGGTGCCGATCAGCTCGACGACTTCGAGGGTGACGGGGTCCGTGCGCGGGGTGGCCATGGAAGCCAGGATACCCAGTTACTTGACAAAGTGAAATATGCAGGAGCATGGTTGTTTCACGTCATGAAGCTTTTTCGGCACTGCTTCCGGCACCCGTCGGGACCCCTGTTCCCGGCGGCCCGCCGGGCGTCCGCCACCGGCCCGGACGGGGTCGTTCCGCGACCCCCTACCCGCCGGGGAGGGCTTCATCCGCACGACGCCATCCGTACGACGTTCCATCCGCACGACGTTGAGGAGACCCCGAGCCCATGTCTGCAGCACTTCCCGAGACCAGCCGTGAGTGGCACCTCGTCGCCCGCCCGCACGGCGAGCCGAAGGCCGAGGACTTCGCGCTGCGCGAGGCGCCGGTGTCCGAGCCCGCCGAGGGCCGCATCCTCGTGCGCAACCTGTACTTCTCGGTCGACCCCTACATGCGCGGCCGGATGAACGACGTGAAGTCGTACACCCCGCCGTTCAAGCTGGACCACCCGATGGACGGTGGCGCGGTCGGCGAGGTCGTCGCCACCAACGCGGACGGCTTCGCGGTCGGCGACCACGTGCTGCACGGTCTCGGCTGGCGCGAGTACTCCGAGGTCCCCGCCCAGTACGCGACCAAGGTGGACTCCGGCGTCGCGCCGCTCTCCGCCTACCTCGGCGTGCTCGGCATGACCGGCCTCACCGCGTACTCCGGTCTGCTGGAGGTCGCCTCGTTCAAGGAGGGCGACGCGGTCTTCGTCTCCGGCGCGGCCGGCGCCGTCGGCAGCCAGGTCGGCCAGATCGCCAAGCTCAAGGGCGCCTCCCGCGTCATCGGCTCGGCCGGGTCGGACGAGAAGGTCAAGGTCCTCATCGAGGAGTACGGCTTCGACGCCGCCTTCAACTACAAGAAGGGCCCGGTCCGCGACCAGCTCCGCGAGGCGGCCCCCGACGGCATCGACGTGTACTTCGACAACGTCGGCGGCGAGCACCTCGAAGCGGCCATCTCGTCGTTCAACGTGCACGGCCGCGCCGCGATCTGCGGCATGATCGCGCAGTACAACAGCACCGAGCCCACCCCGGCCCCGCGCAACCTCGCGCTGGTCATCGGCAAGCGGCTGCGGCTGGAGGGCATGCTGGTCGGCGACCACACCGCCCTGCGCCCCCGCTTCGTCGAGGAGGTCGGCGGCTGGCTGGCCTCCGGCGAGCTCAAGTACAACGAGACCTTCGTCGAGGGCATCGAGAACGGCTTCGAGGCGTTCGCGGGTCTCATGCGCGGCGAGAACACCGGGAAGATGATCGTCTCCCTCGCCTAGTCCGACCGTCCCCCGCCCCGTCCGACGCGGGCGGCGGAGCGTACGGGGTCTTCCCCGCACGCCCGGCGCCCGGCAGACTCGTCCGTACGCCGCCGCGGTCCGTGGGCGCGAACCGCGGCGCATCAGCAGGAGGAAAGAACAGCATGGCCATCGAGAACATCGAACCCCTGTACACCGCCGTCGCCACCGCCGAGAACGGCCGGGACGGCCGGGTGTCCTCGGACGACGGCAACCTCGACGTCGTCGTCAACCCGCCGAAGTCCATGGGCGGCAGCGGCAACGGCACCAACCCCGAGCAGCTCTTCGCGGCCGGTTACGCGGCCTGCTTCCAGAGCGCGCTCGGCGTCGTCGCCCGCCAGGAGAAGGTGTCCGTCGCCGGCTCCCGGGTCACCGCCCACGTCGGCATCGGCAAGAACGGCAACGGCGGCTTCGGTCTGACCGTGGAACTCCACGTCACCATCCCCGAGGTCGACACCGCCACCGCGCAGACCCTCGTCGAGAAGGCCCACCAGGTCTGCCCGTACTCGAACGCCACGCGCGGCAACATCAACGTGGAGCTGACGGTCGGCTGACCGTCCGCACCCTCAGGAGCACCGCAGGGCCGCCGTCCCGGAAAGCTGGGACGACGGCCCTGCCGTGTTGTCTCTTCCGGTCGGCGCTTCTCGTCTTGCCCTTCAGGAAGGGGCGGGACGAGTTCAGGAGCCGGATGCGGGCGGGGCGGGCCGGTGACCACCTGGCGGAATGACATCGTCCGGGCCCGGGGGGCGGCGACGGAAAGGCAGGTTCTCCGACTCTGCGGGACGTGACCACGTGCGATAGGGAGCGGGTGGTCCACCGCGTTCCCAGTACGGATCGGCGAGGTCGATGTCAGGGCTCTGTGTCACTGCGGTCAGGTCTGCCAGCATGCGCCGCGTGAGAGCCCGGTCGAGGTCCTCGGCCACGCCTTCGCTGCCCCATCTGACTACGAGTTCCGCCGCTTTCGAAAGGCCGTCCACGGTCGCGCCGGGGAACGCCAGAGCGAGTGAGGCACGGATTATCTCGACAGCGTCTTCGGACTGCACTCAGCGCCGCCTTTCGCACACGATGCAGATGCCCGCTTGGGCTGTGATCACCAGGCCCAGGTGAGCGGTGTCTTTCGCCTGCTTGAGGCATTCATGCCTGTCCAGGTGCGCGTACTGCGGTGTGGACAGCATGTCTCGGACGAAAACTTCCCAGTGGTCCTGTGCTCTCGACCAGTCGTTGCGGTGCGCGACGCGTACCCAGGCGTCGACGAAATTCTGCTGTGCGTACGTACCGTGAAAATACCTCCGCAGATCCGGTATGACTCCGGGGGGCCGAAGGCGTTGCCCCCACCGGCGCTTGCGGAAGAGCCTCGCGGTCGGAGTGGCCTTCACATTGCTGATGCGCTGCGATATCACCTGGCCTGCCACGCCGCCGATGACCGCCGGGACGAGAAGCCACCCGACAACGGAGGACAACCACAGCGGGAGCTTCGCCGGGGCGTCTATCAAGGTGAAAGACCGGTAGACGGAGCTCGGGGAGGTGGCGCTCGCTGCGTACACGTAGAGAGCGGTGGCGCCCGCCACCAGTGGGACTCCCCAGTCGATGAGCCACTGGGTGACTCCCTTGAGTGCCTTGCGGGAACGCCACGCCCGTCGCACGGTGCGGCGGACTCCGCCTTTTCCCGAGGCCAGTTTCAGATCTCCTGGGACCGGTATGGGTCCTCCGAACACGCGCGCCCCCCGTTTGTCCGCACAGCCGCCCCCTGGGCGCCATGCCCTCAAGGCTGGCTGGAATTCTGCACCACGAGGACCGAAGGCGTCGCCAACTCTCTCACACCGGTGCGAAATTCAGACTCAGGCGGTGAGGCCAGCTCGGCGACTGCCTGGCAGGAACACCGCAGGGCCTCTCCCCGAGTCGATTCGGGGAGAGGCCCTGCGGCCGTGCGGTGCCGGGCGCCGGATGGTCAGGCGCCCACGCGCCGCTTGTTCCACACGTCGAATCCGACGGCCGCCAGCAGCACCAGTCCCTTGATGACCTGCTGGTAGTCCGTGCCGATGCCGACCAGGGACATGCCGTTGTTGAGCACGCCGAGCACCAGGCCGCCGATGACCGCGCCGAAGACCGTGCCGACGCCGCCGCTCATCGAGGCACCGCCGATGAACGCCGCCGCGATGGCCTCCAGCTCGAAGTTGGTGCCGGCCTGCGGGACGCCCGCGTTCAGCCGGGCCGCGTAGACGACGCCCGCCAGCGCGGCGAGCACCCCCATGTTCACGAAGACCAGGAAGATGACGCGCTTGTCCTTGACCCCGGACAGCTTCGCCGCCGCCTGGTTGCCGCCGAGCGCGTAGACGTGGCGGCCGATGATCGCGTTGCGCATCACGTAGCCGAAGCCGATCAGCAGCGCCGCGAGCAGCAGCAGGACGACGGGGACGCCCCGGTAGCTCGCCAGGGTCATCGTGAAGGCGAGCACCGCCGCCACGATGGCCCCGCACTTGGCCAGGAACAGGCCCTTCGGAAGGACTTCGAGGGAGTACGCGCGCTGCCGGCGGCGGTCACGGACCTCCTGGAGCAGCGCGACGGCGAGCACCACCAGCCCCAGCAGCAGGGTCAGGTTGTGGTAGTTGGTCTCCGGCCCGACTTCCGGGAGATAGCCGGTGGAGATCTTCTGGAACCCCTCCGGGAACGGCCCCAGCGAGCGGCTGCCCAGCAGGATCTGGGTGCCGCCGCGGAACAGCAGCATCCCGGCGAGGGTGACGATGAACGACGGGATGCCGACGTACGCGATCCAGAACCCCTGCCACGCACCCGCCACCGCGCCCAGCACCAGGGCCAGGACGAGGGCGAGCACCCAGGGCACGTCGTGCTCGACCATCATCACCGCGCAGGCCGCCGAGACGAAGGCGGCCAGCGAGCCGACGGAGAGGTCGATGTGCCCGGCGATGATGACGATCATCATGCCGATGGCGAGGACCAGGATGTAACTGTTCTGCAGGACCAGGTTGGTGACGTTGTTCGGCCGGAGCAGGACGCCCTCGGTCCAGATCTCGAACAGCACGACGATCAGGACGAGCGCGATGAGCATCCCGTACTGGCGCATGTTGCGCCGGGCCGACTCCAGGAGCAGCGCGCCGGTGGTCCGGGCGCCGTCGCTCCCCGGACGGGCGTCGGCGGGGCCGGGCGACTTGCCCGCGGTGGTGGTCGTGGGGGACATCTGGCGTTACCTCTTGTCGCGGGTCATGTGGCGCATCAGGAGCTCCTGGGTGGCTTCCGCACGCGGAACCTCCCCGGTGAGCCGCCCGGCGGCCATCGTGTAGACGCGGTCGCACATGCCGAGCAGTTCGGGCAGTTCCGACGAGATCAGGACCACCGCCCTGCCCTCCGCGGCGAGCCGGTCGATGACGGTGTAGATCTCGTACTTCGCACCGACGTCGATGCCCCGCGTCGGCTCGTCCAGGATCAGCACGTCCGGACCGGCGAAGATCCACTTGCTGAGGACGACCTTCTGCTGGTTGCCGCCGGACAGCCGGCCGGCCTGCTCGAAGACGTTCGGGGCCTTGATGTTCATCGACTTCCGGTACGACTCGGCGACCCGGGTCTCCTCGTGCCCGTCCACCACGCCCCGCCGCGCCACCTTGGGCAGCGCGCCGAGGGTGATGTTGCGGCCGATGGTGTCGATGAGGTTGAGACCGAACTGCTTGCGGTCCTCGGTGACGTACGCGATGCCGTGGCCCATGGCCTCGGGGACCGTGCGGGTGCGGATCTCACGGCCGTCGCGCAGGACCGTGCCGCTGATGTTGCGGCCCCAGGAGCGCCCGAACAGACTCATGGCCAGCTCGGTGCGGCCCGCCCCCATCAGGCCGGCGAGACCGACGATCTCGCCGCGCCGGACCTCGAAGGAGACCTGGTCGACCACCTTGCGGTGCTGGTCGATGGGGTGGTGCACGGTCCAGTCGCGGACCTCCAGCGCCGGATGCGCGCCCGCGTCCCCGGTGTACGGGGTCCGGGGCGGGAAGCGGTGGTCCAGATCGCGGCCCACCATGCCCCGGATGATCCGGTCCTCCGTCGCCGACTCGGCGTGCACGTCCAGCGTCTCGACCGTGCGGCCGTCGCGGATCACGGTGACGGAGTCCGCGACGGCGGCGATCTCGCCCAACTTGTGCGAGATGATGATCGAGGTGATGCCCTGCTGCTTCAGCTCCTTGATGAGCAGGATCAGCCGCTCGCTGTCGTCGTCGTTGAGCGCGGCCGTCGGCTCGTCGAGGATGAGCAGCCGCACCTTCTTGGCGAGCGCCTTCGCGATCTCCACCAACTGCTGCTTGCCCACGCCGAGATCGGCTACGCGGGTCTGCGGATGCTCGTCCAGGCCGACCCGGGCGAGCAACTCGGCGGCGTGACGGAGCGTCTCGTTCCAGTCGATCATGCCGCGCCGGGCGTGCTCGTTGCCGAGGAACAGGTTCTCCGCGATGGAGAGGTAGGGCACCAGGGCGAGTTCCTGGTGGATGATGACGATGCCGCGCGCCTCGCTCGCCCGGATGTCCTTGAACGCGCACGGATCGCCCCGGAAGAGGATCTCCCCTTCGTAGCTCCCGTGCGGGTGCACGCCGCTGAGGACCTTCATCAGCGTCGACTTGCCGGCCCCGTTCTCCCCGCAGACCGCGTGCACCTCGCCCTCGGCGACCGTCAGGGTCACGTCGCTGAGGGCGCGCACGCCGGGGAACGTCTTGCCGATGGCCCGCATCTCCAGCACGGGCGGAGCGCCGGCCACTGTCTGGGCGGAACCGCTCACGAGAGGTCGCTCTCCTTGATGTAGCCCGAATCCACCAGCTCGGCGCGGTAGTTGGACTTGTCGACGCTGACCGGGTCGAGCAGGAAGGCCGGCACGACCTTCTTCTCGTTGTCGTACGTCGTGGTGTCGTTGACCTCGGGCTTCTTGTCGTTCAGCACCGCGTCGGCCATCTGCACGGCCTGCTTGGCGAGCGCACGGGTGTCCTTGTACACGGTCTGGGTCTGCTGCCCCGCGATGATCGACTTCACCGAGGCGACCTCGGCGTCCTGGCCGGTGACCAGCGGGTACGGCTTCGCCTTCGTGCCGTAACCGTCGGACTTCAGCGCCGAGATGATCCCGATCGAGATCCCGTCGTACGGGGAGAGCACCGCGTCCACGTCGGCCGAGGAGTACGCGGAGGTCAGCAGGTCGTCCATGCGCTTCTGGGCGGTGCCGCCGTCCCAGCGCAGGGTGGTGATCTGGTCCAGCTTCGTCTGCTTGCTGCGGACCACGAGCTGCTTGCTGTCGATGTACGGCTTGAGGGTCTTCCAGGCGCCCTCGAAGAAGTACCGCGTGTTGTTGTCGTCCGGCGAGCCGGCGAACAGCTCGATGTTGAACGGCCCCTTTCCGCTGCCGTCCTTCAGCCCGAGCTTCTCGACCAGGTAGCCGGCCTGCAGCTCGCCGACCTTCTCGTTGTCGAAGGAGGCGTAGTAGGAGACGTTCTCGGTGCCGAGGATCAGCCGGTCGTACGAGATGACCTTGATGCCCTGCTCGCCGGCCTGCCGCAGCACGTCGCCGAGCGCGCGGCCGTCGATCGCGGCGACGACCAGGACGTCGACCCCCTTGGTGATCATGTTCTCGATCTGGGAGACCTGCTGGTCGACGTCGTCCTCGCCGTACTGCAGATCCGTCTTGTAGCCGAGCTTCTTGAATTCGGCGGCCATGTTGCTGCCGTCGGCTATCCAGCGCTCCGACGACTTGGTGGGCATGGCGATGCCGACCGTGGCGCCCTCGGCTCCCTTCTTGTCCTGCTTGCTGCCGCCCTCGCCGCTCTGGCCGCAGGCGGCGAGGGCGAGGGACAGGGTGACGGCCGTGAGCACGGCGGCGGCTCGTGTGCTGCGCATGGGGGTCAGTCCTTCGGGGTGAGAGGGAACCGGTTCAGTGCGCCGGGGAGGCGTGAGCCGAGCGGCGACATGTCGCCGTCGGCGCCGTGCCGCGCCAGCAGATCGAGGGCGAGACGCCCGCGCCGGACCCGCTCCCGGGCGGTGTTCAGCGCGAGGTCCCGCAGGTGGCGGCCGTAGGGGTAGATGCCGGGGGCCTTGGCGAGACCGAACTTGAGGTAGAGCGGGGCGCCGCGGCGGACCAGCTCGGCGACCTCGTACATCCGTACGTAGCCGCCGAGGTCGTCGGGCGCCTCGATGTACAGGTCCATCGGGGCCCGCGACACCCGCCGGATCTCGCTGAAGTGGCTGAGGGTCAGGTCGGAGGGGATGTTGACCGAGTCCGCGCCCAGCCCCTCGAAGACGGCGAACGCGGCCGGGTTGACCGGCCCGATCAGCGCCGACACCTTGAAGGTGGTGTCGGCAGGCAGCGTGCCCGCCTCGCGCAGCCGGTGCAGGGTCCACAGCACCCCCTCGTCGGCGACCAGCAGGCACTTCACCCCCAACGAGGCGGCGCGCAGGGCGTCTTCGACGCAGCCGGCCAGCGCGTCGTGGCCGCGCGCCCGCAGTCCGGCGCCGCCGGAGTCGGTGCGGACCGAGGCGCCCGCGTCCCAGGTGCCGCGCGGGCCGGTGAACAGGCAGAGCTCCACGTCCCGTTCGGTGCAGCGCCCCACCATCTCGGTGATCTCGTCGTCGGTCAGCATCCACACGCCGCTGCCCTGGCTGATCCGGTGCACCGGGACACCGAGCCGTCCGGCCTCCTCCAGCACGGTGTTCAGCACCTCCGGGCCCTCCACGGAGGGCACCTCGGTGCGCCAGCGGCCGCCGTCGGGGAACGCATGCGGGGAGGCGTCCTCGGGGCAGAGGGCCGGTCCGCCCAGCCCCAGCGGGGTGAGCGCGGCCTCCCCCGGACGGCGGGGGAGGGTGGTCGGGGCGTCGGTCACGGCTGGTCCTTCGCGTTCGGCCGGTCAGCGGTCCGGCGGGGGCCGGGTCGACGGCCGGCGGGTCGTCTTCGGGTGCGCGGCGCGTCCGGGACACCGGACGGGGTGCGCGGGCGTGTGCGTGGACGGGTACGGCGACGTGGCGCGGCGTCCCTGATCAGGGCGGTGGGGGCGGAAGGAGGGGCGGGGGCCCCGTCCCGTTCACGGGCACAGCAGCACCTTCCCGGTCGCCGGGTCCCCGCTGCCCACCAGCGCCAGGGCCTGGGCGAACCCTTCCAGCGGAAAGGTGTGGGTGATCAGCGGCGCGGGATCGAGCACCCCGGCCGCGAACGCCCGCACCGCGTACGACCAGGCCGACGACGGTGCCCCGAACACGCTCCGCACGGTCAGCTGGCTCACCGAGAGGTGGACCGGGTCGATGCCCAGCGAGCCCGCGCCGAACATCCCCGTCAGCACCACCCGGCCACCGCGCCGCGCCAGCAGGCACGCGTCCGCCGCGGTCGTCGGGGCCCCGGCCGTCTCCACCACCAGGTCGAACCGGCCGTGCAGTTCCTCCGCCTCCTTCGGCGAACGGGCCGCGTCCGCCCCGAACTCCATGGCCAGCACAGCCCGTTCGGCACGCGGGTCGATCACGGTCAGCTCGCCGGGCGACACCGCGGCCAGCAACTGCACCGCGAGCAGCCCGAGGGTTCCCGCCCCCACCACGGCGACCCGCGCCCCCGGTTCGGGCGCGCCGGCCCGGACGGCGGCGGCCACCACCGCGGCCGGTTCCAGCAGCGCGGCGGCACGGAGGTCGGCGTCGTCGGGCAGCGGGTGCAGCAGCCGCTCCGCCACCACCACGTGGTCGGCGAAGGCGCCGGGCCGGGTGAACCCCGTCTCGTCGTACCCCGCGGTGCACAGCGAGGTCTCGCCCTCCCGGCACCGGTCGCACCGCCCGCAGGAGCGGAACCCCTCCGCGACGGTCCGCCGCCCCAGCAGGGCGGGATCGGCCCCCTCGCCCACCGCCTCGACGGTGCCGGCCCACTCGTGCCCCGGCACCACCGGATAGGTGACGTAACCGGGGGCGCGCCGGCCGTCGTACACCTCGCGGTCGCTCATGCAGATCCCGGCCGCCGCCACCCGCACCCGGACCTCGCCGGGGCCGGGCTCCGGCACCGGCAGGTGGTCGAGCCGGTGGCTGCCCGGCCGCTCCACCGTCAACGCCCGTGACGGAGCGCTCACTTCGGCTGCCTCTTCTCCCAGCCCTCGGCCCACAGGTCGAACTTCGCCTGCTGCTGGGGGAACTCGGCGGCGGCGTCCACGTCGAGCTCCACGCCGAGCCCCGGCGCGTGCGACAGCTCGAAACAGCCGGTGGCGGGGTCGACCTGGGGCGCGCCCTTCACGACCTTCTTGATCTCCGCGTCCGCGAAGTCGTTGAAGTGCTCCAGGATCTTGAAGTTCGGTGTGCATCCGGCCAGTTGGAGGCTGGCCGCGGTGAGCACCGGACCGCCGACGTTGTGCGGGGCGATCAGCGTGTAGTGCGTCTCGGCCGTCGCCGCGAGCTTGCGCGCCTCCAGGATGCCGCCGATGTGGCCGACGTCCGGCTGGATGATGTCGACGGCCTGCGACTCGAAGAGTTCCCGGAACTCGATCCGGTCGTGGATGCGTTCACCGGTGGCGATCGGCAGGTCCACCTTGCCGGCGACCTTCGCCAGCGCCTTGAGGTTCTCCGGCGGCACCGGCTCCTCCAGCCAGGCGGGCCGGAACGGCGCCATCTCCCGGGCGATCCGCACCGCCGTGGACGGGCTGAACCGGCCGTGCATCTCCAGCATCAGCTCCGCGTCCGGGCCTATCGCGTCACGGACCGCCTCGATCAGCGACACCGCGTAGCGGGTCTCCTCCTGGCCGAGCTCGAAGTGCCCGGTCCCGAACGGGTCGATCTTCAGGGCCCGGTACCCCCGCTCCCGCACCGCGGTGGCCGCCTTGTGGTACGCCTCGGGGGTCCGCTCGGTGGTGTACCAGCCGTTGGCGTACGCCTTCACCCGGTCGGTCACCTTGCCGCCGAGGAGCTGCCAGACCGGCACCCCGAGCGCCTTGCCCTTGATGTCCCAGCAGGCCATCTCCACCACCGCGATGCCGGACATCACGATCTCGCCGGCCCGGCCGTAGTCGCCGTACTTCATCCGCCGCACGAGGTCCTCCACGGCGAACGGGTCCGAGCCGGTGATGTGGTTGGCCGACGCCTCGCGCAGATAGCCGAGCAGGGCGTCGGTCCGGCCGAGCATCCGGGTCTCGCCCACACCGGTGAGGCCCTCGTCGGTGTGCACCTGGACGTAGGTGAGGTTGCGCCACGGGGTGCCGACGACATGGGTGGTGATTCCGGTGATGCGCACGGGAGTTGGCCCTCCAGGCTTGTTCGAAATACCGTCACTCGTTCGAAATGCTGGGCGTGACCGTAGGACGAGGTCCGGAGCATGTCAATGGTTCGCGCAGAGAGCGGTTCCCGGCACCCGGGCACGGTCCCGGCGCGGACCGTCGGCGGGCCCACGTACGCTGGCGCCATGAGCGATCTCGCGGCGGGTTTCGGGTACTTGGTCAAGGGGCAGCGGTGGGTCGTCCGCCGCGGGCGGAAGCTCGGCTTCGGCCTGCTGCCGGGGCTCATCACGCTCGTGGTCTACGCGGGCGCGCTGGTCGGGCTGGCTTACGGCGCCGACGACCTGGCCGGCTGGGCGACCCCGTTCGCCGACGACTGGTCCTCGCCCTGGCAGGGGCTGATCCGCAACACGCTGACCGCGCTGGTCTTCGTGTTCGGGATATTCCTCGCGGTCATCACCTTCACCGCCGTGACGCTTTTGGTGGGGCAGCCGTTCTACGAGTCGCTCTCCGAGGACGTCGACCGCGACCGGGGCGGCGAGGTCCCCGAGTCGGGGCTGTCGCTCGGACGCGAGATCTGGATCTCGGCCCGCGACTCCGTCCGCGTGCTGCTGAGGGTCGCGCTGTACGGGATCGTCCTGTTCGCCCTCGGGTTCGTGCCCGTGATCGGCCAGACGGTCGTGCCGGTCCTCGGCTTCTGCGTCTCCGGCTACTTCCTCGCCCAGGAGCTGACCTCGGTGGCGCTCCAGCGGCGCGGGGTGGAACTGCGCGAACGGCTCGCCCTGCTCCGGGGCCGCAAGCTGCTGGTGCTCTCCTTCGGCGTACCGCTCACCCTCGCGTTCCTGGTGCCGGTGGTCGCGGTGTTCCTGATGCCGGGAGCGGTCGCCGGGGCGACGCTGCTGGTCCGCGACCTGGTCGACGCGGACGCCGACGCCGACGCCGACGCCGACGCGGACGCCGACACCCGCCGTGGCGGCGGGCCGGACGCCGGGAGCCCGTTCCGGCCGGTCTCCGGCTGACGCGGGAACAGGGCTGACGCGGGAACAGGGCGGGGGCGAGAGCGGGGCGGGGGCGAGAGCGGGGTGGGTCTCGGGGCCGCTCAGTCCCGCGTTCCGGCTTCCCCGTCCCGCCGTGCCGCCCGCCCCGCCGCGCCCGGCCCCTCCAGCAGCTCCAGGAAGTCCCGGAACGCGGCCGGCATGTCCACCGCCGACGGGTCCAGCAGCCACTGGTACTGCAAGCCGTCCAGCACCGCCACCATCAGCACCGCCGCCCGCTCCGGCGTGAGCCCGCCGGGCAGCACCTCGCCGTACTCCGCGCGCAGCGAGGCCGCCATGTCGGCGCGGACCTGGACGTAACGGGTGGTGAAGAACTCCCGCGCCGGATGGTCCTCGGTGACGCTCTCGCCGAGCAGCGCCGAGAAGGTCTGCACGACGCCGGGGCGCATCGCGTTGTACTCCACCAGGGAAGCCAGCAGGTCGGGGCGCCACGCGCCGCCGCCGCGCGCCGCGCCGCCGCCGGTGTCCCAGCGGTCCCGGTCCTCCAGCACCGCGACCAGCAGCGCCTCCTTGGTGGGGAAGTAGTGCAGCAGCCCCTGCTGGCTGAGCCCCACCCGCTCCGCGACCGCGCCCAGCGTCGCGCCGCGGTAGCCCCGCTCCGCGATCACCGTGAGCGCGGCGGCCAGGATCTCCGCCCGGCGCTCCTCGCTCCTGGCCCGTGCCATGTCCCGTTCCTTCCCCGCAGTGGATCCCCGTCGGCAGGACCGTACGGTATCCCGGCCCTCTGAATATTACGTAACAGTCACGAAACCTACCGATCTACTGGTGAACGAGTCACCATGGAGACCGGTCCACCGCCGACGGTGGACCGGCCGGCAGGCACCCCCCTGCCCACCCGCGATGACCAGGAGGTACGGCCGTGGCAGCCGCGTCCACATCCAGTGACCCCAGCAACGCCCGCGACACCGGTGCCGCGGAGGCGGCCCGGCAGGCGGCCGTCGACGCGGCGCTCGCCGCCCTCGGCCTCGACGACAAGGCCCGGCTGCTGGCCGGCCAGGACATGTGGTCGCTGCCCGCGGCCCCGTCGGTCGGGCTGCGCTCCCTCGTCATGTCCGACGGGCCCATCGGCGTCCGGGGCGTGCGCTGGACCGCCGAGGACCCGTCGGTCGCCCTGCCCTCGCCCACCGCGCTGGCCGCCGCCTGGGACCCGGCCCTCGCCCGCCGGGCCGGCCGGCTGCTCGCCCAGGAGGCCCGCCGCAAGGGCGTCGACGTGCTCCTCGCGCCCACGGTCAACCTGCACCGCTCACCCGTCGGCGGACGCCACTTCGAGGCGTACAGCGAGGACCCGTTCCTCACTGGTGAGATCGGCTCCGGCTACGTGCGCGGCGTGCAGGAAGGGGGCGTGGGCACCACCGTCAAGCACTTCGTCGCCAACGACGCCGAGACCGACCGCTTCACCGTCGACAACATCGTCGCCCCCCGGCCGCTGCGCGAGCTCTATCTCGCCCCCTTCGAACGGATCGTCAAGAACGCCCACCCCTGGGGCATCATGGCGGCGTACAACCAGGTCAACGGCTCCACGATGACCGAGCACCGGTACCTGCAGAATGTCGTGCTGCGCGGCGAATGGGGCTTCGACGGCTTCATCGTCTCCGACTGGCTCGCTGCCCGCTCCACCGCCGCCGCGATCCGCGGCGGCCTCGACGCCGCGATGCCCGGCCCCGACACCGTCTACGGACCGGCGCTCGCCGCCGCCGTCCGCGCGGGCGAGGTCGAGGAGAGCGACGTCGACACCGCCGTACGCAACATCCTGGTGCTGGCCGCCCGGGTCGGCGCCCTGGACGGCGCGCCGCCCGCCGTGGACCCCGCAGACCTGCCCGCGGCCGTCGACGGCGACGCGCTGGCCCGCGAGATCGCCCGCCGCTCGTTCGTCCTGGTCCGCAACGCCGGCGGCGTGCTGCCGCTCGGCGGCTCCGGCGGCTCCGCCGACTCGGACGGCTCCGTGGCCCTGATCGGCGCGCTCGCCCGGGACGCCCGGATCCTCGGCGGCGGCTCCGCCCAGGTCTTCCCCGACCACGTGGTCTCCCCGCTCGACGGACTCACCGCCGCGCTCCCCGAGGGCGCGCTCAGCTACACCGTCGGAGCCGACCCCGCCACCGAACTGGCCGTCGCCGAGCAGGGTTTCGAGCTGACCGCGGTCTGCCGCGACGCCTCCGGGGCGGTCCTCGGCAGCACCCCGCTGTACGGCGGGCAGATCCAGTGGATCGGCGCCGACCTGCCCGAAGGCGTCGACTACGAGACGCTGCACAGCGTCGAGGTCACCGGCACCTTCACCCCGCGCGAGAGCGGCGAGCACACCTTCGGAACCCGCGGCATCGGCGGCTTCACGCTCGCAGTCGACGGCCAGACCCTCTTCGAGGGCGTCCAGACCCCCGCCTCCGCCGACGACCCGATGGAGGCCATCTTCGGCTCGCTGGCCGAACGCGGCCGGGCCACCCTGACCGCGGGCGAACCGGTCCCGGTCTCGCTGCACTGCGTCGTCCCGCCCACCGGCGGACTCCCTCTGCGGGGCGTGGCGTTCTCCCTCGTCCACCTCGGGCCGCAGCGCGACCCGAGGGAGCTGATCGCCGACGCCGTGGAGGCCGCCCGCGCCGCCGGCACCGCCGTCGTGGTCGTCGGCACCACCGAGCAGGTGGAGTCCGAGGGCTTCGACCGCAAGGACCTGCGGCTCCCCGGCCACCAGGACGCACTGGTACGGGCGGTGGCCGCCGCCAACCCGCGCACCGTGGTCGTCGTCAACGCCGGGTCACCGGTCGAACTGCCCTGGCGCGACGAGGTGGCCGCCGTGCTGCTGAGCTGGTTCCCCGGCCAGGAGGGCGGCGCCGCACTCGTCGACGTCCTGCTCGGCACCGCCGAGCCCGGTGGCCGGCTCCCCACCACCTGGCCCGTCGCCCTGGACGACGCCCCGGTGCGCCGGACCGCCCCCACGGACGGCCGACTCCCCTACGACGAGGGTGTCTTCATCGGCTACCGCGCCTGGGACAAGGCCGGCGCCAGGCCCGCGTACCCCTTCGGCCACGGCCTCGGCTACACCACCTGGGAGCACGAGGCGCTCGACCTCACGCCCGGGTCGGCCACCGTCCGGGTCCGCAACACCGGCACCCGGCCCGGCGGCGACATCGTGCAGATCTACCTCGCCCCGCAGAGCCCCGACGCCGACCGCCCGGCCCGCTGGCTCGCCGGATTCGCGCGGGTCGAGGCGGCGCCCGGCGAGAGCGTCGAGGTCACCGTCCCGCTGGAGCGGCGCTCCTTCGAGATCTGGGACGAGGCCGCGGGCGACTGGACGCTGGTCCCCGGCACCTACGAGGTCCGGGCGGCGCGCTCGCTCACCGACGTCACCCTGACCGCCGCCCTGGACGTCAAGGGATAGCCGCCGGGCGCACGCAGGTACGGGCCCCGCGCTCCGGCGCGCGGCCCGTACCCCGGCGCAGGCCCCCTCAGCGCACCGAGAAGCCGTACACCGTCGTGGACGCGAATTCCTCGCCCGGCCGCAGCACCGTGCTCGGGAACGCCGGTCGGTTCGGCGAGTCGGGGAAGTGCTGGGTCTCCAGCGCGATCCCGCCGCACGGCCCGAACGTCTCCTCGCCCAGGTGGTCGGCGGTGTAGAGCTGGAGACCCGGCTCGGTGGTCCGCACCGTCAGCACCCGGCCCGACCCGGCGTCGTACAGCTCCGCCGCGACGCCCTCGCCGGGCGCGTCCAGCACGTAGTTGTGGTCGTACCCGGCCTCCACCGGCCGCGCCGCGCGGAAGTCGAAGCGGGTCCCGTCCACCGGCGCGATCTCGCCGGTCGGCAACGACTCGCCGTCCACCGGCGTGTAGTGCCCGGCGGCGATCCGCAGCTCGTGCCCGAGCGCGCTGCCGCTGCCGGCGCCCGCCAGGTTCCAGTACGAGTGGTCGGTGAGGTTGACCACCGTCGGCGCGTCCGTCGTCGCCCGGTAGTCGATCCGCAGTGCCCCGCCCGCCTCCAGGCGGTACGTCACCGTGACCGCGAGGCGCCCCGGGAAGCCCTCCTCGCCGTCCTCGGCGACCAGGGACAGCTCCACGCCGTCCTCGACCGCCCGCGCGTCCCAGACCCGCTTGTCGAAGCCGCGCGCGCCGCCGTGCAGGTGGTTGCGCCCCTCGTTCGCGGTGATCTCGTAGGTGCGCCCGTCCAGTTCGAAGGCGCTGCCCCCGATCCGGTTGGCGTACCGGCCCACCGTCGCGCCGAAGTAGGGCGCGGCGTGGGCGACGTACCCGGCGAGGTCCGGCAGGCCGAGCGCGATCTCGTCCGCCGTCCCGTCCCGGCCCGGCGTCCGCACGGACTGCAGGATGCCGCCGTAGGTCAGCACCCGCACCCGGGTGCCCTCCCGCTCCAGGGTCCAGCGCTCGACGGCCGTGCCGTCCGCCGTCTCGCCGAAGCCGTCCGTGTCCGTGGTCGTACTCGTCTCCATGATCACGGACTTTACGCCGGGTCCCTCGCCGTCACCGCGCGGTAGGCGATCTCAGCGAGCCGGGCCTGGCCGGCCCGGCCCGGGTGGAACCAGTCCCAGGTGCTGAGCTGCGCCCCGGTGAAGGGGTAGTCGAAGACCGCGCCGCCGTCGTGACGGCACAGCTCGTCCTTGGCGCAGACCTCGCGCAGCACCTGGTTGTAGGCCATCACCCGGTCCCGCACCGCCGACCGGCGGGCCGTGGCCGCTTCGCCGAGGTCGTCCGCGTCGCCCAGCATCGAGGTGCAGATGCCGAGCGCCCAGATCTTCTTGACCAGGTCGTGCTGACGCCCCGTCGACCAGAGCCGGTGCAGGTCGGGCACGCTCGCCACGTACACCTGGGTCTTCGGCGCTGCCGACCGCAGCGCGCGCATCGACGCCTCGAAGGAGGCGCGGAAGTCCTCCACCGGGGTCATCACGTCCACCGAGGCCCGGCAGGCGTCGTTGGCGCCGATCATCACTGTCACCAGGCCGGGCCGGTCCTTCGCCGCCGCCGCCATCTGCTCCGGCAACTGCGCGATGCGCGCGCCGGACACCGCGTGGTTCCAGCTGTGGGTCCGGATGTGCGCCGGGCCGAGCAGCCGGAGCGCGAGGCTGTCGACCGAGGCGTCGGTGCCCGTCGCCCACGACACCTCCGGGCAGTCGGCCAGCACCGAGCAGGCGTCGAAGCCGCGGGTCATGGAATCGCCGACCGCCGCGACCGAGGCCGGCTCCCGGTTCCACGCGGAGGCGGGGGCGGCGGCGCCGGCGGACTGACGGCCGCTTCCGGGGGCGCTCTTCGGACCGTCGTCGCCGCCGCTCGTGCAGCCCGCCAGCACCGCGAGCGACAGCGCCGCCGCCGTCACGGCCGCGACGCGCCCGCGCCGACGCCCCGTCAGCCGCCCCGCCCGCCCGGTCGATTCCGGCATTCCAGTCCTGCCCGGCATTCCGGACCTCCGTACTCCCTGGTCTATGCCCATGGCCCGTGCCCCCGGCCGACCCGCAACCGCAGGTCGGGGCGGCGATGCGCACCCGCGGGTGAATGCGCCGGATTCAAGGGGCCAGGACGACCGTACGTCACCCAACCGGCCCTCGGGCACGGTAGCTTTTTCCCGTCGAACCAGTGACGTAAGCGCGCCCACCCCGCGTGGTAAGTGCGATACATCACCTCATGTCACATATTGTCACCTTCCTGGAGATCAAATCGCGATGCTGTTCCCTGGGGACAGACCCGGGATACGGCCAGGCAGAGGCGGTAGGGGCGCGAGGCCGCTGGGGAAGGCGTACCTCGTCCCACACGGGAGGTTCCGGTGACGACACGTGGAGTCCTGTACGTACACTCCGCACCCCGCGCGCTGTGCCCGCACGTCGAATGGGCGGTGGCGGGCGTGCTCGGCGTGCGGGTCCAGCTCGACTGGACCAGACAGCCCGCCGCACCCGGCACCTGGCGGTCCGAGTTCTCCTGGCAGGCGTCGGCGGGCACGGCGTCCCAGCTCGCCTCCGCGCTGCGCGGCTGGGACCTGCTGCGCTTCGAGGTGACCGCCGAGCCCACCCCCGCCGCCGAGGGCGAGCGCTACAGCTCCACCCCCACGCTCGGCATCTTCCACGCCGTCACCGGCATGCACGGCGACATCCTGGTCCCCGAGGACCGGCTGCGGGCCGCACTCGCCCGCTCCGCGGCCGGCGAGAGCGACCTCGGTGCGGAGGTCTCCCGACTGCTCGGCAAGCCATGGGACGACGAACTGGAGTCCTTCCGGCACGCCGGCGAGGGCGCCCCGGTCCGCTGGCTCCACCAGGTCGTCTGAGGGCCGGGCCGTCCGGGCACCGGCTCGTCCGGGGCGGCCCGTCCGCCGCGCCCCGCGCACACGACCGAGCCCGCCCCTGCCGGAGACGATCCGGGAGGGGCGGGCTCAAACGGTTCTGCTGGAACCGGACGCCGACCAACGGTCGGGCGCCGTGCACCGTGAGGTGCCGTGCACCGTCAGACGCTGCGGAAGGCCAGCACCACGTTGTGGCCGCCGAAGCCGAAGGAGTTGTTGATCGCGGCGATCGATCCCTCCGGCAGCGCCTGGGGGGCGTCGCGGACGATGTTGGCGTCCACGTCCGCGTCCAGGTTCTCGATGTTGATGGTCGGCGGGGCCATCCGGTGGTGCAGCGCGAGGACGGTCGCCACCGTCTCGATGCCGCCGGCGCCGCCCAGCAGGTGACCCGTCATCGACTTGGTGCCCGAGATCGCGATGTGGTCGAGGTCGTCGCCCAGGACCTGGCGCAGCGCCTTCACCTCGGCCAGGTCGCCCTGCGGCGTCGAGGTGGCGTGCGCGTTGAGGTGCACGACCTCCGACGGCTTGAGGTCGGTGGAGTCCAGCAGGTTCTGCAGGGCGGCGGCGATACCGCGACCGCTCGGCTCCGGCTGCGCGATGTGGTGGGCGTCGGCCGACAGGCCCTGGCCCAGCACCTCGCAGTAGACCTTGGCGCCGCGCGCGGCGGCGTGCTCGGCCGACTCCAGGACGACCACGCCGGCGCCCTCGCCGAGCACGAAGCCGTCACGGCCCGTGTCGTAGGGGCGCGAGGCCTTCTGCGGATCGTCGTTGTTCTTCGACATCGCCATCATGTTGGCGAACGCGGCGATCGGCAGCGGGTGGATGGCCGCCTCGGTGCCACCGGCGACGACCACGTCGGCACGGCCCGTACGGATCATCTCGACCGCGTAGCCGATGGCCTCGGCGCCGGACGCGCACGCGGAGACCGGAGTGTGCACGCCGGCCTGGGCGTTGACCTCCAGGCCGACGTTGGCCGCCGGGCCGTTCGGCATGAGCATGGGGACGGTGTGCGGGGAGACGCGGCGTACGCCCTTCTCCTTCAGCACGTCGTACTGGTCGAGCAGGGTGATCACACCGCCGATGCCGGAGGCGATGACCGACCCCAGGCGCTCGGGCCGGATCTTCTCGTCCTCACCGGCCTTGCCGGTGAAACCGGCGTCCGCCCACGCCTCACGGGCCGCGATCAGCGCGAACTGCGCCGAGCGGTCCAGCTTGCGGGCGAGCGGCCGGGGCAGGACGTCGCCCGGGTCGACGGCCGCGGTCGCGGCGATCCGGACGGGCAGTTCGGCGAAGCGCTCGCCTTCGAGGGGCTTGACGCCGGAGCGACCGGCCATCAGCCCTTCCCAGGTCGATGCGGAGTCGCCACCCAGCGGAGTGGTTGCGCCGATACCGGTGACGACCACGGTGCGATTGGTCGGGCTCACTGGAAAATCTTCTCCACGTGTAGAGGGTCGTGAATCAGCGGCGCCACCGCCGGGTGGCGACACACGACGGACTGGGGTCAGCCCTGGTGCTTCAGGATGTAGTCGGCGGCGTCGCCGACCGTCTTGAGGTTCTTGACGTCCTCGTCGGGGATCTTGACGTCGAAGCGCTCCTCGGCGGCGACGACGACCTCGACCATGGACAGCGAGTCGACGTCCAGGTCGTCGGTGAAGGACTTGTCCAGCTTGACGTCCTCGACCGGGATACCGGCGATCTCGTTGACGATCTCGGCGAGACCGGTGACGATCTCTTCCTGGGTGGCGGCCATGTGGCGCTCCTTCGGTGTTTATCTGCTGGGTTCGGACGTCCGGACCGGAAGGTCCGGTTGTGCCTAGGGGAGAGTAACGACCGTCGCGGCGTACACGAGACCCGCCCCGAAGCCGATGACGAGCGCGGTGTCGCCGCTCTTCGCCTGACCGGTCGCCAGGAGCCGCTCCATCGCGAGCGGGATCGAGGCGGCGGACGTGTTGCCGGTGGTCTCCACGTCGCGTGCGACGGTGACGTGCTCCGGCAGTTTCAGGGTCTTCACCATCGAGTCGATGATCCGCATGTTGGCCTGGTGCGGAATGAAGACGTCCAGGTCTTGCGGCGAGATCCCGGCGGCGTCCAGCGCCTGCTGGGCGACCTTCGCCATCTCGAAGACGGCCCAGCGGAAGACCGCCTGGCCCTCCTGCGTGATCGCGGGGAACTTCTCCGGCCGCTCGGCGTGGAACACGTCCCACGCCACGGTCTGCTTGATCGTCCCGGACTTGTCGCCCTCGGAACCCCACACGGTCGGGCCGATGGCCGGCTCCTTGGAGGGGCCGACGACGACCGCGCCCGCGCCGTCGCCGAACAGGAACGCCGTGGCACGGTCGTTCAGGTCGGTGAGGTCGCTCAGCCGCTCCACGCCGATGACCAGCACGTACTCGGCCGAGCCCTCGACGATCATGCCCTTGGCGAGGGTCAGGCCGTAGCCGAAGCCCGCGCAGCCGGCCGAGATGTCGAAGGCGGCGGGCTTGCCCGCCCCGATCTTGTGCGCGATGTCGGTGGCGATCGCCGGGGTCTGCGCGAAGTGCGACACCGTCGAGACGACGACGGCGCCGATCTGCTCCGGGTCGATCCCGGCGTCGGCGATGGCCTTGCCCGACGCCTCCACCGACATCGCCGACACGGTCTCCTCCTCGGAGGCCCAGTGGCGGGTCGCGATGCCGGAACGGGAGCGGATCCACTCGTCGGACGAGTCGATCGTCTCGAGGATCACCTCGTTGGGCACCACACGGGTCGGGCGGTAGCCGCCGACCCCCATGATCCGTGCGTACGGGGCGCCCTTGCTGGGCTTGATCTTCGACATGCTCGCGTGCTCCTTAGGCGCCCGCGAGCTCGGACACGAGCGCGCGGGCGGCATCGAGGTCGTCGGGGGTCTTGAGCGCGAGAGTCTTGACACCGGGCAGCGCGCGCTTGGCGAGCCCGGTGAGGGTACCGCCGGGGCACACCTCGATGAGTGCCGTGACACCCAGCCGCTGGAAGGTCTCCATGCACAGGTCCCAGCGGACCGGGTTGGCGACCTGGCCGACCAGCCGCGTCAGGACCTCGGCGCCGGTGGCCACCGTCTCACCGTCGGCGTTGGACACGTAGGTCACGGACGGGTCGGCGGGCGACAGGTCCGCGGCGGCGGCGCGCAGCCGCTCCACGGCCGGGGCCATGTGGTGCGTGTGGAACGCGCCGGCGACCTTCAGCGGCACCACGCGGCGCACGCCCTCCGGCTTGTCCTCGGCGAGCGCGGCGATCTGCTCGGCCGTCCCGGCGGCCACGATCTGCCCGCCGCCGTTCACGTTGGCGGGGGTCAGCCCCAGCTTCTCCAGGTGCGGGACGGTGACCTCGGGGTCGCCGCCCAGCAGTGCGGCCATCCCGGTCTCGGTCACCGCGGCGGCCTCGGCCATGGCGAGCCCGCGGGTCCGCACGAAGCGCAGCGCGGCCTCGGCGCCGAGGACGCCGGCGAACACCGAAGCGGTGATCTCACCGACGCTGTGACCTGCGACGACACCGGGGGAGGCGTCGAGGGCGGAGGCCGACAGGAGACCGGCGGCTACCAGCAGCGGCTGCGCCACCGCGGTGTCACGGATCTCGTCGGCGTCGGCCTTGGTGCCGTAGTGGACGAGGTCGAGCCCGATCGCGTCGGACCACGCCGCGACGCGGTCGGTGGCGCCGGGCAGTTCGAGCCAGGGAGTCAGGAAGCCGGGCGTCTGAGCGCCTTGGCCGGGAGCGACGAGTACGAGCACCCTCACACTCTCTCTTGCGGACGGGCCCGCATGCCCGTGGGGACAGGGACGAAGAACCGTCGGGGGAATTGTTGAATACCGACAAAAGTCTAGGACTGCGTCTCCGCCGCGGCCAAGCGCCCCAGGATGAGGGCGATTCGCAGGGTGAAGGCGGACCGCACGTCGGACGGCGACCACCCGGTGACGTCAGTCACACGTCGCAGCCGGTAGCGCACGGTGTTGGGGTGGACGAAGAGCATCCTCGCCGCGCCCTCCAGGCTGCTGGCCTGTTCCAGGTAGACACTCAGCGTCTCCAGCAGCGCGGACCCCGCCTCTTCCAGCGGTCTGTAGATCTCCTCCACCAACTGGTCGCGGGCGGCGGGGTCGCCGGCCATCGCGCGCTCCGGCAGCACGTCGTCGGCCAGCACCGGCCTCGGCGCGTCCTGCCAGGCCGCGCACGCCTTCATCCCGGCGGCGGCGGCCTGCGCGGACCGGGTCGCGGCCAGCAGGTCCGGCACCACGGGCCCGGCAACCACCGGCCCCGCCGCGTACGGGCCGATCACGCTCTTGGCGACCCGCAGCGGGTTGTCGCTGCCGCCGGCGATCACCACCAGGCGGTTGCCGAGCACCCCGGTCAGCACCTGGAGCTTCGCGCCGCGCGCGGCCCGGCGGATCGCCTCGACGGTCAGCTCGCTGTCCCCGTCGGGGGCGGTGCCGAGGACCACGCAGACGTGCTCGGGGGCGTTCCAGCCGAGCGCCGAGGCGCGGGACACGGCCCCCTCGTCCGCCTCGCCCGACAGCACGGCGTTGACCACCAGCGACTCCAGCCGGGCGTCCCACGCTCCGCGCGCCTCGGCGGCCTGCGCGTAGACCTGGGCGGTGGCGAAGGCGATCTCACGGGCGTACACGAGAAGCGCCTCGCGCAGCACCGACTCGTCGCCGGGCGCCGCGACCTCGTCGATCGCCGTCTCCATGACCTCGATCGTCGTCCGCACCATCTCCACGGTCTGCCGGAGCGTGATCGCCCGGGTCAGCTCGCGGGGCGCGGTGCCGAAGACGTCGGTGGAGATGGCCTGCGGGGTCTCCGGATGCCGGAACCACTCGGTGAACGCGGCGATACCGGCCTGGGCGACCAGGCCGATCCAGGACCGGTTCTCCGGCGGCATCGCCCGGTACCACGGCAGCGTCTCGTCCATGCGGGCGATCGCGTTCGCGGCCAGCCGGCCGGAGGACTGCTCCAGCCGCTTCAGGGTCGCGGTATGCGGGTGGGTGTTGTTGGCAGCGGGCTGCGCGGGATCGGGTCGGGGCACAGCACAAGACTGCCTTATCGGTCCGGCGGTCCGGTGGGGCGGGGCGACGCGGGCCGGGGGAGCGGGGCCCGGACGCGCCCGGTCCGCCGTACGCCCCCCCGGTGCGCGGGCGGCCGGACGGGCCGGGCGGGACAGGACTACCGTGGTCGTGTGATTTCCGTACATCGCGCCGACGAGCGGTACGCGGGCGGGGACGAGGACGCCGGGATCTCCTCCCGCCACGCCTTCTCCTTCGGCTCCTTCTACGATCCGGACAACCTCCGCTTCGGCGCGATCCTCGCCTGCAACGAGGAACGCCTGGCCCCGGGGGCCGGTTTCGACGAACACCCGCACAGCCACACCGAGATCGTCACGTGGGTGGCCGAGGGCGAGCTGACCCACCGCGACTCGGCCGGCCACACCACCCGCGTACGCGCCGGAGACGTCCAGCACCTGAGCGCCGCCGCCGGTGTCCGGCACGTCGAACGCAACGACAAGGACGTCCCGTTGACGTTCGTCCAGATGTGGCTCGCCCCGCTGGAGGCGGGCGGCGAACCGTCCTACGCCCACGTCCCCGGTATCGCCGACTCCACCCCCTACGCCCTGCCCGACGCGGGCGCGATGCTGCACGTCCGCCGGCTCGCGGCGGGCGAACGCGCCTGGGTGCCGGACGCTGCGGGTCTCTACGTCCATGTCGTACGCGGCCGGGTGCTGCTGGCGGGCCAGGAGCTGGGACCGGGCGACTCGGCGCGGATCACCGACGCGTCGGGGCTGGAGCTGGAGGCGGCGGAAGGGGCGGACAGGGCCGAGGCGGTGGAGGGTGCCGAGGTGCTGGTGTGGGAGCTGGGCGGGGTGTGAGGGCACCCGGAGCGGCGCGCCCGGGTCGGCAGGTCCGGGTGGGCACGTCCGAGTGGCGGGTCGTACCTATCGGAGCCCGTCCACGAAAGCGGTCCAGGCGTCAGCGCCCACGGCGACGACGGGCCCGGTGGGGTTCTTGCTGTCGCGGACGGGGACGATGCCGGTGAGGTTGGCAGCCACCTCGACGCATTCACCGCCGGTGCTACCGCTGTGGGTGGACTTCCGCCACGTGGCCCCGCCGGAGACGGTGCACTCGACGCACTCGCCGCCGGTGTTGCCGCTGTAACTCGACGTGCGCCACTGCGCCTTGCTCGGGTCCGGTGCGTTCATCACGTCGCTCCTCAGTGAGGTGAGGAGGCGATGCTGCCCCGCCCGGCTGAGGAGTAATCGGGCGCGGCGGGTCGTACCTACCGGAGCCCGTCCACGAAAGCGGTCCAGGCGTCAGCGCCCACGGCGACGACGGGCCCGGTGGGGTTTTTGCTGTCGCGGACGGGGACGATGCCGGTGAGGTTGGCAGCCACCTCGACGCAGTCGCCGCCGTTGGTCCCGCTGTACGACGATGTGCACCACTGCGCGTCCGTCAGATCAGGACTGTGCCCCATACCGTTCCTCCATCACGCGTGCGATCAGGGCCGCAGAGCTCTCGGGGGAGAGAGCTGCCGCTTGCAGGCGAGCGTAGCCCACTGAACGCTCCCTGATCACTTGCGGGTTGGCGGTCATATGACCCTGGTCATAGCTGTCCACGTAGAACAGATCAGGGTCATCTTCAAACCTGAGGAGATTGAACGTGCCCATCATCCCTGTGTGCTGGCCGATCGAAAACGGTAGAACCTGAATCTGAACCCATGGGGCATCACGAAAGTCCAACAACCGGCTCAGTTGTCTTCGCATAACACCATGCCCACCGACCTCCTGGAATAGTGCGGCTTCACTCAGCAGGACCCATAGGGCCGGAGGCTGCTCTCGTTGCAGGATGCGCTGGCGGTCCATCCTGGCGGCCACCATCTCATCCGCTTTGACCGGGTGGTCCACGCTGATCAGTGCCCGCGCGTACTCCTCCGTCTGTAGCAGCCCGTAGACCAACTGCGCCTGGTAGGTGGAGATGTACGTGGCGCGGGCCTCCATCTCCGCGTACGCCTGGAACCAGGTGGGGAGTTGGCTGCGCAGGACGAGTCCGACGAGGCGGGAGAAGACCCCGCCGGTGCCGAGTGCGGCGTCGGCGCGTTCGGAGAAGTCGCGGGTGGGCAGCTTCTTCGTCGTCTCGATCTGGCCGATCAACGAGCCCGTGCAGAAGATGATCTCGCCCAGGCGGTCCTGGGTGAGACCGGCGGCCTCGCGTTGGCGGCGCAGTTCCCAGCCGTAGAAGTCCAGCGGGGACGCGGCGGGGTCGAGCGACTGGATGTTGACCACCGGGGGGACCTCCGACGTCCAACGCCTCGCGGCGTTAGGTTCAGTAGGTAGCCGAGCGTAGTCGTTCTGCTGCACGCTGGTGACATGAATCACGTAACTGCCGCTTCGGTGTTCTTCGACCGGCGCTCCGGTGATGTATCCCCCTCGCAGTCGCGAAGGCACGGGGACCCGGTCTACCGTGGCGAGTTCGCCATCGCCGAACACTCGGCCCGGCATCTGCGCCGCATCCTGCGCCTCTACCTCAAGGGATGGGAGCTGCTCGCCGTCGCGGAGGCGGCCGAACTGGCGCTCACCGAACTCATCGCGAACGTCGTGCGGCACGTCCCCGACCGCCGCTGCCAGACCCTGATCATCCTGCTGCCGGAGGGCGGTGTGCGGGTGGAGGTGACGGACGGCGGCCCCGAGCTGCCCCGGCCGGTCACCGACGGTGACCTGCTGGCCGAGGGCGGCAGGGGGCTGGTGCTGCTCGACGCCGTGACCGACGCGTGGGGCGTGGAGGAGCGTCCGGTCGGCGGCGGGAAGACAGTGTGGTTCGAGTGCCTGGCCGCCGGACGGACCGCCGATACCGGCGGTTACCTGGCCGAGAGCTCGGCCAGCACCGCGTCCGTGAACGGCGTCCACGCCTCCGCCGCCCACGGTCCGAAGGCGCGGTCGGTCAGGGCGACGCAGGCTGCGCCCGCCACCGGGTCGATCCAGAAGAACGTGCCGGACTGACCGAAGTGGCCGAAGGTCGCGGGCGAGGACGTGTTCCCGGTCCAGTGCGGGGACTTGGAGTCGCGGATCTCGAAGCCGAGGCCCCAGTCGTTGGGGTTCTGGTGGCCGTAGCCCGGCAGCACGCCCTTGAGCCCCGGATGCACCACGGTCTGTGCCTCCAGCACGGTGCGCGGGTCGAGCAGCCGGGGGGCCTGCACCTCGGCGACGAACCGGACGAGGTCGTCCACGGTGGAGACGCCGTCCTTGGCGGGCGAGCCCTCCAGTGCCGTCGCCGTCATACCGAGCGGTTCGAGCACCGCCTCGCGCACGTACTGCGGGAACGGGATGCCGGACGCCTTGGCGAGGTGCTCGCCGAGCACCTCGAAACCGGCGTTGGAGTAGAGGCGGCGGGTGCCGGGGGCGGCGGTCGCCCGGTGCTCGTCGAAGGCCAGCCCGCTGGTGTGGGCGAGCAGGTGGCGGACGGTGGAGCCTTCGGGGCCGGCCGGCTCGTCCAGTTCGACGGCCCCTTCCTCGTACGCCACCAGTACCGCGTACGCCGCGATCGGCTTGGTGACCGAGGCCAGGGGGAAGCGGTGGCCGGTCGGGCCGTGTGTGCCGAGGACCGTGCCGTCCGCGCGTACGACGGCCGCCGCGGCGGTGGGGACGGGCCAGTTCTCGATCATCGCCAGACTCTGCATGCGTACGAGCCTAGACGGCCGGGTCGGGGAGGCGTACGGGGCGCCGGACGTGGGCGCGGGCGGGACGGTGCCATGGAGGCACTTGCTTGGAGTGCACTCGAAGGTTCTAGCGTGGAGGGCATGACGGTGACGCAGAGCATGTCCGGGGCGACCACGGCCGACTGCCGGCGGCGGGCCGCTCCACCGTCGCTCGAACCCGGGCGGCGGGGCGGCTACACCATCAGCGAGGTCGCCGCCGCCACCGGGCTCTCCGCGCACACCCTGCGCTGGTACGAGCGGATCGGGCTGATGCCGCACGTTGACCGGTCGCACACCGGGCAACGGCGGTTCACCGAGCGTGACCTCGACTGGCTCGGTTTCGTCGGCAAGCTCAGACTGACAGGGATGCCGGTCGCGGACATGGTGCGGTACGCGGAACTGCTCCGCGAGGGCGAGCACACCTTCGAACAGCGGCAGGAACTGCTGGAGGCGACCCGTCGCGACGTCACGGCGCGGATCGCGGAACTCCGCGACACCCTCGCCGTCCTGGACCACAAGATCGACTTCTATGCGAGCGCCCGCAAGGCGCCCGAAAGGCCGTGTGACTGATGACGGACAGCAAACTTCCTCTCGTACGGCTCGGCTCCGACGGTCCCCTGGTGGGCATCCAGGGCCTCGGCTGCATGGGCATGAGCGAGTTCTACGGAAAGACCGACGAGGCGGCCGCCCGCGACACCCTGGAGGCGGCGCTGGAGGCGGGCGTCACCCTGTTCGACACCGCCGACATATACGGGCGCGGCGCCAACGAGGAGTTCCTCGCCCCGTTCGTCGCCGCGCACCGGGACGAGATCACCCTCGCCACCAAGTTCGCCGTCGAGCGGACCGACGACCCGCACTACCGAGGGCTGCGCAACGACCCCGCCTACATCAAGCAGGCGGTCGAGGCGAGCCTGCGCCGGCTCGGCACCGACGTGATCGACCTCTACTACATGCACCGACGCGACCCGCAGGTCCCGTTCGCCGAATCCGTGGGCGCGATGGCCGAGTTGGTGCGCGAGGGCAAGGTCAAGCACCTCGGGCTCAGCGAGGTGACCGGTGCCGAACTGCACGAGGCGTACGCGGTGCACCCGATCGCGGCTCTCCAGTCCGAGTGGTCGATCTTCAGCCGGGACGTGGAGATCAGCGCGGTGCCGGCGGCCGTCGAGCGCAACGTCTCCCTCGTGCCCTACTCCCCGCTGGGCCGGGGGTTCCTCACGGGCGCCTTCGCGGACGCGGGCAAGGACCTCGGACCCGACGACTTCCGGGCGTACCAGCCCCGGTTCACCGGTGAGAACGCCAAGACCAACGCCGCCCTCCTGGAGCCGGTCCGCCGCATCGCGCAGGCGCACGGAGCGACCCCCGCCCAGGTGGCGCTGTCCTGGGTCCACCACCGGGCCCGTACCTACGACATCGCCGTCGTCCCGATTCCCGGCACCCGCAAGCGCAGCCGCCTGATGGAGAACGTCGGCGCGGTCGCTCTGACCCTCACCGACGCCGAACTCGCCGAGTTGGAGCCCATCGCGGGCAAGGTCGCCGGCGACCGCTACCCCGACATGAGCAGCACGTCGGCGGCGCGGGAGTAGGTGCGACGCAAACCCTGCGAAGGGCTCCGGCGGGCTGCCCTCCGGGCGACGGATCATGGTCCGTCGCCCGGGGGTTTCGCCAGAATTGGGGCAGGTACCTGACACTTGAGCTTTCAACATCCGCCCTGTTAGCGTGAGTTCGACGTCCAGGGAATGGAGATCCCATGCGGTTGAAGGCCCTCGCCCTTGCAGCGGTACCCGTAGCGTTCCTCGGCGTGATGGCCGCTGCGCCCAGCGCGTCGGCCTGGTCGCCCGGCAACTGCCCGCAGGGGTCCTTCTGCGTCTGGCCGGACTTCTGGTACGGCGACACCGACCAGCCCCCGTCGCTGGCGACCACGACCGAATGGTCCGGTGACGCTCCCGGCCACATCTTCTACAACCGCACCTCGCAGCAGGTCACGATGACCTACTACCTCGACCGGGACGAGGGACAGGGGCCCGCGTACACGGCGTGCGTCAACAGGGAGACGGGCAGCTACTTCACCACCCCCGTGACCGTCACCGACATCAGCTGGCGCGTGGACGACGGCAGCCCCTGCTGGTGACCCTCGCGGGGCTCGTGGCGTCCTGCCGTGACGGGCTGTCAAGGAGTGGTCGTCGGGTGCGCCTTGGCGGTTGGCCGGTCCGCCCGGCCCGGTCGCGTGGCCCGTCCCTCAAAATCGAGGGTGACGGCCCGTCGGGCGCACGGCACACTGCTCCCATGCGCATAGAAGTGATCACACTGGTGCTGGTCTGTGCGGCGGGGGCGATCTCCGCCGTCGTCCAGGCCCGCAAGGGGGCGTGGTGGGTGGTCGCGGGCACTCTGCTGCACACCCTCGCTCTGGTGGTGGGGCTGTACGGCGGGGTGGACCGGGGGATCACGCTGTGCCTGTGGCTGGGGGGCGCGCTCGTGCTCGCGGGCTTCGGGGCGGAAGCCATGGCCCACCGCCGCTCCCCGGTCCCGGTCCCGGTCCCGGGCGGGGACGGAGTGGTCTCGAGCTGAGGGCGTGCGTGGCGTGCTCCCGGCGGCGCACCGAGGGCTTCCTCTTTTCACCACGAATCCCGACGACTTCGAGGGACTGGACGACTTCCTCACCGTGGTGCCGGTTGCCCGCCCGAGAACACAACCCCAGGTCTGATTCCGAGCCGGAGCAGTTCGGAACCGCGAGGGTCGATGCCGAACGGACGAAGGGCGGCCCCGAGGGGCGTCAGGAACTCAGCGCCGGGCGTGACGGATCCGCAGCCGTCCGAACCCCATGGTCCCGGAGATCCGGATCGTGGGGCCGCCGGGGCGGGGATGGCGTGGAGGGCGGTAGCGCGTGTCCTTCCAGCCGGTGACCAGTTCCTCGACGTCGACCACCGCGTCGCGCGGTACCGTGATCGAGGCCCTGCCGGTGCCGAGCTGCAATTCGATGTCGACCAGGCCGTGTTCGAAGACCGCCCGTGACAGATCGAGGCGGACCCTGCCCATCGCGGACTCGACCTTCAGGCGCCGGGGTACCCGCCATGCTCCGCGCCGCTTGATCCGGCCGGCGGCGGCCCCGATCGTGGCGGTGGACTCCGGCTTCTCCGCCGGAAGGGCGCCCAGCGCCGACACCAGCTCCTCCCGCGTACCGACGGTGAGCACCCGGTGGAGCCGTTCGTCCAACTCCTCGTGCGTGACGTGCCCTTCGGCGTAAGCCTCCTGCAACCGCCGCACGGCGGCGTCACGGTCGTCTTCGCCGATCAACGGCGTCCGGTCGTCCGGCGTGGCGGTCACCGTTTCACTCTACTGCCGGGACGCGGACGTGGGCGTGGACATGAACGGGGCGACCCCGCCGCCCCGCACGGCGTTCGAGGGAAGGTGTCCGACCGGTGTGCCATTCTGCCGCCCATGAGAATGACCTGGGGCGACTTCTGGTCGCTGATCGGCACCTTGGAGGGCAAGGCCGACCGGGAGGGCTGCGGGCGGCTCGCCGACAAGCTGAGCCGCCGCTCCGTCCCAGACATCATCGGCTTCGCCGAGCGCCATGCCGAGGCCCTTCACCGGCTGGACCAGGAGAAGTTCGGCATGCTGCCCGTCGCGGACCTGACGGATCGCGACGGCGGCCCCTTCCCCCAGTCCGCCGACCACTTCCTGTACGCGCGCTGCGCCGTGGTCGCCGCCGGCCGGGAGGTCTGGGAGCGCGTCTTCTTCGACGTCGGCGCTTTCGCTCCGTACACCTCGACGCGATACGACGGCGAGTGGCTTCTGTACGTGGTGGACGAGGCGTACGAGAAGGCCACGGGCCGTGCGTGGGAACGCACCACCCGGTACTGCTTCGAGACCTTCTCCAACCTCGACGGATGGCCGCACCTGCGGGACCGGACCGCATAGGCGCGGCCCCCGGCCCTCGCCCTCACGCCCATCCCAGCGCGAACACCGCGAACCCCGCCGCCAGTACCCCCGCCGCCACGCGGCGGGCGTGCGACGTGCGGGTGCCGGTGCGCCAAGGGGACTCGAAGTGGCGGGTGCGGCGGGCGATCAGGACCAGCAGGCCGGCGAAGACGGGCATCCAGGCGACGCGGGCCAGTATCCAGCCCGCCGTCACCGGGCCGGTGGTGAGACCCGGCACGCCGCCGAGGAACGAGGCCGGGACGGCGGCGGCCAGCAGGGCCGTCTGGTGCCAGCAGAGGATCGTCATCGCCGACAGGTTGATCACGACGACCGGCGCCCACAGCGCGGGGCGGCGCAGCAGTCGGCCGATCCGTCCGTGCAGCAGGATCGCCGCGCCGCTCTGCGCGGCGGCCAGCGCCAGCACCAGCAGCGACGGCGGGTGGGAGTTGGTGCGCGTCTCGCCCGGTACACCGACCATGGACGCCGGGTAGTGGAAGACCACCAGCAGCACCGCGAACAGCACCGCGCCCCCGGCCAGCAGCAGCCGCGCCCCGCGCCGCCCGATGCGGCCTTCGCCCCAGGAGACACCCAGTTGGTAGGCGAACAGCCAGCCGGGGAGGATGTTCAGCACGCTGAGCCAGGACGGCACGGCTTCCGCGTACGGTCCGTACCGCAGGAAGTCCGTCACGGCGACCGCGCCGAGCAGCGGGGCCGCCGCCCAGCCGCCCATCCGCCGGGCGGCGGCGACGCAGTACGGGGTGAGGGCGGTGACCACGAGATACACGCCGACGAACCACAGCGGCTGGATCACCAGCGTCGCCCCGGTCCGCAGGGTGTCGCCCGGCACCCCCAGCGTCCTCAGCACCGGTATCAGCAGCGCCCAGACCGCCGTCACCCCGAGCACCGGCCGCCCCAGGCGGGCGATCCGGCCCCGCAGCCACGCGGCGGTGGTGGCGGGACGGCGGCGGTAGGAGAGCACCGAGGCGTAGCCGCCGACCAGAAAGAAGATGCCCAGCATCTGGAGGATCCAGCTCGCCGGGGCGAGGAACCCGAAGGCGGAGAGCGGACTCGCGTTGTGCAGGGCGCCGGAGCCGTCGCGGGTGAAGCCGCCGAGCAGCCAGTGACCGGTCGGCACCGCCAGCAGGGCGAGGGCGCGCAGGCCGTCCACGGCGCGGTCGCGGTGGGCGGGGGTGCCCGCCTCGACGCGGGCGGCCAGCTTGGTCAGGGCGGCGGGGGCGCTCATCGGGCGCTCCCCTCGGCGATGGCGGCGAACGCGCGCAGCGAGTCGGTGCCGGGGGCGAAGTAGCCGGTGTGGCCGTGCGCGTCCCGCGCGGGAACCCGGCGGGCGCCGAACTCCGGCGCCGTGGGATCGGTGCCGTGCCCGAGCCCGGCGAACTCGACGTGCGGCACGTCGTCGATCCAGTCGGTGGGGTCCTTCGCGGCCCACACGCGGGCGTCGGTCCGCAGAGCGGCCACGTCGTCCGCGCGCATGCCGGGGGAGCCCAGCACCACCACGTCGGCGGCCCCCATCCGGTGGGCGGCCAGGCCGCAGACGACGGAGCCGTAGCTGTGGCAGAACACCGCCGGCCGGGGCAGTCCGTCCGCGGCGAGCCCGGCCGTGAGCCGGGCCAGCCGGTCGGCCCCGGCCTCCGCCAGCCTGCCGGTCGCCGCGTCCACGCCGACGCCGAGCGGAGTGGTGTAGCCGGCCCAGGCGATCACCGCCGTGGAGCCGGCCGCGCCGCCCGTCGCCGCGTACAGCGACGTGGCCATGCCGGCCGGGGTGCCGTACGGATCGCTGCTCCGGTCGAACGTACCGGCGTCGATGTCCGACCCCGGCACGACGACGGACACCCGCCGGGCGGAACGGAGTTCGCCGAACACCTCGGCCACCAGGCCGCGCCCGCGCGGGTCGAGCGCGAGGATTTGCCGGCCGTCCTCGGCGAGCCTGCGGTAACGCGGGTCGTCGCTCCGCAGGGCGGTCATGCGGTTCGCCCGGTACCGGAGTTCGAGCGGCACCCCGTCCAGGTTGCCCACCACCGAAGGGTGGCGGGCGACCAGGGCGTCGCGCTGAGCCGACGCCAACGTGGCGAAGAAGGACGCCACTTCAGCGGGTGCGGCCCGCTGGGGGTCGGGCAGCCGGTGGCCGTCCACCGCGTCGGCGCGCCACCCTGCGGTGCCCGGTGGCGGCCCGGTCAGAGGGCGCTGCGCGTCCCCCGACGCCCAGCCGGCCGTACCCGTCACCACGGTGGTCGCCAGCGCGACCGTGACCAGCGTCCTTGCGAACCGGCGCATCCGGCTCTCCCTCCTCGTCGGCGCCGCGCCGGGCGGCGCGACCGGGAGGAAGGTACGAAGCGGACGCCTCCCCGGACGTCACCCCGGAGAGCCAACCGCCGGGGGGTACCGGGGTAGGGGGTGTACCGGTCGGACGCGCCCGCGCGGGGCCGGCCGGAGCGGGGCGGCAGTCGGAAGCGCCCGACGCCCGACGCCCGCGTGCGGGAACGGGAGCCGGCGCGGGCAAGCCCGCGCGGGGCGGGCGCGACGGCCGGTGGGCACCCGCGCGGGCGGGCGCGCGGCGCTGCCAGGTGGCGGCCTTGGCGAGCTGCCAGCTGGGCACCCGCGCGGGCGGGCGCGCGGCCGCGCCTACGCCCCGTCGTCGCCCGGTGCCACCACGCCCGACTCGTAGGCGAAGATGACCAGTTGGGCCCGGTCGCGCAGGGCGAGCTTGGCCAGCAGACGGCCCACGTGGGTCTTCACGGTCTGCTCGGCGAGGACCAGACGGCCCGCGATCTCCTGGTTGGACAGGCCGCGGGCGATCAGCTCCAGGACCTCGGTCTCGCGCGGGGTGAGACCGTTCAGCCGGAGCGCGGGACCGGTCCGGGAACGGCCGGCGGGCCGTTGGGCGGCGAAGTCCGCGATCAGGCGGCGGGTGACGGACGGCGCCAGCAGCGCGTCGCCCGCCGCCACCACGCGCACCGCCGCGATCAGGTCGGCCGGCGGCGCGTCCTTCAGCAGGAAACCCGAGGCACCGGCGCGCAGCGCCTCGTACACGTAGTCGTCCACGTCGAAGGTGGTCAGCATCAGCACCTTCGGGCGGTGCTCCACGCCGACCGGCGGGTTCAGCAGCTCGCGGGTGGCGGCCAGGCCGTCCATCTCCGGCATCCGCACGTCCATCAGCACCACGTCCGGCCGGGTGGAGCGGCCCACCTCCACGCCCCGGCGGCCGTCGGCGGCCTCGCCGACCACGTCGATGTCGCTCTGCGCCGACAGCAGCGCGGCGAACCCCGCCCGCACCATGGCCTGGTCGTCGACGACGATCACACGGATGGTCACTGGTCCTGTTCCTCCGGGGGCAGGGGAGCGGCGGCCGGGTCCAGCGGGAGGCGGGCGGCGACCCGGAAGCCGCCCTCGGCCAGCGGCCCGGTGTCCAGCGTGCCGCCGGTCAACCGTACGCGTTCCCGCATGCCGACCAGCCCGTGCCCGGTGCCCGTCGTCTCCAGCGGGGCGACCGGCCCGTCGGTGGGACCGTTGACGACCAGCACCGTCAGCGCGCCGTCCTCCGCCCGCACCGACACCCGGGTGGCCGCCCCCGGCGCGTGGCGCACGACGTTGGCCAGCGCCTCCTGCACGATGCGGTACGCGTGCAGATCCACCGCCGTCGGTACCTCGGCCTGTGCCACGGCCACCGACAGGTCCACCGGCGTGCCCGCCCGCACGGTCGCCTCCACCAGCGGCGCGAGCCGGTCGAGCCCCGGCTGCGGGGCGCGTTCGCCCCGCACGTCCTCGCTCCGCAGCACCGACAGCAGCCGCCGCATCTCGGTCAGCGACTCGCGGGCGCTCGCCGCGATCGCGGTGAACTCGCCGCGCGCCTCGTCCGACAGTCCGGCGATCCGGTACGGGGCGGAATCCGCCTGCACCGTGATCACCGACATGTGGTGGGCGACCACGTCGTGCAACTCCCGTGCGATACGGGTGCGTTCCTCCAGCAGGGTGCGGCGGGCCCGCTCGTCCTCGCTGATCGTCTCCTGCTCAGCCAGCCGCCGCTGGGCGACCCCGCGCTCGCGGACCGCGGCGCCGATGACGACGACGACCCCGCCGAGCAGGAACAGCAGCAGCGCGCTCCCGTCCGCGCGGCCCGGCGCGACCAGGAACAGCAGCAGCCCGGCGGCGCCGTTGGCGAGCCAGGCGGCGACCACGGTGGTGCGGGTCTCGCGCAGGCCGAGCGCGAGCAGGACGAACAGGTAGCCGATGAGGGTCGGAGGCGGCCACGGCCACGCGAGGTGCGGCCCGCCCTCCCGGGCCAGCAGCACCAGGGCGCCGAGGAGATCGGCGGGGAAGACGATCCACCACGCCTGCAACGGCCGGTGCGCCAGCATCAGCAGGGGCGCGGCCTGGGCGACGGCGACCGCCGCCGCGACCGCTCCGGGCACGTGGTGGTCGTGCGCCAGGACGGTGAGGGTGACCGGCAGCAGGGCTGCGGTCAGCGCGACGACGGCCGCGTACGGGATCAGCCGCTGCCAGAGCCGGGGAGCCCCGGAGAGCAGCGGGGTGGCGGGATGGGACATGTGGGACAGCCCGTGGGCCAGCTCGCGCAGATTGCGGCGGGCGGCGGTCAGGAGGCCGTCGGCGGGGGCGGGGGCGGGTGTGGTGGGCATGGCCCGGCCAGCGTAAGCAGCGGCCCCGCGCCCCGGCGTCATACCGGAGTGCCGAGTCGACGCCCCGGTGTCACCCCCGGGTACGGGGTCGGGGCGGCGCGACCACCAGGTCCCGGCCCTACAGCTCCGCCAGCAACTGCGCCTTCTTTGCGCTGTACTCCCCGTCCGTCACCAGGCCCGCGCCGTGCAGCTCGCCGAGGTGACGGATGCGCTCGGCGACGTCCGCCGGATCGCTGCGGCCCGCCCCGACCGGGACGGCGGGGACCGGGGTGGGCCGGGCGCGTCGCAGCGACTCCAGCACGGCCGCGGCGAACGGCAGCGACTCGTGGACCGGGCCGTACCCCCGGCCGAACAGGACCGCCGTCGGGTCCTGGTCCACCGGCGGGGCGGCACCGGGCGCACCGCCCGCCACCTGCCCGACGGACCCCGGCGCGAGGACCGCCGCCGCGGGGGAGGTCACGGGTATCGCGGTGCCCGGCCCGGCCGGGGCGGCCCCCGCCGGCGTACGCGGCAGCAGGCGCAGGTACCCCTCGGCGGACTCGGGCGACCGCCACTCGATACCGGCCAGTTCGCCCACCGGGAAGGTCTGGTCGCCCGCCTTCCACTTGGCGCTCGACGCTCCGGTCCAGGACCAGCGGAAGGAGACGGCCGAACCGTCGAATCCGGCCCGGCCGTCGTACGCCTTGAAGTGCAGCGGGCCCTCGGGCGCGGCGACCAGGAACCGGTCGGCGGGCTCCGCCGCGTCCGGTCCGAGCGCCCCGCGCAGCCCGGCGGCGAGCGAGACGGCCGCCGCCTCGTGCTCCGGCGGTACGACCAGGCGGAACGGGTCGTTCCCCTCCGCCAACTGCCCCGCCGCGGCCTCCGTCAGAGGGTCGGCGCCGGCTCTCGGCACGGCGTGCACCACCACCGTGCCCCGCTTGCCCGGAGTCAGTGTCACCGCCGCCAGCGCCGCATACGGAATGCGCCGTTCCCGCAAGCTCTGGAAGAGCTTCGGCGTGCGAATGCCCCGTTCGAAGCGGATGAGCACGGAGTCGGTGTCGAACTCCCAGGTGGCATGATTTCCGGCCAGCGCTTCACCCATGTGCCTCATCGTATGCGGCACGGGCCGCCACGTCCCCCCTCGGTGCCGTTCCCGGTTGGCCCGCCGTTCACCGGGCTCTACGCGCGTCGGACTTCTTCCCCGCCGGAGATTCCCCCGTTGCAGGCGCTCCCGGCGCCCGCGCAGTTCACCGCGTCGTACGCTCCGACGCCGATGGCGGCGAAGTTCCGCAGGCTCTCCGTGCCCGGTACGAAGTAGCCGCTGTGGCCCAGCGCGTCGCCCGCCGACACGATCCGGGCGCCGAACGCGGGATCGACCGGATCGGCCCCGTGCCCCAGACCGCCGAACTCCAGGTGGGGCACGTCCGCGATCCAGTCGCCCCGGTCGCGGGTCGCCCACACCCGGGCGTCCGTGCCCAGCCGCGCCGCACTCGCGGCCCGCATCCCCGGACTGCCGGCCACCGCGATGTCGCTGACCCGGGAGGGCAGTTCGTGCGCCGCGACCCCGCACACCACGGAGCCGTAGCTGTGGCAGAACAGCGAGACCTCGGACGCGCCGGGCAGCGACGAGACGAAGGCGTCCAGCCGCACCGCCCCCTGCGCGGCGAGTCCGCCGAGCGCGGCGTCCATGCCGAGACCGGCCGGGGCGGTGTAGTCGGCCCACGCCACCACGGCGGTGCGGGCACCGGGATCGGCCGCGCGCTCCGCGCCGTACAGCGACCGGGCCATGCCGACCGGGGCGCTGTACTCACGGGTGGTGCGTTCCAGCGTCAGCAGACCGGTGTCCACCCCCGGCACCAGCACCGAGACCCGGTCCGCCCGGTCGAGATCGCCGAACACCTCCGCCGCGCGCCCCTTGCCGGACGGGTCGAAGGCCAGGATCTGACGGTCCGCCGCCAGCAGCGAGGTGAAGCGTTCCAGCCGCATCCGCGCTTCGCCGCGGCCGGCCGGGGAGAGGTCCGCGTTCCGCGTCCGGGCCCGCTCCACCGCCAGCGCCTGACGCAGCGCCACCCGGTTCGCCCGGTAACGCAGAGTGACGGGTGCGCCGTCGAGGTTTCCGACGACGAGCGGATAACGGTCGGCGAGCCGGTCGCGCTGCGCCTGGGTCAGCGCGGCGAAGTACCGCGAGAGCCGGCCCGGTCCGGCGTCGGCGTCCGGCACCGCGTGCCCCGCCATCCGCGCCGCCGTCCAGGAGGCGAGAGCGATCTCGCGCGGCTCGTCAGGGCGGTGATCGCGCAGTGCGGTCCATCCGGTGGTCGCCAGCATCACGAACACGACCGCGACGGCGAGCAGCGCGCGCCAGGCGAGGAGGGTGGGGGAGGTGTCGAAGGAAGTCACTGCGCCACACCCTAGGAGAAATGCGGGCACAATCGTTACCGAGGTGACACACGCCACTCCATGGGGGTACGAGGGCCCGAGCAAGCGTCACGCTGGGTAACCGTGCAGGGGTGGGTGCGGCGTGGCCCTACGGGGCGGCGACGACGCCCGGCCGCTCCGGCGCGACCCCGGCGGACGGGCGGGCGACCCCGGCGGGCGGACCGGCCTTCCCGGCGGGCAGGCGGGCCTGACGGTGGTCCGCCGCACGCCAGTCACCGGCGAGCGCGGGACCCAGCTGGCCGAGATGCAGCTCGGTCAGCTCCCGCAGCGACTCGACGCTGGTGTCGCTGCCACGTCCCCACACCTGCCCGGTCACCCGCATCGCGCCGAAGAACGCGGCGACCGCCACCCGCGGCCTCGGGTCCTGCTCCACGTCCACGCCCTCCCGCTCCGCGACGAGCGCGGCGATCCGGCGTTCCAGCGCCATGCCGCGCCGCATGTGGGCGGCCACCAGGGCGGGGGTCGACTCGATCATCCGGTAGGTGCGCATGTGGAGGTCGACACTGATCAGGGCCTCCAGGGTCTCCCCGATCCTGCTCCACATGCACCGGGCGGCCCGGCGCATCGCGTCGAACGGCGGTTCGCCCAGCGGGCGGGCGCGCAGCTCCTCCAGGAAGGCGGCCTCCACCGTCTCCTGGACGGCGAAGGCGACCTCCTCCTTGCTGGCGAAGTAGCGGAAGAACGTCCGCTGGGACACGTCCACCACCTCGACGATCTCGTCGACGGTCGTCCGGTCGTACCCCTGGGCCTGGAACAGGTCGAGAGCGGCCAGCAGCAGGGCCTCGCGGGTGCGCCGCTTCTTGCGCTCCCGCAGCCCGAGCCGGCACTCGGCCACCTGCCGTTTCATCGCTGACCTGCCCTCTTTCCACCGCGATCGGGGTGGCCAGCTTACTGGCGCGCTACGCGTCAGTTACTGACGTGTGAACGTGTTTGTCAACTGTCAGTCACTGTCACTAGTCTCCCGGTCATGAATAGTCAGACGACCGTCGAGAAGGCTTCGCGGGAGCCCGAAGACAGCCTTGCCCCCGCCCCCGCGAAAGGACTGCGCGGCCACCCCTGGCTGACGCTGTTCGCCGTGGCCATCGGCGTGATGATGGTCGCGCTCGACGGCACGATCGTCGCGATCGCCAACCCCGCCATCCAGCAGGACCTCGGCGCCTCGCTCGCCGACGTGCAGTGGATCACCAACGGCTACATGCTCGCCCTCGCGGTGTCGCTGATCACCGCGGGCAAGCTCGGTGACCGGTTCGGCCACCGTCAGACCTTCCTCATAGGCGTGGTCGGCTTCGCCGCCGCGTCCGGGGCCATCGGCCTCTCGGACAGCGTCACGCTGGTCATCGTCTTCCGTGTGCTCCAGGGGCTCTTCGGCGCCCTGCTGATGCCGGCCGCCCTCGGCCTGCTGCGCGCCACCTTCCCGGCCGAGAAGCTGAACATGGCGATCGGCATCTGGGGCATGGTCATCGGCGCCTCCACCGCGGGCGGCCCGATCCTCGGCGGCGTGCTGGTCGAGCACGTGAGCTGGCAGTCCGTCTTCTTCATCAACGTGCCCGTCGGCGTGGTCGCGCTGCTGCTCGGACTGGTCATCCTGCGCGACCACCGGGCCGAGAACGCGCCCCGGTCCTTCGACATCGGCGGCATCGTGCTGCTGTCGCAGGCGATGTTCTGCCTCATCTGGGCCCTCATCAAGGGAGCCGAGTGGGGCTGGGGCGACTACAAGACCCTCGGCTTCCTCGGTGCCGCCCTCGTCCTCTTCATCGTCTTCGCGCTCTCCCAGAAGAACGTGCGCGAACCGCTGATCCCGCTGGCGATGTTCAAGTCCGTCCCGCTCTCCGCCGGCGTCGTGCTCATGGTGCTGATGGCCTTCGCCTTCCTCGGCGGACTCTTCTTCGTCACCTTCTACCTCCAGAACGTGCACGGGATGAGCCCCGTCGACAGCGGCCTGCACCTGCTGCCGCTGACCGCGATGATGATCGTCGCCTCGCCGCTGGCCGGCGTCCTCATCACCCGGTTCGGCCCGCGCGTCCCGCTCGTCGGCGGCATGGTCTGCACCGCGGTCGCCATGTTCGGGATGTCCCAGCTCAGCGTCACCACCGGCACGCTGACGATGTCGGTCTGGTTCGGCCTGCTCGGCCTCGGCCTCGCCCCCGTCATGGTCGGCGCCACCGAGGTCATCGTCGGCAACGCCCCGATGGAGCTGTCCGGTGTGGCCGGCGGCCTCCAGCAGGCCGGCATGCAGATCGGCGGCAGCCTCGGCACCGCGGTGCTCGGCGCCGTCATGGCCTCCAGCGTCGACAACCAGCTCGCCGGGAACTGGTCGGCCGCCGGACTGCCCGAAGTCTCCGACGCCCAGCTGGAACAGTCCTCCTCGGCCATCGAGGTCGGCATGCCGCCGATCGCCCCCGGCACCCCGCCGGAGATCGCCGCGAAGATCACCCAGGTCGCGCAGGACACCTTCGTGTCCGGCATGGGCACCGCCTTCACCGTGGCGGGCGTCGTCGCCGTCTTCGCGGCGCTGGTCGCCCTGTTGACGAAGCGGGGGGCCAACGCCGAGGCCGGCGCGGGGGTCGGCCACATCTGACCCGCCCCGGACGTGCGTCCCCGCACGGCCCCACGCCCTTGCGCGTCAACCCCGTACGCACGACAACCCCGCCGGAGGAACCGGCGGGGTTGTCGTGTATCAGGGTGGTCCGCACCCCCGGCCCTTCCGCCCGGCCACCGCCGCGGGTCAGGCTCCGGTCGTCGAAACGCATCTTCACGACCAGCACGGGGGAACCACCATGCGCACCATCGTCGTCACCGCCGCCCTGGCGCTCACCGCACTCGTCCCGCCCGCCGCCGCCCTGGCGCCCGCGGGCCCGGCCGCCACCGCCGCCGGCCCCGTCCGGGCTTCCGGCGGGAAGCTGGGGGAGTGCGGGGCCGGGCAGCTCTGCCTCTGGGCGAAGCCCGACTTCACCGGCGCCCGCACCCTCCACGAAATCTCCGCCGTCGACATCGAGAGCTGCGTGCCGCTGCCGGCCGGGACCACCGCCCAGTCGCTCGCCAACCGCACCGGGCGGCCCGTCACCACCTACCAGTCCGCCGAATGCGGGGAGACCGGCGAGTTCGAGACGTATCCCGGCGGCGGCACCTGGACACCGCGCTCGCCCTACCAGGTGAGGGCGTTCAAGATCTGGGAGAGCTGACCGGGCCCGGCACGCACGGAGGCGGCGGAGCCGATGTGGCTCCGCCGCCTCCCTGGTCCGGCGCCCGCGCGCCGGCCGTGTCCCGTCTCCGCTACGCCTACGCGTCGCCGCCGGCCGCGCCCGGGTCGGCCGCGGTGACGTCCAGCAGGTCGTAACGGTCCAGGGCCGTCTTCAGCACCGAACGGTCGATCGTGCCCTCGCGGGCGAGCTCGGTGAGCACCGCGAGCACGATCGACTGCGCGTCGATGTGGAAGAACCGGCGCGCGGCGCCGCGGGTGTCGGCGAAGCCGAAACCGTCCGCGCCGAGCGACTGGTAGGTGCCGGGCACCCAGCGCGCGATCTGGTCCGGCACCGCGCGCATCCAGTCCGAGACCGCCACGAACGGACCCTCGGAGCCCGAGAGCTTCCTGGTGACGTACGGGACGCGCTGCTCCTCCTCCGGGTGCAGGAGGTTGTAGCGCTCGGTGTCGACCGCGTCGCGGCGCAGCTCGTTCCAGGAGGTCGTGGACCAGACGTCCGCCTTGACGTTCCACTCCTCGGCGAGGACGCGCTGCGCCTCGACCGCCCACGGGACCGCCACGCCAGAGGCCAGGATCTGGGCCGGGATCTGCCCCTGCTGCCCGGCGCTGTACTTGTAGACGCCCTTGAGGATGCCCTCGGCGTCCACGTTCTCCGGCTCGGCCGGGTGCTGGATCGGCTCGTTGTAGACGGTGAGGTAGTAGAAGACGTCCTCGTTCTCCTCGGGCGTCCCGCCGTACATCCGGCGCAGACCGTCCTGGACGATGTGCGCGATCTCGTACCCGAACGCCGGGTCGTAGGAGACGCACGCCGGGTTGGTCGACGCGAGGAGCTGCGAGTGGCCGTCCGCGTGCTGGAGCCCCTCACCGGTCAGGGTCGTGCGTCCGGCGGTCGCGCCCAGCACGAAACCGCGCGAGAGCTGGTCGGCCATCTGCCAGAACTGGTCGCCGGTCCGCTGGAACCCGAACATCGAGTAGAAGACGTAGACCGGGATCAGCGGCTCGCCGTGGGTGGCGTAGGCCGAGCCCGCGGCGATCAGCGAGGCGGTGCAGCCGGCCTCGGAGATGCCGTCGTGCAGCATCTGACCGGTCGGCGACTCCTTGTACGCCAGCAGCAGCTCGCGGTCCACCGACTCGTACTGCTGACCGAGCGGGTTGTAGATCTTCGCGCTCGGGAAGAACGCGTCCATGCCGAAGGTGCGGTACTCGTCGGGGGCGATCAGCACGAAACGCTTGCCGATCTCCTTGTCCCGCATGAGGTCCTTCAGGATGCGGACGAACGCCATGGTCGTGGCGATCGACTGCTGGCCCGAGCCCTTCTTCGCGGTCGCGTACGTCTTGTCGGCGGGCAGCGGCAGCGGCTTGGCCCGCACCACGCGCGTCGGCACGTAACCGCCCAGGCTCTGCCGGCGGTCGTGCATGTACTGGATCTCCTCCGAGTCACGGCCCGGGTGGTAGTACGGCGGGTTGCCGTCCTCCAGCTCCTTGTCCGCGATCGGGATGTGCAGCCGGTCGCGGAAGCGCTTGAGGTCGTCCGCGGTCAGCTTCTTCATCTGGTGCGTCGCGTTGCGGCCCTCGAAGTTCGGGCCGAGCGTCCAGCCCTTGACCGTCTGCGCCAGGATCACCGTCGGCTGGCCCTTGTGGGCCTTGGCCGCCGCGTACGCCGCGTACACCTTGCGGTGGTCGTGGCCGCCGCGTCCGAGGTGCAGGATCTGGTCGTCGGACATGTCCTTGACCATCTCGCGCAGCCGCGGGTCGTCACCGAAGAAGTGGTCGCGGATGTAGGCGCCGGACTCGGTCGCGTACGTCTGGAACTGGCCGTCCGGCGTGGTGTTGAGCTTGTTGACCAGGATGCCGGTGCGGTCCTGCGCCAGCAGCGGGTCCCAGGACCGGTCCCAGACCAGTTTGATGACGTTCCAGCCGGCGCCGCGGAACTGCGACTCCAGCTCCTGCACGATCTTGCCGTTGCCCCGCACCGGTCCGTCGAGCCGCTGCAGGTTGCAGTTGACGACGAAGGTCAGGTTGTCGAGGCCCTCACGGGCGGCGATCGAGAGCTGGCCGAGCGACTCCGGCTCGTCCATCTCACCGTCGCCGAGGTACGCCCAGACGTGCGACTTGGAGGTGTCGGCGATGCCGCGCGCCTCCATGTACCGGTTCATCCGGGCCTGGTAGATCGCGCCGAGCGGGCCGAGGCCCATCGAGACGGTCGGGAACTCCCAGAAGTCCGGCATCAGCCGCGGGTGCGGGTAGCTGGACAGGCCGTTCGGGGCCTTCGACTTCTCCTGGCGGAACGCGTCGAGCTGCGCCTCGGAGAGCCGGTCGAGCAGGTAGGCGCGGGCGTAGATGCCGGGGGAGGCGTGCCCCTGGAAGAAGATCTGGTCGCCGCCGTCGCCCTCGTCCTTGCCGCGGAAGAAGTGGTTGAAGCCGACGTCGTACAGCGACGCCGACGAGGCGAAGGTGGCGATGTGGCCGCCGACCCCGATGCCGGGGCGCTGGGCGCGCGACACCATCACGGCGGCGTTCCAGCGGGTCGCGTTGAGGACCTTGCGCTCGATCTCCTCGTCGCCGGGGAAGAACGGCTCGTCCTTCGTGGCGATCGTGTTCACGTAGTCCGTGCTGCGCATCTCCGGCACCGCGACGCGCCGCTCACGGGCGCGTTCGATGAGGCGGAGCATGAGGTAGCGGGCGCGCTCACGGCCCCGCTCGTCGACGGCGGCGTCGAGGGAGTCGAGCCATTCCTGGGTCTCCTCCGGATCAAAATCCGGGACCTGGCTCGGAAGGCCGCCAATGATGATCGGGTTGCGATCGGATCCGGAAGCCACGCTGTTCCTTCGCTGTTCGGTACTGCTCTACGGGGCCCGTCGCCGGGGACCCTTCCCCGGGACGTACGTCTGCGGTTGCACCGCCTCCATCGTGGACCGCCGAGGCCCGTACGTCACCTCTACCGTGGGGTAACCCGCAGGTTCCCGGACGCCGGTCCGGGGCACGAGCACAGTGCGGCGGCAGCACGGCACGGCACGAATCGCAACCATACGCCCAAGCCGCCCAAGTGTTCCCAAAGCCTGTTCGGTGCCGAATGACGGAGTGAAACGGCATAAGCTGAGGAAGGACGTATACGGACTGGGTTCCGGTCGCGGCCGACGAGAGACATGCTGGGAGTGCGGTGACGTGGCAGGGAATGTCACCGTTCAGGCGGTCTCGGACGCCGGGTACTTGCGCGATCCGCCGAGCCCGTGTGGACTACGGCCAACGCCCCGCGCACGCGCGTGGCTGAAGCATTTTCCGAAACATGATCAGGAGGCAACCCGTGAGCGCGACCGCGGACCACGCGGAGGAGACCAACCTGGCTGCACGGCTGGGGTTCGAACCCGGTCAGGTGGTCCAGGAGATCGGCTACGACGACGACGTCGAGCTGGAGCTCCGTGAGGGTATTGAAGCCACGATCGGCACCGAACTCGTCGACGAGGACTACGACGACGTCGCAGACGTCGTCCTGCTCTGGTTCCGGGACGAGGACGGCGACCTCACGGACGCGCTGGTGGATGCCATTGGTCTGATCGAGGACGGCGGAGCGGTCTGGCTGATGACGCCGAAGACCGGCCGCGACGGTTACGTCGAACCGAGCGACATCAACGAGGCGGCCCAGACCGCAGGTCTCGCCCAGACCCGGAGCATCAACGCCGGCAAGGACTGGACGGGCAGCCGTCTGGTCACCCCCAAGGGGGCCAAGGCCAAGCGCTGACCCCGCTCCCGCACCGCATCGGGCCCCCGGACGGCTTCCCGCCGCCGGGGGCCTTCGTGCGTCCTCGGGCGGCTGCGTAGGCTGGGGCGCGCCGGGCGGTGACCGCCCGGTGACAGCGGATGACCCAGCGAAGGGACACACCCCCATGGCGATCGAGACGGGCGCCCCGGCTCCGGACTTCGAGCTCAAGGACAACCACGGCCGGACCGTGCGGCTCTCCGACTTCCGCGGCGAGAAGAACGTGGTCCTGCTCTTCTACCCGTTCGCCTTCACCGGCGTCTGCACCGGCGAGCTCTGCGCGCTCCGCGACGAGCTGCCGCGGTTCGAGAACGCCGACACGCAGCTCCTCGCGGTCTCCAACGACTCCATCCACACCCTGCGCGTCTTCGCCGAGCAGGAGGGCCTTCAGTACCCGCTGCTGTCCGACTTCTGGCCGCACGGCGCCGTGTCGCGGGCGTACGGCGTCTTCGACGAGGAGAAGGGCTGCGCGGTGCGCGGCACCTTCGTCATCGACAAGGAGGGCGTGGTGCGCTGGACCGTCGTCAACGGGCTGCCCGACGCGCGGGACCTGAAGGACTACATCGCGGCGCTCGACGCGCTCTGACCGCCCCGGACCGGGCACGTCCACCGGCGGCACCCTGTCGAAAGCCTGTGTCCGCCGGGAACCGGTCACTAGGATCGAAGCGTTGATCCGAGTACTGCACGCACAACGGGGACGCTGGTTCCGCCGGCCCCTACTCACTCATGGGAGGACTCGTGGGAGTCAGCCTCAGCAAGGGCGGCAACGTCTCGCTGACCAAGGCCGCACCCAACCTGACCGCGGTCACCGTCGGTCTGGGCTGGGACGCCCGTACGACCACCGGTGGTGACTTCGACCTCGACGCCAGCGCGCTGCTGGCGAACACCGCGGGCAAGGTCGCCATCGACGGGAACTTCGTCTTCTTCAACAACCTCAAGAGCCCCGACGGCTCCGTCGAGCACACCGGTGACAACCTCACCGGTGAGGGCGAGGGCGACGACGAGGTCATCAAGGTCAACCTGGCCTCCGTCCCGGCGGACGTCGACAAGATCGTCTTCCCGGTCTCGATCTACGAGGCCGAGTCCCGCCAGCAGAGCTTCGGCCAGGTCCGCAACGCGTACATCCGCGTGGTCAACCAGGCCGACAACTCGGAGCTCGCCCGCTACGACCTGAGCGAGGACGCCTCGACGGAGACCGCCATGGTCTTCGGCGAGCTCTACCGCAACGGCGCCGAGTGGAAGTTCCGCGCCATCGGCCAGGGGTACGCCTCGGGGCTGCGCGGCATCGCGCAGGACTTCGGCGTCAACGTCTGACCGTCCGGCCCGGGTCCGGGCGACCGGCGCCGGCCCCGACTGGCCGGCCCGGTGGGCCCGCCCCCACCCGCACCACCGCGTCCGGCGCCGCACCTTCCGTGCGGCGCCGGACGCGCACGGGCGTCCAGGACGCCCGGTCCGGGCGCCGCGAGCGCCCGGCGACCGTCCAACGAATCGGGGAGGACACATCATGGGCGTCACGCTCGCCAAGGGAGGCAACGTCTCCCTCTCCAAGGCCGCACCCAACCTCACCCAGGTACTGATCGGGCTGGGTTGGGACGCGCGTTCGACCACCGGGGCCGATTTCGACCTCGACGCCAGCGCGCTGCTGTGCCAGTCCGGCAGGGTGCTGGGCGACGAGTGGTTCGTCTTCTACAACAACCTGACCAGCCCCGACGGGTCCGTGGAGCACACCGGTGACAACCTCACCGGTGAGGGCGACGGCGACGACGAGTCCGTGATCGTCCGCCTCGACCAGGTGCCCGCGCACTGCGACAAGATCGTCTTCCCCGTCTCGATCCATGAAGCCGACAATCGCGGGCAGACTTTCGGTCAGGTGAGCAACGCCTTCATCCGCGTGGTCAACCAGGCGGACGGGCAGGAACTCGCGCGCTACGACCTCAGCGAGGACGCTTCGACCGAGACGGCGATGATCTTCGGTGAGCTCTACCGGTACGGCGGGGAATGGAAGTTCCGCGCCGTCGGGCAGGGGTACGCGTCGGGACTGCGGGGCATCGCTCTAGACTTCGGGGTCAACGTTTCGTAAAGCCGCGCACGGCGCGGGGGAGCCCCGTTCTCGGCGGGGGAGAGACCCGTTACAACACGATGGGGTAGCCAGTGCTTCTGAAAACCTTCGGCTGGTCGTTCGCGGTGACCGCGCTCGGCCTGGTCGCGGCGATTTTCTACGGGGGGTGGCAGGCTTTCGGCGTCGTCGCGATCCTGTCGATCCTGGAGATCTCGCTGTCCTTCGACAACGCGGTGATCAACGCCGGAATCCTGAAGAAGATGAGCGCCTTCTGGCAGAAGATCTTCCTCACGGTCGGCGTGCTCATCGCCGTCTTCGGCATGCGGCTGGTCTTCCCGGTCGTGATCGTCGCGATCAGCGCCCAGCTCGGCCCCATCGAGGCCATCGACCTGTCGTTCAACGACCCTGACCAGTACAAGCAACTCGTCACGGACGCGCACCCGTCGATCGCGGCCTTCGGTGGCATGTTCCTGCTCATGATCTTCCTCGACTTCATCTTCGAGGACCGGGACGTCCAGTGGCTGCGCTGGATCGAGCGCCCGCTCGCCAAGCTCGGCAAGGTCGACATGCTGTCGGTCTGCGTGGCCCTGATCGTTCTGCTGATCGCCTCGATGACCGTCGCCACCCACGCCCACCAGCACGGCGGCGGCCACGTCGACAAGGCGTCGACCGTGCTGCTGTCCGGTATCGCCGGTCTGATCACCTACCTCGTCGTCGGCGGTCTCTCGGGCTTCTTCGAGAACAAGCTCGAAGAGGAGGAGGAGCGCGAGCACGAGGCCGAGGAAGAGGCCAGGAAGTCGGGCAAGCCCGCCTCCGCCGTGGTCCTCGCGGGCAAGGCCGCGTTCTTCATGTTCCTCTACCTGGAGGTCCTGGACGCGTCCTTCTCGTTCGACGGCGTGATCGGCGCGTTCGCCATCACCAACGAGATCGTGCTGATGGCCCTCGGCCTCGGCATCGGCGCCATGTACGTCCGTTCGCTCACCGTCTACCTGGTCCGCCAGGGCACGCTGGACGACTACGTCTACCTGGAGCACGGCGCCCACTACGCGATCGGCGCCCTTTCGGTCATCCTGCTCGTCACCATCCAGTACGAGATCAATGAGATCATCACCGGTCTCGTCGGTGTCGTCCTGATCGCCTGGTCGTTCTGGTCCTCGGTGCGCCGCAACAAGGCCATCGCGGCGGCCGGCGGCGGCGACGGCGGCAGCGATTCCAAGGCGGAAGTCACCTCCGGGGTGTGACCCGGTAGGGATTGAGGGAACGCTCTCTGCGGGGCGGCCCACACGGCGACGGCTCTCCGGGACACCCGGAACCGGTGCCGGTGGCCGCCCCGCAGGCTTGTACGGGTACGCGAGGGCCGCGACGGCCGGGGACACCGGCACCGCGGAGAACACAAGGGGGCGGGATGGCTTTCTGGGACGGCCTGTGGCCGGGGCGCAACGCCCAGTTCGACGCGGGCACCTCGGCGACGAGCGCGATCACGCTCTCCAAGCGGCACGCCACCGTGTCGCTCGACAAACAGGGCGCCGTGTCCGGGAACCTCCGGGTCAACCTCTCCTGGCGGATGCGGACCTCCGACATCGAGGGCAGGTCGCGGCAGGGCGGGCGGCTGCTGCGCCCGCTCCAGCTCTTCAAGCCCGACGTCGTGCAGGCGCACACCCAGGGCATGGTCAACGTCGACCTCGACCTCGGCTGCATGTACGAGCTCGCCGACGGCACCAAGGGCGTCGTGCAGCCGCTGGGCAACCTCATCGGCGACCTGAACACACCGCCGTACATCCGGCTCAGCGGCGACGACCGCTTCGGCGCGCCCTCCGGGGAGACGCTCTACGTCAACCTCGACCACCGGGAGTCGTTCAAGCGGCTGCTGTTCTTCGTCTACATCTACGACCAGACGCCGGCGTTCGACCGGACGCACGCCAAGGTCACCCTCTATCCGGGCAACGGCCCGCGGATCGAGATCGAGCTGGACGAACGCGCCCCGCAGGCCCGGTCCTGCGCCGTGTTCACCGTGGACAACGTCAAGGGGGAGCTGATCGTGCGCCGCGAGGTGAAGTTCGTCTACGGATTCCAGTCCGAACTGGACCGGCTCTTCGGCTTCGGCATGCAGTGGGGCCGCGGCTACAAGACGCGTGCGTGAGGGTTCACGCGCGCAGGAACTGCGGCCCCTGGGGCGGCAGCCGGAACGGTGCCTCGGCACCGTCCCGCGCCGCGGGCCGCGGACGGCCGTGGGCGGGGGCCGCGGGCGGGACCGGCGGCGCCTGCGGGACGGCGTGCGGCTGCGGGTAGCCGTACCCGGACGCGGCGGGGGCCGCGCCGGTCTGCGGGTAGCCGTAGCCACCCGGCTGGGGATAGCCGTAGGCGGGCTGCGCGGCGGCGGGCCGCGCGTGGGCGGGAGAGGTGGCGGGCGGCGCCGGGGCGTCCGGCTGCGGGTAGCCGTAGGCGGGCTGCTGATGCAGCACGGTGGCCATCGCGTCGGGGTCCTGGGCCGGGCGGCGGGCGTGCTGGCCCCCGGAGGCAGGGACGGACGCCTGAGGGCCCTCGTCGGCCGGCCGCTCCTGATCGGAGTCGTCGACGGAGATCCCGAAGGCCGTGGCGAGACCGATCAGCCCGGTCGGATACCCCTGCGCGACCGCGCGGAACTTCCAGCCGTCCCCGCGCCGGTAGAACTCGCCGCAGATGATGGCGGTCTCCTCGCCCGTCTCCGGCCGGACGTCGAACACGGCGAGCGGCTCGGCGTCCGGCGAGGCCGCGTCGAACAGCGATATCCGCAGATCGCGGACGTGTTCGAAGGAGGCGCCGTCCGACGACGCCGCGACGACCACCTGGTCCACGGAGGCGTCCAGACCGGTCAGGTCGGCCTCCACGCCGTCGGTCAGGAACTCGCCCGAGCTGCGCTTGGGCAGACGTCGCACCAGGCCGGACGGATGGCGGGGCTGGTTGTAGAAGACGAAGTCCTCGTCCGAGCGCACGCGGCCGGAGGCGCCCAGCAGCAGGGCGGAGGCGTCCACGTCCGGCACGCCCGGCCCCGGGGTCCAGCGCAGCACGGCTCGTACGGCCGTGGTGCCGAGGGGGACGTTCGAACCCTTCACCATCGCGTGCGTCATGCCGGTCATCCTGCCCGTTGGCGGTACGTCCGAACAACGCGGGGGCCGTAACAGCTCGGCGTGGCGCGGCTCCGGGGTGTGCCCGAAGGGTGCCTTCCCGGCGTGGAACCGTGAGAAAGGGGCAGAGCCTACCGTGCGGAGGCTCCTGCCACGGGCGGGTAACCCGAAGTTCACATATGCGGGGAACTGCGGACACGTGTTCGTACGTACTATTACCGGCCATGCGTTGCACGATCGATCAGGCAGTTCGGGGGAAAACATGCGTCATTTCAGTCAGATCTCGCCTGCTGTCCGGGAGAACCTCTTCTTCCGGGAACCGTGCACATTCGACGCGAGCTCTCCGGCCCCGGTGCTTTCGGCAGCGCTCGGCGCCACGCTCTACAGCCCCGCCACCCGCCCGCGGCTCGCGGACGACGTGATCAAGCAGGCGGGCCGCGGAGTCGTCTCCATGGTGCTCTGCCTGGAGGATTCGATCGACGACGCCGACGTCGAGGGCGCCGAGGAGAACCTCGTCGTCCAGTTCGCGGACCTCGCGCGCCGCGAGGCGGACGTCCCGCTGCTCTTCATCCGGGTCCGCGAGCCGGAACAGATCACCGACCTGGTGGAACGGCTCGGCGACACCGTCCGGCTGCTCTCCGGATTCGTCCTGCCGAAATTCACCGAAGGGCGCGGCGAGAAGTTCCTCACCGCCCTCGGTAACGCCGAAAAGGCTTGCGGACAAAGGCTGTTCGCGATGCCCGTCCTCGAATCCCCCGAGCTCATGCACCTGGAGACGCGGACCGAGACGCTGCGCGGAATAGCCCGCCTGGTGGGCCGCCACCGCGACCGGGTCCTCGCGCTCCGCCTCGGCGTCACCGACTTCTGCTCCGCCTACGGACTCAGACGCGCCCCCGCCATGACCGCGTACGACGTCCAGATCGTCTCCGCCGTCATCGGCGACGTGGTCAACATGCTCGGGCGGGCCGACGGCACCGGTTTCACCATCACCGGGCCGGTCTGGGAGTACTTCCGCCACCAGGAACGCATGTTCAAGCCGCAGCTCCGCCGCAGCCCCTTCCAGGAGGGCAGCGCCGAGAAGCTGCGCACCGAACTCATCGAGCACGACCTCGACGGACTGCTCCGCGAGATCGAGCTGGACCGGGCCAACGGCCTGCTCGGCAAGACCTGCATCCATCCCACCCACGTGGAGCCTGTGCACGCGCTGTCCGTCGTCAGTCACGAGGAGTTCAGCGACGCCCAGGACATCCTGCGGCCCGAGCGCGGCGGCGGCGGGGTGCTGCGCTCCGCTTACACGAACAAAATGAACGAAGTGAAGCCGCACCGGGCCTGGGCCCGGCGGACCCTGCAACGCGCGGAGGTGTTCGGCGTGGCGCGGGAGGACATCGGCTTCGTGGAGCTGCTGGCCGCCGCGGTCGGGGACTGAGTGCGCCCGGCCCCGCGCCGGGCCGCGGCCCGGAACCCGCGGCCGGCCGGCCAAGACGGACCTGGCGCGCGCCGATGAGCGGCCGTGCCACGAGAGAAGAGACGGTTGACGTGGTGTGGTCGGGCAGTTGGGTGGCCGAGCGGCTCGGAGTCGGGCTGGACGGCGACGGAGATCTCCAGGACCTGCTGGGCCTCGCCCTGAGGCGCAACCCCAAGCGGGCCCACCTGCTGGTGTCGAACATCCTCGGCAAACACGTGCCGCAGCTGCCGTCCGTGGTCCACGGCTCCGGCGTCGCACTGGGCCGCCGGGTCCGTGAGCTGCTCGGCGACGAGGCCGACCGGGCCGTCGTCCTCGGCTACGCGGAGACCGCCACCGGACTCGGCCACGCCGTCGCCGACGGCCTCGGCACCGCGACCTACCTCCACTCCACCCGCCGCCCGGTGCCCGGCGTCGCGCCCGCCGGCGGCTTCGAGGAGTCGCACTCGCACGCCACCTCGCACCTGCTGCTCCCCGAGGACCGCACCCTGCTGCTCGGCACGCCGGGCACCGCCCCCGCCCCGCTGGTCCTCGTCGACGACGAGTTCTCCACCGGCAACACCGTCCTCAACACCATCCGCGCCCTGCACGCGCTGCACCCGCGCGAGCGGTACGTCATCGTCGCCCTGGTGGACATGCGGTCCGCCGAGGACCGCGGCCGGCTCACCGGCTTCGCCGCCGAGGTGGGCGCACGCGTCGACCTGGTGACCCGCAGCTCCGGCACGGTCAGCCTGCCCGACGGCGTCCTCGAACGCGGCCAGGAGCTCGTCGCCGCACAGGAGGAACTGGCCGCCACCCCGCCGCTCCCCGGCACCCCGGCGGCCCCCTGCGTCCGGGTCGCCCTGGACTGGCCGGCGGGCGTCCCCGACGGCGGACGGCACGGCTTCACCCCCGCCCACCGCACCGCGCTCGAAGCGGCCCTGCCCGAGATGGCCGACCGAATAACCGGCGCCCTGGGCGACGCCCGCAAGGTCCTCGTCCTCGGCTTCGAAGAGCTCATGTACGCCCCGCTGCGCCTCGGCACCGCCCTGGAGGAACGCACCGCCGCCGAGGTCCGCTACTCCACCACCACCCGCTCGCCCGTCCTCGCCGTGGACGACCCCGGCTACGCCATCCGCAGCCGCCTCGTCTTCCCGGCCCACGACGACCCGGCCGACGGCCCCGGCGACCGGTACGCCTACAACGTCGCCGGAGCCGGTTTCGACGCCATCGTCGCCGTCGTCGACTCCCACGCCGACACGCCCGAACTCCACGCCCCCGACGGGCTGCTGGCCCGCCTCGCCGCCCACACCGGCCGGGTCCTGCTCGTGGTCGTCCCCTCGTACACCCCCGAACGGCAGGAGGCCGCCATGCTGCCCGAACCCCTCAGAGGCCCCGACTTCTCCTCGTACCCCGCCGAGGACGTCGGCTGGCTGCTCCAGGACCTCTCGGGAACCGAGCTGGAGGCCCCCACCGAGGAGCGCGAGGAGGCGATACAGAGCGGCGGCGCCCACTACGCCGAGTCGCTGCCCGTCGAGTACCAGCCCAGCCCGGAATACCAAGCGCTCTTCACCGCCGCGCTGGAGACCTCCGCCGCGCGCGTCGCCCGAGCCGTCGGCACCGTCACCGAGACGGTCCTCGCCGAACGCGGCCCCCGGCCCGTACTCGTGTCGCTGGCCCGCGCCGGAACGCCCGTCGGCGTTCTCATGCGCCGCTGGGCCCAGCACCGGCACGGCATCGACCTGCCGCACTACGCCGTCTCCATCGTGCGCGGCCGGGGCATCGACGCCAACGCCCTGCGCTGGCTGGCCGCCCACCACGACCCCGCCGACGTGGTCTTCGTCGACGGCTGGACCGGCAAGGGCGCCATCACCCGCGAACTCGCCGACGCCCTCGCCGGCTTCGAGGGGTTCGACCCGGAGATCGCGGTGCTCGCCGACCCCGGCGGCTGCGTGCGCACCTACGGCACCCGCGAGGACTTCCTCATCCCGTCGGCCTGCCTCAACTCCACCGTGTCCGGGCTCATCTCACGCACCGTCCTGCGCGCCGATCTGGTCGGGCCCCACGACTTCCACGGCGGCAAGTTCTACCGCGAACTGGCGGACGCCGACGTCTCCCTCCACTTCCTCGACACCATCACCGCCCGCTTCGACGAGGTCGCCGAGGCCGCGGACACCGAGGCCAAGGCACTGCTGGCGGCCGACCGCGCCCCCACCTGGGAGGGCTGGGCGGCCGTCGAACGCATCAGCGAGGAGTACGGCATCCACGACGTCAACCTCGTGAAGCCCGGCGTCGGAGAGACCACCCGGGTCCTGCTGCGCCGCGTACCCTGGAAGATCCTCGCCCAGCGGGGCGCGGGCGCCGACCTCGACCACGTACGCCTGCTCGCGGCCCAGCGGGGCGTGCCCGTCGAGGAGGTCGACGGGCTTCCCTACAGCTGTGTCGGCCTGATCCACCCCCAGTACACGCGGGGCGCGACCGGCGCCGACGGCAAGGCGGTGACCGAGAAGTGACCACACCCGACGCCGTACCCGCTGACGCGCTTCCCTCCCTGGAGACGGTCTCGCCCGCCGACCCCGCGGTCCCCCCGCCGCCGGTCGAGCCCTCCCTCCCCGCCCCGCCCGCGGAGGTGCCGGTCACCGTCACCGCCGCCGTCATCGTGGACCCCGAAACCGAGGCCGCGCCCGCGACGGACCCCGCCGTGCTGGTCGCCAGCGACCTCGACCGCACCCTGATCTACTCCACCGGCGCCCTCCAGCTCACCATGGCCGACCACGAGGCGCCCCGGCTCCTCTGCGTCGAGGTCTACGGCCACAAACCCCTCTCCTACATCACCGAGACCTCCGCCGCGCTCCTGGAGGAACTGGGCCGCACCACCCTCTTCGTACCGACCACCACCCGCACCCGCGAGCAGTACCACCGCATCCGGCTCCCCGGCCCCGCCCCCCGGTACGCCATCGTCGCCAACGGCGGGCACCTGCTCGTCGACGGAGTCACCGACCTCGGCTGGCACGCCGGCGTGACCACCCGGATCGCCGACGGCTGCGCCCCGCTGGACGAGATCCGCGCCCACCTCGCCACCGTCACCGACCCCGCGTGGCTGCTCAAGGAACGCATCGCCGAGGACCTCTTCGCCTACCTCGTCGTCGAGCGGACCTTGCTGCCCGAAGGATGGGTCAAGGAACTCGCCGACTGGGCCGACCCGCTCGGCTGGACCGTCTCCCTCCAGGGCCGGAAGATCTACGTCGTGCCCGCACCGCTCACCAAGAGCGCCGCCATGCACGAGGTCGCCCGCCGCACCGGCGCCACCCTCACCCTGGCCGCCGGCGACTCGCTGCTCGACGCCGACCTGCTGATGGCCGCCGACCGCGGCTGGCGCCCCGGACACGGCGAACTCGCCGACACCGACTGGCACGCCCCGCACGTCGAGGCGCTCGACCGACGCGGCGTCCTCGCCGGTGAGGAGATCCTGCGCGGATTCCAACGCGCGGCACGCGGCTGACCTGCGGGCGCGCCGCCGGGGAGTTGGGCAGGCTTGCTCCCCGGCGCAACGGACGACGATCGGGAGCGACACCGTGACCAAGGGCAACGACACCAAGATCACCGACGAGCTGTACGCCTACGTGCTGGCGCACAACCCACCGCTCGACCCCGTCCAGCGCGAACTGGTCGACACCACCTGGGCCCGGTTCCCCGACCGGGCGGGCATGCAGTCCGCCGAGGAACAGGGGCCGCTGCTCGCCTTCCTCGTCCGGCTGACCGGGGCCCGGCACATCGTGGAGGTCGGCACCTTCACCGGCTTCAGCGCACTGTCGATGGCACGGGCCCTCCCGGCGGACGGCACCCTGATCGCCTGCGACGTCTCGGAGGCGTGGACCGCGTACGGCCGTGAGGCCTGGACGAAGGCGGGCGTCGCGGACCGCATCGACCTGCGCATCGCCCCCGCCCTCGACACCCTGCGCGCGATGCCGGCCGAGCCGCACATCGACTTCGCCTACCTCGACGCGGACAAGGGCAACTACATCGCGTACTGGGAGGAGTTGGTCCCCCGGCTGCGGCCCGGGGGCGTCATCGCCACGGACAACACGCTGTTCCACGGCGGGGTGGTCGACCCGCAGGCGACCGGGGGAGCGGCGGCGATCCGGGAGTTCAACGACCACGTGGTGGCCGACCCCCGGATGGACAGCGTGCTGCTCACGGTCGCGGACGGACTGACGCTGTCGCGTCGGAAGTGACCGCGACGCTCCCTCTCGGGCAGGTGACGTGACCGCCCCGCTCCCTTCCGGCCGGGTGCCGGAAGGGAGCGGGGCGGGAGGGCACGGTCAGGCGGGCCTGGTGCGCACGGTGCGCGGGTGATCACGGCACGCGGGTGCGCCCGGTACGGGGGTGTGCCCAGGGTGCCGCCGGGTCAGCCGCAGCAGCCGCCACCGCAGCAGCCTCCGCCACCGCCTCCGGCGGACGGGGCGGGGGACGCCGCCGAGGAACCGCCCACCGCCACGGCGGAGAGCAGCTTCACGGTGTCGTCGTGGCCGGCCGGGCAGGCGGCGGGGGTGGAGGACTCGGCCATCGGACGGCTGAGCTCGAACGTGTCGCCGCAGGTGCGGCAGCGGTACTCGTAACGGGGCATGGGCACAGAGTAGAGCCGTCCGGGTCCCGCCGACCACGGGGCGTGGTCTCCGGGGCGGGCGCGTCGGGTTTCGACGGGGTGCGGCTTGTGCGGCGTGTCGTGCGGTGCGGGGCGGTGAGGTGCGGTGGTGCCGTGCGATGCGGTGCGGTGCCGTGCGATGCGGCGCGACGGGGCGTGGCCTTCCGCCGGGGCGCGTCGGGCCGCCTCACGCGTGCTGGCGCGGGCGGATCCACGGGCGCCGGTGGCGCTTGGCGGCGGGTTGCGGTGCGGGCCGGGGCGGCGCGGGCACCGGCTGGGGCGGCTCGTACCGGCGCCGTTCCTCGCGGGCGACCAGGTCGGGGTGGCGCGCACGCCAGTACGGGTTGTCGTGCGGGAGCCCGCCGCTGACCCGTCCGTACATGCCGAAGAACATCAGCAGCAGGCCGACCAGGAAACTGAAGATCACGTTCTGCATCCGGAAAGCGAGCACGTTCAGCCCGGTGTCGAGCAGCGCGAGGTTGACGAATCCGCTGGCGATGAAGGCGATGCCCACCGTCATGTTGAGCGTCGAGGCGACGTTCCCGCCGATGACCATGCCGCCGAGCAGCAGCAGGCCGACGACGATCGACAGCACGCTCAGCGCACCGTTGGTGCTGAGCCCGGCCACGGTGTCGCCGCCGGTGTCGAAGAACCCGATGCGGTCGATCAGCCCCAGGATGCCGAAGACGATCAGCACCAGGCCCATCAACCCCGCGCCCACCCGGTAGAACCGGCTGAGCCGGTGGTCCACGGGCATCTGCTCGTCGAGGCGCGTGTTCAGGCGTGCACGCGTGATCCGCATACCGACCTCCTCCGGGTTCCCCTCCAGGATCGGCCCGCACGGGACGGCGGACAACCGGGGCGGGGAGGGGATGTCGGGCGGCGAGGTGGGGGCGGCACGGGCGTGCGGTGGGTGTGGTGGGTGCGGGGCGCGGGTGGAAGCAGGACCCCGGGGGAGGGCCCTGGGGGAGGGGAGGGTGCGCGGCCGGAGTGCGGGCATGGGGCGCGCGGGCAGGAGTGCGGGCCCGGGGGGTTACGCGCCGACGCCGCGCTCCTCGCGGATGTCGGAGACGACCCGGGCCGCGGTGCGCCGCACCGCGTCCGTCTCGGTCAGGAAGTGCCAGTAGTCGGGGTGGCGGCCCTCCAGACCCTCGACGGCCCGTTCCAGCCGGGCGACCGCGTCGTCCAGGGGGCGGGCGTGCCGGGGATCGGGGGTGTTGCGCCCGTCCATCGCGAGGCGCTGGGCGTCCCGCACCGCGAACCGGGTCCGGCTGATCTCCTGCTGCGGGTCGGCCGCGACCGCGTCGAGCTGCCGCAGCCGGTCACCGGCGGCGGAGACCGCCTCGTCCGTGGCGTTGAGCAGTGCGCGGACCGTGCTCAGCCGGGAGGTGGCGTCCGCCCAACGCTGTTCCGCCCGCGCCTCGGCGGCCTCGGCCAGCTTCTCCTCGGCCCGGCGCACATTGACCGCGGCCTGCTCCGGAACCGGCTGGAGGTCCTGCCAGCATGCTGCGGAGAAGCGCCGCCGCAGCTCGCTGAGGACCGGCTCGACCGTGCCCGAGCGGGTGGTGAGGGCCTCGGCCCGGGTACGCAGCGACACCAGCCGCCGGTCTATCTCGGCGGCCCGCTCCGGCAGCCGCGCCGCCTCCGTCCTGATGGCCTCGGCGTCCCGCAGCACCTGGTCGGCGCGACGGAGTGTCTCGGGCACGCCGTGCCGGCCGGCGCCCTCGTTCAGCTTGGTCAGCTCCGGGGCGAGCGCCGCGAGCCGGGCGGCGAGGTCGTCGGCCTTGAGGCCGGTGGCGCGGACCGCGTCGAGGGCGTTGCTCGCGCCAAGCAGGGCCTGCCGGGCCCGCTCCACGGCGGGCGCGAGCCGGGCGAGCTGGGTCTCCGCGCCGCTCAGTAGTGGCCCGAGCCCGCGCTCGTAGCGGTCGAGCTCGCCCCTGACCCGCACGAGGTCGTCCTTGGCCCGGGTCAGCGCCGTCCTGGCCTGGGTGGCGACGGACGGCTCCAGGTCGTCGCGGTCCAGGTCGTGGGCGTCCACGGCCTCGATGTAGGCGTGGCTCACCTCGTCGATGCGCCGGCCGAGAGCGGCGAACTCCTCCACCGCCTGGCGCGCGCGGGGAGAACTGTCGACGGCCGTGATCGTCTCGATGGAGATCCGCAGATCGCGCTGGGCGGTGTCCAGCTCGTAGAACGCGGCCGCGGCGGCGTCCTTGGCGGCCTGTGCGTCGGCCCGCCTGCTCTCGTCGCGCCCGCCGAACCAGCGGCGGGTGCCGCCTCCGGCGAAGGCCGCGGGGAGCGTGGCGACGAGCAGCGGAACGGGGAGCAGCAGCAGCGTCAGGACGTCCCGGACGCCTCCGACCGCCGACCCCCCACCGGCCCTCGCCGACCGCGCGTCTGTCGCCGTCACATGCCTCTCCCGTGCTGGTCCGCCACTGCCTGTGCCCGGTCCATTCTCCCACCAGTAAGGACGAACACCGGGGGCGAAAGGTTCGCGGTTCGGGAGGCGACTTGGCGGGTCAGACGTGCGAGGCGGAGGGCGGCCCGCGGGCAGCCGGCGGCGGAGGCCGGGCGGGATCAGCCCGCGTTGCGGACCGTGATGCCGCCGTTGTCGCTGCGTACCTTCACCACGTGGTGGCTGGTGCTGTCGCGCGGCACGTCCACGTCGACGTCCCCGTTGTCGGCGTCCGCGTCCACGGCGTACGCGTCCCGGCCGGACGGCAGGTCGATGTCGATGCGCCCGTTCTGGCTGACGACGTCCACCAGGTCGGGGACGGCCGCGAACTCCAGCCGGACCTCGCCGTTGTCCGACCTGGCCTCCACCGAGGCGCCCGAGATGTTCTTCGCGTCCACCGAACCGTTCTGGCTCCGGAGCTTCAGCGGCCCGCTGACGTCACGTACCACCACGCCCCCGTTGTCCGAGGAGAGTTCCAGCGGAGTGTCGAAGCCGGTCGCGGTGATCTTCCCGTTGTCGCCGTCGACGTTCACGGCGACGCCGTCCGGCACCTTGACCGTGTAACGGGCCTCGCAGTCGCTGATCATGGCGTCGCAGTCCACCTTGAGCGTGAGCGTGCCGCCGTCCATCCTCCACACCGGGTCGGGGCCGCTGCCGAACATCACCCACCCGTCGACCTGCCGCTCGACCTCGACCCGCTCCACGTCGGCCGGCTCGATCCGGAGCGACGAGTTCCCCGCCTCGATCGTCAGCTCCCGGCCCTCCAGCGCGAACGACTTCCGCTCGACGGGCGCCGCGTCCGCGTCCGTGCTGCCGCAACCGCTGAGCCCCAGCATCACGACGACGGCCCCACCGACCCCGACGAGCACCCGCCCGCGCGGCCGGAGGCGGGGGGAGGGCGCGACGGATCCGGTGTGCGCGCTGCGATGTGTGCCGGTACGGATGTCCACGACGGGTCCCCCAGAGAAGTGGTGCGGAGTGCGATGTGCCGAGTGCGGTGGTGGTGCGGTTCGAGAGCCGCGCCGGGCGACGGCTGGTCACCCGGAGGTGGCCCGGTACCACTCACCGTATGCACCCGCCCCGCCGCGTGGGATACGGCCGCCCACCGTCTTCGGGGTAGGGCTATCCCCCCACCGGGGGCCGCAGGAAGGGAGTAGGAGCAGGTCGCCCGCGCCATGTACGCTGTTCCCTCATCCACGGGTGCGTAGCTCAGGGGTAGAGCGCTGCTCTTACAAAGCAGATGTCGGCGGTTCGAAACCGTCCGCGCCCACCAGCCAGAACGCCCCCGCAGCGAGCCGCTGCGGGGGCGTTGACGGTAGTAGGTGACGGCAGCGTCCCCGGACTTCCTTCGATCCTGGCAGAGCGGAGCAGCCGCGGCCCCCAGATCGTTAAGGGGAACGAGGCACAGCATCGACGGCAAGCGCCTCATGAAGATCTCCCATCGGAAGGAACCTCTCATACCGGTGGACGTCCCGCTGCACTTTGAACGTGTCCGTACGAAGGGATCCCACGCCGATCTACGACTGCGTATCGGCTGCTACGAGCACCGATGCGATTCGTACTACGTGGAGTTGGACGACTCACCTACGGCTCCCGGCGGCCTCGGCCTCAGACTCTCGCGTCTGTTGAAGCAGTGGAGTTCGCAGATTGCCGGCCTCGATGGCGGGGGTGGCACCGTCTACCTGCCGTACGACTTTTCCGACCAGTGCACGGCTTGGCTTCGTGTGGCGTCCGCCGATGCGGAGACGGCCGAGGTTCAGGCCGGTTGGAGCTCGATCGAGGCCTGGCGGTTCTATCCCTCCGACTACCTCTCCACGGCACGTGCTGTAACGGACTTCGCGCCGATCACCGGGGCCCGGGTCGAGTGCTCGCTGGTTGCTCTCGCGGCACGTGTCCATGCCGACCGCCTCGCCTTCGAGGCCACGGGGCCATAGCGCGGCAAGACCTTCTCCTGTTCGCCGGCTGGCGAAAGTCATCTCGTCGCACAGAACAGATGTCTGCGGTTTGCAACCGTCCGCGCCCACCGGTGGTCCCGGTCTTCGGACCTGGACTGGGACCATGAAAAAGGGGTCGTCGGAGATCTCAGACGTCATGTCCGGGGCCCTTCGGTGAGCGGACGGGCCTGGCGGTCTTGGGTTTGCGCTGCGACGGAACCAGCGCGCGCAGCAGCTTCCGCTCACGGGAGTGCGGCATGAACGGGCCGTCCCGGCTATTGGAGCTTGTACTGGTGGTGAGGGACGACCGGGCCCCACACGGTCTCGGCACACCCCGTTCACCCCGCCTCCCGAAGGTGTTCACACCGTTGGTATTCTCCGGCCTCCTCGCCCGTACGTGATCATGTTCTTGCGGGCGGGCCCGGATGCGTACGTTTCGTACGAGGCGAAGAGGTGTTCATTGAAGGCAAGTCGCAGGTCCGTCACCGCACTGGCGCTCGCGGGGGGTGTGGCGCTGGCCGCGCTCACCGTCGCTCCGGCGGCGCAGGCGGCGTCCACCGGGATCACGGTGTCCAACATCGTGGTCAACGGCGGAAAGCCCATCGTGGTGGGCACGAGTGACGCCAAGGAGCCGTCGCTCAACTTCCGGATCACCGTCCCGGCCGGGTACTCGGTCGACGACGCGTCCCGGTACAACGCGGAACCGTTTCTCTACCACGGCTCCACCCCGGCGAAGGGCATCGCAGCCCGCGACGCTCTCTACGCGGGCGGCTACACCTGCTACCGGGTGAGCACACGCGTCGCCGACTGCAAGGGCGCCCTCTGGATCAAGCCCTCGCAGCTCAACTCCAGCGCCGACGCGGGTACGTGGAAGGTGGGCGTCGTGGCTGAGCTGTATCGCGCCGACGGGTCGCTCGGCCCGAAGGAGTACAAGACCACGTCGGTCACCGCCCCCGTGCGCCGGTGGGCGAACGTCACCGTGAACGCGGGCCCGGAGCCGGTCACCAAGGGCAAGACCCTCACCGTGACCGGCGCGCTCACCCGCGCCGACTGGGCGACGCACAAGTACGCCGGGTACGGCAGCCAGACCGCCTCGCTGCAGTTCCGCAAGGCGAACAGCTCGACCTACACCACGGTGAAGAAGGTCACCGCCGGTTCCACCGGCGCGCTGAAGACGACCGTGACCGCCTCGGTGGACGGTTATTGGCGCTGGACCTTCGGCGGCACGGCCACCACCGGCACCGCCACCGCCACCGGCGACTACGTCGACGTGCGCTAGGCAGGACGTCGGGCCGGGGCGGGAAGGCGCACCACGGCCTTCTCCGTCCCGGCCCGACGCAGGATTCGGCCCACGGTCCCGGAACCGCACCGGACGGAACCGCACCGGACGGGACGGAACCGCTCTCCGCATCGCCTCCGTCTACAGGCGCGAACTCCCGTGCACCGGAGCGCTGTTGCGCTACGCGGTCACGCCGTAGACCTGAGGAGCAACATGAATCGCCGCGTCCCTTCGCGTCCCGTGGACCACCGTCCCGCACCGACCGCCCGCGCTTTCGGGCGCATCGACGGTCGCGCGGCCTTGCGGGGGCGGGTGGGAGGCGTGCTGGCGGCGGCCCTCGTGCTCGGGTCCGTCGCGGCCTGCGGTCCGACCGACGGCGGGTCGTCGAAGGGTGGGAGTCGGCCGGCCAAGGAGTGGAAGGCCGGCGACTGCGCGGGGCCGGACACGAGCGAGGGGAAGGACGGTTTCCAGGCCCTCGACTGCGACGACCCGAAGGCGACGATCAAGGCGCTGGAGGTCAAGGGCGGGGAGATACTCTCCGCGGCGATCCAGTGTCCGGCCGGAACCGACGAGATCATCTCGGTGAAGGTGTCGATCGGCGGCGGGGACGCCGCCGCCGGACTGCCCAGCAAGACGATCTGCGGCCGCAACCTCTCCGGCGACCACCCCGGGGACGCGGGCGCCGGTGGCGGCCAGCTCGTGGTGGGCGACTGCGTGGACGACCAAGCTAAGGAAGTGGCCTGCGCGAGCGGCGGAAACAAGGTGCTCGCCCTGACCAAGACCGCGGAGGAGTGCCCGGCGGAGGCTAACAACCCCATCGAGCTCTTCCCGGGATTCGGCCGACCGTACGACGCCATCTGCACCACCAAGGCCTGATGCGGGGCGACCTGACCTGCCCGAGGCCCTTCCCGAAGCCCGGTGTACCAAAGCCTTATGCGCCAAAGTCCCGGCGCACCAAGGCCTGATACGCCAAAGCCTGGTGCACCCACGCCTCATCGGTGAGGTCTGATCCGGGGGGCCTGAACCCCACGCCCGCGCCGGGGCCCGATCCCGCTCCGCCCGGCTCGATCCGGCGACGGCGGCTGAGGGCAGAGGGCGTCGGGGTGGCCGGACCGACGCGGAGGGGTCCCGCGTGTACGCCGCGCGGGGCCCCTCGGCGCGTCCGGCGGGACCCCGTGGCGGGGAAGTTGTCGAAGGGTTGTCGAAGTCTGCGCGGTGTATTGACGGGTCCACGGCGAGCTGGCTTCATGGGAGCGCTCCCACGCCAGGCGGTCTCCCGTCTGCTTCCGCATGCCCGCACACCGACCGCGTCTGTTCACGACTGTTCACGTCTGTTCGCGTCACCCGGCACCCCACCCCTCTGGAGTCGCAGTGAGATCAGCAACGAGTTCGGCACGAAGCGCAGCGAGAACCATCTCGACGGGCCCCTCGGCCGTCGTGTCCGCCCTGTCCGTCCTGCCCGCCCTGTGGAAGACCCTGGTCGCCGTACTCGGGGCCGTCCTGCTCGGCGTGCTGGTCCCGGTCACCGCCGCGCAAGCCCTCCCCGCCCAACCGCTGCCTGCCGCTCAGGCCCTTCTCGCCCAAACTCCGGCCGCGGCGTCCGGGCTGCACATCGCCGACGGGCGGCTGGTGGAGGGCGACGGCAGCGACTTCATCATGCGCGGCGTCAACCACGCGCACACCTGGTACCCCGGTCAGACCCAGTCGCTGGCCGACATCAAGTCCTTCGGCGCCAACACCGTCCGGGTGGTTCTCTCCGACGGCCACCGCTGGACGAGGAACGGCCCCGCCGAGGTCGCGGGCATCGTCGACGACTGCAAGGCCAACCGGCTCATCTGTGTGCTGGAGGTGCACGACACCACCGGTTACGGCGAGGACGCCGCCGCCGGCACGCTGGACCACGCGGCGGACTACTGGATCAGCCTGAAGGACGTGCTGGCGGGCGAAGAGGACTACGTCGTCGTCAACATCGGCAACGAGCCCTGGGGCAACACCAACCCGGCCGGCTGGACCGCGCCCACCGTCGCAGCCGTCCAGAAGCTGCGGGCCGCCGGATTCGCCCACACGATCATGGTGGACGCGCCCAACTGGGGCCAGGACTGGCAGGGCGTGATGCGGGCCAACGCCCAAGCCGTGTACGACGCCGACACGACGGGCAACCTGCTCTTCTCGATCCACATGTACAGCGTCTACAGCACGGCCCAGGCGGTCACCGACTACCTGAACGCGTTCGTGGACGCCGGACTGCCCCTGGTCATCGGTGAGTTCGGCGGCCCCGCCGACCAGTACGGCGACCCGGACGAGGACACCATGATGGCGGCCGCCGAGCAGCTCGGCCTCGGCTACCTCGCCTGGTCGTGGAGCGGCAACACCGACCCGATCCTCGACCTCGCCGTGAACTTCGACCCGAGCAGGCTGAGTTCCTGGGGCGAGCGCATCTTCCACGGCGCCGACGGCATCGCCGAGACCTCGCGGGAAGCCACCGTGTTCGGCGACTCCACGCCGGGCGACACGCAGGCCCCCACCGCCCCCGGCACCCCGACCACCTCCGCGGTGACGGCCACCTCGGCCGTCCTGTCCTGGCCGGCGGCCACCGACGACGTCGCCGTGACCGGTTACGACGTGGTCCGGGTCGCCGGCTCCACCGAGACCGCCGTCGCGTCCTCCACCACCACCGGCGTCACGGTGAACGGCCTGACGGCGGACACCGCGTACAGCTTCGCCGTCTACGCCCGTGACGCGGCGGGCAACCGCTCGGCCCGGTCGGCCGCGGTGGCCTTCACCACCGACAAGAGCGGTCCGACGCCGGGCGTCCGTTGCTCGGTCGGCTACCGGGTGGCCGGGGAGTGGCCCGGCGGCTTCCAGGCGGAGATCATCGTGCGCAACACCGGTACGGCCGCGCTGAACGGCTGGAACCTCGGCTTCGCCTTCGCCGACGGCCAGACCGTCTCCACCATGTGGGGCGGCACCCCGACCCAGACCGGCTCGGCGGTCAGCGTCGCACCGGCCGCGTACACGGCGTCGATCCCGGTGAACGGCACCGCCACGCTCGGCTTCATCGGCACCAAGGGCTCCGGCAACACCGCGCCGAAGGCTTTCACGCTCAACGGCAGCGCCTGCACGACGGCCTGACCCGCCTGAAGGCCTGATCTGCTTCATCCGTCCGGCCGGGGCGATGTTCCCGACCCGGCGGTTCCGTCGGCCGGCGGTCCACCCGCCGGCCGACGTTCGCGTGCGACGAGCCCACGTGCGACGGGCCCGCGACGGGGACGCCCGGGCGTCAGTAGTACCCCCGCTCACCGTCCAGGATCTCGCGGATGGCGTCCAGGTGTCCGGCGTGACGGGCCGTCTCCTCGATCATGTGGAGCACAATCCAACGCAGCGACGGCGCACCGGACGTGAAGCGGGGGTGCTGGCTGGGGGCGTCCGGAGCGTGGGCGGAGAAGACCGAGTTGGAGGCCGTGCACTCGCGGTCGTACGCCTCCAGCAGCAGGTCCAGCGGGATGCCGTCCGCCATGAAGTCGGCGTCCTCCTCGACCGCTTCGGCGTACTGCGGGTTGAGGTGGGCCTCCTGGTCCCGGAAGATCACCTGGAACCAGCCGTGTTCGGTCCACCGCAGGTGCGAGACGATCCCGGCGACCGTCATCAGCGGGGACCCGGGGAGGACGGCGCGGTGGGCGTCCTCCTCGGAGATCCCCTCGCACTTCCACCGGACGATCGAGCGCTGGAGGTCGAGCCAGCCTACGAGTTGGGTCCGCTCGTCGGCGGAGTAGTCGGGGCGGGTGCGTGGAGTCGGCATGCGGCGGAGAGTAGTCCGGAGGGGCGGGGAGCGCACCGGGATATCGGACGGGTGGCCCGTGGCCCCGCCTCCCGGACGGTGCGCGCGCCACCGGGCATCGTCGGCGGCGCCCCGGCTTGATCCGCGGACGGCGGGGCATCCGTACGGGTATGCACCGCATCGCACACCGGCGCTACGGGTCCGGCCGATGCGGGAGCATCCCCGGAGTCGCGCCGGAACGAGTCGTGCCGGACGAGCAGAGCCGGAACGAGTCGCGCCGGAACGAGCCGGGGCCGAGCGGTAACGAGCCGAGTTGAGGAGTCTCAGGTGACCATCATCGCTGTGACCGGGCACACGGACCTGACCGTCGGGAGCGTGCCGACGGTGCGGGCGGCGCTGCGCGAGGCACTGCGCCCGTACAGCGGCGATCTGACCGGCATATCCTGCCTCGCGCCGGGTGCCGACAGCCTGTTCGCCGAGGAGCTGACCGCCATGGGCGGCCGGCTCGTGGCGGTCGTGCCTTCGCAGGACTACCGCGACGCGCAGGTCGACCCCACCCACGCCCCGGTCTTCGACCACCTGCTGGAAGCGGCGGTGGAGGTCCATGTGCTGCCGGTCGAGAACGCGGACCATGCCGCTTACGCTGCGGCCAACGCCGAGTTGATCAAGCGCGCGGACCGGATCGTGGCGGTGTGGGACGGCACCCCGCCCACCGGTTCGGGCGGTTCCACGGCAGACACCGTGGCCGAGGCGCGGGCCGCCGGGCTGCCGGTCGATGTCGTGTGGCCCGAGGGGGCGCGGCGGGGAGCCGCGGACTGAACCGGCCCGGCCCCGCGGCCCCGCGGCCCGCCCCACGGCCGCGCGGACCTGCTTCGGGCCGTGGCTGAATTGGCGGCCCTGCGGACCCCCTTCGGGCCTTGGTTGAACCGGCGGCCTGCGGACCGCCCACACACCGTAGGTGAACCCGCCCGTGGACCGAACCGAAACGGCCCGGTGGGGACCCGCGGTGGGTCCCGCCGGTCAGACGGGGGCGCTGCCGGCCGTGGGGTGCCCGGCGGAGGTGCCGGCTGCGGCGGTCGGGCACCGGCCGGTTCTCCCCGGCCGCGACGGCCCCGGCTCGGTGGCCACTCGCGTGACCCCGTCTCCCGGCCCGGTGCCGCCCGCCGGAGCCGCCTCCTGGAGAGCCGCCTCCCGGAGGCGGCAGGCGCGGAGGTCGGGGCAGGCCCGCGGAAACCACCAGTAGGGGGCGCCGTGGGCCGGTGCGTGGCGTTGCTCGCCGAGGTTGACGGCTGTTCCGGTCGAGAGCGGGGAGGTGCACCACACGCACGCCCAGCCGCGCTGCTGTTGCTCCGTGAGTTCGGTAACCGGTGGCAAATTTCTCGCGGCCATGGCGTCCCCGGGTCTTCGTGGATCAGGTGTTACCAGACTGCCGTGTCGGGAAAGGCCCAACGCTCACGAAATCGTGAGTGTCGGCCGTCGGTCGTCCGTGCCGCGCTCACGGACCGATCGCAGACCGGTCACAGACCGATCCACGCCGCCATGTGCCCGAGCGTGTCGGGTGTGCGGCGGGTCTGGTGCACCAGGCCCTTGATCGTCTCCCGGGCCCCCGGGTGGTAGCGGGTCTGCTCCGGCGCCACCCGCCGGGCGTCCGCGAGCGAGTCGAGCGCCGCCGCGGTATGCCCGGTTTCCATCTCCGATCGCGCCCGGTCGATCAGGAAGTGTGCCCGTCGGGAGGTGGCGAAACCGGCGGGCAGTCGGATGGCGCGCGCCTGCGCGAGGGCGTCGTCGTACTGCCGCATCTCGATCGCCGCCGACATCCGGTGCAACGCCACGTTGGCGGGACCGAAGGACAGCCAGTGCACCCCCGAGGCGTCGCCCGTCCGCTCCGCGCAGCGCTCGGCCTCCTCGATGTGTATGTCGACGAGCGTCTGCTGTTCGGCCCGCGCCGCGATGACCGAGGCCCCGAGGTGGAGCTGCCCCCGCACCACGACCGCCTCCCGGCTCTCCCCGGCACCGCCCGCGAGGTCCTGCCCGGCCGCGACGAGCCGTTGACCGATGCGGTATTCACCCTCCCGGAAGTAGACCAGCGCCCGCATGTACTGCCGGATGGCCGACAGGCACGGGTCCGAGGCGCGCCGGGCCGCCCAGTCCATGCGGTCCAGGGCGATGGCGGACAGGTCGTAGTAGCCCAGCTTCACGCTGATGTCGTGCGCCGTGCGGTACGTCGAGGCGAGCGCCCGCCACCGTTCGGTGGAAGGGGTCCGCCAGGCGGCCGTGGTCAGTTCGGAGATGGTCGACGGCAGCAGCCGGGCGGCTTCGCGCAGGTGGGTCGCGCGGACCAGGACGCACAACTGCTCGGCGGCATGGACCAGTTTCTCGGTCGGCCGGACCGGGACGGTGTCGTCCGGGGGCAGGTCGTAGAGGTCGAGCGCCTCGCGGATGGGCCGGACGAGTTCGGCCAGCCGGTCTTGCCGCAGCTCGGTCACGTACGGCTGGCCGGTGAGCACGGCGACGTCGATCCGCAGGGCCTGCGCCACGGCCGCGACGAAATCGAGGTTGGCGGGCTTGGCCCCGCATTCCACCTGGTTGAGTAGGCTGTAGGAGTAAGGAATCCTGGAAGCGAGCTGACGCTGTGTCAGCCGCGCCAGTCTGCGCTGTTCCTTGATACGGGAACCGGTGTGGTCCCCGTCCGGTGCGGGCATGCGTACTCCGTTCTTGGTCTGCACCAGAAAAGTACGCACTCGAAGGCGCGCACGGAGCCGTCGCAGCCGGGATTGCACCCGGTCCGGCGGCTGTTCCGCGATTCGGGCCACGGGAAGGTGGGAAGAGAGGTATGGCGGTTCTCTACGTTTTCGGCTCCGCGGCCCCTCCGGTCCTCGACGTGGAGCGGGTGGTGGAGGAAGCGCAATCACAGGGGTGGGATGTGTGCGTCGGGTTGACGCCGACGGCCGCGCGCTGGCTCGAACCCCGTTTACCGGCGCTGGAGTCGCTCACCGGCCGACCGGTCCGATCGACCTACAAGATGCCCGGCGAGCCGGATGTCTGGCCGCCCGCGGATGTGATTCTCGTCGCGCCCGCGACCTTCAACACGGTCAACAGCTGGGCCCTCGGCGTCACTTCGACCTACGTCGTGGGGGTGGCGGCCGAGGTGCTGGGCAAGGGGATCCCGCTCGTGACGATGCCGTGCGCGAACGCCGCCTACGTGCGGCATCCGCAGTTCGAGCGGTCGTTGGAGACTCTGCGGGAGGCGGGCGTGCACGTGCTGTACGGTCCCGGCGGCTTCGTGCCCGACCAGCCGGGGGAGTCGCGGCCCGGCGGCTTTCCGTGGGCCGCCGCGCTGAAAACCGTGGAGACCGTTGTCAGTCCCTCGCCGTAGTCTGTACCTATGCCCTCTTTCTCCCCCGCGCCCGTAGCCGCGCGCACGTCCGCCGCGATCAACGCGGACATCCGCGCGCTGTGGAAGTCCGCCGGCGGCAGGCTCTCCGCGGAGGACGAGACCGTCTACGCGCGGCTGTTGGTGGAGTGGGCCGAGGTCTCCCGCGCGGAGGGTGTGGACGCCGCGAGGAAGGTGTCCGGCGGCGACGCCCCGGCGGGCCCGGTGACGCGGACCGCGGAGCCGATGCGGCGCACCGCGGGGTCCGCGACGGACGCCCCCAGGCACACGGCGGGGTCGGCGGCGGAATCCGCGAGGCACACGGCGGGGCGCACGGCGGAATCCGCGAGGCGCGCGGCTGCCTGACGGCGGTCCGAAGCCCGCCCCGTCGCTCCGGACAGGCGGCCCGTCGCCACGGGCGCCCCGTTGCCACGGCCGCCCCGTCGCCACCGGTCGCCCGTCGCCACCGCCGCCCCTGAGACGGACCGAATGCGGTCTATCGGATCACCCCGTGAAAGCGGCGTGAAGGCGGCGTGAAGATCGCCGTCCCGCCGGGCTCCGTGAGCGGCTGCCGGGCGGGCGAAACGTTCCGGGATGCGGTCGCGGCGGGGGCAGGGCACCTTGGAGACATGGCTGGACACCCGCCCGTGATCGTTCACCCACCGTCCCCGGCAGGGGCGCGGCGCGTGACCGTGCGCGGGCGGATCGTGGGGCTGGCCCACGGTCGGGGCGACGTGGCTGCCTTCCTCCGTGCCGCGGGCCTCGTGCCGGAAGGAGAGGAAGCCGAACTGGATCAGCCCGACCTGATCGAGTGGCGAGGCGGAGACCTCGACACCTGGAGGTGACTCCGTGAAGCCTCACCGCCGCACACGGGGGCGATCGACGTCGATCGGACCGCCCCCCGGGTACTACACCGTGAACGTGATCCCGCCGGACGACACGCAGCGGGGTCTGATCCTGGACTGGGTGGTCAACCAGCGGATCGCGGAGGGATGGCGGGTCGAGTCCCGCTCGGGCACCCAGGCCGTCCTGGTCCGCGGCTACCGCGTCAACCATGTCCTGCACGCCTTCCTGACGGTCTTCTCCTGCTTCGTCTGGGGAGCGGTCTGGATCGGTCTGGCCCTGACCAGCAAGGTCGAACGGGTCGCCCTCACCGTCGATGTCCAGGGACACATCGTCACCGTCAACGCCCCCTGACCCCGCCCGTCCCCGGGCGCCTTCGAAGCGCCGGGGGACGGATGTACGGGACACCCGATGCACGGGTCACCGGTCCGCGGTGGAGAACCGCGGTCCTCCGACGAAGGAGCTAGACATGTCACAGTCAACATCGGCCCCGCGCGGGGCCGGCGGAACGAGCAGCGGCACCCCGGGACACGGGGGCAAGGGCGGTCACTGGGCCGCCGGGGGCACCATGTTCGCCGGTGTCCTGCTGCTCGTCGACGGTGTCCTCGACATCATCAAGGGCATCGCGGGCCTCGCGGACAACGACGTGTACGCGCAGATCAACAACTATGTCTTCAAGTTCGACCTGACGTCGTGGGGCTGGATCCACATCGTGCTCGGCGTGATCCTCGCCCTCGTCGGTTGGAGCATCCTGAAGGGCGCCGCGTGGGCGCGCGGTGCCGGTGTCGCCATCGCCGGTCTCAACATGATCGCCAACTTCCTGTGGCTCCCGTACGCGCCGGTCATGGCGATCATCTCCATCGCCATCGACGCCTTCGTCATCTGGGCGCTGTGCACGGACCGCTCCGGATCCGTCATCTGACGCCCTCCGCGCGCACGGCACCCACCGCCGCGCCCGGCACGGGCCGCGCCCGGCCGAGACCCTCACCGGGGTCCCCGACCGGGCGCGGCCGCCCGTTGTCAGTGGCAGGCGTCACACTGGAAGCATGTGCCGCAGCATCAAGACGCTCCGTCCGCCCGCCATCCCCGAAGAGGCCGCCGAGGAGGACATGCGGGCCGCCGCTCTCCAGTACGTGCGCAAGGTCTCCGGCTTCCGTGCCCCCGCCGCGCACAACCGCGAGGCGTTCGACCGGGCCGTGGAGGAGATCACCGCCGCCACCCGGACCCTGCTGGAGAGCCTGGAAGTGCGCGGAGCCCCCGCCAGGAAGTGACGGGGGCTCTCCGTGCGCGCCCGTGCGGACGCGCTGACCGGCAGACGGCGTCCAGCCAGGGGCCGGGGCGGGGGCCGGTCGTGTTTCAGGGGGCTGGTCGTGGTCAGGGGGCCGTTCCGGGGGCCGCGCTGACGCTCGCACCTGCGGTGACGGCTGCCCCTGCGGTGACGGCTGCCGTGACGCCGGCGGCCGGCGGTCCGGCGGCTGCGGCCGCCGGGCGGCGGACGACGACGGCCGCGAGGCCGCCCGCGACGAACAGGGCGAAGACCGAGAGGGCGGTGCCGAACCACGAGGCGCCCAGCCACTGGCCGCCGAAGTACCCGAGGCCGATGCTGTAGCCCGCCCAGGCCACGCCCGCGACGGCGGACCAGGGCAGGAACTCCTTCGCCCTGCGGTGTGCGGCGCCCGCGCCCAGCGACACCACCGAGCGTCCGGCCGGTGCGAAGCGGGCGATCACCACGAGCGCGCCGCCGCCCTTGCCGAGCGCGGTGCCGAGACGTTCCTGCGCGGTAGTCAGGCGGCGGGAGCGGGCGATGGCCCGGTCCAGCCGCTCGCCGCCGCGCCAGGCCAGGCGGTAGGCGACGAGGTCGCCGAGCACCGAGGCGGTGACCGCGCACAGCATCAGGATCAGCAGCGAGGGCACCGGGTGGCTCGCGGCGGAACCGGCCACGGTCGTCGTACCTGCGGCGGCGGTCGCCGCGGTGATCACCAACACCCCGCTGGGCAGTACGGGCAGGAAGACGTCCAGGAGCACGGAGAGGGCGACCAGCACGTAGATCCATGGGCTGCCGGTCAGGGCGCCCACACTCTCAAGCACGTTCCTACTCCCCGGTTCGGCGTCAACGCCGCGACGTCGCAGGGGAGCGGCAGGGGCGGCTGGGTCAGCTCTACAGAGTACGCCCGCGGTTCACCCGGATTCCGCCCGGGGGCCACCGATGTCGCGCACCTCACGCGCCTCGCCGCCGCCGGTCCGCCCCGGCCCCGCCGTCAGCTCAGGGGCCGTTCCATCAGCGTCTCCAGCGTCGCGTTCCGGACGTCGCCGCGGGACTGCGACAGGGTCAGGGACGCCTCCCGGCCGGTGAGCGTCAGCGTCATCAGCTGGTTGCCGAACCACGGGCCGTCCGTCTTGCGCCAGGAGACAGGCGGCGTGCCGGTGCGACCGTGCCGGGCCAGCAGCCTGCCGATGCGGCGGCCCGCGGCGCTCCAGCCGAAGCGGAACCCGGCCCTTATCGTCGCCGGGATCGAGTTGTGCACCGGAGAGCACGTCAGTTGCAGCACCCGCGCGTCCGGGGCGCCGCCGGGCACCGAGTCCGGCCAGGCGGGCTCGGCCACGTAGGCATGGTGCACGTCTCCGGAGAGCACGCAGACGGTGGCCGGCGCCTGCGGACCTGTACCGGCCTGCCGCAGCAGCTCCGCCAGCGCGCGGAACGAGTCGGGGAAGGCCGCCCAGTGCTCCAGGTCCGCCCCGCGCCGCAGCCACTCGCCGAACCGGGCCCAGCGCCCGTCCGGCCCGCCGCGCTCGCCCCGGCACAGCGCCGCGTTCCACGTCTCCGCCTCGTGGACCAGCGGCGGCAGCAACCACGGCAGCGAGGTGCCGATCAGCAGGTGGTCGTAGGCGCCGGGGTCGTCGAGCATGTCCGCCCGCAGCCGCTCCTGGGTCGCCGGGTCCAGCATCGTCCGGTGCTGCTCGTCCAGGACCCGGGCGGCCCGGGTGTCGACCATCAGGAGGCGGACCCGCCCGAAGTCGCGGCGGTAGCTCCAGCGCGCCGAGGTCGGCTCGGCGTCCGCCTCGGCGGCGTACGCGCGCAACGGCTCGGTGCCGTCCGGCAGTGCCCGGACCTTCGCGTACAGCGGGTCGTCGGCCAGTTCGGCGGGGGAGAGGTTGCCGAGGTGCTGGTACACCCAGTACGACGCCAGCCCGCTGACGATCCGCTCGTGCCACCAGGCGGTCGCCCGCATGTCCGCCTGCCAGGACGCGCTGGTGTTCCAGTCGTCTATCACGTCGTGGTCGTCGAAGATCATGCAGCTCGGCACGGTGGAGAGCAGCCAGCGCACCTCGGGGTCGCGCCACGACTCGTCGTAGAGGTAGGTGTACTCCTCGTAGTCGGCGACCTGCGTCTCCGGCGGCTCGTCCAGGCTGCGGCGGCCGGAGATGCGGTCGCGGGTCGCCTCCGAGGTCTCGTCGGCGTACACCTGGTCGCCGATGAGAAGCAGGACGTCCGGGCGTACGGCGTCGGGGTCGGCGGCGAGCTTGGCGGCGAGGGCGTCGAGGGCGTCCGGGCCGGTGGGGTCGTCGCTGCCCGAGCCGTGCACCAGGGGGTGGTCCCGGCCGGGCGGCGCCGCCCAGCGGCACGAGCCGAAGGTGACGCGCAGCGGCGCCGCGGCCCCACCGGCGGCGGCGGGGTCCGGGGCGGTGATGGTGCTCGGCGGGAAGCTGGAGTCCTTCAGCGGCCACACCGGGCGGTCGCCGAGCAGCACCTCGTACGTCGTCGTGGTCCCTGGCGTCAGCCCCGTCACGACGACGAGCGCGTAGTGGTGACCGGCGACGGAGAAGGTGGGCGAGGAGCCCGCCGCCCCGTCGGCGCACCGGACCTCGACGGTGCAGGGACGGTCCGTCTCGACCCATACGGTCGCCGACGTGCCCGTCTCCCAGTCCACGTACCGCAGCAGCGGTCCCAGCCGGAGCCCGGCCATGTGTGCCCTCCTCGCGTTCACGTACGGATGACTACGACGGACGACCGTACGGTACGGGAGGGCGGGACCGGGTCCGCCCGGCCGGTTCCGGCCCCGCTGTCCCGACGGTGGAGCCCGTCGGGACAGCGGGGCCGGAGGTGGGGCCGGTCCGGGCGCCCGGTGCGGATCAGCAGCCGTTCAGCACGGACTGGAGAGCCGACTTCTCGGTCGTGTCGATCGTCAGGTCGTAGTAGTGCTTCACGTGTACCCAGGCACGGGCGTAGGTGCACAGGTAGGCGGCGCGGGACGGCAGCCACTCGCCCGGGTCCTGGTCGCTCTTGGACTGGTTGACGTTGTCCGTGACCGCGATGAGCTGGGGGCGGGTCAGGTCGTTGGCGAAGGCCTGGCGCTGGGCGGTGGTCCAGCCGCTGGCACCGGAACGCCACGCCTCGGCCAGCGGGACCATGTGGTCGATGTCGACGTCGGAGGCGGCGGTCCAGGTGGCGCCGTCGTAGGGCGAGTACCAACTGCCGCTGGTGGCGGCGCAGGCGGAGTCCTGCACCACGTTGGTGCCGTCACGCTTGAGGATCACCTCGCGGGTGTTGCAGGCGCCCGACTGCGTGATCCAGTGGGGGAACTTGTCGCGGCTGTAGCCGCTGGCCGAGCTCTCGGCGCTGACGGTGAGCTGGCTGAGGTAGGTGCGTGCGGTGGCCGCGCTCACCGGGGTCGGCATCGCCGCCTGGGCGGCGGGGGCGGTGAGAAGTCCGGAGGTGGCGGCGAGGATCGCCGAGGCGAAGGCGACGGCCGCGCGACGCGCGTAGACACCGAGCATGGGAACTCCCTTGACGTGGGGGGATGCTGGACGGGCGACCAGTGGAGCCCGGCCATCGTGGCGGTGCCAGGTTTCTGTGGGGTGGGCACCAGGTAACAGGGTGACGACATGCGCACGTCACATCAAGAGGTCGGTGGGTAGATCTGACGTGCGGTCGGAAACCCTTATGAGTAGGGGAGTTCGGGTTTGGGAGGGACTGGGAGTGAGGGGTCGGGGCCGACGCTCGGTCGGTAGGTGCCCGTGGCGCCGTGCCCGTGTCCCGTGCCCACTGTCCGTGCCCCGTGCCCTGATGCCGACGTTGATGTCCGATTTCCGCCAGCCAAGGGGTGGATGTCCGGGTTGACTCTCGTCCATGACCACGACACAGGCCGCTCGGGCCGAGACGTTCCATGCCCTGCACACCGCCGACCGCCCCCTCGCCCTGGCCAACGTCTGGGACGTGGCGAGCGCCCTGCTCGTGGAGGCCGCAGGGGCCGGGGCGATCGCCACCACCAGCGCCGGGGTCGCCTGGTCGCTGGGGAGCCCGGACGGTGACGTGCTCGGGCGGGACCGCGCCCTCGGCCTGGTCGCCCGCGTCGTGGCGGCGGTCGGCCTACCCGTCACCGCCGACATCGAGGGGGGTTACGGCGACGACGCGGACGGGGTCGCGGACACCGTCGCCGGGGTGCTCGCGGCCGGCGCGGTGGGCGTCAACATCGAGGACGGCCCCCGGCCACCCGCAGAGGCCGCCGCCCGTGTCGCGGCGGCCAGGCGGGCGGCGGACCGGGCGGGGGTACGACTGTTCGTCAATGCCCGCGTCGACACGTTCCTCACCGGATCGGGCGGGGTGCGGGAGACCTTGGACCGGGCGCGCCGCTACGTGGAGGCGGGCGCCGACGGCGTGTTCGTGCCGGGCGTCGCCGACGCGGAGACCATCACGGCCCTGGCGCGGGGCATCGCCGTTCCCCTCAACGTGATGGCGGCTCCCGGCACCCCGCCCCTCGGCCAACTCGGCACGCTCGGCGTGGCGCGGGTCAGCCTCGGCTCGGGCATCGCCCAGTCCGCGTACGCCGCAGCCCGGCGCGCGGCCGAGGAGCTGTTCTCCCAGGGGAGTTACCACGCGGTCGGCGACGGGATCGCCTACCCCGAGCTCGACGCACTGCTGCGCGCCGGTGGCGGCGGGCGCGGCAGCACTACGGGCGGACGGTGACGTTCCCGGCTTTGATCCCGGCGACGAAGGACGCGAACGCGGTCGTGGCGAGTCCGAGCGCGGGGCCCTCGGGGTCCTTGGAGTCGCGGACGGGGACGGTGCCGTACGGCGAAGCAAGGTTCACCGCGACCTCGACACATGCGCCGCCGTTGCTGCTGTAGGAGGACGTGGAGTACTGGGGTGCGGTCACGTGGGAACCCCTTCGGGCCGGGCCGGGCCGGGCCGGGCCGGGTCGGATGCCGGAAAGCCTCCCCGCGACGATGTCGCGGTTCGGCTTGTCCGTCGAGAGTAGGGAGCGGTGGGCGGCCCCGTGAGCGGGTTTTCCGGCCAAGACGTTACCCGGGCGTGGGTGGATGCCTCGGCGCGTACGACGAAGCCCCACCGCGCGTTCCGTGGTGGCGGATTCCGGATTCCGGGGCGCGGCGGGGCTTCGTGGTGTGGCGGGGCGAGAGCGTCGGTCAGACGTTGAACTCTCCGGTCTTGACGCCCGCGACGAAGGACGCGAACGCGGTCGTGGCGAGGCCGAGCGCGGGGCCCTCGGGGTTCTTGGAGTCGCGGACGGGGATGATGCCGTGGGTGAGGGCGAGGTTGGTGGCGACCTCGACGCACTGGCCCCCGTTCTCGCTGAATGAAGACTTGAACCAACGGGGGAAGTCGGTCGTCACGGGGTGCCCTTTCGTAACTTGCTGATCAAGGCGATGGAGGACGCTCTCGACAGCGCTTCGGCCTGCAGCTGATGATAATCCGTCAACAGCGGTAATACAGATGCAGCGTCCCGCTCAAGGTGCCCCCGGTTGGCCGACTCTGCGTAGGACATGAGTGACCGGTCAGGCATCGTGAGCAGAGTCACCGGAAGCGTCATGGGACGACGGACTCCGATACTGAAGGGCGCTACTTGCAGGACGGTGTTGGGTAGCTCGGCGAACTCGATCAGACGGTCGAACTGCGCATCCATCAGAGTGTCGCCACCGATGGGGCGGAGCAGGCAGCTCTCGTCGAGGACTACGAAGATCAGAGGTGAAGGGACACGCACGAGCGATGCCTGGCGCTGCGCGATCATCCTGATCCGCTCGTCGGCTTGCTCCTTCGTGGCCACGCCCCGTTTGACGGTGCTGTCCCCGAGCGCGGTCGCGTACTCGGGTGTCTGCAGCAGGCCCGGTATGACACCGACCTCGTACAGCCTGATCTCGGTTGCTCGGGCTTCGTGCGTGACGTACTCCGGAAAGCCCTCCAGCAAGGCCCTGAACCGTAATGACTGACTCTGCCGCTGAAGTTGATCACCGAGCGCGAACGCTCTGTCAGCACTTGCGGCGAAAGTGCGAGTTGGCGTTCGTCTACCAGTTTCGACGGCCGAAATGTGGGCGCCGGAACACCCGAGGCGTACGCCCAACTCGTCCTGTGTCCAGCCGCGCTCGTCCCGCAAGCTGCGAAGACGGGCCCCGAAGGCTGCGTTGGGTGACTGCTCGGGATCCAGCACCTTCCGATTGGCCATCTCGCACCTAACTTGTCTGTCACATTGTGCAAGTTGAAGACCTCCCGACTGTAGGTCACTGTGGCCTCGCCCCGTAGCGAAACAGCTACAGAGAGGAGTCGGCTCCATGGACTGCACGTCTCTCCCGCCGCCCGTCGGAACGGTCGTGGTGGACACCGTCGGCCCGGTCGTCCGGGTCGGTGAGTTCCGTGGCAGGTCGGGCCCGTACTGGGCGTTGCGGCCGGTCGGCGGGGGTCGGGAGCGGGAGGCCGAGCCGGCGCTCGTGCGCATTGCCACCCCCGAGGAACGGATGCGCGCCGGAGTGGCGCGTGACAACGCGAGAAGCCGAGGTTCCCTCCTGTGAGTGACACGAGAGAGGGGCGCGGAACGACCGCCGGGCCCCGCACCGCATGCCCGGAGTGCGCGGCCATCGACCGCGCCGAACGCGAGGCCACCGACGCCCGCGACCACAGCCTCGCCACCGACTGGCGCGTCCGGCGCAAGCGTCACCACGACGCCGACCACCGGGAACCCGACCACTTGAAGCCCGACCACCCCGAGCCGGACCATGTGACGCCCGACCACCCCGCACCGGATGCCCCCGGGCCCGCGGTGTGAAGGACGTGCAGGCGAGGAGGCGGCACCCGGCTACTCCGGGGCGGAGAACGCCCGCCCGGTCATACCTCCAGCGGGGTCCAGAGGAGTCCGGCGTCCCAGTCCGTCTCCTGGCGGGCCCAGCGGGTCATCGCGTCGATCACGGCCGAGACGTCACCGAGTTCGGTGGTGGCGTAGGTGTCGCCGTCGCGGTGCTCCAGCGTGTACGCACCGCCGTCCTCGTGCCAGACCTGGACGAATATGTGGGGCAGCTCGGGCGCGCGCAGGACCACGAGGAAGTGGCCGCCGCGGCCGCCGATGCGCCGGATCAGGTCGGTCAACTCCTCGGCGGACGGCTGGGCATGCTGCTCCCCGCCGTCCGTTCGCACCGTGATGTTCAACATGCGCCAGACAGTCGCACATGCCACTGACATTCGCACACGCCACTGACGACGGCCGTGGCGCGTGCAAGGTCCCGCTGCGGAGGGAGGAGGTCAGAGTGTGGTGATGTGCAGGCGGATCGAACCGTCCTCGACGGTCTCCACGCGGACCTGGGTCAGGTCCCCCACGTGGGCGTCGGGGCCGAGCGCCTCGGCGCGGGGGCCGACGCCCACGACCCGCATGCCGGCCGCACGGCCCGCCGCGATGCCGGCCTCGGAGTCCTCGAAGACGATGCAGTCGGCCGGGTCGAAGCCCAGCTCGGCGGCTCCCTTGAGGAAGCCTTCCGGGTCCGGCTTGCTCGCGCCGACGCTCTCGGCGGTGACGCGCACCGAGGGCATCCGCAACTCGGCGGCTCCCATCCGGGCCTGCGCGAGGGCGGCGTCGGCGGACGTCACCAGGGCGTGCGGAAGGCCGTCGATGGCGGCCATGAACTCCGCCGCGCCGCCGATCGGCACGACACCGTCGGTGTCGGCGGTCTCCTCGGCGAGCATCACGCGGTTGTCCGCGTAGTTCTGCTCCATCGGGCGGTCCGGCAGCAGGACGGCCATCGTGGCGTAACCCTGACGGCCGTGCACCACCTTGAGTGCTTCGTCCGGGTCGATCCCCTGCGCGACCGCCCAGCGGCGCCAGCAGCGCTCCACCACCGCGTCGGAATTCACGAGGGTGCCATCCATGTCCAGGAGGAGGGCGCGGGCGGGGAGGACGGTGGCCGACATCGGCATGCTCCAGAGCGCGGACTGCGGTGGGGGCTGCGTACGACGCAGCTCGAAGAATGCGAAAACCAGAGCAGCCTCGCCCGCCGGTCAGGGAGTGCGGGCGAAGCCACTTTGTTCCTCTACGGTACAAAAACCGGAGCCAGAACGCCAATCCCCAGGTCGTGGCGGGCGTCGGAGGGGTTCTCGCCCGCACCGGTGCCGGTCATGTCCGTGATGTCCTCCCCGGTCAGTCCCGGTGGCGGCCGGACGTCTCGGCCTCCAGGACGCGCCGCGTGTGGGGCCCGTACGTGCCGGGTGCGTCCCCCTGGATGTTCCGGCGGGCCTGGTACATGAGGACGCCGGCCGCCACGCGCTCCGTGTACGTGGCGTCCGAGGCTCCCCGGTAGAAGCCCGCCGCCCGCAGCCGGTTCTGCAGTTCGGCCACCTCCCCGCCCTGGTCACCGAGCTGGAGGGTGGAGCCGGTCGCGGGAGCCAGGGCCGGCGGGGTGGAGGTGTCCGGGGTGGCCGTGGACGGGGTCGGGGAGGGCGCCGTGGAAGGGGAGGCGCTGGGGGCTGTGCTCGCCGTGGGGGACGCGGACGCGGACGTCGAGGGGGAGGGGGAAGCGCTGCTGGCCGAGGCCGAAGCGGAAGCGGAAGGGGAAGCGGAAGCGGGCGCCGAAGGGGTGGCGGAGGGATCGGCGGTGGGGGTGCCGGTCTCCTCGTCGGTCACCGCCGGGAGAGTGGCCGTGGTCTCCGCCACGGCCTGGTCCTGGCTGTCGTCCCCGCCGAACAGGCCACCCAGGAAGGCGGCGGTGCCGACCACCGCGACCAGTGCCGCCGCCACGCCGAGCACGGCGAAAGGCTTCCGTGACCGGGGCTGCACCGGGTCGGGCGCGTCGGTCGCGGGCGGTACCGGAACGGGATGTGGAACGCGGGCTCCGGCGATGACTGCGGTCGGGGCCTCGGGCGGCAGCGGGGCCCCCATCCACGTCCGGGGTACCGGGCTGTCCGCTGCGGGCGTCCCGGACGCGGCGGGGTGACCGGCGGCCGCCTCCGAGTCCTCCGGCCCGCCGGACAGGGTCACGTACGGCCTGATCCGCAGGGGGTCGAAGTCCTCGGCGGCGGCGATCTCGGCCGCCGCGCGGGCGTCCCGGGCCGCGCGCAGACTCTCGCCGTCCGGCGCTCCGGCGGGTGTCACGGCGGTCTCCGCCCCGGCCCCCGTCCCGGCCCCCGCGTCGGTGTCGGTCCCGAAGCCCGTACCGCTGGCCCCCCGCGCTTCCGTGTCGTCCAGGTCCCGCGCGTCCGTGTCGCCCGCGCCTCGCGCCCCCGCGTTCGCCGCAGCCGCCCCCACGGCCGCCGCTTCCGCGGCCTCCGGGGCGCCCGCCGGGTCGCCGCCCCCGTGGTCGCAGGCGCGCCGGGTCCCCGTCGGCGTGCCCGCGGCGCAGCCTTCGGCCCCCGTCCCCGCCGGGGCGACCGGTCCCGCCGGGCCCACCGGTCCCGCTGCCGGGGCCCTGCCGGGTCTCGCTCCCGTGGTCGGTGGGCCGTCCTGCGGGCCGTCGCACTCCGGGCATGTCCGGTCGGTCATCGTGGGTCCCCTCCCCTTGAATTGCCTGTGATTATGCAGCCTTCGCAAGCGGGTTCGACGCGGTGGCCCCGCCCAGCGAGCCGTAATCCGGCAAAAAGGACAGGATGGGGTGTAAAGGCACCGAGGAGGCGTCCATGGCCCAGCAGATCAGTCCGCCGCTCACCCCCGGCGAAGGGCGGTCCACGCGGACGATCCTGGTCGCCATCGGCGCACTGCTCCTGGGGATGCTGCTGGCGGCCCTCGACCAGACCATCGTCTCCACCGCGCTGCCCACGATCGTCAGCGAACTCGGCGGGCTGGAGCACCTGTCCTGGGTGGTCACCGCCTACATGCTGGCGGCCACGGCGGCCACTCCGCTGTGGGGGAAGCTCGGCGACCAGTACGGGCGCAAGAAGCTCTTCCAGACCGCCATCGTCATCTTCCTCATCGGCTCCGCGCTCTGCGGCATCGCGCAGAACATGCCGCAGCTCATCGGCTTCCGCGCTCTCCAAGGGCTCGGCGGCGGCGGCCTGATGGTGCTGTCGATGGCGATCGTCGGCGACCTCGTGCCGCCGCGCGAACGCGGCAAGTACCAGGGGCTGTTCGGCGCGGTCTTCGGTGTGACCAGCGTCCTCGGGCCGCTGTTGGGCGGCCTGTTCACCGAACACCTCTCCTGGCGCTGGGTGTTCTACATCAACCTGCCGATCGGCGTCGTCGCGCTGGCGGTCATCGCCGCAGTCCTGCACATCCCGGTCCGCTCCGCCAAGCACACCATCGACTATCTCGGCACCTTTCTCATCGCCTCCGTGGCGACCTGCCTGGTGCTGGTGGCGTCCCTCGGCGGCACCACCTGGGCGTGGGGCTCCGCGCAGATCATCGGGCTGGCGGTGCTCGCCGTGGTGCTGCTGATCGCGTTCGTCGCGGTCGAGCGGCGCGCGGTGGAGCCCGTACTCCCGCTGAAGCTGTTCTCCATCCGGACGTTCACCCTGGTCGCGGTGATCAGCTTCGTGATCGGCTTCGCCATGTTCGGGGCGATGACCTTCCTGCCGACCTTCCTCCAGGTGGTGCACGGCATCTCGCCGACCATGTCCGGCGTCCACATGCTGCCGATGGTCCTCGGGCTGCTGCTCACCTCGACCGGCTCCGGCCAGATCGTCAGCCGCACCGGGCGCTGGAAGGTCTTCCCCCTGGTCGGCACCGCCCTCACCGCGGCCGGTCTGTTGCTGCTCCACCGGCTGGACGAGACCAGCTCCACCGCGGAGATGAGCGCCTACTTCTTCGTCTTCGGAGCCGGGCTCGGACTCGTGATGCAGGTCCTGGTGCTGGTGGTGCAGAACGCCGTGTCCTACGAGGACCTGGGCGTCGCCACCTCGGGGGCCACGTTCTTCCGGTCGATCGGCGCGTCGTTCGGCGTCGCCATCTTCGGCACGATCTTCACCAACCTGCTGTCCGGCAGGCTGGAGGACGCGCTGGCCGGACGGAGCCTGCCGCCCGGCGTGGACGCCGGGGCGCTGGCCGCCGACCCCCGGGCCATCGACCGGCTGCCGCCCGACGTCCAACCCGCGATCCTCGGCGCGTACTCGTCGTCGATCACCGACGTGTTCCTCTACGCGGTCCCGGTCGTGCTGATCGCCTTCGTCTTCGCCTGGTTCCTCAAGGAGGACAAGCTGCGCGGCGCGGTGACGGCCCCGGACAGCAGCCAGACCCTCGCCACCAACCCCGTCGAACGGTCCTCCTACGACGAGTGCGCGCGGGCCCTGTCCGTCCTCGCCACCCGAGAGGGACGCCGCGAGGTCTACGTGGACATCACCGCACGGGCCGGTTACGACCTGCTGCCCGCCGCGAGCTGGCTGCTGCTGCGGATGAAGCGCCACGGCACGGTGGAGCCCGGACTGCTCGCGGACACCGTCCCGCTGCCGCTGAGGGTGATCACCGACGCCGCCCGCCAGGTGGAGGAGCGGGGCCTCGCCCGGCGGGAAGGACTCCAGATGGTCCTCACCGACCGGGGCGCGGAAGCCGTCGTCCGGCTGGCCCGGGCGCGCGAGGACTCGCTCTCCGACCTGCTCGGCGACTGGTGGGGGCCGGACCGTCCGACCGACCTCGTCGCGCTGATCGCCGAACTCACCGACGAGGTCAGCGGCTCCCGCCGCGAACACCCCCACACCCCGGACCCGCCCCGCGACCACGCGGCGTAGGGCGGTCGGGGGGCCCGTCCCGGTCAGAGGTGCTTGGCCAGCCAGTGTTCGGCGTACGGGCCGGCGTTGAAGGCGGGGACGGCGCGGAAGCCGTGTTTGGCGTACAGGCCGCGCGCCTCGACGAGGTCGTCGCGGGTGTCGAGCCGCAGCCGGCGCGCGCCGAGGGCGCGGGCCGCCTCCTCCATCGCGGCGAGCAGCAGTCCGCCGCCGCCCGTGCCGCGGTACTCCGGCCGTACGTAGACCCGGGTCAGCTCGGCGGTGCCGGGCTCCTCCGGCACCAGGAGGAGGCCGGCGCAGCCGGCCGCCCGGCCCCCGGACCGCCCCACCACGAACTGACCCGTCGGCGGGACGAGCCGCTCGGCACCGTCGTCGCGCAGTCCGTCCGCTATCTCGGCGGCCGTCGCGGGGCGCTTCCAGTACCGGCCGGCCACCTCGGCGTAGTAGTCGTGCCGGAGCAGCGAAGCCTCGGGGGAGTCGAAGCGTTCGGGGGCCAGGGTCCAGGTCATGGGGCATTGTGGTGTGCCGACGACCGGATCGTGCAAGGCAATATCGTGCAGGGGCCACGGACCGTTCCGGGCCCGGAACGGTCCGGCGAAAGACGGCGCTGTACGGCACACGGCACACAGCGCACGGCACACGGAACGTGGGGGACGGCGATGAGGGACGGGACGGACCGGGGCGGCGAGGGCTTGGTGGCGGACGCGGTGGAGCCGGCCGGGCGGCGTGCGGCGGCGGTGCGGGCGCTCGCCGACCGGTGGACGCGGGTGCTGACCGCCCCCGGCACCGCGCCCGGAAGCGGCGGCTTCGCCTGCTCGCCCGCCGGGCTCTGGCTGGCGCTGGCCGCGGTCGCCGCCGGGGCGCGCGGACGGACCGCCGACGAACTGGGCGCGCTGCTCGGTACGTCCGGCCCCGCCGCGGCGCCCGACGTGACGGAGGCGGCCCGGGAACTCGCCGGCACGGGGGCGTCGGCCGTCGCCACCGGGGTGTGGAGCCGGGTGGCCGTCCGGGAGGAGTACCGGGCGGCGCTGCCGGACATCGGCTTCGGTCCACTGGACCCGGCTGCCGTCGACGCCTGGGTGTACGCCGGGACCGGCGGCCTGATCGAGCGGCTGCCCCTGCGGATCGGCCCCGGCACACTGCTCGCGCTGGTCAACGTGATCGCGCTCAAGGCGGACTGGGAGAAGCCGTTCGACGCGGCGCACACCCGTGACCAGCCGTTCGCCGGCGCCTCGGGTGCGAGCCGGCCGGTGGCCACGATGCACGCCCGGGTGTCCGTGCGGGACGCGTGGAGCGTCGGGGCCGCCCGGGTCGTCGAGCTGCGGTGCCGCCGGGGGCCGGACGGGCGCCCCCCGGTCCGGGTCCGGTTCGTGCTCGGGGAGCCGGGAGCGGGCGCGGCGCGGGTGCTGCCGGCCGGCTGGGCGCCGAAGCGGGCGGGGACGCCGCTCGACGCGGACCTGCTGACGGTGGCGCTGCCGCGGCTCGCGCTACGGACCACGCTCCAGGTCCACGAAGGGCTTCCGGCGCTGGGAGTGCGTACCGCGCTGTCGGACGCGGCCGACTTCTCCGGGCTCTCCCGCACGCCGCTGGCGGTCTCCGAGGTGGTGCAGGAGACCGTGGTGCGGATCGAGGAGGCGGGGGTGGAGGCCGCCGCGGTCACCGCCGTGTCGACGCGTGCCGGATCGGCCCGGCCCACCGCGACGCGCCCGCTGCACCTCGCCTTCGACCGGCCCTTCGGTCTGGTCGTGCTCGCGGGGGACACCGACGTGCCCCTGTTCGCCTGCTGGCAGGCCGAAGCCCCGGACGCCTGACCCGCGACGCGGGCACGGAGCTTCCGCCGGGCCCGGCGGCTCCCTCCCGTACGCCCCCGTACGCCCGTATGCGTCCGGCCGGGACCGCGTCGCGGCTGCGCGGGACGGGCCGCGTGCCGCCTCCCCGCGCGGCGGGCCGTCGATGTGTTCTTTCGGACAATCGCGCGTGACGCTCAGGCGAAACGGGGGTTGATGATGTCTACCTCGTAGGGCAATGACAGGCTTCATCCGCACGAACCCGAGTCGACGGGGATGTGCACGAATCGGTGGGAGGGTCGGCGCAGCGTGGCAAATGCGGAGCACAGCGTGCGCGGGAGCGCGGCGGCGGACGTGGAGACGAGGACCGGGCTCACCCGTGCCCTCCTCTGGATGATCGTGGCCGCGCTCGCCGTGCGGCAGATGACGGTGGTGCTGCGGCAGCCACCCGGTGAGCGGCTCACCGACCTGGACACCTGGATCGGCGAGTACGGCGTGCTGCACGTCAAGGGCTCGCTGTACGACACGGACCGGTTCACCGGGACGCCGTTCGCCGGGCTCGTCCTGAAACCGCTGTCCGCCTCGGCGGAGCAGGCGCTCGGGGTCGCCTGGACGTTCGGTTCGCTGGTGCTGGTCGCCGTGCTCGGCTTCGTCGCCGCGCGGGCGCTGCCCGCCCCGGTGGGACGGCGCACCGCGTTGCTGGCCGTCCCGTTCGCGATCGCGCTGCTCATGGTGTCGCTGCCGGTGCGCAACGCGCTCTACCTGGGGCAGACCAGCATCCTGCCGGTGCTTCTGGTGCTGGTGGCCTGCTTCGCCGTACGGGACGAACGCGCGGCCGGCGTCCTGGTCGGTCTCGCCGCGGCCCTGCAACCGACGGTGCTGCTCTTCGCGGGCCTGCTGTGGCTGACCGGCAGACGTCGCGCCGGCGCCCACGCCGGTGCCGCGTTCGCCGTCCTCACCGCCGTCGCGTGGGCGGCGCTGCCGCGCGACTCGTGGGCGTACTGGGTGCACCACGTCGCCGGGGCGGGGCTCGGCGAGCGGCCCGCCGGACTGGCCAACCAGTCGCTGCACGGGGCGCTGCTCCGCCTCGGCCTGGAAGGGCCGCTGGAGATCGCCCTCTTCCTGGTCCTGGCGGTGGCCGTCACCGTCCTCGGGATGCGCCGCGCGGTGCGCTACGCGCAGGACGGGCAACTGCTGCTGGCGGTTGCCCTGACCGGCTGCGTGGCCGTCGCGGTGTCGCCGACGACCTGGCAGCACCAACTGCTCTGGGTGCTGCTCGCGGTGGTCGGCCGGGTCGGCCGGGGCGCCGCGGACCGGATGGTGTGGCCGGCCGTGGTGGTCCTGGTGATCACCCTGCCGGGCAAGATGCTGCTGCCGAACATCGGGGTCCTGCACGCGGTGCGCGACAACGCCCTGCTGATCACGGCGGTCTGCGCGGCCTGCGTCGTGCCGTTCCTCTCCCGCTCCTCGGAACACTGGCTGCGGCCGGTGCCCACCGAGTACGCCCGGCCGGTGGCGGCGCGCTGGAGACGCGTGCCGCTGCTGCCCTTCTGGCGGCGGGTCCTCAGCCGCCCCAACCTGCTGCTGGAACTGCTGCTGATCCGGGTCGTGTACTCCGCGTACGCGCAGGTCAGGCTGGCCGCGACGGCCGGCCGCGCCACCGCCGAGGAGCACGGCAGGCAGATCCACTCACTGGAGCAGTGGCTGCACATCGACGTCGAGCACTGGGTGAACCACACGGTCGCCGGGATCGGCTGGCTGCGCGAGTTCTTCGACTACTACTACTCGACGTTCCACTTCATCATTCCGCTGACCATCCTCGGCGTGCTCTACGTGCGACGGCCCGCGGACTACCGCTGGGCGCGCTCCACCATCGGCTTCGCCACCGTGCTGGCGCTGGTCGGCTTCTGGCTCTACCCGCTGGCCCCGCCGCGGCTGATGCCCGGCCTCGGCTTCATCGACACGGTCCATGGGGTGCAGGACTTCGCCCAGCCTGACTACGGCACGCTGACCACGGTGACCAACCAGTACGCGGCGATGCCGTCGCTGCACTTCGGCTGGTCGCTGTGGTGCGGGCTGATCATCCTGATGCTGGCGCCGAAGGCGTGGATGAAGGCGCTGGGCCTGCTGCACCCGCTGTTCACCCTCTCGGCGATCGTCGCCACCGGCAACCACTGGCTGCTCGACGCGGCCGGCGGGGCGCTCGTGGTGTCGCTCGGTTTCGGTCTGACCTACCTGCTGGCGGGCCCCCGGCGGCTCTGGCCGGTGGTGGTGCCGGTGGTCCCCGGTCAGAGCCGCGCACCGGAGGCGGACGCCGACCGGGACGGGGTGCCCGGGGACGGTGGCGCCCTGGACGCGGCGCCAGGGACGGCGGCGCGCTGAGGCCGCACCCGTGACGGGGCGCGCACGACGCGGCGCGCATGACGACGGCCCCCGGCGGGACCCCTCAAGGGGTCCGGCCGGGGGCCGTCGTGGTCAGGCGGGTGCGGAGCCGTCGGCTCAGTACCAGCTGTTGGCCTGCCAGAAGTCCCACGCGCCACACGGGCTGCCGTAGCGGCTGTTCATGTAGTCCAGGCCCCACTTGATCTGGGTGGCCGGGTTGGTCTTCCAGTCCGAGCCCGCCGACGACATCTTGGAGGCGGGCAGCGCCTGGACCAGGCCGTAGGCGCCGGAGGAGGAGTTGGTGGCCTGCGGGTTCCAGCCACTCTCGTGCGAGACGATGTTGCTGAAGCACTGGAACTGCGCGCTGTCGCCGATCATCTGCTGTGCCGTGGCCTGGGCGCCGGAGGCGGCCGTCGGGGCGGCGGACGCCGAGGAGGCGACCCCCATGACCAGGCCGCTGCCACCGAGGACGGCGGCTGCGCCGACCAGAGCGGCCTTGCGGCCGGCGGTGCGGGGCTGAGCGAAGATGCTGCGGGCGATCGACACGGAGAAACCTAACGTCGGGGATGAGGAACGTCGCGACCGGATCGGATCCTGCGTGACCCGGTGCTTCTCACTGCGGCCCCACGTTCGGAACCTGCTGTGCTCGGCGACGAGATCCATGGTTAGGGGCTCGAACCCGCCGACGCAAAGACCCCCTGTACGACCTTCTCTCGCACACGGGGCGAAAGTCCCGAAACGGGCAAAAGATAATTCACGCTGGTCAGGAGGGCGGGCGAAGGGTCGAATGCGCCCGGTTTCCGCTACGAGGCCGCTTAGTGGAGGACCTACGGCCTGTGGGGCCCTTCACTCCGCCGGGACCCTGTTTGTGACCTGGGTCTCGCACAAATAAGCCTGGAAAGGGGTGATTTGTGCTGTGCGGCGGACGGCCGGGCGTACTACCCCGCTACGGGTTTCGCTGCGCCGCCGGGGCCGCCGGGGCCGCCGGGGCTGTGCGGGGACGGCGCGCGCCGGAGCCGTGACGTGCCGGGGCCGTGCGGGGGGGCGCGTACGCCTGCGGGGCACGGGCCCCCGACCGGGGGCCCGTGACCCTGGCGGCGGCCGGGTCAGCTGCGGACGTCGTCCCCGCCCGCGCGGCCGTCCGTCCCGCTGTGCCGCCCGGCACCGTCCTTGCGGCGGGTGCTGATCATGAAGCCGATGCCGGCGCCGCAGGCGAGCCCCGCCCCCACGAGCCACCAGACGCTGAAGCCGGAGCTTCCCGTCGAGCCGGCCGCCGGCTGCGGGCCGGTCGGTGTGGGGGAGGGGGCGAAGGTGGCGGCGGGCGTGGGACCGGTCGCGTTGAGCTGTGCCACCAGGTCGACCCCGCCGAAATCGCGGGCCTGGGCCCCGGTGGCGTGCGCGACCAGCACCAACTGGGCGACGGCCGCCGGGCCGCCGCGTTCCGACCAGCTCCGCGCGTTCTTCTCCAGCCAGTCGACGGCGGGCGCGGCCTCGTTCTTGTGGCCGGAGGCCGCGAGGGCGACCACCGCGGTCGCGGTGGCCGCGAAGTCGGGCCCGTCCGACGTGCCGCCCGCCGCCGGGCCGTCGACGCGGTGCGCGCGGCCGACGACGCCCGCCAGGTAGTGCGCGCCGTTCTGCGCCAGCCGCTCGGGCGAGGGCTCGTCGGTGTCCTGGCAACTGGTGCCCGAGCCGGAGTTGGAGCTGCCCGCCGCCAGGCCCTTGCCCATCGCGCCCAGCACCGCGGCCGCCGTGGCGGCCCCGTCCGCCGTACGCGCCGCGTCGTCCTCGCCGGAGGCGGCCGTCGGCTCCGGGGTGGCGGAGGGATCGGCGGCGCTCGTCCCGTTTCCGTCCCGTCCCTGGACGTTCGCGTCCGGGGCCTTCGCGTCCGGGGCCTTCGCGTCCGGGGTGCGGACGGTGGGGGGCGCGTCCGAGGTGGCGGAAGCGGTGGGTGCGGCGGGGTCCGGGGCGGGGGACGCGGCGCGCGTGGTGAAGGCACCGCCGTCCGTACCGCCGCACGGCAGCGCGAACGCGCGCAGCGCCTGGTACGGCGTGCGCCCGCTGTCGGCGGTGACGTCGGCCAGCTTCCGCCCGGCGCGCGCGAACGCGCCCACCGCCAGGGCGGTGGAGGCGGGGTCGGTCGCCTCGCCGGGGCGCGCGCCCCAGCCGCCGTCGTCGTTCTGCACGGAGGACAACCAGCTGATGCCGTTCTCCGTCGCCGGGGTGTGCCCACCGATCTCGGCCAGAGCCTGGACGGCGGCGGCGCTCGCCCGCACGTCCGTCACCGTCGAGGCGTCGCAGGGCACCCGCGGATCGCGGTAGGCGGCGAAGGCGCCGCTCTCGCACTGCTGGTGCCGCAGCCAGGCCACCGACAGCTCGGAGGGCGTGACGTACTCGATCTTCTGGGCCAGGAACGCCAGCGACTGGCGCCAGACCCCGTCCCCCGACGGATCCGCGGTGCCGTACAGCCCGGCGACCGGATCGGGCGGATAGGTGACGGACGGCGAGGGGGAAGGACTCGGGGAGGCGGCGACGGCGGGGGCGGCGGAAGCCAGGACCACGGCGAGGGTCGCGAGCGCGGCGGCGCCGCGGCGTACGGTCATGACGGGCTGGGGCCTCTCCTGCGAGGGCGGGCGCGGGCACTCGGGTGCCGGGCTCCGCCCCGTATTGCCTCGACGGACGGCGGACCGCCGGGGTTCCGGCGGCACGGGCCGGTCACGCCCGGCACGGGGCACCGGGCCGCCGCCGCGCGTGGGCGGCGCCTCTCCGGCCGGTCCGGGCCGGTGCGGAAGGAGTGTCACCGGCTGCGCACCGGCTTCCCCTGTACGGACGTGAGAGCGACCCGGTCACTCTACCGGGGCCGGCCCCCGCCGCCCGGAGCCCGCACCCGCCGCCCGCACCGGGCCGGCCCGCCCCCGTACCCCGCCGCCGCACGCCGTCCCCGCACCCCGTCCCCGTGCGCCCGCATGCTGCCGCCATGCACCGCCCCCGTGCGCCGCCCCCGTGGCACGCCCGGCGGGCCCGACTGGGGCCGGCGTCGGGTCAGCCGTCCGGGAAGGCCCGGTCGATCAGTCCGCAGGCGGTGGCGACGTCCGCCGCCGCGCGGGCGGGGGTGGCGCGGCCGGTCAGCTCGGCCACCGTCGCCGCGTGCCAGGTGTGCGTGACCACCCGCACCGCGGAGAGCTGCGCCGCGGACGGGCGGGTCGCCCCGGCCGCGTCCAGCACGATCGCGGTGACCAGCCGGGCCGCCTCGTCCCCGTCGCTCCCGGCACCGCGGTCCGCGAAGGTCAGGGCGCGGACCAGGGCGTCCGCCAGGTGCGGCTCCCGGCGCAGCAGCCGGGAGGTGCGGGCCAGCGTCGCCGCCACCCGCTCGCCGGGCGGACGGCCCGGCCCCGAGGGCCGGGCGAGCAGGGCTGTGCGCCACCGCTCCAGCAGATCCCGGGCGAGGGCCGCCAGCAGGTGCGACTTGGAGGGGAAATAGCGGTACAGGGTGCCGAGCGCGACCCCGGCGGCCTCCGCCACGTCCCGCATCTGCACCGCATCGAACCCGCCGCGCGCCGCGAGCCGCGCCCCCGCCCGCAGGATCGCCCCCCGCCGGGCCGCCTGGCGCTCGGTGAGGGGGGAAGCCGGCGGCCTGCCGCCCGCGGTCATGTGGCCTCCTGGCCTACGCCTCCCGGCACGGCCGGGCGCGCCTCGGGGTCCGGCCGGTGCGTTCCGGCGCGGACCGGGCGGCGGCCCGGTGCTGAACGGACCGTCAGGACGCGGGCCGTGGCGCGAATCACCTGATCCGGCCGCCGCACCGACGCTACCTGCCGGTAGATTCGAGGCTCGTTGAACGAGTGAGTCTGAAACTTGTTCTAGATTAACGCGAGCGGTTACGCTCCGGCGCAGACGCAGTGAGAAGGGGGCCGAGTGTGACCGCTGAGGCCATAGAGAGCGGCCCCCGGGCGGGCGACGGCACTCCCGGAGCGGACGGTGACCGGCCGTTGCGCATCGCGCTCCTGACGTACAAGGGCAACCCGTTCTGCGGCGGCCAGGGCGTCTACGTCCGCCACCTCGGCCGTGAACTGGCCCGGCTCGGCCACCACGTCGAGGTCATCGGCGCCCAGCCCTACCCGGTGCTCGACGAGGGCGTGCCGCTCACCGAGCTGCCCAGCCTCGACCTCTACCGCCAGCCCGACCCCTTCCGCACCCCCCGGCCCGGCGAGTACCGCGACTGGATCGACGTCGCCGAGGTCGCCACCATGTGGACCGGCGGCTTCCCCGAACCGCTCACCTTCAGCCTGCGCGCCCGCCGCCATCTGCGGGCCCGACGGGGCGAGTTCGACGTCATCCACGACAACCAGACGCTCGGCTACGGCCTGCTCGGCGACCTGGGCGCCCCGCTCGTCACCACCGTCCACCACCCGATCACCGTGGACCGCCGGCTCGACCTCGCCGCCGCGCCGACCCGCCGGCGCCGGGCCTCGGTGCGCCGCTGGTACGCCTTCACCCGGATGCAGAAGCGGGTGGCCCGCCGGCTGCCGTCCGTCCTCACCGTCTCCGGCTCCTCCCGCGCGGAGATCGTGGAGGACCTCGGGGTGCGCGAGGACCGCATCGAGGTCGTGCACATCGGCGCGGACACCGGCCTCTGGTCGCCCGACCCGTCCGTCGCCGAGATCCCCGGCCGGATCGTCACCACCTCCAGCGCCGACGTGCCGCTGAAGGGCCTGGTCCATCTCGTCGAGGCGCTGGCGAAGGTCCGGGCGGGCAACCCGGACGCCCATCTCCTGGTCGTCGGCAAGCGCGCCGAGGACGGGCCGGTGGCCCGCGCCATCGAGCGCCTCGGGCTGACGGACGCCGTCGAGTTCGTCAAGGGCGTCAGCGACGCCGAACTCGTCGACCTGGTCCGCGGCGCCCAGATCGCCTGCGTCCCCTCCCTCTACGAGGGGTTCTCGCTGCCGGCCGCCGAGGCCATGGCCACCGGCACGCCGCTGGTCGCCACGACCGGCGGCGCGATCCCCGAGGTCGCGGGGCCGGACGGCGAGACCTGCCTGGCCGTGCCGCCGGGCGACTCCGACGCCCTGGCCACCGCCCTCGTCCGGCTGCTGGACGACCCGGAGCTGCGCGCTCGGCTCGGCGCCGCCGGCCGGGAGCGCGTCCTCGTCCGCTTCACCTGGGCGAAGGCCGCCGCGGGGACCGCCGAGCTGTACCGCAGGGCGATCGCCGCCCGCGGAGCCCGCAGGTGACCCCTCCCGCCACCCCCCACGCCCGTACCTCCGACCTCGAAGGCAGGCCCCCGTGCTGACCGTCGACTTCACCCGCTTCCCGCTCGCCGCCGGCGACCGTGTGCTCGACCTGGGCTGCGGCGCCGGACGGCACGCCTTCGAGTGCTACCGGCGCGGCGCCCGGGTCGTGGCGCTGGACCGGAACGGCGAGGAGATCCGCGAGGTCGCCAAGTGGTTCGCCGCGATGGACGAGGCCGGCGAGGCCCCCGCCGGAGCGACCGCCACCGCCATGGAGGGCGACGCCCTCAACCTCCCCTTCCCCGACGAGTCGTTCGATGTCGTCATCATCTCCGAGGTGATGGAGCACATCCCCGACGACAAGGGCGTGCTCGCCGAGATGGTCCGCGTCCTCAAGCCGGGCGGCCGCATCGCGATCACCGTGCCGCGCTACGGCCCCGAGAAGGTCTGCTGGGCCCTCTCGGACGCCTACCACGAGGTCGAGGGCGGGCACATCCGGATCTACCGGGCCGACGAGCTCCTCGGCCGGATCCGCGAGGCCGGACTGAAGCCGTACGGCACCCACCACGCGCACGCCCTGCACTCCCCCTACTGGTGGCTGAAGTGCGCCTTCGGGGTGGACAACGACAAGGCGCTGCCCGTCCGCGCCTACCACAAGCTGCTCGTCTGGGACATCATGAAGAAGCCGCTGGCGACCCGGGTCGCCGAGCAGCTCCTCAACCCGGTCGTCGGCAAGAGCTTCGTGGCCTACGCGACCAAGCCGCACCTGGCGAAGGCAGAGGCGTGAGCGTTCCCGAGCAGACCGAACACCTCGTGCTCCCCGGGGTGTTCACCGCCGCGCAGGCAGCCGAGACGGTGTCCGCGCTGCTCGCCGTCCAGCGCGAGGACGGGGCGCTCCCGTGGTTCCGCGGGCACCACCTCGACCCGTGGGACCACACCGAGACCGCCATGGCCCTCGACGCGGCCGGCGAGCACGAGGCGGCGGCCCGCGCCTACGAGTGGCTGGCGAGGAACCAGAACCCCGACGGCTCCTGGTACGCCGCCTACCACGACGGCGACCCCCGGCGCCCCACCGACCGCGCCCGCGAGTCCAACTTCTGCGCCTACGTGGCGGTCGGCGTCTGGCACCACTACCTCGCCACCGGCGACGACGCGTTCGTCGACCGGATGTGGCCGACGGTCTACGCCGCCGTGGAGTTCGTGCTCGGGCTCCAGCAGGCCGGCGGACAGATCGGCTGGAAGCGGGAGGCCGACGGCACCCCGGTGCCGGACGCGCTGCTGACCGGCTCCTCGTCCGTGCACCACGCGCTGCGCTGCGCCCTCGCGCTCGCCGAGCGGCGTGAAGAACCCCAGCCGGACTGGGAGTTGGCGACCGGGGCGCTGGCCCACGCGGTCGCGCGCCACCCGGAGCGCTTCCTCGACAAGAGCCGCTACTCGATGGACTGGTACTACCCGGTGCTCGGCGGCGCGGTGTCGGGCCCGGACGCGCAGCGGCGGATCGACGAGGGCTGGGACAGGTTCGTGGTGCCCGGCCTCGGAGTGCGCTGCGTGGTGCCGAACCCGTGGGTGACCGGTGGCGAGAGCTGCGAACTGGCCTTGGCCCTCTGGATGATGGGGGAGTCGGACCGGGCGCTGGAGATTCTGCAGTCCGTCCAGCATCTGCGGGCCGACGGCGGCCTCTACTGGACCGGCTACGTCTTCGAGGGGGAACGGGCCTTCTGGCCCGAGGAGTTGACCACCTGGACGGCGGGTTCCCTGCTGCTCGCGGTGGCCGCGCTCGGGGGGGACGAGGCGACCACCGCGGTCTTCGGCGGGGACCGGTTGCCGAGGGGCCTGGAACCCGACTGCTGTTCCTGACCTCCGGGCGACCGGTGCCCGGGGCGGTCAGGTACGGCGGATCCGGCCGGCCACGGCGTGACCGACGAAGAGATAGACCGCGGCCGCCAGTCCGTAACCGGCGACGACCCGTGCCCACTCCTCGTCGAACGTGAACAGGTCGTACGACCAGCCTGCCAGCCATCGGGCGGAGTCCTGGACGAACTGCACCAAGTCGTTGCCGCGGTTGGCGTCGAGGAGGTACATCAGGATCCACAGAATGATGATGAAGGCGACGATGTCCGCGACGATCGCTATGACGCGGCCCGCGCTACTGCTTCCGGTGCCTCTTCTGTAGGACATGCACACCGGATTGCCGCGATGCGCGGGGTGAAACCCGGACGGCCGTACCGGGTGGCGTGAGCGTGGGGGCCGGGTGAGCCTGGGACGCGAGTGCCGACACACGTCACGCACCGTGATGCCCTCTCAGGGAGGTCCACGTGCCCGGTTCCCCACCAGTCCGCCGTCTCCTCGTCGCCGTGATGCTCTCTTGCGCCGTGCTCGTGAGCGCCACCGCCTGCGGGGACAGCACCAGCAACAGCGTGGCCACGAGCGCTTCGTCGGCCGCGACACCGACCGCGTCGGCGCAGAAGCAGAAGCTCGCCAAGACCCGGTTCGTGGCCAACGCGGGACTGGCGGCGGGCGCCGCGTACCAGTGGATCGTGAAGCCGTACCGCGCGGGCACGTTCAAGAAGGGCACCGACGGACGCACCTTCGCCCTGGTGAAGGCCGGTCTGGCCGGTGGGTTCGCCTACAACCGCCTCAAGGCCGCCGCGAACAACGCCAAGGGCGACCCGATGCTCTCCAAGGCCGTCGCCCCGCTGACGGCGGGCATCGAGTCCCTCAAGGAACTGGGCACCAAGCTCCGCAAGGGCGAGGCGGGCTCGGGCGACGTCGGCGCCGTCGAGAGCGTCATCAACGGCATCAAGGACGCGGGCAAGAGCGCCGGCGCCGAGGTCAAGGACAAGGTCCCCTCGACGGGCCAGCTCGGCGGCGGATGACCCGTGCCGGGTTCCGGCGCCCCCGCAGCGCCGCACGGCACGACGGCCTCCCGCCCAACCGGGCGGGAGGCCGTCGTGCTGTCGCGGGGGTGTCAGCCGCGCTGGATGCCGGAGGTGTCCTGGAGGACGCCTCGGCGGCCGTCCTGCGTCTGCGCGACCAGGTGCTGGCCACGCTGGTCCACCGCGAGGTACCAGGTGCCCGGCGCGAGTTCGGCGATCGGGGCCGGGGCCCCGTCCTCGCCGTACAGCGGACGGGCCACCGGAACGGCGAACCAGAACGGCGTGAAGTCGCCGGCGGGGGCGGCCTGCTGGGGGGACTGCTGGGCGTGCGGGGCCTGCTGCGCCGGGTCCTGGTGACCCGCCTGCGGCTGGGCGCCGTACGGCTGCTGCTGGCCCTGCTGGGCGCCGTACTGCTGCTGGCCCGGGTAGCCGTAGCCCGGCTGCTGGGTGGCCTGCGGGCCGAACGGCGTCTGGCCGCCCTGGACCGGGCGCGGCGAGGAGAGCGGGGCCTTCAGCGCGGGCACCAGCGGGCCCGCCACGGCGGCGGCGGCGAGGACCAGCGCGGCCAGCAGACCGAGGATCAGACCGGCGCCGGCGTCTCCGGCGTCGATGGTGGTCCAGAAGACGGTCCACAGCGCGAACACCGTGAGGGCCACGCCGAACTGGCCGAGGTCCAGGCCGACGACCTTGCGGCCCGGCAGGGAACGGCTCACGATCAGCAGCGCCGCTCCGATGACACCGGCGAGGTAGACGCTCATCAGGATCGAGAGCGAGTCCCAGGCGTTGACGCTGTTGAATCCCGAACAGTCGACGTTCGAGGGGCAGTCGTAACCGGAGAGGTCGAGGAAGGAGGCGACGAACAGCACGACCGCTGCTCCGATCACCACGCCGTCGCCTCTAGTGAGGGAGCGGATATTCACGTGAAGGTCCTTAGTCGGTCGTCTCGTCGGGGCGGTCGTCGCTGCCGCCGAGGGGCGGACACGTCGAGAGCGTCGGGCGGCTCACCATCGTACGGATGAATCTATCGTCCGACCGGGCGGGTGGTGACCCTGCCGGACGCACCGGGGGACACCTCCCCGGATTCCCCGCGGAACTACCCCTTCAGGTAACTCGTGATGCCGTCGCCGATGCCACGGGCCGCCTTCTGGCGCCAACTCGCGGCGGTGATCAGGGCGGCGTCCTCGGGATCACGCATATTGCCGCATTCGACGAAGACTTTGGGCACGGTTGACATATTCAGACCGCCGAGGTCCTTCCGGACGTCCAACCCCGTGCCGTCGCCGATGTAGTTGGAGGGCGCGGTACCCGTCGCCCGCGCGAACGTCCCGGCGATCCGGGTGCCGAGGTCGCGCGAGGGCGCCACGATCTCCGTCGTGTCCGCACCGCCGCCCCGGACCCGGTCGGGCAGGATCACGTGGAAGCCGCGGTTGCCGACCGCGGAGCCGTCCGCGTGCACGGAGACGACCGCGTCGGCCTGCGCCGTGTTGCCGATGCGGGCGCGTTCGTCGACGCACGGGCCGAACGGCCGGTCGCCGTCCTGGGTGAGGACGACCTTCGCCCCCCGCTCTTCGAGGAGCGCGCGCAGCCGGTGGGCGACGTCGAGGGTGAACCGGGCCTCCGGGTAACCGTCGTCGGTCTCGGTGCCGGTGGTGTCGCACTCCTTGGCGCCGGTGCCGATCTTCACCTGTTCGGCGATCTCCCCGGTGTGCCGGGAGTTGCCGGGGTTGTGGCCCGGATCGATCACCACCGTCCGGCCGGCGAGCGGCCCGGCGGCCGACCCGGCCGGTGACGGACCCGCGGACGGGGAGCCGGTCCCGCCCGGATGCGGCCGGGCCTCGGCGGGCTGCCCGGCGCCGCAGCCGGAGAGGGCCAGGCACAGGGCGGCGAGGGAGACCGGGACCGCGAGGGCGGCGACGGACCGTCCGGGGACACGGAGACGGGCAGGGACGCGGGCAGGGACGCGCGGGGCGCGGCCGGGGGAGGACGGTGCGGGTGCGGGGGGAACGTCGTCGTACGGCACGCGGGCGATGCTATCCGGCGGCCGGTCCGGGCCTGCGGCACGGCACGGTGCGGGGCGCCGGGCGGGGACGGTCAGATGCCCCGGCCGGTGCGGCGCAGCACCCGCAGCGAACCGGTGACCGAGACCTCGGTGAACGCGCCGGACTCCAGCGCCCGCAGGTACACGTGGTACGGGGCCCGACCGCCGTCGGCGGGGTCCGGGAACACGTCGTGGATCACCAGCAGCCCGCCGTCCGCCAGGTGCGGGGCCCAGCCCTCGTAGTCGCCGGTGGCGTGCTCCTCGGTGTGGCCGCCGTCGACGAAGACCAGGCCGAGCGGGCCGCCCCAGACCGCGGCGACCTGCGGGGACCGGCCGACCAGCGCCACCACGTGCTCCTCCAGCCCCGCCGCGCGCAGGGTGCGGCGGAACGTCGGCAGGGTGTCCATCAGGCCGACCTCCGGGTCGACCACCGACGGGTCGTGGTACTCCCAGCCCGGCTGCTGCTCCTCGCTGCCCCGGTGGTGGTCGACGGTCAGCGCCGTCACCCCGGCCGAGCGGGCCGCGTCGGCGAGCAGGATCGTGGACCGGCCGCAGTAGGTGCCGACCTCCAGCAGCGGCAGCCCGAGCGAGGCCGCGCCGACGGCGGCGGCGTACAGCGCGAGCCCTTCGTGGACCGGCATGAAGCCCTTCGCGGCCTCGAAGGACGCCAGCACGGACGGCGCGGGCTGGACGGGCGGGACGGCGGGCACGGGGTCCTCCTGGTGCGGAACAACGGCTCGGCGCGGTGGAACCGTGGAGCCGGGGTGCGGAACGGCGCTCCATCGTGACGTACGCCCCCGCCGGGCGGGTCGGCGGGGGCGTACGGCGGGATGTGGTCCGGGGGGAGGACACATCCCCCGGCGGGGCGGCTCGGGTCGGTCCGCCGTCCGCCGGAGTCAGGGGGCTGCGTCCGGTGTCAGCAGCTCTGCCAGAGCCGGGTCATGACGCGGACGCCGAACCGCAGGCCCTCCAGCGGGACGCGTTCGTCCACGCCGTGGAAGAGCCGTCCGTAGTCCAGGTCGTGCGGCAGCTTCAGGCCCTTGAAGCCGAAGCAGCGGATGCCGAGGTGGGTGAAGGCCTTCGCGTCGGTGCCGCCGGGGTTGCAGTACGGCACCGGGTGCCCGTCCGGGTCCTCCGCGCGGACCGCGTCGCACATGGCGTCGACCAGCGGCCCGTCGAACGTGGTCTCCATCGCGATGTCGTGGTTGACCCACTCGCGGCTCACCGACGGCAGCAGCAGGGCGTCGATCGTGTCGATCAGCTCCTGCTCGTGGCCCGGCAGGAAGCGTCCGTCGACCCGCGCGGTCGCCTTCCCCGGGATGACGTTGGTCTGGTAACCGGCCGAGAACATCGTCGGGTTGGCGGAGTTGCGCAGCACCACCTGCATGAAGTCGGACACCGGACCGAGCTTCTTCAGGCTGCCCTCGACGTCGTCCTCGTCGAACTCGACGCCGTAGAGCCGGGCAGCCTCCTCCAGCAGGGCGCGGACCGGTTCGATCAGCCGGATCGGGAAGGTCTGCCGGCCGATCCGGGTCAGCGACTCGGCGAGGTCGGTGACGGCGTTGTCGTCGTTGGGCGAGGAGCCGTGCCCGGCCCGGCCGGTGGCGGTGAGCTCCATCCAGGCCATGCCGCGCTGGGCGTTCTCGATCGGGTACAGCCGCCGCGTGTCGTCGAGGGCGAAGGAGAACCCGCCGCCCTCGCCGATCGCCTCGGTGACGCCGGCGAACAGCTCCGGGCGGTGCTCGACCAGCCAGTGGGCTCCGAACTTCCCGCCCGCCTCCTCGTCGGCGAGGAAGGCGAGCACCAGGTCGCGGGAGGGCGCGGTGCCCGTGCGGGCGAAGTGCCGGGCGGTGGCCAGCATCACGGCCACCGTGTCCTTCATGTCGATCGCGCCGCGGCCCCAGAGGTAGCCGTCGTGGATCTCGCCGGAGAACGGCGGCACCCGCCACTCGGAGGGGTCCGCGGGCACCACGTCGAGGTGGCCGTGGACCAGCAGGGCGCCGCGCCCGGGGTCGCGGCCCGCGATCCGGGCGATCACGTTGGCCCGGCCCGGGGCGGACTCGACCAGCTCGGAGGCGATGCCCGCCTCGGCGAGGCGGCCCACCACCCAGTCGGCGGCGGCGCGTTCGTCGCTGGTCGGGTTGGAGGTGTCGAACCGGATCAGCTCGGCGCAGAGGTCCACGACCTCGTCCTGGGCCTGCGCGGAGGCCGGTACGAGCGCGGAGGGGTCGGTGGTGGTCATGCCGCTCCCACGGGGGTGGTCGTACGGGCGGCGGGTACGGCGGCGCCGTCCTCGTCGTCCAGGGCGGAGGTGCCGTACGGCTTGATCCAGCCGAGCTTGCCGATCACGCAGTACAGCAGGAAGGCGGTGAGCAGCGAGTTCAGCGCGGGGATGCCGCCGTCGTAGAACTTGCCGACGCAGAACGCGGCGGCCCAGATCACCAGGGCCATCGGGACCCAGGTCGGCGAGGTGGCCGGCAGGGTCTCCGCCTCGCGGGTGGCGTCCAGCGGGGCCCGCATCCGCTTCACGATCCAGTACTCGGCCACCACGATGCCGCCGATGGGCGGGATGGCGACGCCGAGGATCGTGAGGAACTCGGTGAAGTGGGTCATGATGCCGACCGCGGACAGGACGGTGCCGGCGATGCCGAGCGCGACGGTGACCACGCCGCGGTGCAGCCGCTTGCCGAAGACGACCTGGAAGAAGTTGACGACGCCGAGCGAGGAGCCGTACAGGTTCCAGTCGTTGATCTTCGCGGTGGACATCAGGACGACGATCACCCCGAAGACGCCCGAGGTGGAGAGCACGATGTGGGAGACCTCGCTCGACTTGACCAGGTGGCCCAGCAGGACGCCGGTCAGCCCGACGATGTACTCGGAGAGGATCATCGAGGAGGCGCTCTGGAGGAAGACGTGCGAGCCCTTGCGGTTGTAGCGGGTCATCTCCGGGGAGACGATCGCGCCGGTCATGTACCCGCCGGCGATGGCGGTGGCGGCGACAGCCAGCGGAATCGTTTCTCCCGGCGGCGGCGAGTGGATCAGGTCGCTCAGCGAGTGGTCGTTCAGCGTGGTGACGACCGACCAGGCGACCATCAGGAAGAACAGCGGCGCGACGACCTTGGCGAAGGCGGCCATGTACCGGAAGCCGAAGATGACCAGGGCCGTGATGGCGACGCCGGCGCACACGCACCACAGCCAGGACGGGCCGCCGACCAGCTCCGAGACGCTGTTGCCGAAGATGGTGTTCTGCACGCCGAACCAGCCGACCAGGCTGACCGCGATGACGAAGCTGACCAGCGCCGAGCCGTTGCGCCCGAAGCCCGCCCAGCGGGTCAGCATCGGCGTGGCCAGGCCCTCCCGCATGCCGGCCAGGCCGATCGCGAAGATCACGATCTCCAGGATCACCGCGCCGAGCGTGAAGGCGAGGAAGGCGTCGCCGAAGGTCATGCCGACGCCGATGGTGGCGCCGAGGGTGAACTGCGAGATGGAGCCGGACTGGGCCAGCCACTGCAGCAGCATGGTCCAGAATCCGAGCCGCTTGTCGCGCGGCACCCGGGACAGCGAGTAGTCGTCGCTGCCGATCTGCTTGGACGTGTCGGCGTCCGTCGTGCCGTTGCCGGTTCTGTGGGCCGGGGAGGCGGCTGCCATCAGGACTCCTGGGGGGTGCGGCCGAAGGTCTGCAGGTGAGCCAGCGACCCGTAGCGGTTGACGAGGTTGTCGAACTCCACCGCGTCGTGGAAGTCGAGGGTGCCGCCGCCGAAGGCCTTGGCGACCTCCACGGCGAAGCGGGCGGCGGAGGCGATGTCCGTCTCGTGACTCGCGCCCGTCTGGCAGCCCGGCACCGCGGACGCGGAGGTCACGGCGAGACCGACGACCGGGGCGGAGGTCGCGGTGGCGGGCTGGAGGATCGAATTGATGTGGTGTGCACCATTACCGTACGGCGTGATGTCCTGCGTGGTCACGGGGTAGGTGACCAACGGCTCACCGGTCACCACGGCCAGCAGCTCGCCGAGCTGCTCGCTGACCCGCAGCACCCAGCCCTCCTTGACGGTGGGCGAGAGCGCGAGGCCCCTGTGGTTGATGATCCGGTTGCCCTTGGTGGTGTCGATGGAGAGCACCGCCTCCATCTCGTCGGTCACCTCGTGCCGGTTCATCGTGGCGATGTCCACCGGCGACCCCATGAACGGGACCGGGTCGTGCGGCTCGGTCGGGGCGTTCGGGCAGATGTGGGTGGCGACGAGGACGTCGCCCGGCAGCACGTCGCCGCGGCGGCGCATGTCGAGCAGCTTGGCGGCGGTGGCGATCGCGGAGGCCGCGCCGTCGGCGTCGGAGACCAGACCGGTCACCTCCGGCCGGGCGCCGATGCCGCCGAGCCGCCCGACGACGCCGAGGGTGCGGGCGTCGCCGCCGGCGGACCGGCCCCGGCTGCCGGCAATCCTCACCAGCAGGAAGTCCGTGGAGCCCTGCTCGCCCGCGACGGTGGTGACCGTGGCGGACGACCCTTCGGCCCCCGCCACGAGATCGAGGTACTCGACGACCGCTTTGCCGCCGACCCCGGGGTCGTCCAGAAGATCGACGATGTCCAGCACGTACTTCAGCATGGGGGCCTTTCTCACAGATCCAGACACCCGCCCGGCATCCGACAGGGTGGAGGCCGGGCGGGGTGCTGAGGCAACATTCGGGATCGGATAGCGTTGATCGCAACTGTTTCCCGTTATTTGCAATTCAGGTCTGAATGGTGAGATGACCATGGCGGAATTCGATCTCGACCGGCGCACCCCCGCGGGCGCGCTGCAGACCGTCGACCGGGCACTGCTGGTGCTGCTCGCGTTCGAGCGGACCCGGCCCGACTGGGGCGTCACCGAGGTGGCCGAGGAGTTCGGCTGGGACACCTCGGTGGCCCAGCGGCTGCTGGCCACCCTCGCCGGGCGCGGCTTCCTCGTCTCCGACCCCGCCACCCGCCGCTACCGCATCGGCCCCGCCGTGCTGCGGCTCGGCCGGCTCTGGGAGCGCTCGGGATCGCTGGAACTGCTGGCCGGGCCGGTACTGGAGGAACTGCGCCGCACCACCGGCGACACCGTCCTGTTCTGCCTGCCCGACAACGCCCACATGCGGTGCGTCGCCGCCGAGGAGGGCGAGAGCGGACCGCTGCGGTACTACCCGCTGGTCGGCGAGCTCTACCCGGCGCACGCCGGCGCCACCTCGAAGTCCTACTACGCCCATCTGCCGGACGAGCAGCGCCACCGGCTCTTCCGCGGCCGCCCCATGGCCCGCTTCACCGACCGCACCGTCACCGACCCGGACCGGCTGGAGGAGGAGTTCCGCGCCGTCCGCGCCCAGGGCTACGCCTACACCGTCGGCGAATACGACGCGGGCGTGGCGACCGTCGCGGTGCCCGTCTTCCTCGGCCGCGAACCGTACGGAAGCCTCAGCCTCGGCGGCGGCGCCGAACGCTTCCGGGACGCCCCCGAGGACCGGCTGGACGCCCTGCGCGCCGCCGCCCGGCTCCTCGAACAGCGCCTGGTCCACCCTCCGCAGCGCCCGAAGCCCCGCCCCCGCCGCCCCCGCGCCTGAACCGCCCCCGCCCCCACTGCCGGCCCGCACAACCCCCGAGAGGACCCCCGTGAATCTGCTGCTGCTCTCCAACTCCACCCAGTACGGCTGCGGTTACCTGGAACACGCCCTGGACACCGTGAAGGCGTTCCTGCCCCCGGACGCCCGCCTCGCCTTCGTCCCGTACGCCCTCGCCGACCACGACACGTACACCGCACGGGTCCGCGACGCGTTGGAGCCCGCCGGGATCACCGTGCGCGGCGTGCACGAGGGGACCGACCCGGTCGGCGAACTCGCCTCGGCCGACGCCGTGTTCGTCGGCGGTGGCAACTCCTTCCGGCTGCTGGCCGCGCTGTACCGCACCGGGCTGCGCGACGCGTTGCGCGAGCGGGTCCGCGACGGACTGCCCTACATGGGCGCCAGCGCGGGCACCAACATGGCCGCCGCCACCCTGCGCACCACCAACGACATGCCCATCGTGCAGCCGCCGTCCTTCGAGGCGCTCGGGCTGGTCCCGTTCCAGATCAACCCGCACTACCTCGACCCGGACCCGGAGAGCACCCACAAGGGCGAGACCCGCGAGGAGCGGATCAACGAGTTCCTGGAGGAGAACGACGTGCCGGTGCTGGGACTGCGCGAGGGGTCCTGGCTCCGCGTGGAGGGCGACCGGGCACAGGTGCAGGGCGCCCGCCCGGCACGGCTGTTCACCCGCGGCGCGCCCGCGCGGGAGCTTCCGGCGGGGTCGGACGTGTCGGACCTGCTGACGGCTCCGGCACGGTTCGACGCGCCGGCCCGCTGACCGGCAGCACCAGATCGGCCCCCGCGCCGGGCCGCCCGCCCCCGGCGGGCGGCTCCGCGGACCGGGCGTGCGGCGCGTACCCGGCGGCGGTCGCCACCAGGACGTCCCCCGCGCCCGGCCGCTCGGGCAGGACGTACCGGCCCTCCTGGTCGGCCACCGCGAGTCCGGCCTGACGGCCCCGGCGGTCGACCACCGTCACGGTGGCGCGGGGAACCGGAACGCCGTCGGAGTCCAGCACCCGGCCGCCGAACGCACCCCCGGCCACCAGCGCCTCGGCCTCGGCGAGCACCGCGTCCCCCTCGCTGCTCGCCACCAGCACCGGGTGCGCCGCGGGCTTGCGCGAGGGCAGGAACGCGGCGAGGGCCAGCCCCACCAGCACCGCCGCCGTGGCGATGCCGAAGGAGATCCGGAACCCCTCCATCGACGGCACGGCGGCCGTGCCCGCCCGGACCGAGGTGTTGGCCAGCACCATGCCGATCACCGCGCTGGAGACGGAGGTGCCGATCGAGCGCATCAGCGTGTTGAGGCCGTTGGCCGCACCCGTCTCGGACGGGTCGACCGCGCCGATGATGAGGGCCGGCAGCGAGGAGTACGCCAGTCCGATGCCGGCGCCGAGCACCACCGCGATCACCACGGTCTGCCAGGGCGCGCTCATCAGCCCGAGCCCGGCGCCGTAGCCGACGGCGATGATCAGCAGGCCGAGCATCAGGGAGACCTTGGGGCCGCGACGGGCCGACAGCCGGGCGTAGACGGGCGCGACGAACATCATCGTCAGGCCCAGCGGCGCCACGCACAGCCCGGCCACGATCATGGACTGGCCCAGCCCGTACCCGGTGGAGACGGGGAGCTGGAGGAGCTGCGGCAGCACCAGCGAGACGGCGTAGAACGCGACGCCCACCATGATGGAGGCCAGGTTGGTCAGCAGCACCTCGCGGCGGGCGCTGGTGCGCAGGTCCACCAGCGGTGCGGGGCTGCGGAGTTCGAACAGCCCCCAGGCCACCAGGACGACGAGCGAGGCGCCGATCAGTGCGAGCGTCAGCGGCGAAGTCCAGCCCCAGTCACTGCCCTTGGTGATCGGCAGCAGCAGGCAGACCAGCCCCAGCGACAGCCCGAGCGCGCCGACGAGGTCGAAGCCTCCGGGGGCGCGCAGCGGCGGCTCGGGGACGACGAGGGCGGTGAGCGCCATGGCGAGCACGCCGAGCGCGGCCGAACTCAGGAAGAGCGCGTGCCAGTCGGCGTGCTGGGCGATCAACGCCGCACCCGGCAGGGCGAGTCCGCCGCCCACGCCGATCGACGAGCTCATCAGCGCCATCGCCGATCCCAGCTTCTCCGGGGGGAGTTCGTCGCGCATGATGCCGATGCCGAGCGGGATCGCGCCCATGGCGAAGCCCTGGAGGGCGCGGCCGGCGATCATCACCGTGAGGTCGTCGGTGACCGCGCATATGAGGGAGCCGACCACCATCACGGCGAGGCTCGCCAGCAGCATCCGGCGCTTGCCGTAGAGGTCGCCGAGCCGCCCCATGATCGGGGTGGCCACCGCGCCGGCGAGCAGGGTCGCGGTCATCACCCAGGTGGCGTTGGACGGATCGGTGTCGAGGAGGCCGGGAAGGTCCTTGATCACGGGGACGAGCAGGGTCTGCATCACCGCGACGGTGATCCCCGCGAACGCGAGGACGGGGACGAGGCCGCCGCCCTTCCCGCGCTGCGGACCGGGAAGTCCCCCGGCGTGCCGTTCGTGCGTCGTCCGTCGCATGGGTTCGCCCTCCGGGCAGCCTCGGTCACCCGGGGACCCCCCAAGGTGCGTGCATGGTGAACACGTCCAGTCACACCCAGTATTCCGGTGTAGGGGCCATCGAGGGTGAACGGGGCGTTACGTGTGGAGGTGACGGGAGGCCGGGGGTGTGCGCCCGAGGGAGAGTCGTGCGCGGGGGCGCGGACGACGGGGGCCGCCCCGCCGGGTGGCGGAGCGGCCCCCGTGCGGTCGGTCGCGGCTGCCGCCGGTGCGGCCCGCGCCTCGCTGTGACCGGGGCCCATGCGGCCCCGGGCGGGGCCCGTACCTCAGGCGGCCTGGACGGACTCCGCCGACGGGCGCCGGTGGCGGCCGCGCGGCTGGACGGAGGCGCTCTCCGCCGACGCGCCCCCTCGGTGTTTTCCGGAGCCGCCGGCTCCGGCCCGCGGCGCGTGCGCCTCCGGCGGGCGCGTCCAGGTCGTGTCGGTTCGGGCTTCAGACATGTGGGAAGTCACCCCGTCGCGTTCGCTTACCGGTGTTCAGGTGCCCGTGACCCGCACCGGAACGGTCACCCTGGGCATCCCGTCCGGTACGGCTGCGTAGCCCCGGCCGAGAGTCTGGCCAGGCACGGCCGAGCCGCTGAGCGGCGCCTGCCCCAACGGCACGGGCCTACACATCACGGGCCGGCCGGCCTCCCCGTACGGACCGTCGACGCCGCCCGGTCCGCCGCTCTGTCCGTACGCGGGGCCGCCGCCGTCCCCGTCCCCGTACGGCGGTTCCTCGTCGGGGCCGTCCGCCGGGGCCTCCAGCACCGCGACTCCGCAGGGTGCGTCCGGCCGGGAGTACGGCAGACCGAGCAGTCCGTCGCGGTTCCAGAAACCGGAACCCGCGAGCCAGCCCTCGGGTGCGGCGACATGGTGGACGCGCCGCCCCGCCGGGCGCCACACCCCCACCCAGCTTCCGGCCGCGCCGTCGAGGCGCAGCGCCACCGCGCAGCTCTCCGGCATCAGCATCTGCCCCGGCTGCACCGCGAACGGGGTCACCCGGACGTCCGCCGGACACAGGCACTCCGGGAAGCGGACCGGCAGCGAACTGCCGAGCACCCCCCAGCCCAGCCGGTCGTGACCGGGCGCGTCGGACCGCAGGAGGAACAGGCCGCTGTCCGCGTCCGCGATCAGCAGGCGGTCGTCGCTGCCCGGCGCGATCTGCAGCAGCGGGCTCAGCTCGCCGCCGCGGCCGAGGTCCAGCGCCACCGTCTTGACCGCGCCGCCGTCCGGGAACTGCCGGTCGAGCGCCAGCATCCGGCCCGCGTCGTCCAGCCAGACACCGCCGGAACACCGTCCCGGCACGTCCACGAGGTGCTCGGGGCCGAAGGCGCCGCCGGCCACGAGCCAGAGGCCGGTGGAACGCTCCCCCGGAGCCAGGGCGTAGACGCGCGTCCCGCCCGGCGCGGCCGGCAGCAGCGTCATGCCGGGGCACTCGACCGCGCCGAGCGGGAGTTCGCCGGTGCCGGGACCGGTCGGGTAGAGCAGGGAGAAAGTCTGGAGGCCGGCCGCCGCGCGCCGGATCAGGACCCGCCCGTCCGCGAGCGGCACCACCTGGGCGTCCGGCTCCTCGGGCTGGTCCAGGGGGAGCGGCACGGCGTAGGGCTCCGGGCCGTCGAGCGTCCAGCGCTCCGGGTACCAGTCCTGCCCGTGCGGGTCCGTACCGCGCAGGGTCAGCCGGGCCGCGTAGGCACCGTCCGCCGACACGGCGAAGGGGGCGGCGGGGGAGTGGGAGGACGAGGGGGCGCCGGGACCCGTTGTGGCCGGGGCTGTGGTCTGGGCTGTGGTCCGGCCCGGGGCCTGAACCCGGGCCGGGGTCTGTCGCGGGGCCGGTTCCGGCGTCGGGGGCGTTCCGACGACCGCGCTGCGGCCCTGGGACATGCGTGCCGCGGCCGACTCCCGGGCCGCGCCGGAGGCCCTGGCGGCCTGGGCGCGCCGGGCCGGGCCCGGGAGATAGACGGCGCCCGCCGCCCCCGGTCCGAAGACCGCGCCCGGTACCTGGGCCGCTCCCGGCCCGTACGTACCGCCCGGACCACCCGGCCCGTGCGCCCCGCCCGTCACGCCGACCACGCCGATCGCGGCCACCAGGGAGAGCGCGTCGGCCGCGCCGTGCTCGTGCGGATCGGGGCCGCGCGTCGGGGGACCACCGTGCGCGCCGGGGGCGTCCGTGCGGGAGCCGCCGGTAGCGGAGCCCACCGTACGAGGGCCGTCCGTACGGGGGCCGGGCGCGCCGGCGTCGTTCGGGGCGGGCCCCGCCGGGCCCGGCTCCGGTGGACCGGTCGTGGTGCTGTGGTGCGTGATGTGGTTCCCGTCCGGTTCCCCGGGTTCCTCGGGCGCGGCAACCGGCTCGGCAGCCGGTGTCGCGGCCGTGTCGGTCGCGCCTGTGGCACAGACAGTCATGGACTCGTCACCTCCGGCAACCGAAGCTAGTTTTCGCACTTCCTGCCGAACAACGCCACACCTACGACTTCACACATAAGGGTGGTGATGCCCCTATTCACGGGTGGCCGCGGTCTTTTTGTGGTGCGGAGGGGTGTCCGGGGTCCCGACCTGCGGTTCCGCCCGTCCGGCGCGTCCGCGCGGCGGGCCGGACCGGCGAGCCGGACATGACCCACGGTGACCGCCCGTCGGTCTCCGTGCGCGCGTCCGGCGGCATGACCGGCGGGGCACCCGGTACAGGTAGCCTTTGCCCCGTGCCCCGTCTGTCTGAAGTCATCACCGCCCTCGACGCCCTCTGGCCCCCGGACCGGGCCGAGGCATGGGACGCGGTCGGCACGGTCTGCGGCGACCCGGGCGCGGAGGTCGACCGCGTCCTGTTCGCCGTCGACCCGGTCCAGGACATCGTCGACGAGGCGGTCCGGCTCGGCGCCCAGCTGATCGTCACCCACCACCCGCTGTATCTGCGGGGCACCACCACGGTCGCCGCCGACACCTTCAAGGGCCGGGTGGTGCACACCCTGATCTCGCGGGGCGTCGCCCTGCATGTCGCGCACACCAACGCCGACACCGCCGACCCGGGTGTCTCCGACGCCCTCGCCGGTGCGCTCGACCTGCGGATCACCGGCCCCCTGGTGCCCGACACCACCGACCCCGCCGGCCGCCGGGGCCTCGGCCGGATCTGCGCGCTCGACCACCCCGAGACCCTTCAGGACTTCGCCGCCCGCGCCGCCGCCCGGCTGCCCGCCACCGCGCAGGGCATCCGGCTCGCCGGCGACCCGGACGCACTCGTGCGTACGGTCGCGGTCAGCGGCGGCTCCGGCGACAGCCTCTTAGACGCCGTGCGCGCCGCGGGCGTCGACGCCTTCCTCACCGCCGACCTCCGCCACCACCCGGCGTCCGAGGCCGTGCAGCACTCGCCGCTCGGCCTCGTCGACGCCGCGCACTGGGCCACCGAGTGGCCCTGGTGCGAGCAGGCGGCGGCCCAGCTCGACGCGATTTCCGACCGCGAGGGATGGGACCTGCGGGTCCACGTCTCGAAGCAGGTCACCGACCCCTGGACCACCCACCATTCTTCTGGAGCCCCCAACTGAACGCCGCGCCCGCCGACCAGATCCGACTCCTCGACGTCCAGGCCCTCGACGTACGCCTCTCGCAGCTCGCCCACAAGCGCGCCTCGCTGCCCGAGCACGCCGAGATCGAGTCCCTCAACAGCGACCTCGCCCAGCTCCGCGACCTGCTGGTCGCCTCCCAGACCGAGGAGGGCGACACCACCCGCGAGCAGACCAAGGCCGAGCAGGACGTCGACCAGGTGCGCCAGCGCGCCGTCCGCGACCAGCAGCGCCTCGACTCCGGAGCGGTGTCCTCGCCCAAGGACCTGGAGAACCTCCAGCGCGAGATCACCTCGCTCGCCAAGCGTCAGGGAGACCTCGAAGACGTCGTCCTGGAGATCATGGAGCGCCGCGAGGCCGCCCAGGAGCGCGTGGGCGAGCTGACCGAGCGGGTCGCCGCCGTGCAGGCCAAGGTCGACGACGCCACCGCCCGCCGCGACGCCGCGCTGACGGAGATCGACGCCGAGGTGGAGACGGTCACCAAGGACCGCTCCGTCGTCGCCGAGGTCATCCCCGCCGACCTGCTGAAGCTGTACGACAAGCTCCGCGCCCAGCAGGGCGGGGTCGGCGCCGCCCGCCTCTACCAGCGCCGTTGCGAGGGCTGCCGGCTGGAGCTGAACATCACGGAGGTCAACGACGTGAAGGCCGCGTCGCCCGACACGGTCCTGCGGTGCGAGAACTGCCACCGCATCCTCGTCCGCACCTCGGACTCCGGCATCTGATGTCCTCCGCTCCCCACCGGTTCGTCGTCGAGGCCGACGGGGGCTCCCGGGGCAACCCGGGGCCCGCCGGCTACGGCGCCGTCGTCCTCGACCCGCTCACCGGCACCACCCTGGCCGAGCGCGCCGCGTACCTGGGCGTCGCCACGAACAACGTCGCCGAGTACAAGGGACTCGTCGCCGGCCTCCGGGCCGTCCGGGACCTGCTGCCCGAGGACGTGGACGACGCGTCCGTCGAGGTGCGCGTACGGATGGACTCCAAACTGGTGGTGGAGCAGATGTCGGGGCGCTGGAAGATCAAGCACCCCGACATGAAGCCGCTCGCGGCGGAGGCGGCCCGGATCTTCCCGGCCTCGTCCGTCAGCTACGAGTGGATCCCGCGCGAGAAGAACAAGCATGCCGACCGGCTCGCCAACGAGGCGATGGACGCGGGCAAGCGCGGCCGGCCCTGGGAGCCGTCGTCCTCGACCGCGGATCTCGACACCCTCCGCCCGGACTCCGGCGGGGCCGCCGGTCCCGCGACCGCGGGCACGCCCGACCCGGACCGCCTGACGGGCGAGGTCTACGACGCGCCCACCGGCCCGCCCGGCGACGCGGCGGCCGGCGCGGCGAAGGTCCGCGCGGCACTCGCGGCCGCCCGCACCCCGGGCGCCGACGCCGCCGAGCCGGCGACCGCCGACACGGAGGCCGGGACCGCCCCCGCCGTGACCGTGGCCCCGCGGGTGGGGGCCGTCAACCCGCAGGCAGGTACCGTCACCCCGCAGGTGGGCTGGGGTGCCGCGCCCGACATGGGCGAGCCGGCCGTCTTCCATCTGCTGCGGCACGGCGAGACCGTGCTGACGCCGGAGAAGCGGTTCTCCGGCAGCGGCGGCACCGACCCCGAACTCTCCCCGGCCGGACGCGAGCAGGCCGCCCGTGCCGCCGACCACTTCGGCGCCGACCGCACCGTCGACGTCATCGTCAGCTCGCCGCTGCGCCGCTGCCGCGAGACCGCCGCGGCGGTTTCGGCCCGCCTCGGACTGGACGTCGAGATCGACGAGGGCCTGCGCGAGACGGACTTCGGCGCGTGGGAAGGGCTGACCTTCGGCGAGGTGCGCGAGCGGTACGCCTCCGATCTGACGACCTGGCTGTCCGACCCGGAGGCCGCGCCCACCGGCGGCGGCGAGAGCTTCGTGGAGGTCGCCCTGCGGGTCGCCGAGGCGCGCGACCGGCTGGCCGCCCGGCACGCCGGTCGCACGGTCCTCGTCGTCACCCACGTCACCCCGATCAAGACCCTGGTCCGGCTGGCGCTGGGCGCCCCGGCCGACTCGATGTTCCGGATGGAGCTGTCGGCGGCCTCGCTGTCCACGGTGGCGTACTACGCGGACGGCAACGCCTCCGTCCGCCTCCTCAACGGCACCTCGCACCTGCGGGGTTGATCCGGGCGCGCGGCCGACCGGAGGGCAACTCCGCCCGGACGGGCAACTCCGGTCCGCGTGAGTCCTTTCGGGTCCGCGGCCGTACTCCGGCCTGCGCCGCCCACTCTGCCCATGCCGGCATCCCTGGTGCGCGCGGCCGGCTCCGGTCCGCGCGCCCACTCCTGCCCGTGCGGGGAGCGGGCAATCGCCGAACGGCGCCCCTCCGACCGGGTGTTCGCGGACTCCGGGCCCGGGGCGGTCAGCCGCGCAGCGCGGCCGCTCCGGCCGCGAGCTGCTCCACGCGCGCCCAGTCCTTGGCCGCGACGGCGTCCGCCGGGACCATCCAACTGCCGCCCACGCAGCCGACGTTCGGAAGGGCCAGGTAGGACGGGGCGGAGGCCAGGGAGATGCCGCCGGTGGGACAGAAGCGAGCCTGCGGCAGCGGGGAGGCGAGCGCCTTCAGATAGGCGGTGCCCCCGGCCGCCTCGGCCGGGAAGAACTTCATCTCGTTGACCCCGCGCTCCAGCAGGGCCACCACCTCGGAGGTGGAGGAGACGCCCGGCAGGAACGGCAGGCCGGACGCCTTCATCGCGTCCAGCAGGGTGTCGGTCCAGCCGGGGCTGACCAGGAACCGCGCCCCCGCCTCGACGGTCTCCGCCACGTTGCGGGTGGAGATCACGGTGCCGGCGCCGACCACGGCCTCCGGCACGTTGCCCGCGATCGCCCTGATGGCGTCCAGCGCGGCGCCGGTCCGCAGAGTCACCTCGATCGCCGGGAGCCCGCCCGCCACCAGGGCGCGGGCGAGCGGTACCGCGTCGGCCGCGTCCTCCAGGACGACGACGGGCACGACCGGGGCGAGATCCAGGACGGAGACGTGGGAGGCGGCGAGGGGCGCGGAGGAGGTCATGCGCCCATCCTGCCGGGGCGCCGCCGTCCTGTGCAACGCGCGTTGCGCAGGGTGCAACGCGCCGCTTCTCTGCGGCCTCTGCTCGGCCCTCTCGATCTCCGCCGAACCCCCGGCGCGGGCGCTCGGGCCGTTCAGTGGATCTCCGTCACCACCACGTCGAGCGCCCACGGCCGCCCCGCCCGTGCCGGCTGCCGCGCTTCGACCGTGTAGCCGAGGTCCCGCAGCACCTCCACCAGCTCCGCCGGCCCCTTCGGCCGGGCGCCCGCCACCAGCAGGTCCCGGACCATCCGGCCCTTGGTCGCCTTGTTGAAGTGGGAGACCACCGAGCGCTTCTCCACCCCGTCCACGGTCTGCGCGTGCAGCACCCGCACGCTCGCCGTCCGCCCCGCCACCTCGCCCGTGGGCTTCCAAGCCGCCGCGTAGGCCGAGGAACGCAGGTCCAGCACCAGGCCGTCGCCGGCCGCCTCCGGCAGCACCGACTCCATCGGCGTACGCCAGTACGCGCCGAGCGCACCCGGCCCCGGCAGCTTCACGCCCATCGAGCACCGGTACGACGGAATCCGGTCACTCACCCCCACCGCACCCCAGAGACCGGAGAAGATCAGCAGCGACTTCGCCGCCCGCCTCTTCGCCGCCGCGTCGAGCGTCGCCAGGTCCAGCGCGTCGTAGAGCACGCCGGTGTAGATCTCACCGGCCGGCCGGGTCGGCGCGGTCCTCAGCTCGGCGTTCTTGGCGACCTCGCCCCGCAGGCCCTCGCTGAGCCCCAGCACCTCACGCGCCTTCCCCGCGTCCCCGAGGCAGAGCTCCACCAATGCGTCCAGTACCGTCGCCCGCGCCTCCGCGAGACCCGGCAGCGACAGGGACTCCAGCTTGAGCGGCGTCCCGCGCCCCGGGGCGGCCTTGCCTTCGGAGGGCGGCAACAGCACGAGCACAGCGGTTCTCCTTCGTACAGCGGGAAACACCAAGGTTACGGGCCCGGCAGGCACCGCCCCGCGCCCCGCGTCCCCGGCCGCCACGCCCGCCCGTAGCGGGCCGGAATTCCCCCGGGCGGAGCCGCCCACCGCCGCGCACGACCCGACGGCGGCTGTGGCGGCCACCGCCGGACCGGCCCCGGGCTCAGTCCGTTGCCGGCCTCGTGGTGCCGCTCCCGCCGTCCGCGTTCTCCCGGCTGCTCGCCCACAGCCGTACGAGCGTCTCCTCGTCGAGCCCCGGAGCGTCGCCCCCGGTACGCTCCCACCCGGTACCGCGCACCGTGGTGTGCAGCTCCTCCATCCGCCGGTCGAGCTGCTCCGCGAGGTGCGCGGCCTCGGTCAGGCTGGCGACGAGGTCGTCGGGCACACGGCCCTCGTACTTGTAATAGATCTTGTGCTCCAGGCTGGCCCAGAAGTCCATGGCGATGGTCCTGACCTGCACTTCGACCTGTACCGGAACCGGTCCCGTGCTGAGGAACACCGGAATCTCGATCAACGCGTGCAGGCTCTTGTAGCCATTGGGTTTCGGGTGGGCGATGTAGTCCTTGAGCCGGAGCACCTTGACGTCGGTCTGCGCGGTGAGCGCATCGAGGACCCGGTACGTGTCGGCGATGAAGCTGCACGTGATGCGGACGCCGGCGATGTCGTGGATGTGGGCCCGGACCGCCTCCGGGGTGGGGTCGATGCCGAGGCGTACGACCTTCTGCAGGGTGCTCTCGGGGGACTTGAGCCGGGAGCCGACGTGCTCGATCGGGTTGTAGCGGTGCAGGTGCAGGAACTCCTTGCGCAGGATCGACACCTTGGTGAGGACCTCGTCGATGGCGAACTCGTGCTCCATCTGGATGCGCTGGAAGTCCTTGCGGATACGGCGCGCGAACGCCACGTCCGCCGGTCCGGGCGGCTCCGCCGCGGCGGATGCGGGCTGCTGCGTCGGGTCACCCATGAGGGCTGCTCCTCTCCGCGGTTGCGCCGGAGCACATAGCCGGAGCACATAGCCGGAGCACATACCTGACGATTCATGGTCGCACCGGGGGCGTATCCCCGGCGACCGGCCACCCGGTCCGGGCGTCCGGTCGATGCTGCTCGGGGCGTGATCACCGCGTTGCGCCCGCCTCCGCCCGGTGCCGCGTGCGGCCCGGAGCGTGAAGGTGGCGAGGTCGGCGCGGCTGATGCGGGCAGCGCCCTCCTCCGCCGTCGGTCCACGCAGCCGGCGGGCGGCCCCCGCAGTGTCCGGCGCCGACGCTTCGGTGCCGCTGCGCGGCAAGGCCAAGGCCGTGCCGCGACGGCGTACGCGCTGGTGGACGACGGGGGCGGGCGGGGTACGCGGGCGACGGAGGCCGACGGGGGCGCGGCAACGGACGGGTCCCCGGCGCCGGGTACGATGGCTGCACGGCAGACGAGCCGGGCGGACGGCCGCGTGGGGATCTCCGGATCTCCCCGAGGAACGTCCGGGCTCCACAGGGCAGGGTGGTGGCTAACGGCCACCCGAGGTGACTCGCGGGACAGTGCCACAGAAAACAGACCGCCCGGGACCCAGGTCCCGGGTAAGGGTGAAACGGTGGTGTAAGAGACCACCAGCGCCTGAGGTGACTCAGGCGGCTAGGTAAACCCCACCCGGAGCAAGGTCAAGAGGGGCCGTCGCGAGACGGCCCTGCGCGAACGTTCGAGGGCGGCCCGCCCGAGTTCGCGGGTAGACCGCAGGAGGCCGGCAGCAATGCCGGTCCTAGATGGATGGCCGTCTCCCCGGCCGCCGCGAGGCGACCGGGCGACAGAACCCGGCGTACAGCCTGGACTCGTCTGTCGTACCCCTCTCTTGAGAGGGCTGTACCCCCTCTGACCTGCATGTTTGTGGGTCAGAGGGGTGCCTTCCCTCTGAGGAGACCCCCGGCGTTCTCGAAGGCCGCGATCATCACGCTGCTGGAGAAAACCGCGTGGAGCTGATCTCCAGCGACGAGCGCAACCAGCTCTTTGAGAGCTTTGCGCACGACGCCTTCCACTCGGAGCTGAGGGACGACTACTCAGTCCCGAACGAGGACGGGCCCTACAGGGCTGTTCGAGGAGGTGCGGGGCCGCCCACTCGAAGAGGCGCTGCGGGAGCCGAAGGACCTCGGTGAGGCGGTCGTGGTCGCCCACGGTGTGCACCACCGGGACCAGGGGCACGAGGTGCTGGTCGCCATCGACGGCCAGGGCGGTCAGGCCATGGCGGCCGGGCACGATCTGAGGGTCATCACCGTGGAGGACGTGATGGAACTCGCCGTCGGCTTCGGCACGTTCGGTACCGAGGGGGAACTCAAGTCCGCCTATGGGAAGTTGCGCCGCTTCGGAGACGGACTGATGCCCTACGGGGCCACCACGTCGCCGATGGCTTTCAAGGGGTGGCGGGCGCGCGAGGAGTAGCCGCGAGGAGAGGCGACGGGAGGGGCGGCAGTCGCGGCAGTCGCGGTCCCGGCAGCGCGGCGAGGTACGCGTGGACCCGGGTGACGTACGGACGCGGAACCGGGACCGGAACGAACCGGGTGTGCTCCGGCTGCGACTCCCGGCCCTCCTGGCCCTCTTCGTGCGTGGGTTGCCGGCGTGTCGTCCCTGTTCGTCCCCGCGACTGCTCCGTAGCCGGGCGCCCGCTGGGAGTCGGCATGTCTCGGCCCTCTTCGGCCGGCAACGTCCCACCGCCGAGCCACAACAGTCTGAACTTTTCGGGAACGGAACGAACCATTCCGGGTTTTCTGTGGTCAGTACATGTGGCGACTGGTGTTCCGGTTGCCTGTGAGGCCATGTTCATCGAGGGGGGATCTTGAGACTGAAACGAGCACGCGGGACGGCTGTGGCCGCCGCGCTCGGAGTTCTGGCGGTGCTGGGACTGCAGAGTGCCGCAGGAGGCGCCGCTGCCGCCGAGCCGCGCAGCGCGGGGGCGACCGCCGACGGGACGGGGACGTACGCCGCCCGGGGCGAGGCGGACGGGCCGGTCAGGAGCGAGGTGCACAAGCTCGCGCTCACGGCCGAAGGACACGGGGAAGCCGTGCTCTCGCGTCGTGCGACCGAGCCCTTCGACATGCTCGGCGTGTCCTGGCCCGACGCGGACGCCGAGATCAAGGGCACCATCGAGGCCCGTACCCGCAGCGCGGAGACGGGCGCCTGGTCCGACTGGGTCACCCTGGAGCCGTACGTGCCGGGGCTCGACGGGGACCGCCCGGCGGAGCGCGGCTCCACCGAGCCGGTCTGGGTGGGCCGTTCGAACGGTGCCGAGGTGCGGGTGAGCGACGGCGCCGCCTCCGGCGTGCTGCCGGCGGGACTCCGGCTCGACATGGTCGACCCGGACGCCGACGGCGGGAAGAGCACCGCGGCCACGGCCGGGGACGTCCGGACCGCCGCCTTCTCCACCACCGCGTCCGGAGCGGCGACGACGAGCACGGCGACCGACGCCGCCGTGGACCCGGGCCCGCCGTCGACCGTGCCGCAGCCGCCGGTCGTCAGCCGCGCCGAATGGGGCGCCGACGAGTCGTTGAACGACGAGGGCCCGATCTACCTGGAGAAGGGCGTCATCAAGGCGGTCTTCGTCCACCACACCACCAACGCCGCCTACGACTGCGCCGACTCGGCCGCGGTCGTCCGGGCGTTGCACGTCTACCACGTGAAGACCAACGGCTGGCGCGACCTGGGGTACAACTTCCTGGTCGACAAGTGCGGGAAGATCTTCGAGGGCCGCCAGGGCGGCATCGACCAGCCCGTCATGGGCGCGCACACCTACGGCTTCAACAGCGAGTCGACCAGCGTCGCGATCATCGGCGACTACACCAGCACCGCGGCGTCGAGTGCCGCGCTGGAGTCGACCGCGCGGATGGCCGCGTACAAGCTCGGGCAGTACGGCGGCAATCCGGCCGGCACCACCACGCTGGTCGCGGGCGCGACCCAGAAGAACTACGCCGGCAAGGAGTTCGTCGCCGGCCAGTCGTACACCTTCAACCAGATCTCCGGCCACCGGGACGGCTTCAACACCGAGTGCCCGGGCACCAAGCTCTACCCCCAGCTCCCGGCCATCCGGACGCTGGCGGCGGGGCCGGTGCAGGGCTTCACGGTCTCCTCGGTCGGCGGCGGCGCCTTCGCCGTGGACTCCGGCTACGAGACACCGGGCCCGGTCTCGGTCAAGTGGGCCACCACCACACCCAGTTCGCTCATCAGCAAGTTCGAACTGCTCGCGGACGGACAGGTGGTGACCACCGTGGCGGGCAACGCCCGCACCGCGTCCACCACGCTCTCCGTGCCGGGCGCGCACAAGCTGACCGTGAAGGCGTACCACCAGTCCGGTAAGACGACCACGACGGCGGCGGAGAACGTCAGCGTTCCCGCACCGAAGAAGTTCGTCCCCGTCACCCCGCAGCGGCTGATGGACACCCGCTCGGGCCTCGGAGTGCCGAAGGCCCTGGTCGGTCCGGCGGGCGTGGTGACCCTCCAGGTCACCGGCGCCAACGGGGTTCCCGCCACCGGGGTGGGCGCGGTGGTGCTGAACGTGACCGCCACGCACGTGTCGGCGACCAGTTACGTCTCGGTGTATCCGGACGGGACGACGCGGACCAGTGCGTCGAACCTGAACGTGGTGGAGGGCCAGACGGTTCCGAACCTGGTGGTGGTGCCGGTGGTGAACGGGAAGGTCAGCTTCTACAACAACGCCGGAAGCCTCGATCTGATCGCCGACATCACCGGGTACTTCACCTCGGACGGGCAGGGCTCCTCGCACGTCAACCTCGGTCCGAAGCGTGTGATGGACACGCGCCAAGGGCTGGGTGTGCCGAAGGCGCAGGTCGGTCCGGCGGGCGTGGTGACCCTTCAGGTCGCCGGCGTCAACGACGTCCCCGCCGAAGGTGTCACCGCGGTGGTGCTGAACGTGACCGCCACCCGTGTCTCGGCCACGAGCTACGTGTCGGTGTATCCGGACGGGACGACGCGGACCAGTGCGTCGAACCTGAACGTGGTGGAGGGCCAGACGGTTCCGAACCTGGTGGTGGTACCCGTGGTGAACGGGAAGGTCAGCTTCTACAACAACGCCGGAAGCCTCGACCTGATCGCCGACATCACCGGGTACTTCACCTCCGGCGACGAGGGTGCGTCCCACATCAACCTGGGTCCGAAGCGTGTGATGGACACGCGTGAGGGGCTGGGCGTTCCGGCGGCGCAGGTCGGACCGGCGGGCGTGGTGACCCTTCAGGTCGCCGGCGTCAACGGGGTTCCGGCCAGCGGTGTCACCGCGGTGGTGCTGAACGTGACCGCCACGCACGTGTCGGCCACGAGCTACGTGTCGGTGTATCCGGACGGGACGACGCGGACCAGTGCGTCGAACCTGAACGTGGTGAAGGGGCAGACGGTTCCGAACCTGGTGGTGGTGCCGGTGGTGAACGGGAAGGTCAGCTTCTACAACAACGCCGGAAGCCTCGACCTGATCGCCGACATCACCGGGTACTTCCGCAAGTGACGCGGTCGGTCCGCATGCGGTGACGTAGGCATGGACCGCAGGAAGTGCGGGGCGCCGGGCCGAGCCCGGCGCCCCGCACGCGCGTGGTCGCCCGGACCGGTCGTCAGCGGCGTGATCGGCCGTGCGGCCGGTTGTGCGCCGCCACCTCCCCGGCGGTCGTGGACCGGATGGTGTACCCGTCGCCGACGCGCAGGCCGTCCGGAGTGCTGTGGTCGCCCACCATCCGTACGACGGTGCCGATCACCACGGAGTCCGGCTGCCAGAACGCTTCGGACTACGGGGAGTTGGCCTCGGATTCTTCAGCCTGCCGTGTGCGGCGGAGGGGGCACCGGGACCGTGCCCCGTCTCAGCGGGCCGCCGCGAACGGGCCCCCCGAGCCGAAGGCCAGCGCGGCGAAGTTCTCTCCCATGCGGCGGTGGGCGGCGGCGTCCGGGTGGATGTCGTCCGGCAGCGGCATCTCGGCGTACTCCTCCTCGCCGTACAGGGAGCGGCCGTCGAGGTAGGACAGGTGCGGGTCGTCGGCCGCCCGCAGTCCGACGATCCTGGCGAGTTCCGCGCGGATGACGCCGAGCGTCAGCCGGGTGGGGTCGGAGGCGTCGCCGGCGGCCACGAAGCTGATCTTCCCCTCCCCGAACCGGTCGAGGTCCGGGGCCGACGGGCCGGGGGTCTCCTCGTGGATCGGGCACAGCACGGGCGACACGACCAGCAGCGGTGTGGTCGGGTGCCCCTCGCGGACGGTGTCGAGGAAACCGTGCACCGCCGGGCCGAACGCGCGGAGCCGCATCAGGTCGGTGTTGACCAGATTGATGCCGAGCTTGAGGCTGATCAGATCGGCGGGCGTGTCCCGCAGGGTGCGGGCGGTGAACGGGTCCAGCAGGGCGCTGCCCCCGAAGCCCAGGTTCATCAGCTCCACCCCCGCGAGGGACGCGGCCCGCGCCGGCCACGTGGTCGTGGGGCTCTCGGCGTCGGACCCGTGACTGATCGAACTCCCGTGGTGCGCCCACACCTTGCGGCCGTGGTCGGATGCGGGCTCGACCGGGGCGTCGGTGCGCAGGGCGACCAGTTCGGTGACCTCCTGGTAGGGCAACCAGATCTCGACGTTCTTCAGGCGGTCCGGCAGACCGTCGAACCCCACCGCACCGACCGGTCCGGGACGGGTGACCGTGGACCCCGTCGTCATGTCGACGGCCAGCACCCGGCCGCCGGTCGCCGCGGCCTGCCCGGCGAGACGTCCGTCGACCAGCAGGTCGTACAGGGCGTCCGGGCGCGGCGGAGTCCCCTCGTAGATCACCTTGGTCGGCAGCACGTCCAGCTCGACGGCGGTGGCCCGGGTCCGGAACACCACCCGCACCCCCGACGGCTGGGCCTCCACCATCGCCAACTGCCCGTCCGGGAACTGCCTTCGCGCCCACGCGGGCAACCGGTGCGGCAGCAACCCGTGCTCGGTCTCCTCCAGTTCGACGGCACCACGCACGAACGCAGCGCCGAGCGAGGTGGTGAACCATCCGGTCGAGTCGGGGCGGTCGCCGGCTCCGTCACCAGGACCAGGGATCCCGCCTCTCCCGAGGGTGCGGCCGGGGACGTCGTCGTCGCTCTGCGCGTTCATGCCCCCAGCCTGCCCGGAGCCGGTGGTGGGTGCACGTGACCCGGTGGAGTGCGGGGTGGAGTCCGTGCGGGGAGCGGGCGGGGAGGAGGGTGGCCGCGCGGCCTCGGCCGTGCCTGATGCGAGGCCCGGCCGGCGCGGCCGGGCAGACGTCCCGCCCGGCAGCCCTCGCGCGGGATCAGTCGACCGAGTCGCCCACCACGACGTCCTGGTCCGCCTTGTCGCTCTTCATCCACTCGGCGGTGACCTCGCGGGCGAGCTTCTCGGCGGTCTTGTCGTCGATGCCGTCGCAGGCCTCGGGGAGGCCCTGCTCCTCTTCGCCGGTGGCCTCGGACGTCATGGTCTTGTCGAAGGCGGCGGCCATGGCGGTCTTGCAGGCGGCCGGGTCGGCCTTGGTCTCCTTGGCGCCGCCGCCGTCGCTGTCGCCGCCGCAGGCGGTGAGCGTGGTGAACAGGGCGGCCGCCGTGACGAAAGCGGCGGCGGTGGTGCGGATGCGCATGGTCCCCCCAGGGATGGTCGGTGTGGTGATCATCATCCCGTGCCGGACGGGTGCGCGGTGCCGCCGGGAGGATTCCGTGACGCAACCGGGTCCCGGCCGTCGCGGGATCGTTGGGGACGGCGGGGGAACGCCGGAGGGAGCCGAAGAGGCAGGCGCAGGGGACGCCGGAGGGGGCGGCACGGGGGATGCGGTGGCGCCGCGCTGCGTGACGCGTGGGGCGCCGCGTGGGGTACGGGGACCGTGCGGCGGCGGGCCCGGTGCCGCTCGGGCGGGTGACCCGTACGGCACCGGTGCCGGGTCCTGACCCTCCGGCGGCCCGGTCGGTCCCGCCTCAGCCCGCCTTCGGGTGCGGGAGGCCCTCGATCAGGGCCGTCAGCTCGGCCAGTTCCGCCGGGGTCAGGTCCGTCAGCGGCGAACGGACCGGACCGGCGGTGCGGCCGACCGCCGTCATGCCGGCCTTGACGATGCTCACCGCGTAGCCGGCCTGCCGGTTGCGGATGGAGGTGTAGGGCAGCACGAAGTCGTTGAGCAGCTTGACGACGGTGTCGTGCCGGCGCCCGCGCACCGCCCCGTAGAACTCCAGGGCGAACTCGGGCAGGAAGTTGAAGATGGCGGACGAGTAGGTGGTGACGCCGAGTTCGAGGTACGGCAGGGCGAACATCTCGGCCGTGGGCAGCCCGCCGATGTAGGTGAGCCGCTCGCCGAGCCGGGTGTGGATCCGGGTCATGGCGTCGATGTCGCCGACGCCGTCCTTGTACCCGATGAGGTTCGGGCAGTTCTCGGCGATCCGGGCGAGGGTGTCGGCGGTGTACACCGCGTTGGCCCGGCTGTAGACGATGACACCGAGGGAGGTGGCCCGGCAGACCGCCTCGACGTGCTGTGCCAGGCCCTCCTGGCCCGCCTCGGTGAGGTAGGGCGGGAAGAGCAGGATGCCGTGGGCGCCGGCGCGCTCGGCCGCGCGCGCCAGCTCGATCGCGGTACGGGTGCCGTACCCGGCCGGGGCGAGGATCGGTGTGCCCGCGGGGGCGGCCTGCACGGCGGCGGTGACGACCCGCTCCACCTCGTCGGGGGTGAGGGAGAAGAACTCGCCGGTGCCGCCGGCGGCGAAGAGGCCTCCCACGTCGTGACGGGCCAGGTGGTCGATGTGCGCGCGGTAGGCGTCCTCGTCGAAGGCGAGGTCGGCGGTGAAGTGCGTGACGGGGAAGGACAGCAGTCCCGAACCGATGCGGCTGCCGAGTTCTGCCGGGGAGAAGGAGGTCATCTGCGTCATGCTCCTGAGGTGGGCGGGCTGGTGGGATGCGGGGGAGACGGACGCGGGTCCGGGAGCCCCGGCGGATCTCGGTGCCGCGCCGACCGGCGGCGGGCCACTGCTCAGGACCGTACGACCCGTCAGTGATGCCGGTCCAACACTGTTTTCGCATGGACTGATACAAGCTGAGCATGACGCGAGGTCGTCCCGCACGCCCACCCGGCCGCCCCGCCTCCCGCACGTTTCCCGCCGCCCCCCGCCCCCCTCGTCTCCGCGCCGGGTTCGTGCCGCCGCCCCCCTGCCACGGCGGACGAACGGGGGAGCGGCGGTGGCCGCGTGGACGGGCCGCTCCGGGTCAGCGGCGGTGGCCTGCCTCGAAGTCGCCGGCCGTCCATGCGCGGGCCTGGTCGCTGAGGGTGACGCCGAGGCCGGGGCGCGAGGGGACGTGCATGCGGCCGTTCTCGATGTGCGTCCGCTCGTTGAACAGCGGCTCCAGCCAGTCGAAGTGCTCGACCCACGGCTCGATCGGGTACGCCGCGGCCAGGTGCAGGTGGATCTCCATGGCGAAGTGCGGGGCGATCGGGAGGTGATGGTGCTCGGCGAGCGCGGCCAGCTTCAGGAACTGGGTGATGCCGCCGATCCGCGGGGCGTCGGGCTGGATGATGTCGGCCGCGTGGTGGCGGATCAGCTCGTAGTGCTCCGCGACGCTGGCCAGCATCTCGCCGGTGGCGATCGGGGTGTCCAGGGAGGCGGCGAGTGCGGCGTGGCCCTGGGCGTCGTACGCGTCGAGCGGCTCCTCGATCCACGCCAGGCCGAACTCCTCCAGCGCGCGGCCCATGCGCTGAGCGGTGGGCCGGTCCCACTGCTGGTTGGCGTCGACCATCAGCGGCACGTCGTCGCCGATGTGTTCGCGCACGGCGGCCAGCCGGCGCAGGTCCTGCTTGCCGTCGGGGTGGCCGACCTTGATCTTGATGCCGCCCATCCCGCTGGACAGGGAGGCGCTCGCGTTGTCCAGCACCTGGTCGGTGGGGGTGTGCAGGAAGCCGCCGGAGGTGTTGTAGCAGCGCACCGAGTCGCGGTGGGCGCCCAGCAGTTTCGCCAGCGGCAGCCCGGCCCGCTTGGCCTTGAGGTCCCACAGCGCCACGTCGAACGCGGCGATCGCCTGGGTGGCCAGACCGCTCCGCCCGACGGAGGCCCCGGCCCACACCAGCTTCGTCCAGATCCTGCCGATGTCGCTGGGATCCTCGCCGAGCAGGCTGTCGGCGATCTCCTTGGCGTGGGCGAACTGCCCCGGCCCGCCCGCCCGCTTGGAATAGCTGAAACCGACGCCCTCGTGGCCCTGCTCGGTCTCCAGCTCGACGAAGAGGAACGCTACCTCGGTCATCGGCTTCTGGCGGCCCGTGAGGACCTTGGCGTCGCTGACGGGGGTGGCCAGCGGCAGCGCGACCGTGGAGACGCGCAGCCAGGAGATCCTGTCGAGCGTCGCCTCGCCGGCCTGCTGGGCGGGGTGGGTGGTCGTGTACGTCGAGGTGGCCACGTCGTGTCCCTGGGGGTGTGAGGCGGATGCGGTCGAGGGCGCGCCGGGCCGGGCCGGGGCCGCCGGCCGCCCGTGCGGGGCGGTGCCGCGCCCGTCCGCCGCGTGCGGGGTGCTGTCGTTCTGGTCCGGGCGGGGGCGGGGCCTGCGGCCGGAGCGTGTCACGGCGCGGGGCTCGTGTCCGACGGGGCCGGGGCCCCGGATGCGGCCGGTGTTCGCTGGGGCATGGTGCGGCTCCCGGTACGGAGGCGGGCCCCTGCCCCGCTGTCGCATGCGGCGGGGCTCTGTTCCGGTGGGGCTCGCTGGTGGCTGCGACTGACGCTAGGGTCGGCGATTGATCCAAGTCCAACATAAATTTTGCATGCGTCGATACCTGGAGAGCATCGTTGTTCACCCTCGCCCAGCTTTCCAGTTTTGTGGCCGTCGCGGAAGAACTGCACTTCACACGGGCCGCGGAGCGCCTGCGCATGACCCAGCCACCGCTGAGCCGTCAAATCCAGCTCCTGGAGAGCGATCTGCGGGTGCAACTGCTCGACCGGACCAACCGATCGGTGCGGCTGACCCCCGCCGGCCGCGCGTTCCTGAACGAGGCGCGCCGCATCCTGCGGCAGGCCGAGCACGCCGCGCTGGCCGTCCGGCAGGTGTCCACCGGGGAGGCGGGCGCCCTCGCCATCGGGTTCACCGCCGCCGGCGCCTACTCCGCCCTCGGTGCGCTCCTGTCGGTCGCCCGGCGGACGATGCCGCGCACCGAGGTGGTGCTGCGCGAGATGGTCAGCCGCGACCAGGTGGAGGCCCTCACCGAAGGATCGCTGGACCTGGGGGTGATCCGCCCGGCGGGCACCGGCCCGGACCTGGTCACCCGCACGGCGACCAGGGAGGGGCTGCTGGCCGCGCTGCCGGTCGGGCATCCGCTGGCCTCCCGCGAGGGCGAGTTGCGGGTGTCGGACTTCGAAGGGCTGGAGGTGCTGATGTACTCGCCGGTCGAGGCGCGGTACTTCCACGAGCTGCTCATCAGCATCTTCCGGGCGGCGGAGGTCACTCCGGTCTTCACCCAGTACCTGAGTCAGGTGCACTCCCTGCTGGCGATGGTCAACGCGGGCTGGGGCACCGCCCTGGTGCCGGAGGCCGCCGCGCAGATGCGGTTCGACGGGGTCGTCTACAAGCCGCTCGCGCTCCCCGGACCGAAGCCGGTCGAGCTGAACCTGGTCTGGCGCGCCAACAACGACAACCCGGCGCTGCACGCCCTGCTCCGGCACGTGTGAGCCGGAGGCCGGCCCGCCGGGGGACCGGCCACTCCTGCCGGCGTGCGGTGTGCCCGTCCTCGGACGCCCGCCGCCACCTCGGGCGACCCGACGTGTGCGACAGGGGCGCGGACGGAAATCATTACGGGAATTCAGTTCTGTCCCGGTTCAATAAAATGTGCCCCTAAATACTACTTTTCCATCACCCTTGCGTGCGGTTACCCCAAATGGAATGCAGGGCATATTCCGTGCGGGAATGGAAGACGATGGCTCAGCCGCAGTTCGGGCTCCGGCGGTACATGCGGCCACTCGCTCCCGGTTCCCGTCGAGCCGTCCCGCCGCACACCTGCGGCGGGACGGTGTCCACCCGGCGCACCTCACGGGTGCGATGAACGTCTGGAGGCGGTATGACCTCAGCGTCTGCTCCCACACCCACGCTCGCAGAATCGCCATTACCCACACAGAACGTACCCGTGGGCCCACAGCCTTCCGCCACCGAAGTGGTCGATCCGACGTGCGGCCCGCAGGGGCCCGCAGGTCCTCAGGGCTCACCGGGCCCCCAGGGGCCACCGGGACCACGGGGTCCGAGTGGCCGCACGGGCTGCCCCGGTCCTGCCGGACCTGCCGGTGCCACCGGGCCCGTGGGTCCGGTGGGGGAGCCGGGGCCGGAGGGCCCGCCCGGCCCGCAAGGGCCACGAGGCGTCGAGGGGCCGGTGGGGCCGGAGGGCGCGAGTGGCCCGCCCGGTCCCGAAGGCCCCGTCGGCGCCAAGGGCTTTGACGGTCAGCCGGGCAGGGACGGCAGGGACGGGAAACCCGGTGCCCACGGGCCGTCGGGGGTCGACGGCCGGGAAGGCCCGGCCGGCCCCAGGGGGCCGCAGGGCCTCCGGGGCGACCCCGGCCCCGAGGGAGCCGTGGGCCCCGCAGGCCCCCGGGGCCCCAAGGGCGACCCCGGTGACCCGCCCGCCCCGGAGTACCTGAAGCAACTCATCAGGGATGTCCTGGCCGAGATCGGGTTCTGCATCCCCGCCTGACCGCGCGTTTCCGCGAGACGGGTGCCCGATGCGAGGACCCATGAGAGGGGAAGTGCCTCCGCACAGCAGAGCGGGAACCCCCCGAGGCGGCTGTTCCCGTCGCTGTCGGAGGCACTTTCCCGATGCGGAGTGCTTGCCGGGTCCCGGGACGGCGCCGCCCGCCGATACGCGTCGCGGCGGACGCGGAGGCGGGTTCGGCAGGTGGCCGACAGCCGGAACGGGGTATCGCGCATTCCGGGAAACAGGGGGCGGCCCGAGAATGCGGGTGGCCGTGCGGAGGGGGCCCGCACCGGGGGCCCGGCTGCGGCGCCGTGACGTGCGCGACCGGCCTTTTCCATCATCGCCGCATTCTGCCGTACACCGAATACCGTGAATGCGCCGAATGCGCCGACATCTCGTGCGGCGCGGGATTTTCACGCCTATTCGCTTCGAAAGCACACGGGAAACTCTTTTCCGGCCGGGGCGCACCGGCGTGCGGTCGGCAGCGGTCTCCGGCATGGCGCGCCGAAGAGTTACCGGAGCGTAACTTACCGGTCAGTTACCCCCGGTAAGGGTCCGGTGTTAGCTTCCCCTCACATCGCGTCGAGCCAGTCCGGCGCGCGCCGGTGGGACCGGTGCGCGCCGGACGGCGTCGAGTCGGACCAAGTTGAGGGAGAGAGCCGTGGGACGACCGAGCAAGACCCTCCGTCGGCGTCACGAGAGCAGAACCCCCGCGGGCCGGGACGGTGCGGTGCGGGCCGCCCCCGGCCGGCCGGGGGCGCCCGGCGTCCGCGCGCTGGCCGCCACCGTGGTCGCCGCCCTGTGGATCGCAGCCGCGGCCGCGCCGGCCGTCGCCGCCGACGGGACGTCCGCCGAGGTGGTATCGCGCGGCGTGACCATCCCGTCCTTCTACAACCCGCCCACCGAACTCCCCGAGCGCAACGGTGCGTTGATCCGCACCGAGCACCTCCCGCTCGCACTGAGCCTGCCCGGCTCCCACGGGCCGCTGCCCGGCACCGCCACCCGCCTGATGTACAAGTCCACCGACACCACCGGGGCCCCGGTGGCGGTCACCGGCGCGTACATCGAGCCCTCCGCGGCCTGGCGGGGCGGCGGCCCCCGGCCGCTGGTCGCCGTGGCCTCCGGCACCATGGGACAGGGCGACCAGTGCGCCCCCTCACTGGCGCTGGAACACCCCCTGACCGTGAGCCTCGAAACCCTGTCCGTCGGCTACGAGGACATCGCGGTCTACCGCCTGCTCGCCTCCGGCGCGGCCGTCGTGGTCACCGACTACGTCGGCTTCGGCGCCACCGACCGGCTGCACACCTACGTCAACCGGGTCGACGAGGCGCACGCCCTGCTCGACGCCGCCCGCGCCGCCCGCTCGGTGACCGGCGCGTCCGTCGACGCCTCCTCACGGGTCGGGTTCTACGGCTACAGCCAGGGCGGCGGGGCCACCGGCGCCGCGGCCGAACTCCAGCCGAGCTACGCCCCCGACGTGAACCTGGTCGGCAGCTACGTGGGCGCGCCCCCCGCCGACCTCACCGCGGTGATGAAGGGGATCGACGGCAGCGCGCTGGCCGGCGCCCTCGGCTGGTCCATCAACGGCTTCGTGCAGACCGACCCGTCGCTGAAGCCGATCCTCGACGCGAACATCAACGCCAGGGGGAAGGCGGCGCTGGCCGACCTCTCCACCATGTGCATCGGTGACGCCCTGCTGGGCTACGGCTTCACCAAGAGCACCAAGTGGACCAACGACGGCTCTTCGCTGGCCGACATCATCGCCCGCGAGCCGAAGCTCCAGACCTTCCTGGACGGCCAGCGCATCGGACGGCTGAAGCCGACCACCCCGGTGCGGCTGGCGACCGGTACCCAGGACGACATCGTCGGGCACGCGCAGGCGCGCCAACTCGCCGTGGACTGGTGCAAGAAGGGCGCCAACGTCACCTACAAGCCGGTCGTGCTGCCGAACCTCGGCGACAAGATCGTCACCAACCACCTGGTGCCGCTCCTCACCGACCAGGGCGACGCCATCTCCTGGCTGACCGACCGGCTGTCCGGCAAGGCCGTCGCCTCCAACTGCTGGACCATGCCGGTCCAGCCCTGACCCGGCCGCCGACGTCCGCCGCGCACCTCGCGGCCGACGACGGCGCTCCGCACACCGACCGCCCGCCGTACCGGACCCCTCACCGGTCCCGTACGGCGGGCATCCGCGCGCTCAGTCGAGGGCGGCGCGCACCCGCTGCCGCAGTCGCTCGTCCGGGAGGGCGTCGATCGCCCGCCAGGCCCGGTCGTCGGACTCCCCGGTCGCCGCCGGCCCGTAGGGGTCCGTGCCGCCGGTGCGGAACAGGAAGCGGAAGTCGATGTGCCGGTGCTCCGGTTCGCCACTCGTCTCGTCGGCCGGGACGAGGTGCACGTCGATGTGGACGGGCCGGTGGTCCACCGGGGACATGCTCACCCGCACGCCGGTCTCCTCGATGAGCTCGCGCAGCGCCGCGCCCATCAGCGTCATGTCGCCCGGCTCCACGTGACCGCCCGGGGTGAGCCACCGGTCGAGGTCGAGACGGCGGACGAAGAGGGCCTGCCCGCTGTCGTTGACCAGGATGGCGCCCGCCGTGGCGTGCGCCCGGAGTTCGCTCCGGCTGGTCACCTCGGCCCCCTCGTCCAGCAGTTCGTGCAGGACGGCGAGCGCGGGGCTCTCCTCGGGGTACGCCTGCGCGTACTCGACGAGCGTTCTTCGGATGTGGTCCTGCGGAATGGGCATCGGATCACCTGGTGACGTAGTCGGGGCCGGGTGCGGCGCGCGCCCGGTCGGGTGCCTGGACTTCGTGCGGGGAAGCCGTGTGATTCCGCGAGCGGCCGGGAGGTGTGCACCGGGCCGGGGCGGCCACGCACGGACAGGTGAACGGCCCAACGGCCGCAGGCTGTGGGACGTTGACATTTTCGCGGAATATTTGCCGTCCGCATACGTGCGACTACAGCGTCCGGCGTAGTACGCACCCGTATCCCGGCGACTCACCCCGCCCCGGACCGGTGGCGGACGCACCGGCTCCGCGGGTGGGAGCACCCGGCTCGGTGGGCGGGACGTGCCGACTCCGTCCGGCACCGACCCCTCCGGGCGCACGGGGACGGGCTCCCGCCGTCGGCGGGAGCCCGTAGACGGCCCGTGGAGTGGTGCGCGCCCCGCGTAGCCTGACCCCATGGACAGTGAGAGCGCCCGGCGCGCGCCCGGCGGGAACGGCGCGGGCGCCGCCACCGAAGCGGTGACGGGCCCCGAGGTCACCTACACCGAGTGCCGGCAGTGCGGAACGCTGATAGCCGGCCTCGACGGGCGGTACGCCTGCCCCGGGTGCGGCTGGGTCAACGACCACTCGGAGGGCCACCGCGCGCTTCCCACCGCCGAGGACGACCCCGACTATCCGGGACACGCCCCGCAGGCGCCCCGAGGGTGACGCGGAAGCGGCCCCGGCCCGGTCACCGGCCCGCGCCGGACCCGTTTTCCGTTCCGGCCCCGGTCTCCGTCCCGGCCTCCGGGTACGCCGCCTCGTAGGCCGTACGGAACACCGCCTGCACGTCGTGGCCGCTCAGCCCCTCGGTGCGGGCCTGCTCCAGCCACGCGTCCAGCGACCGGCGCAGCGGCGAGCCGGGGCCCGCCCCCGGCCGGGCCAGGGACCGGGTGACGAAGGTGCCCGCGCCCTGCCGCACCTCGGCGAGCCCCGCCCGCTCCAGCTCCCGGTACGCCTTCAGTGTCGTGTTCGGGTTGACCTTGGTCGCCGCCGCCACCTGCGCGGCCGTCGGCAGCCGGTCGCCCTCCCGGAGCACGCCCATCCGCAGCGCCTGCTCGACCTGACGGACGATCTGGACGTAGGTGGCGACTCCGCTGCGCCGGTCGATCCGGAACATGACCACTGCGTTCACCTTCCGCTCGACTACCGAATTTTACGTATACGCGAGCGTCCGCCGTCACAGCGGGCGGCGCGAGGCGCGCCACACGACGAACACCGTCAGCAGCACGGTCCCGGCGAGCAGGACGCCCGCGCCGGTCCACTGCATCGCCGGCATCTGGTCGTAGTCCAGGTACTCCATGACGCTGTTCACGATGCCGTGCTCCTTGACGCACGCCTCGGCCGCGGCCTCGGTCGGCTTGGCGCACAGGCCCCAGCCGTAGAGCGTGCCGTCCGCGGACGCGATCCAGCGGTCCATCTCCTGCGCCTGGGCGAACCGGTCGGGAAGCGGGCCGTCGAGCGGGTAGGTGAACGTGCGGTGCGGCGCGAGCATCGGCCGGACGTAGTCCCACGCGCCCAGGGCCACCACCGAGAAGACGAACGTCCCGGTCATCGCCGCGAGCACCCTGCGGGTGAGAACGCCGACGGTGATCCCGGCGGCGGTGAGGAAGAGACACAGTGCGGGCAGCACGGGTCCGGTGCTGTCGAAGATCGCGCCGTCCAGCCAGGCGCCGCCGAAGACGGTCCGGTACGGCTTCCACCACCAGGTGAACAGGGCGGACAGGACGGTGCCGGAGACCAGCGCCACCGCGAGGGCGAGGCCCAGCTTGGCGATCAGCCAGCGGCGGCGGGGCACCGACTGGGTGGTGACGAGCTGCGCGGTGCCCTGCTCCTGGTCGCCCGCGATCAGCGGGGCGCCGAGGAAGACGGCGAGAATCACCGGCAGCGAGCCCAACAGGAGAGTGAGCCAGTCGTACACCCGCGAGGCGTTGACCTGGTCCACCGGCTGCCTGCCGGGCCAGCCGGCCGCGTCCAGCAGTTCGATCATCTCGTGCCGGAGCTGGAGCACCGCGGCCGCGCCGAGGACGGTCAGCGCGAGGACGCAGTACAGCGCGGCGCGGTGCTGGCGGACCACGAGCCAGGTCAGCCCGTGCAGCAGTCCGCGCTTGCCGGTGCGGGCGGCGGGCGCGGGCGCGTCGGTGAGGGTGGTGGTCATGAGGTGCGGATCCCTTCGGCCTCGGGGAGCGTCCCGGACCCGGCGCGGGGTGCGGGATCGGGGCCGACCCGGGCCCCGGGGGTGTGGAGGGCGGGAGCGTCGGGTGAACGGAGATGGGCGAGGAGCACTTCCTCCAGCCCCGGCTCGACCGACTGCCACGCTCCGTCCAGCGGACCGGACGGCCGCACCAGGGCCTGGAACTGCCGTCCCTGGACGCGGCATTCGATCACCGTGTGCCGGGCGAGGGAGGCCGGCGGCCCGCCGTCCACGGCCACCCCCGTCACCAGGGCGTGCGCCGGGACCAGCGCGTCGACTTCACCGGCGAGCCGGATCTGGCCGTCGGCCAGCACCAGTAGGAAGTCGCACATGTCCTCCAGCTCGGTGAGCATGTGCGAGGACATCACCACCGTGGTGCCGCGCTCCGCCGCCTCCGCCATCAGCAGCGTGCTCATCTCGTCCCGCGCCAGCGGGTCGAGGTCGGACATCGGCTCGTCGAGCAGCAGCAGGTCCGGCCGCTTCCCGAAGGCCAGCGCGAACGCCACCCGGGTGCGCTGCCCGCCGGACAGGGTGCCGATCCGCGCGGACGGCGGCACGTTCCCCGAGCGCACGATCCGCTCCGCCGCCGGGGCGTCCCACCCCGGATTCAGCTCCGCGCCCATCCGCAGCGTCTCCGCCACCGTGAACCGCTTGAACAGCGGCTTGTCCTGGCCGAGGAAGGCGTACCGCGGCATGACGGCGGGGTCGTCCACCGGTACGCCGAACACGTGCAGGGTGCCCTCGGTCGGCGCCACTTGCCGCGACACCAGCCCCAGCAGGGTGCTCTTCCCGGCGCCGTTGGGCCCGACCAGGCCGCAGACGCGCCCGGCCGGGAGGCGGAAGGAGCAGTCGTCCAGGGCCCGGCCCCGCCGGTAGCGCTTGCCCAGGCCGCGTGCTTCCAGGGCCCATGTCTCCGGGGGGCCGTCCGGTGTGGTCGTGTGCGTCACGCCTCGCCTCGATTCCATGAGTCAATTAATGGAATGATGGAGTCGAGGGTGAAAGCCTGTCAAGCGGTCCCCGGCGCGATGGGCGCGCCGCGGCCCGTGCCGCAGGCATGCGTGAGGGACCGCCCGGAAGCCCGGAAACGCGCGATCGCCCGGACCGTGGGGTCCGGGCGATCGGGGGCGCCGAGCTGCGGGAGGGCCGTGGGCCGGCCGGTCAGATGAGCGGCGGCCGGCCGAGCAGCGTCATCCGCCAGACGGTGGACCAGCGCATCGGCGAGCGCGGCCCGCACGGGGTGCGGACACCTTCGGCGAAGCCGCTCACCCAGGCGCGCAGGCCGGGCGCCGACCGGGTGCGGACGGCGGTGAGCAGGGCCCAGACGCCGAGGTAGGCGGGCACCAGGGGGAGCGGGAGGTTCCGGCGGGCCAGCCATACCCGGTTGCGGGCGGTCATGCGGTAGTAGACGGAGTGCCTGGCGGGCGAGGTCTTCGGATGCTGGAGCAGCAGTCCGGGCTCGTAGAGGATCTTCCAACCGGCGTCCAGGGCCCGCCAGGACAGGTCCGTCTCCTCGTGCGTGAAGAAGAACTCGGCGGGCCACGGGCCGGTCTGGGCCAGCATCCGCAGCGAGAAGGCGTGCGCGCCGCCGAGGAACGCGGTGACCTGCCCGCGCCGCATCGGGTCGGAGGCCCGCAGCCGGGGGACGTGGCGCCGCTGCGTCTCGCCGTGCTCGTCCGCGATCCGGAAGCCGACGATCCCGAGCCGGTCGTCGTCGGCGAACAGGTCCCGCACCGTGCGCAGCGCGCCCGCGTCCACGAGCAGGCCGTCGTCGTCCAGCTCCACCACCACGTCCACGTCGCCCAGCTCGGCGAGCCGGGCCAGCCCCACGTTGCGTCCGCCGGGGCAGCCCAGGTTCTCGTCGAGCTCGATCAGGGTCACCCCGCCGTCCAGGTCGGCGAGGCCGGGGAAGGAGGTGTAATCGGGCAGGGCGGTGCCGTTGCCGATGATCACCAGCCGGCTGGGCCGGACGTCCTGCATCGCCACCGAGGCGAGCAGCGCCTCGACGGCCTCCGGGCGGTCTCCCATCGTGACGATGGACACACCGATGCGTGGTGCTGTGAGGGTCAAGGCGGAACTCCCGTGCTCGGATGAGGTGTCCGGGATCGTACGCTCCGGCAGTTCGCCCGGAGGACTCCGCCCGGCCGGGCGGGGATCATCTCATGTTCACCCCGGATCGGCCGCGACCCGGCCGGGTGTCGCCGTCGCCGCCCGGCCCGCCCGCCGTGCCTCGGTAGGCTGGCGCAATGATGTTCGGTAAGAACCGGTTCGACGCGGCGGTGGCCGATTTCGAGGCCGCGGTCCTCGGCCGGGACGCCAGACGGTCCCGGAAGGCGTTCGACCGCCTCCAGGAGACTTTCGGGCAGGCCGCCGAGACCGAGCTGGTCGAGGGCGCCCCGCGGCTGGCCGCGGTGCTCCCCGACGTCCCGCCCGGTCCGCGCGCCGTGGTCGCCGTGCTCGTCGGAGGCTGTGTCGAGCGCGGCGCGGACGCCGCTCGGTGCGCCCCCGGGGTCTTCGCCGGGCTGCGGGAGGCGCTGGCGGCGGCCGAGGAGTTCGCCGCGAAGCGGGCGGCCGGCGGCGGGGACTTCGCCGCCGCGTTCCCCGCCCCGGACGGCGACGGCCCGGACGGGGAGAGCGTCGCGGTCGCCGGCGAGGAGGCGGCCCTCGGGTGGTGGACCCTGCCGGACTGGGAACGCGCCTGCGTGGCCCTGCTCAACGACCCCGGCGTCCGGGCCGCCCTGCCGGACAAGGGCGAGCTGCTGGAGCGCGTCGGCCGGCTCGAAGCGGAGTCGGGGCACGCGTTCCCCTTCCTCACCCACGCGCTCCGGGTGCTCGACGACGAGCCGCTCGTCGTGCTCCACCGGCCGAGCCGCACCGGCTACGCCCTGCGGATGTCCGGACTCGGCGACACCTTCCAACTGCACACCCTGCTCGCGGACGCGCTGGTCGGCGGCGGCCACCTCGACGGGCGCGTCCCGTCCCCGCAGGAGGCCGCGGTCTGCCGGGACAAACAGGGCGAGGTCCCCACCGTGGGCGCATTCAACCTGGTCGCGCCCGACGGCAGTTGGCTGGGGAACGAGGGGACCCCGCAGGACATCCCCGTCGTCGACGGCGTACGCCTGCTGGTCCTCGACCCGCCCCCCTACGAGCGCACCTGGCCGGCCGGGCGGCTGCTGCCCGGCATGCGCGGCGAACTCGTCCTGGAGCGGCCCCTCGAACCCGAGGAGGCCGACCGCTGGTTCGCGCACGTGGACCCGCCCCGGACGCCCGACGCGGGCTGACGCGCCGCCGGGCCGTCCGGTTCACCCGATCCGCGTGCCCGTGCCGCTGACCCGCACCCTCGGGTCGCCCGCCCGCAGTTCGACGGTGAGCGTCCCCGGACGGCCCATGTCCGCGCCCTGGTGCAGGGTCAGCACGGCGTCCTCGGGCACCAGCCCCGACTCCCTGGCGTACGCGCCGAAGGCGGCGGCCGCCGCGCCGGTCGCCGGGTCCTCGACCACCCCGCCCACCGGGAACGGGTCGCGGGCGTGGAAGACGTCGGCCGACTCCCGCCACACCAGTTGCAGCGTGGTCAGGTCGAGCCGGTGCATCAGGGCTTCCAGCCGGGCGAAGTCGTAGTCCAGAGCGGCCAGCCGCTCCCGGCTCCCGGCCGCCAGCACCAGGTGGCGGGCGCCCGCGTAGGCGATCCTCGGCGGCAGCGCCGGGTCGAGGTCGGCGGCCGGCCAGTCCAGCGCGGCCAGCGCCTCGGCCAGGTCGTCCGCCCCGATCTCCGCCACGCTCGGCTCGACGCTGGTCAGGGTGGCCCGCAACCCGCCGTCCCGCCGGGCGACCGACACCGGCACGGTGCCCGCCCGCGTACGGAACTCCAGCTCGCCCGGACCGTCCCGCTCCGCCAGGGCGAGCGCCGTGGCCACCGTCGCGTGCCCGCAGAACGGCACCTCGGCCTTGGGGCTGAAGTAGCGGACCGTGTACGGGACTTCCCCGGCGGCCCGGGTGACGAACGCCGTCTCGCTGTACCCCAGCTCAGCGGCGACGGCGAGCATCGCGGCGTCGTCCATCCCGGAGGCGTCGAGTACGACCCCGGCGGGGTTCCCGCCCGAGGGGTCGGTGGAGAAGGCGGTGTAGCGCAGGATCTCGGTCCCGGTGGAGTGGCTCATGCCGGAGCCAACCGGCGGGGGCGCGGCTCCATTCCCGCCGGTGTGGTCCCGTCGGCGCTCCGGGGGCGGGACCGGCCGTCCGCCCGCCCCCGCCGCTCATCCCCCCGCCACACCGATGTCGTGCACTCGACAATCTCTCGTCGTCGGCCGCCGTTCCAATGCCCCTGACACCACCTGCCAGGGGAGACACACGGATGACACCCGCACCGCACCACCCGGCCGGCCGGAACCCGGGGCACTCCGCCGAACTCCGGTCCGCCGCCCGGAGTTTCGGAGCCGCACTCGGGCGCCGGCGGTTCCTCACCACGACCGGGGCCGCCGCCGCGCTGGCCTTCGCCGTCAACCTGCCGACCGCCGGGGCGGCGAGCGCCGCCGAGCTGGACGGGCGGCGGATCACCGAGGACCCGTTCACGCTCGGCGTCGCCTCCGGCGACCCGCTGCCGGACTCCGTGCTGCTCTGGACGCGCCTGGCCCCCTCCCCGTACGAGAGCGGCGGCGGGCTGCCCGACGCACGGGTGGCCGTGCACTGGGAGCTCGCCCACGACGAGCGGTTCCGCCACGTCGTCCGGCGCGGCACGGTGACCGCGCACCCGGAGTACGCGCACGCCGTGCGGGTCGACGTGAAGGGCCTCGACTCCGGCCGGGTCTTCCACTACCGCTTCCGCACCGGCGCCTGGACCAGCCCGGCCGGCCGCACCCGCACCGCCCCCGCCCGCGACGCCCGCACCGCCGCGCTGCGGCTCGCCGCCGTCTCCTGCCAGGCGTACCACGACGGTTACTTCACCGCCTACCGCCACCTCGCCGACGAGGACCTCGACGTGGTCTTCCACCTCGGCGACTACCTCTACGAGTACGCCGTCTCGGCCGTCGGCGGGGCTCGGAATTACACCGACCGCACCCTCCCGGCGCACTTCGCCAAGGAGACGCTGACCCTGGAGGACTACCGGCTGCGGTACGCCCTCTACAAGTCGGACCCCGACCTGCGGGCCGCCCACCAGGCGCACCCCTTCGTCGTCACCTGGGACGACCACGAGACCGAGAACAACTACGCCGACGACACCCCCGAGAACAGCGTCCCGCCGGAGGAGTTCCTGCTCCGCCGCGCCGCCGCCTACCGCGCGTACTGGGAGAACCAGCCGCTGCGCACCCCGCAGCGCCCCACCGGCCCCGACATGCGGCTCTACCGGCGGCTCCGCTTCGGCCGGCTCGCCCAGTTCGACGTGCTCGACACCCGCCAGTACCGCAGCGACCAGGCGTACGGGGACGGGTGGCAGGTCCCCGGACCGGAGTCCGAGGACCCGGCCCGCACCCTCACCGGAGCCACCCAGGAGCGCTGGCTGATCGACGGCTGGCGGTCCTCCCGGGCCCGGTGGAACGTCGTGCCCCAGCAGGTCACCTTCGCGCAGCGCAAGGACGTGCCGACCGACGCGTACAAGCTGTCGATGGACTCGTGGGACGGCTACCCCGCCTCCCGCAAGCGCCTGCTCGACGGCGCCGCGGCGGCCGGCGTCGACAACCTGATGGTGCTCACCGGCGACGTCCACGTCGGCTACGGCTTCGACCTCAAGCAGGACTTCGACGACCCGTCCTCGCGCACCGTCGGCACGGAGATCGTCGCCACCTCGATCACCAGCGGCAAGGACGGCGCGGACAAGCCCGCCAACTGGGCCAACCAGACCGCCGCCAACCCGCACATGAAGTTCTACAACGGCCGGCGCGGCTACGCCCTGGTGACCCTCACGGACACCGCGGCGCGCGCCGACTACCGCACGGTGTCCGCGGTCACCACCCCCGGCGCCCCCGTCACGACGGCGGGTTCCTTCGTGACGGAGGCGGGCGACCCGGGGCTCAAGCCGGCCTGAAAACAGAGTGCCTGACGGTCCGTCAGCGCACCTGTGCCGGGAAGAGGTCGTCGGCCGGGTAGCGGACGCCGACGCGGTCACGGACCGCGTCGAGCGTCCGCATCACCGCCAGCGACCCCTCCAGCGGCACCAGCGGCGACTCCGTCTCGCCCGCCCGCAGGGCGCGCATCACCTCGGCCGCCTCGAACTGCATCCCGGACAGCCCCTGCGGGCCGGGGCCCGACTCGATCCGCTCGGGCTCCGCGCCCGCGCGGGTCAGCAGGAAGTGGTCCGGGTGGAAGAAACCGTGCGGGAAGTCCATCCGGCCCGCCGTGCCGACCACCGAGGCGGCCGTGGCGTGGTGCCCCACGATCGAGCAGGACAGCAGCGCGTTGGCGCCCGACGCCCAGCTCAGCAGCATCCCGGTGTTCAGGTCCACGCCCTCCGGGGAGAGCAGCGCGTCCGCCTGGATGCGGTCCGGCTCGCCCAGCAGGAGCTGTGCGAACGCCACCGGGTACACCCCGAGGTCCAGCAGCGCCCCGCCGCCCAGCGCCGGGTCGCGCAGCCGGTGGTCCGCACCGAAGTCGCCGGCGAAGCCGAAGTCCGCCTGGACGGTCCGGATCTCCCCGATCGCGCCCTCCCGCACCAGTTCCGTCATCCGCCGGACCAGCGGGTTGCAGTACGTCCACATGGCCTCCATCAGGAACAGGCCGCGCTCCCGGGCCAGCTCCACCAGCTCCGCGGCCTGCCCGGCGTTCAAGGTGAACGCCTTCTCGCACAGCACGTGCTTCCCGGCCTTCAGCGCCAGCGCGGTCGCCTCGTAGTGGGCCGAGTGCGGCGTGGCGACGTACACCACGTCCACCTCCTCGTCCGCGACGAGCTCGGCCCAGCTCCCGTAGGCCCGGGGGATCGAGAACCGGTCGGCGAAGGCCCGCGCCGACGCGTCGGTGCGGGACGCCACCGCCACCACCTCGGCGTCCGGCAACCCCTGGAGGGCCGCCGTGAAGGTCGCCGCTATGCCGCCCGTCGCCAGTACGCCCCAGCGCACAGTCCTGCTCATGACCGCCCCTTGCCTGCCGTGAAGAGAGTTCCGACACCTGCCCGGAACGAAGCGTTCCGACGCCCGCCCGGAAAATGTGGTCCGGCCACTGCGGCCGAGCTGAGAGCATAGATCCGGATTTCAACGATGTGGAGAAGAGAATGCCGGACAGCGGCGTGAGCCGTGCCCAGCGCACCCAGACACCGACCGCGAAGGACGCTCCCGGAACCACCGGACCCTCCGCGCCCACCCCCGCACCGCTCCCCGCGGCCCCGCCCGCACCCGCTGCGCCGCTCGTCGCGGCGCGCCGGGCCGCCCTGCTGGTGACGCTGGTGCTGGGCGGGCTCACCGCCCTGCCCGCCCTGTCGATGGACATGTACCTCCCGGCGCTGCCCGAGGTCACCGACGCGCTGCACGCGCCGGCCGCCACCGTCCAGCTCACCCTCACCGCCTGCCTGCTGGGCATGGCGCTCGGCCAGCTCGTCGTCGGCCCGATGAGCGACCGCTGGGGCCGCCGTACCCCGCTCCTGGCCGGCATGCTCGTCTACGTCGTCGCCACCGCCGTCTGCGCGTTCGCGCCCACCGCCGAGCTGCTGATCGGCTTCCGCCTCCTGCAGGGCCTCGCGGGCGCCGCCGGCATCGTGATCGCCCGCGCGGTGGTGCGCGACCTGTACGACGGCATGGAGATGGCCCGCTTCTTCTCCACCCTGATGCTGATCTCCGGCGTCGCCCCGATCGTCGCGCCCCTCATCGGCGGACAGGTCCTGCGCTTCACCGACTGGCGCGGCATCTTCGTCGTGCTGACGGTGGTGGGCGCGCTGCTCACCCTCGTCGTACGGAGGTACCTGCACGAGACGCTGCCGCCGGACGAGCGCCACACCGGCGGCGTCGCGGACGCCCTGCGGACCATGCGCGGGCTTCTCGCCGACCGGGTCTTCACCGGCTACACGCTCGCCGGCGGTCTCGCCTTCGCGGTCCTGTTCTCCTACATCAGCGCCTCCCCGTTCGTCGTCCAGGAGATCTACGGGGCGTCCCCGCAGACCTTCAGCCTGCTGTTCGGGCTCAACTCGGTCGGGCTGATCGCCGTCGGCCAGCTCAACGGCAAGGTGCTGGTGGGCCGGGTCAGCCTGGACCGGGTCCTCGGCATCGGGCTGCTCATCATCCTGGCCGCCGCCGTGGCGCTGCTGCTGATGACCACCGGCGTCTTCGGCGAGGTCGGCCTGGCGCCGATGGCGGCCGGACTGTTCGTGCTGATGTCCGCGATGGGGCTGGCCATGCCGAACGCCAACGCGCAGGCGCTCATGCGGTCCCGGAACGCGGCGGGCTCCGCCTCCGCGCTGCTCGGCACCTCGTCGTTCCTGATCGGCGCCGTGGCCTCGCCGCTGGTGGGCATCGCCGGCGAGGAGACCGCGGTGCCGATGGCGGTCGTCCAGGTGGTCTGCGCGGTGGCGGCGGGCGCCTGCTTCCTGCTGCTGTGCCGGCCGTGGCGGCAGGCCGCCCAGGGCTGAGCGGGCGGGGCGCGGACGGCCCGTCCGCGCCCCGCCGCCGTTCGCCCGGTCCGCCGTTCGCCGGGTCCGCCGGTCAGCCCGCCCGCGGATAGCCGATCAGATGCTGGCGGTCCTGCCGGTCCGTCCAGCGGAAGACGCCGATCCCGGTGGTCTCCGCCACCGGCAGCCGCACGTTGCGGGGCAGCGCGTCCACGCCGCCGTCGAGGAACGCCATGGTGACCGGCGAGTTGCCGTCGGACAGCGCCTCCGCCGCGTCCCGCACGTTGCGCGCGCCGAACGCCAGACCGTCGTCGGTGACCGAGGCGAGCGTCACATGGGCCGCCCCGTCCTCGTCCTCCAGGCAGTAGCCCGCCTTCGCCTTCAGGTCGAACGCCAGGTTCCCCGCGATCAGATAGCCGCCCGAGGGGGACACCACCGCCTGCGGATAGCGCCCCGGCTCTATCGCCGGACGGTGGCACTCCACCTGTGCCAGCGCCTTCCCGGTCGTCGCGTCGTGCACCGACCACAGCTCGTGCGTGGCCACCCGCGGCGACTTCTTGGCCAGCCGCCACTTGGCCAGCACCAGCCCGGGAATCACCGACGTCGGGACCCCGGTCACCCGGTCGGCGCCCTTCGGCGCCACGTTGGCGCTGTACCAGCCGTCGCGCACCCAGAACCCCGCCGCCCCGCTCGCCAGCAGCCCCTTCGCCGTCTGGCCGCGCACCTCCGTCAGCCGGGTGCAGGTCGTGCAGCCCTTGGGGTACTTCAGCTCCTTCGCGGAGATCTCCCCGATCTCCCCGGTCACCGGGTCGACCAGCGAACTGTTCGCCCCGGCGTCGGTGATCACGATGTCCGGACCGCTCGCGGTCACCGCGGGGGCGCCGGACCACGGCAGCTCCACATGGCGCCGGTCGCCGTTGGTCACGTCGTACACGTCGAGCGCCAGGAACGTCTTCGACGGGGTCAGGCCGTCGCCCGCCTTGCCGTACGACCAGGTGACGAAGAACTGGCGGTCGTCCTTGGTGACGGTCAGCAGCCGCGGGTAGTGCGTCGGGTCGAGCGTCTGCCGGGCCGCGCCCTGCCAGCCCAGCCTGCCCGTGGCGGTGTCCAGGGTGCGCAGCCGGTACCGGTCGTCCGCGGCGCGCTCCAGATAGGCCAGCCGGCCCGTCGCGTGGCTGAACGCGATGTCGGGCGAGGCGCCGACGATCTCCCAGCCGGTACGCGTCGAGTACTGCGGCGGGACGTTGAGCACGGTCCTGGTGTCGCCGGAGCCGGTGTCGCTCGGCGACGCGGACGCCGCCGGGCTCGCGGCGCCCGTCCTCGCGTCCGTGCCGCCCCCGCCGTCGTCCTCCGTCGCACCGCCGCCCCCGCACGTGGCCAGCAGGAGCAGCAGGGCCAGGAAGACCACCCCGCCGACCAGAGCCAGCCGAACGATCCTCTGTCGCATGGGTCCCCCCGGTGGGCGTCGCGATCTCGCGCCGGTCAGCGTAGCAACAGCCACGCCCGGCAGTGGAGTTCGGTTCCGCAACGCCCCCCACCGGGTGTCCCGGCGCCCCTCCGCGGCCCGTGCGCGCCGTCCGCTCCGCGTACGATTCGGCGGTGAACGTCACCCCCCTTCCCACCGCGGACGCCCTGCGCACGGCCCTCGCGGGCCTGCTCGACGGGCTGCCGCCCAAGCAGGCCGCGCAGGCCGTCGACCGGCTGATCGCCAGCTACCGCGGCACCACCCCCACCGACGCCCCGGTGCTGCGGGACCGCTCCGACGTCGCCGCGTACGCCGCGTACCGGATGCCCGCGACCTTCGAAGCCGTACGGGCCGCCCTCGGCGCCTTCCGTGACGCGGCGCCCGGCTGGACGCCCGCCACGCACACCGACGTCGGCGGCGGCACCGGCGCGGCGAGCTGGGCCGTCGCCGGGGCCTGGGACGGGGCCGCCGCCACCACCGTGCTCGACTGGGCCGCCCCCGCCCTGGAGACCGGCCGGGAACTCGCCGCCGCCTCCGGGCTGCCCGGTCTGCGCGAGGCCCGGTGGCAGCGGACCAGGATCGGCGACGGCACCGCGCTGGACCCGGTCGACCTGGTCACCGTCTCGTACGTGCTCAAGGAGCTGCCGGAGCGGGCCAGGACCGAACTGGCCGACGCCGCGGCCGCCGCCGCGCAGGCCGTGGTCGTCGTGGAGCCCGGCACCCCCGACGGCTACGCCCGGATCATCGAGGCCCGGGACCGGCTCGTCGCCGCCGGGATGACCGTCGCCGCGCCCTGCCCGCACAGCGGCGCCTGCCCCATCGAGCCGGGCGCCGACTGGTGCCACTTCTCGGCCCGGGTCAGCCGTTCCTCGCTGCACCGGCAGGTCAAGGGCGGCTCCCTCAGCCACGAGGACGAGAAGTTCGCCTACGTGGCGGCGACCCGTTTCCCGGTCGTCCCGGTGGCCGCCCGGGTGACCCGCCGCCCGCAGATCCGCAAGGGCCAGGTCCTGCTGGAGCTCTGCACCCGCGACGAGGGCCTGGCCCGCGCGACGGTCACCAAGCGGCACGGCGAGCGCTACCGGGCCGCCCGCGACACCGACTGGGGCGACGCCTGGCCGCCCGACGGCGAGGAGTGAGACGCCGGGCGGGGCGTCCGTCCGCGGACCGACGCCCCGCCCGGTTCACCGCTCGCGCAGCTCCTGGGTGCAGCACTTCACGCTGCCGCCGCCCTTCAGCAGCTCGCTCAGGTCCATCGGCATCGGCTCGAACCCCCGGTCCCGCAGCGGGTCGAACAGGCCGGTGGCGGCCTGCGGCAGCAGCACGTGCCGCCCGTCGCTGACCGCGTTCAGGCCGAGCGCCGCCGCGTCCGGCTCACCGGCGATCAGCGCGTCCGGGAAGAGCCGGGCCAGCACCGAGCGGCTGCCGGGGGAGAAGGCGCCGGGGAAGTACATGATCTCGTCGGCCGCCCCGTCGAGCACGCACAGCGCCGTGTCCAGGTGGTAGTAGCGCGGATCCACCAGGTCCAGCCCGATCACCGGCCGGCCGAAGAACTCCTGCGCCTCGTCGTGCGACAGCGGACTGGACCGGAAGCCCCGCCCGGCCAGCAGGAACGACGCGGTGACCGCGAAGTCGCCCTCGCCCTCGTTGACGTGGTCGGGCTCCAGGATCTCCGTGTACCCGTGGTCGCGGAACCACTCCCGGTGGACGGCCGCCTCCGCGTGCCGCTCCCGGTAGGCGAACTTCGCGCCGAGCACCCGGCCGTCGACCACAGTGGCCCCGTTGGCCGCGAACACCATGTCGGGCAGACCGGGCCGCGGCGCCAGCTCCTCCACGGTGTGGCCCAGCGAGCGGTAGCGGTCGCGCAGGTCCTCCCACTGGGTGCGCGCCAGCGGCAGGTCGACGGGCTTGGAGGGGTCCATCCACGGGTTGATGGAGTAGGTGACCTCGAAGTGCTCCGGCGGGCACATCAGGTAGCGACGAGGGGTGGCGTCACGGTTCAAGGGGTGCTCCTCACGAACGGCAGCCACGGCTGCGGCACGGGGGTCGCGCGGTCCGCGCGTGAGCCCATGGTGCTCCGCCCGGGGGCGTTCCGCCGTGCACCGAACGGGTGGTCCGTGCCATGGCCCGTCCGGACGGCCGTACGGCGCGATGCGCGGCCCCGCGCGTCCCGTGCTCCCCGTCCGGGCGGGGCGGGCACGCCCGTCGACTACGCACCGCGCGGGATCTCCACCGCTCGGTGACGGGACGCACCGGGGCAAGAGGCTCAAATGCCCCCGCGCGGCGGGTCGGGAGTCGCCGAACGAGCCGCGGCGCGTCACGGAATGTGCTGACATTCCCCGCAGGGACCCGTACGCCGGGGGCGTACCGCGGACCCCACTGACGGACTCCGGCCACCCTGGGCGCAGGATGGTGGGACCATGGACGGGTAACGCTGAGGTGAGGGGATAGATGGGCGCCGATTCCGGTCGTGCACGCGGCACAGAAGGCAAGATTTCCCAGTGGCTGCGGCGACGACCCAAACCGCGGCCGGCCGAGGACGAAGCCTCGGAGCGGCTGGCACTGCTGCTCGCCGTGGCCGGGGCGGGCATGCCCGTCTCGCCCGCCGCGCACCCGGTCGGTTTCCGATGTTCGTGCGAACGCGTCGGATGTCCCACCCCCGCCCGGCACCCGGTCTCCTTCGCCTGGCAGACGCAGTCGACCACCGACCCCGCGCAGATCGAGCGCTGGGCCGCCGGGCAGCCGCTGGCCAACTTCATCACCGCGACCGGAATGGTCCACGACGTGCTGGACGTCCCGCTCACGGCCGGGCTCCAGGCCCTGGAGCGGCTGACCGACGAGGGCGTCGAGGTCGGCCCGGTCGCCCGCTCCGGCTCCGACCGGATGCTCTTCTTCACCGCCACCCGCGGCACCCCCGAGGAGGAGGACGAGTGGTGGCCGTGCGAGCTGGACTGCCACCCGGAGACCCAGGAGGAGCATCCGGGGCTGCGCTGGCACTGCCGGGGAAGCTACGTCCTGCTGCCGCCGTCCCGGCTCCCCGGTGAGCTGGACGTCCGCTGGGAACGCGGCCCGGAGCACCCGCTGCCGGACCCGCTGACGCTGCTGGAGGCGCTCCAGGACGCCTGCGCCCGGTACGCCGGCAGCGCCGAGGCGAACGGCCTGGACCCGAACGCGGTGGCCTGGCCCCTCGGGCGCTGACCCGGCCGGTCCGGGACCGGACTCACGACCCCTCGGCCGACACCAGCCCCGGAGTCCGGTTCAGCATGACCACCTTGCCGTCGCCCGCGTCCCCGCCGTCCCGTCCGGGGACGTACGCGAGCTGGCTGGCGATCCGCTCCTTGGTCAGAGTGGTGGTCACCGCGCCCTCCATCAGCGCCGCGGTGTCCCGGCCGACGGCGGGCTTCAGCCCCTCGGCCGCGGTCTGGCGCTCGAAGTGCTTGCTGCTGAAGAAGACGAGCGCCCCGCCGTCCTTCGTCCTGAGCCCCAGCGGGGCGAAGGCGCCGGAGTCCAGCGGCTGGTCGGCGTACTGGTAGGAGAAGCCGGGCCGCACCGCGGCCTCCCGCGCCTTGCGCCAGACGGAGGTGGTGGCTCCCGGCGCGAACACGTCCGGGGCGCCGTGCTCCAGGTACTCGGTGTAGCTGGTGCTCAACTCCTTCGGCTTCACGGCCAGTTCGGGTGCGTTCGCGGTGACCGGTACCGCCAGTCCGTCGGCGTCCCGGGCGAACTGCGGTACCTTCGCGGCCGGCAGCGGCGCGAGATAGGCGGCCCGCCAGCCGTCCTCCGGGCCGGACTTCACGAAGACGAACAGCCAGCGGGTGTCCCGGTCGCCGCCGTCCGTGTCGCGGTTGGAGTCGGTGTCCGCGAGGAACCACCGCGGCCAGCCCGCCTTCTTCGGCACCAGATACGTCGCGTCGGTCAGCTCCAGCGGCCGGTGGTCCGGGTTGCCGTCCGGATGGTACGAGCCCCGCGCCTTCAGGCCGGCCTGGGTCACCGCGCCGAGCGGCCCGGTCACGTGGTCGGCGTCGAGCGCCGGATCGTACGCCTCGTCCGCCTTGTTGTAGGCGGCGAGGAACGCCGCGACGGCCTGGTCCGCCTCGGAGACCGTGGCCCCCGGCACGACCGCCCGCTCACCGTGCACCGTCACGCAGCCGCCCGCCGTCAGCGACAGCACCGTCGTCGCCGCGAGCCCCGCCGCCAGCCGACCCAGCCTTCTCATCCGTTGCTCTGCGCCTTCTGATCCGTCGCCCCCACTGACCGTGCGAACCCTACCGGGGCGGAACGGAACACGGGTGCGGGGACCGCGAATCGGTGCTCCGGCGGTGGCCGGCCCCCGCCGACGGGCCCCGGAACCGGCCCAGTTCCTCGTCGCCGGGGCCCCGGCCACGCACCCGTACCCGGGTCGGGTAAGCCGCCGGATGCTTCAATGCCCGGATGAGCGCATTCGACGTACCCGCGGGCATCGACGTGCTGCGGGTGTTCTGCGGGGCCGACGGCCGTCACGGCAATCCGCTCGGGGTCGTACGGGACGGGCGCGGCTACCCCGACGACGCGTCCCGGCTGGTACTCGCGGAGAAACTCGGCTTCAGCGAGACCGTGTTCGTGGACGACCCCGAGCGCGGACAGGTCGACATCTGGGCCCCCGGCCTCCGGCTGCCGTTCGCCGGGCACCCCGTCGTCGGGGTGGCCTGGCTGCTGGACCTGGAGATCCTGGAACTCGGTGTCGGGGACGTGTTCGCCCGTCACGACGGGGAGTTCACCTGGATCTCCGCCCGCCCCGAGTGGGCGCCGCCGAGGACCCTGGAGCAGTACGCCTCGGCGGCCGAGGTGGAGGCGCTGACCGGCCCGCCGTCCGGCGAGGACTGGACCTACGTCTGGGCCTGGGAGGACGAGGCGGCGGGCCGGGTCCGCGCCCGCGCCTTCCCCCGCCGCCCCGGCACGGTCGAGGACGAGGCCACCGGCGCGGCGGCCCTGCTGCTCACCGCCCGGCTGGGGCGTGCCCTCAACATCGTCCAGGGCCGGGGCTCGCAGATCCTCACCGCGCCCGCGCCGGACGGCACGGTGGAGATCGGCGGCCGGGTGCTGCTGGCCCAGCAGGGCTGAGGGCCGACGCGGCCCCGGACACGGGTCCGCCCGGCGCGGGGCGCGCGCCGGGCGGACGGACCGTGCGGGACGTCACGCGGCCTGCGGGAAGACCTCGCCCAGTTCGCGGAAGACCGCGGTGTTGAGCGCGAAGGCGCGCTTGCACTCCTCGACGATCCGCTCCTTCTCCAGGTCGTCCGCGTCCACCGCGTCCAGCAGCTCGCGGTAACCCCGCTTGAACGCGGCCGGGTTGGAGATCTGCTCGAAGACGTAGAACCGCACCCCGTCACCCTTGTGCGCGAACCCCCAGGCCTTCTCCGCACGGCCGCGGATGATCTGGCCACCCGAGAGGTCGCCGAGGTAGCGGGTGTAGTGGTGGGCGATGTAGCCGGCCGGCCACGCGCGGGCGCACCACGCCACCCGGTCGGCGTACGCGGCGGTGGCCGGCAGCGGCTCCAGGCCCTGGCGCCAGTCGGGCCCGCGCAGGTGGGCCAGGTCCCGCTCCAGCTCGGCCCGGCGCTCCAGCTCCGGCTGTATGAACGGTCCGGCCACCGGGTCCGGGCCCAGCGCCCGCGCGCCCTCCTCCAGTGCGGCGTACACGAACCACAGCTGCTCGGTGTAGCGGGTGTACGCGTCCACACCGAGGCGCCCGCCGAGCAGGTCGCCCATGAAGGCCGAGGCCTCCGCCTCGGTGTGCTGCTCGTGGGACGCCGTGCGGATCAGCGTGGAGAAGGGCGTGGCGGTGGCGGTTGCGTCCAAGGTGGGCCTCCGGGGACCGAGGGGGACGGGAAGTCCAGAAGAAGACGGAGCGGTCCCGAGGGGTGGGGGCCGGGGTGCGACCCATGCCCGTCGGTACCCCGATCCTCGTATTTAGGTTTACCTAAGTCAATGGGTTCCCGACTGCCTGTCGGTAAAAGACCTTACGGTGCTCCGCGGCCCGCCGCCCGCGCGGGCGCCCCGGAAGGACGCCCGCGCCGAAAACGTCCTACGGGAGCGTGAGGATGTCCGCCCCGGTGTCGGTGACCACCAGCGTGTGCTCGAACTGCGCGGTCCGCTTGCGGTCCTTCGTCACCACGGTCCAGCCGTCGTCCCACATGTCATAGCTGTGGGTGCCGAGCGTCAGCATCGGCTCGATGGTGAACGTCATGCCGGGGCGCATCACCGTGGTGGCGTGCGGGCTGTCGTAGTGCGGCACGATCAGGCCGGAGTGGAAGGACGTGTTGATGCCGTGACCGGTGAAGTCGCGCACCACGCCGTATCCGAACCGCTTGGCGTACGACTCGATGACCCGGCCGATCACGTTGATCTGCCGGCCGGGGCGGACCGCCTTGATCGCCCGGTTCAGCGACTCGCGGGTGCGCTCGACCAGCAGCCGCGACTCCTCGTCCACGTCGCCGCAGAGGTAGGTCGCGTTGTTGTCGCCGTGCACGCCGTTGATGTACGCGGTGACGTCGAGGTTCACGATGTCGCCGTCGCGCAGCACGGTGGAGTCCGGGATTCCGTGGCAGATGACCTCGTTGACCGAGGTGCACAGCGACTTGGGGAAGCCCCGGTAGCCGAGCGTCGACGGGTAGGCGCCATGGTCGACCATGAACTCGTGGGCCACCCGGTCGAGTTCGTCGGTGGTGACACCGGGGGCGATGTGCTTGGCGGCCTCCTCCATCGCCTGCGCCGCGATGCGGCCCGCGACCCGCATCCGCTCGACGGTGTCGGAGTCCTGGATCTCCGGGCCGGTGTACGGCTTCGGACCCGGCTTGCCGACGTACTCGGGGCGCCGGATGTTTCCGGGAACGGAACGGACGGGGGACTGCACCCCGGGGGTGAGGAGCTGCTGACCAGACATGCTGGCGAGTTTAGGTGCTGCCCGCCGGGGTCGCCGGAGCAGTACTGGACCGCCGTCCTTGGGGCAGCATGGCATCGAGGAAAGGAGCCCCGATGGCCCTGTTCAAGAAGCGCACCGTCGGCAAACCGGGCGAGTGGTACTACTGCCTGGAGCACAAGAAGGTCGAGGAAGGCCCCGAGTGCCCCGCGAAGGACCGCTTCGGTCCGTACGCCACCCGCGAGGCGGCGCAGCACGCCATGGACACGGCGCAGGAGCGCAACCTGGAGTGGGACACCGACCCCAAGTGGCACGACCGCCCCGGTGGGCCCGGCGCACCGTCCGCCTGACCGCCGTCGGGGCGGGAAGACGGGGGACGGGGAGACGGGGCGGCGGGCGGCCGTGCCCGCCGCCCCTCACCGCGTTCACCGCTCACCCGGCCGGACGCGCCGCCCGCCGCCGCAGCGCGTCCTCGTCGGTGGCGGAGTCGTAGCGCAGCAGCTTCGGCAGGGCCGCGGTGAGGAGGGCGACCGAGGCCACGCACGCCACGCCGCCGGACCACACCGCCGCGCGGGTGCCCGTCCAGCCGGCCATCGCCCCGGCCCGCACCTGCCCGAGCTGCGGGCCCACGCTGTAGGAGAGCACCTCGATGCCGGCCAGCCGGCCGCGCAGCTCCTCCGGGATGGTCTGGTTCCAGATCGAGGACCGGCCGAGCCCGCTCAGCATGTCGCCCGCGCCCGCCACCGCCAGGCAGGCCAGCACCGGCCACACGCTGCCGAACGCCCCCGCCCCGACGATCGCCAGCCCCCAGACCGCCGCCCCGCACACCACCAGCAGTCCGTGCCGCCGCAGCCGCGAGGTCCACCCGCTGGTCAGCCCGATCAGCAGCGAGCCCACCGAACCGGCCGCGTACATCAGCCCGAGCGACCAGTCGGCGTCCAGCTCGTCGGCGAGGAACGGGAAGACCGTGTTCGGGAAGGCGAAGAACATCGCCGCCAGGTCGATCGCGTACGTCCCCAGCAGCACCGGGCGGCTCCAGGCGTACCGGGCGCCCTCGGCGATCCCGCGCAGCGACGGCCCCCGCGCGCCCTTCGAGGGCGGGGCGGGCGACAGCCGCAGGCAGAGCACCACCGAGAGCGCGAAGGTCGCCACGGTGACGGTGTACGCGGTGGCGTGCCCGGCGTAGGCCACCACCAGGCCCGCCAGCGAGGGGCCGGCGATGGCGCCGGCCTGCCAGCGCACCGCGTTCAGCGCGGCGGCGGCCGGCAGCTGGTCGTGCGGGACGATCCGGGCCAGCAGCGAGTCCAGGGCGGGCCGCTGGAGACCGGCCAGCGCGGAGACGCCGCCCGCGACCACGTAGAGCGGCCAGAGCAGCGGGGCCGGCAGCAGGGCGTTGACCAGCAGGACCGCCGCCAGCACGCCCAGTCCGGCCTCGGTGGCGAGGATCACCCGGCGGCGGTCGGCGGAGTCCGCGAGCGCCCCGCCGTACAGCCCGAAGACCACCAGTGGCACCAGTTCCACCGCGCCCATCGCGCCGACCGCGAGCGGCGAGCCGGTCAGCTCCTTGATCTGGAGCGGCAGCGCGACGAGCGCCATGAAGCTGCCGAAGTAGGTGATCAGCCCCTGCACCCAGAGCAGTCGGAAGTCGGCCGAGGCGTGCCAGGGGGAGAGGTCCGGGAGCAGCGCCCGCAACCGTGACGCGCCCCGGCGACCGGGAGCGGACGGGGCCGGAGGGGCGTGCTCGGCCGGCGGGGCGTGCTCGGCGGGCGGTGCGTGGGAAGGGGCGGGGACCGGCGGGTCGGTGGGGGCGGGGCCGTGCGGGGTGGTCACGAGGGGCCATGCTCGGCCCGGCCCGTGGCCGGTGCAAGCGTGTTTTGAGGCGTGGACGGGGTCCGGCCGCGCCTCACCACCGCGCCGGCGGCGGCGCGGTGAGCTGGTCGGCGAGCCGGGCGAGCCGGTCGCGGAAGCTGCGCCGGCCGTGCGGGGCGGGCCCGGCGTTCTCCCCGGCCGCCGCGCTGACCAGGTGCTGCACGGTGTCCAGGTCCATCTCGTCCGTCGCGGCGACCACCAGCGACTCGTGGCCCAGCGCCCGCACCTCCGCGTCGCCCCGGTCCAGCGTCAGCACCGTCGCCCCGGCCCGCCTGGCCCCGTGCACCCGCTCCAGCAGCCCCTCGCCGGGCCGTTCGGGCGCGACCAGCAGCACCGTCTCGCCCCGCCCGGCCGCCTCGATCCGGCCGAGCCCGACCGCCAGGTGCGCGGGACCGGCGGCTTCCACCCGGTGACGCACCAGCGTGGGCCGCAGCTCGGCCAACCCGGACCACGCGGCTTCGTCGGCCAGGTGGGCCGCCAGGTGCCACGGTTCGTACGCCTCGGTGCCCACCAGCAGCAGTCCGCCGCCGTGCGGGACGACGGAGGACCGCAACGCGCCCGCGAACCGGCGGGCCGCCGCGGGCCACTCGGTCCCGGCCAGCACCTCGCGCAACAGGGAGACACGGACGGCATCCATGGCCCGGCATCCTGCCCGACCTGGAGCCCGCACGCCGGGACTCCGCCGGGATTCACCCGTACGGGTCCGGGTGGGCCGGGCGGGAGGGACATATCGACTGTGATCGTGCCCACGGTGGAGGACTGCGACGACCCGGTGCCACCCCCGTCACCTGCCGTTAGTGTCGGAGCCATGACTACCCAAGACAGCAGCGGCGCGCCCAAGCCCCCCGCCAAGGACCCCTGGGACCTTCCCGACGTCTCCCGCCTCACCGTCGGCGTTCTCGGCGGCACCGGCCCGCAGGGCCGCGGGCTCGCCTACCGACTGGCCCGCGCGGGCCAGCGCGTCGTCGTCGGCTCCCGCGACGCGGCCCGCGCCGAGGCCGCCGCGGCGGAGCTGGGCCACGGCGTCGAGGGCGCGGACAACGCGGAGACCGCGCGCCGCAGCGACGTGGTGATCGTCGCCGTGCCGTGGGACGGCCACGCCAAGACGCTGGAGTCGCTGCGCGAGGAGCTGGCCGGCAAGCTCGTCGTCGACTGCGTCAACCCGCTCGGCTTCGACAAGAAGGGCGCCTACGCCCTGAAGCCCGAGGAGGGCAGCGCCGCCGAGCAGGCCGCCGCCCTGCTGCCGGACTCCCGGGTCACCGCCGCCTTCCACCACCTGTCGGCCGTCCTGCTCCAGGACGAGTCGATCGAGGAGATCGACACCGACGTCATGGTGCTCGGCGAGGCCCGCGCCGACACCGACATCGTGCAGGCCCTGGCCGGCCGCATCGCCGGCATGCGCGGCGTCTTCGCGGGTCGGCTGCGCAACGCGCACCAGGTCGAGTCGCTGGTCGCCAACCTGATCTCCGTCAACCGCCGCTACAAGGCCCACGCGGGCCTGCGCGCCACCGACGTCTGACCCTTCCGGGCCCAACCGGCCTGCCCCGGCTCCCCCGCCGCGCGGGGAGCCGGTCAGGGGGCGGAACGGGGCATGGGGGACACTGGACGGGACCGCGCACCACCCGGACAGGAGCCTCCCCCATGCCCCGCCTCGCCCTCTTCGCCCTCGCCGTCTGCGCCCTCGCCGTCGCCGCGGCCGTGGTTTCGTTCGTCCAGGGCAGCCTGCTCGGCATCCTCTGGGTGCTGGTGGCCGGGCTCTCCTCGAACATGGCGTGGTACTACGTCCGCAGGCAGCGCGCCGAGGCCGCCGCCCGCTGACCGCTCGCCCGCCGGCCGCCGCCGGCCCTCGCGCTCACCGCCCCGTGTACACCACGGCCCCCACCGTGCACCGGGTGTCGTCCCCGCCCGTCAGTTCCTGCCAGAACCGGTAGGCGTCCAGGCCGCAGTAGGTCTCGAACTCGCTGACGCCCAGCCCGCGCAGGACCGCGTCGATCGCGTCGAAGAACGCCCCGTTCACCTCGGGGATCCACAGCACCGCGAAGACCGCGATCAGCCCGAACGGCGCGAACGGCTCGACCTGGCGGCGGATCCCGTACGGCAGCCAGGGCTCGATCACGCCGTACCCGTCCAGCCCCGGCACCGGCACCGAGTTCAGGATCGCCGCGGTCACCTGGAGCAGCGCCAGGAAGGCCAGCGCGTAGCGGAAGGGCACCGGCACCCCGTCCAGCGCGTCCAGCCAGAACGGCGCGGTGCAGACCACGGCGAACAGCACGTTGGTCAGCGGCCCCGCCGCCGAGATCAGGCTGTGCCGCCGGCGCCCCCGGATCCGGCCGCGCTCGATGAAGACCGCGCCGCCCGGCAGACCGATGCCGCCCATGATCACGAAGAGCACCGGCAGCACGATGCTCAGCAACGCGTGCGTGTACTTCAGGGGGTTGAGGGTGAGATAGCCCTTGGCGCCGACGCTGATGTCCCCGCTGTGCAGGGCCGTGCGGGCGTGCGCGTACTCGTGCAGGCAGAGCGAGACCACCCAGCCGCCGGTGACGAACAGGAACACCGCGAAACCGGTGCTCCCGGCGAAGCCGGTCCACACCGCCCACCCCGCGACCGCCGTGACGGCGGCGATGCCGAGGAAGACCGGGCTGATCCTCCGGTCGTGGCGGCCGGCTGTGCTGCGCATCCGCGGTACTCCTAGCGGCTGGAGGGGCGTCCCGTCGCGGCCGGACGGCCGTTGGGGCCCGAGCGTACGGGGCGCCGGGCCGCCCGCGTCACCCGGTCGCGCCCTTCCGCGCGTTCCCCTCCGCCACCCCCGCCGTGCCGCGCGCGGACCCTCGCGCAGGGTTGCCGTGCGGCGCGCGGACCCCGTCCCGGACAATGGGCCCGTGCACTACAGCGTCCTCGGTACCACCCGCGCGCTCCGCGACGACGGCACGGCCGTCACCCTCGGCGGGGCGCGGCTGCGTGCCCTGCTCACCGTCCTGGCCCTGCGCGCCGGGCGGCCGGTCCCCGCGGCGTTGCTGGTCGCCGAGGTGTGGGACGGCGAGCCGCCCGCCGACGCGGCCGGTGCGCTCCAGGCCCTGGTCGGCCGGTTGCGGCGCGCGCTCGGGCGGGACGCCGTCGAGTCCGTGGAGAGCGGCTACCGCCTCGCCGCCGCCCCGGACGACGTCGACCTGCACCGGTTCGAGCGGCTGACCGGTGAGGGCGAGCGGGCCTGGGAGGACCGCGACCCCGAGAAGGCCGTGGAACTCCTCGACGAGGCGCTCGCCCTGTGGCAGGGCCCCGCCCTCGCCGACCTGCCGGACGCGAGCGCCGACGCCGGCCGCGCCGAGGCCCGTCGGCTGGCCGCCCGGCGCACCCGCGCCGCCGCCCTGCTGGCGCTCGGCAGGCCCGGCGCGACCCTGCCCGACCTGGTCGCGCTGTGCGCCGCCCACCCGCTGGACGAACCGCTCCAGGCACTGCGCATCACCGCCCTGCGGGACTCCGGCAGCACCGCCGGGGCACTGGCCGCCTACGCGGAGGTGCGCGCCCTGCTCGCCGACCGGCTCGGCGCCGACCCCGGGCCCGAACTGCGCGCCCTGCACGACGCGTTGCTCCACCAGCAGGCCAACACGCCCGCCCGGCACCGCCCACCGGAGCCGGACCGTCCCGCCCCACCGCGTGCGGGGGCGAACGCCCCCTCCCCGTACGGCAACCTGCGGGCCCGGCTCACCAGCTTCGTCGGGCGGGACACCGACCTCGCGACCCTCGGCGAGGACCTCGGCCGCTCCCGGCTCGTCACCCTTCTCGGCCCCGGCGGCGCCGGCAAGACCCGGCTCTCGCAGGAGGCCGCGCAGGCCGTCGCCGACCGGTGGCCGGACGGCGTCTGGATGGCCGAACTCGCCCCCGTGGAGGACCCCCTCGCCGTCCCCGAGGCGGTCCTCTCCGCACTCGGCGCCCGGGAGACCGTGCTGCGCGGCGTCGGCGCCGAGGAGATCCGGGCCGCCGAGCGCGCCTCGGACACCCCGCTCACCCGGCTCGTGGACCACTGCGCCCGGCGCCGGCTGCTGCTGCTCCTCGACAACTGCGAGCACGTCGTCGGGGCCGCCGCAGCCCTCGCCGACCACCTGCTGGCGCACTGCCCCGAGGTGACCGTGCTGGCGACCAGCCGCGAACCCCTCGGAGTGCCCGGCGAACTGGTGCGCCCCGTCGAGCCGTTGCCCGAACCGGTCGCGCTGCGGCTGCTCGGCGAACGCGGCGCGGCCGCCGTGCCCGGCTTCCGGGTGGACGCCGACCCCGCCACCGCCGAGGCCTGCGCGGAGATCTGCCGGCGGCTCGACGGCCTGCCGCTCGCCGTCGAACTCGCCGCCGCCCGGCTGCGCACGCTCAGCCCCCGGCAGATCGCCGACCGGCTCGACGACCGCTTCCGGCTGCTGAGCAGCGGCAGCCGCACCGTGCTGCCCCGCCAGCAGACCCTGCGTGCCGTGGTGGACTGGTCCTGGGACCTGCTGGACGCCCCCGAACGGGCCGTGCTGCGGCGGCTGTCGGTCTTCGCGGGCGGCTGCGCGCTGACCGCCGCCGAGGACGTCTGCTCGCTGACCGCCGAGGACGGCGCCGCCGATCCGGTCGACCGCCGCGACGTCGCCCCGCTGCTGGGCTCCCTGGTGGACAAGTCCCTCGTCGTCGCCGAGGCGGACGACGCCGGCCAGATGCGCTACCGCTTGCTGGAGACCGTCGGGGAGTACGCCGCGGAGCGCCTGGCCGAGGCGGGGGAGCGGGTGGCGACCGAACGCCGCCACCTGGTCCACCACCGCGAACTCGCCCGGATCAACGGCCCGTTGCTGCGCACCTCCGAACAGGCCGCCGTCATCGGCCTGTTCCGGCGGGAGTACGAGAACCTGCGCACCGCGCTGCGGCGCGCTGCGGCGCTGCGCGACGAGCACGAGGTGCTCTGCCTGGTCCATTCGCTGTCCTGGTACTGGATGATGCGCGACCTGCGCGCCGACGCCCGGCAGTGGGCGGACGCCGCCGCCGCGCTGGGACCCGACCCGTTCGCCGAGGGCGGCCCGGTGCCGTCGCTGCTGGAGCGGGTCACCGACCGGCCGCCGCCGCTGGAGCCGGACCAGCTCCGGGAGGCCAGGCGCGGGGTCCGGCTGATCCAGCTCGCCTTCATGGACCACGAGGAGGACCTGTGGGTCTCCCCGGAGAGCCAGGAGCGGCTGGCGGTCATCGCCCGCACCTACCGCCCCGGGCAGCCGCAGACCTGCCGCCCGCCCGGCTCCCTGTGGATCTTCGCCGTCATGCTCTCCGGCGGCGCCGACCTGTACGAGGTGCTGGACGAGACCGTGCGCACCTGCCGGGAGCTCGGGTACACCTCCGAACTGGCCTCCGCGCTCCAGATGCGGGCCAACTTCTACGCCAACAACCCGGAGACCGCCGCCGCGGCCCGCGCGGACGCCGACGAGAGCCTGGCGATCTGCGTCCGCCTCGGCGACGCCTGGGGCGCCGCCGACGCGCTCTCCGCGAGCGGCGAGGCCAACGAGCAGACCGGCGACTACGAGCAGGCCGCCGCGGACTACCTGGCCGCCGTCGAGTACGCCGAACGCCTGGGCGCGCACGCCCAGGTGGGACTGTTGCGGACCCGGTACGCCAACGTGCTGACCGAGACCGGGCGGCTGGCGGAGGCCGAGGCGGTCTTCCGGGACATCTTCTCCGACGAGCGGCAGCTCGGGCACGAAGGGGCGCCGCCGGCCCGGATGTTCCTCGCGGTCCTGCTGGGCCTGGACGGCCGGATCGACGAGGCACGGGCCGAACTGGCCGCGCTGGGAGAGCTGTTCGGGTCGCGGACGCTGTCGATCTTCCACTCGTTCGCGGTCGGGGCGCTGGCCTGGCTGGACAACCTGGAGGGCGAGTGGGCGAGCGCCCTCGACGGGGCGCTGGTGGCCCTGGCGGAGTCCCGCAACCGGCTGTCGCTGATGATCGCCCCGCACATGACCACCGTCCATCTCGCCGCCCTCGCCGAGGCGATCGGCGGACCGGGCGGCGAGGAGCGCGCCCGGGACGCCGCGCGGGTGCTGGGGATGCGTGCCGGGCTGTCGTCCCAGGGGCTGGTGCTGAACGCTGCCGTCCGCCAGAGCCTGGCGCGGGCCGAGGCACGGGCCCGTGACGTCCTGGGCGACGACGCCTACGAGGCCGCGCACGCCGAAGGCGGCGACCTCACCCTGGAGGAGGTCGCCGCCCTGGCGGGCGCGTACCGCTGACGGCCGCCGGTCAGGTCGCCTTGCGGAACTTGGAGACCGCCAGCGGGGCCATCACGAGCGTGATGATCCCGGCCCAGGCGAGCGTGACCCAGACCGAGTGGGCGACCGGGCCGCCCATCATCAGGCCGCGGGCCGCGTCCGCGAGGTTGGACAGCGGGTTGTAGTCGGTGAAGGTCCGGAGCCAGCCCGGCATGGTGCCCGTCGGCGCGAAGATGGACGAGCCGAACTGGAGCGGCATCAGTACCAGCATTCCCGTCGCCTGCACGGCCTGCGCGGTCCGCATCGCCAGGCCGAGCACGATGAAGATCCACATGATGGCGGCGCCGAACACCGCGGAGAGCGCGATCGCGCCGAGCAGGCCGAGGAACGACGTCTGGATCTCCATGCCGAGCGCGAAGCCCATGCCCAGCAGGATCAGCGTGGCGACCATCATCCGGCCCAGCTCCACCACGATCTTCGCGATCAGCACCGAGGACCTGGCGATCGGCATGGTCCGGAAACGGTCCATGACGCCCTTGCGGAAGTCGTCGTTGACGCCGGAGCCGACGGCGGAGGCGATGTTCATGCCCATCATCGCCATCAGCCCGGGGACCAGGTAGTTGAGGTAGTCGGTGCGGTCCCCGCCCAGCGCGCCGCCGACCGATCCGCCGAAGACGTAGGTGAACAGCAGGGTGAAGATGATGGGCATCAGGACCGCGTCGAACATCGACTCCGGGTCCTTCTTGATCTGGAGCATGTTGCGCCGGGTCAGGGCGCCGATGTGCCGCAGGTTGGCGCGCAGCCCGATCCGGCCCTCGTCCGGGGCGGGGGCGCCCGCCGGCACCGGGCCCGCGGGCCCGGCCGGGGACTTCGTCAGTGTCGTCGTGCTCATGCCGCGACCTCCTGGTCCTTCGGTTCGGTGACGGTGGCCCTGGCGCCCGTGACGGCGAGGAAGACCTCGTCCAGGCTGGGCAGCGCGGTGGCGACGTGGGCGAGCGAGAAGCCGCGCGTCCCCAGCAGCCCGACGACGGCGGTGAGCTGTTCGTCGCTGAGGATCGGCACCAGCAGCAGCCCCTCGTCCGGCACGCTCTGCGCGCCGGCCACGCCGTCGAGTCCGGCCTCGTGCAGCGCCCGCGCCATCGCGGCCAGGTCGGCCGGGTCGGAGGGACGGATCTGGAGGGTGCGGCCGCCGACCTTGGCCTTCAGCTCGTTCACCCCGCCGCGCGCGATGATCCTGCCCTGGTCGATCACCGTCAGCTCGTTCGCCAACTGCTCGGCCTCCTCCATGTACTGGGTGGTGAGCAGCACGGTCGCCCCCTCCGCGACCATCCGCTGCACCTCGTCCCAGACCTCGTTGCGGGTGCGCGGATCGAGACCGGTGGTCGGCTCGTCCAGGTACAGCACGGACGGGTTGCCGATCATCGAGGCGGCGAGGTCGAGGCGGCGGCGCATGCCGCCGGAGTACTCGGCGGCGGCCCGGCGGGCGGCGTCGGTGAGGGAGAAGCGTTCCAGCAGCTCGTCGGTCCGGGACCGGGCGTCCTTGCGGGACAGGTCGAGCAGCCGGCCGATCATGTAGAGGTTCTCCCAGCCGGAGAGCTTCTCGTCGACCGAGGCGTACTGGCCGGTCAGCCCGATCACGCGGCGCAGCTGCCGGGGCTGGCGCACCACGTCGTAGCCGGCGACGGTCGCGTGCCCGGCGTCGGGCAGGATCAGTGTGGACAGGCAGCGTACGAGGGTGGTCTTGCCGGCGCCGTTGGGGCCGAGCACGCCGAGGACGGTGCCCGCGCGCACGTCGAGGTCCACGCCGTCGAGCGCCTTGGTGGCGCCGTAGTGCTTCACCAGCCCCCGCACCTCGACGGCGTTGCCGCCGCGCCCGGGGTTCTTGTCGATTCGCGTCATGTGCTCAGAGAACCACCCGCCGCCGACAGCTCGCCGATATATCGCCGACAGGTGCGCCGACGGCACGCCGACGGGGCGCCGGACGGGCGTCAGCCCGCCGACGGGGGACGGTCGGCGGGCTGACGGTGGTGCCGGAGATGGTCGGGGGCCGGGCGCGGGCCGTCCGCGCCCGGACGGATCAGTGGAAGGTGTGCTCGGCCGCCGGGAACGCGCCGCCGACGACCTCCTCGGCGAACGCCTTCGCCGCGTCGCCGAGCACCGTGCGCAGGTCGGCGTACTGCTTGGTGAAGCGCGGCGTCTTGCCGCCGGTCAGGCCCACCATGTCGGTGTAGACGAGGACCTGCGCGTCGGTGCCCGCGCCGGCGCCGATGCCGACGGTCGGGATGTGCAGCGTGCGGGTGACCTCCTCCGCCAGCTCGGCCGGGACCAGCTCCAGCACGACGGCGAACGCGCCCGCGTCCTGCACGGACTTGGCGTCGCGCAGCAGCTGGTGGGCCGCCTCCTCGCCGCGGCCCTGGACCCGGTAGCCCATGGCGTTGACGGACTGGGGGGTGAGGCCGATGTGGGCCATCACGGGGATGCCCGCGTCGACCAGCAGCCGGATCTGCTCGTGGCTGCGCTCGCCGCCCTCCAGCTTCACCGCGCCCACCCCGGACTCCTTGACCAGCCGGGTCGCGTTGCGCAGGGCCTGTACGGGCCCCTCCTGGTACGAGCCGAACGGCAGGTCGCCGACGATCAGGGCGCGCTTGGTGCCCCGGACGACGGCGGCGGACAGCATCGCGATCTCGTCCATCGTGACGGGCACGGTGGTCTCGTACCCGAGGTGGCAGTTGCCCATCGAGTCTCCGACGAGCATGACCGGGATGCCGGCCTCGTCGAAGACGGACGCGGTCATCGCGTCGTAGGCGGTCAGCATGGGCCACTTCTCGCCGCGGGCGGTGGCGGCGGCGATGTCGTGGACGGTGATGCGGCGGCTGCTCTTTCCTCCGTACAGCGCCTTGCCGCCGTCGGCGGCAGCGCGGGGAGGGGTGGGGGCAGACGTGTTCTGGGCAGCGTCGAGCGCCATGGCGAACGGCTCCTTCGTCATCTCGAGGCGCCCTCACGGCGTCCCCGGATCCCTTCCATGGTGGCATCCCGTGCCCCGATGCGGGAAGTGGGCGGAAGGGGGCGTCCCGGAGGCCGCCGGACGACCGGCGGGCGTACGGAGGAGGGCAACGGGTAAAGACTTAACAATACGGAACGGTCTCGTATCGAAATGAGGCTATGGTCTTTCCCATGTCCCCAGCCTCCCACCCCCCTGCCGTGGCACCCCGTGTCCCCGAAGCGGTCCACCGCCGCCGATGGGCGATCCTCGCCGTCCTGATGCTCAGCCTGCTGATCGTGGTGCTGGACAACTCGATCCTCAACGTCGCCGTCAAGACGATCGCCGCGCCGGAGCCCACCGGGCTCGGCGCCACCCAGAGCGAGCTGGAGTGGGCGATCAACTCCTACACCCTCGTCTTCGCCGGGATCCTGTTCACCGCCGGACTGCTCGGCGACCGGATCGGCCGCAAGAAGGTGCTGCTCTTCGGCATCCTCGTGTTCGCCGCCGGCTCCGCGCTCGCCGCCTTCTCCTCCTCGCCCGGCCAGCTGATCGCCTGGCGCGCCCTGATGGGCTTCGGCGCCGCGTTCGTGATGCCGGCCACCCTCGCCGTGCTGATGAACGTCTTCGAGCGCGACGAGCAGCCCAAGGCCATCGGCATCTGGGCCGGCGGCGTCGGCCTGGCCATCGCCATCGGCCCCATCACCGGCGGGCTGCTGCTGGAGCACTTCTGGTGGGGCTCGATCTTCCTGGTGAACGTCCCCGTCGGCCTCGTCGCGCTGGTCGCGATGGTGGTCCTGGTGCCGGACTCCCGTGACCCGAAGCCCGGCCGCCTCGACCCGGCGGGCGTCGCCCTGTCCGTCGTCGGCCTGGTCCTGCTGGTCTACGGCATCATCCGCGGCGGCGAACTCGCCGACTTCACCGAGTCCACCGTGCTCGCCCCGATAGCCGGCGGCCTGGTGGTCCTCGCCCTCTTCGTCGTCCACGAGAAGCGCAGCAGCCACCCCGCCCTCGACATCTCCTCCTTCCGCAAGCCCGCCTTCTCCGCCGCCGTCGCCGCCATCGCCCTCGTCTTCTTCGCGCTGATGGGCGTCACCTTCTTCTCCGCCTTCTACCTCCAGAGCGTCCGCGGCTACACCGCCCTCCAGTCCGGCCTGCTCATGCTGCCGCTGGCCGCCGCGCAGATGGTCTTCTCCCCGCGCGCCCGGCACGTCGTCACCCGCTTCGGTGCCAAGGCCGTCTGCACGGCCGGCCTGCTGCTGGTGGCGGGCGGCCTCGCCGCCTTCGGGACCTTCGACGCCGGCACACCGGTATGGGTCCTGTGCCTGGTCTTCTTCGTCCAGGGCACCGGCATGGCGCACATCATGCCGCCGGTCACCGTCGCCGTGATGCAGGCGCTGCCCCGCGAGAAGGCTGGCTCCGGCTCGGCCATCAACAACACCTTCCGCCAGGTCGGCGGGGCGCTCGGCGTCGCCGTGCTCGGCTCGGTGCTCTCCGCCGCCTACCGCGGCGACATCGAGGGACACCTCGGCGCGGTGCCCGCCGGCGCGCGGGACGTCGCGGGGGAGTCCATCGAGGCCACCCTCGGCGTCGCGGCGAAGCTGGGCCCCGCGGGCAAGCCGCTCGCCGCCGCCGCGAACGACGCCTTCCTCGGCGCCATGCACCTCACCGCCGTCACCTCGGCGGGCGTCGCCCTGATAGGCGCGGTCGTGGTCGCCCTCTTCCTGCCGGGACGGGCGCCCGCGCCCGACGCGCCCGCCGGCCGGGAGGCGAGCCCCGAACCCGCCGGCCGCGCCGGCTGACCCCGTCCCGCCGCACCCGGGCCCCCGCCGGGACCCGGGTCGGCGAGAATGGCCGCAGGCCGTAGACGCGGTGAAAGGCGGATGCACGTGCAGGGACAGGATCGCGGACCCGATGCCGCCGACGCGCACGCCCCGGACGCCGGGGCCGCCCGGAACCCCGGCCCCGGACGCCCGGAGGGCTGCGGCGAACCCCGCCGCGGACGCCCCCGCAGCGCCGCCGCCGAGCGCGCGATCCTCGACGCCGTCGTCACCCTCCTGGAGGCCGGCGAACCCCTCGCCGGCCTCTCCATCGAGCGCATCGCCCGCACCGCCGGAGTCGGCAAGGCCACCATCTACCGGCGCTGGAGCGGCAAGGAAGAGCTCTTCCTCGACGTCCTGCGGGACATGGAACCCCAGGACCCCGAGGTCTCCGGCACGGCGGGCCTCGCCGACCTCAGGTCCCTGATGGAGGCCCAGCGCGCCCGCGGCCTCGCCCAGCGCTCCTCCGTCCTGCTGCACAACGTCTTCGCCCAGATGAAGAGCCACCCGCGGCTGTGGAACGAGTACAAGGACACGGTGATCGGCCCCCGCCGGGACGCCGTGACCGCCGCCGTCCGGCGGGCCGTCGCCGCGGGCGAACTCCGGGCGGACCTCGACGTCGAGCTGATGGACGACCTGATCCTCGGCACGCTGCTCGTCCGCACCGTCCACCGCCCCGAGTCCGCGCTCCCCGACGACCTGGTCGACCGGGTGCTCACCGCGCTCATCGAGGGCCTGGGGCCGCACCCCGAATCCGGTCCGCGGGCCGGTGCGGCCCCCGGAGGCCGCACCGGCCCGGACACCCGCGGCTGAGCCGGACGCCCACCCGCCCGCGGGACACGCCGAGCCGGCTTCCTCCGCCCGCCGCTTCCCGCCCGTCGCTTTCCGGCCGCCCCAAACGGAACCTCCGGCCCCGCCCGTGTCGTCCTTCTCCACGTGACGCCGTCGGGAACGGTGCTCACGGCGCCCGTGATCCCCTAGGGTCGAGGGGCGCGGTGACAACGCACGGCAAGGCAGTGAGGAAGCGGAATGGTGCAGGCGTACGGAGCGGAGACCGGCCACGGCGAGGCGGAGCCGCCCCGGCCCGCGTCCCGCCTCCGTGACCTGCGGAACAAGTGGACGCGCGACCGCGGGATCTGGCGGCGCGGCATCGTCGTCGCCGTGCTGGCCGTCCTGCTGACGCTGCTCATGGTCTGCCACGCCCAGATCCCCAACCGCTTCGGGAACCTCGGCAGCCTCGTCGAGACCTTCCTGCCGTGGATAGGGGCCGGCATCCCGGTGCTGCTCGTCCTCGGGCTGGTCCGCAGGTCGGCGACCGCCCTGATCGCGCTGCTGCTGCCGCTCGTCGTCTGGTTCAACCTCTTCGGCGGCCTGCTCACCGGCAAGTCCGGCCCCGGCGGCGACCTCACCGTCGCCACCCACAACGTCAACGCCGACAACCCCGACCCCACCGGCACCGCCCAGCAGGTCGCGGGCTCCGGCGCCGACGTGGTGGCCCTCCAGGAACTGCCGACCGGCCAGGTCGCCACGTACGAGAAGGCGCTCGACGGCCGCTTCCCCTACCACTCGGTCCAGGGCACCGTCGGGCTGTGGAGCAAGTACCCGATCAGCGACACCCGGCCCGTCGACATCAAGATGGGCTGGACCCGCGCCATGCGCTCCACCGTCACCGCGCCGGGCGGCAAGGTCGCGGTCTACGTCGCCCACCTCCCCTCGGTACGCGTCAAGCTGCACGCCGGGTTCACCGCCAGCCAGCGGGACGAGAGCGCCGACGCGCTCGGCGAGGCCATCGCGGACGAGCCCATCGAGCGGGTGGTGCTGCTCGGCGACCTCAACGGCACCATGAACGACCGCGCCCTGAAGGGCGTCACCTCGCAGATGCGCTCCACCCAGGGCGCGGCCGGCGACGGCTTCGGCTTCAGCTGGCCCGCCTCGTTCCCGATGGCCCGGATCGACCAGATCATGGTCCGGGGCGTCGAGCCCCTGTCCTCCTGGACCCTCGCCGCCACCGACAGTGACCACCTCCCGATCGCCGCCCGCGTCCGACTCTGATCGGCGGCGGCAGGGGCCGCGGCGGGCGGCGGACCGTGGTGAGCGCCGGACGGTGGTGGGCGGGGACCGATCGGGGACCGCTCAGCCGGGGCGGCCGCCGAAGAAGTCCGCCAGCGCGGCGGCGAGCGGTTCCGGGGCCTCCTCGGCGACGTGGTGCCCGGCGTCGATGCCGTGCCCCCGCACGTCCGGCGCCCACTGCCGCCAGATCTCCACCGGGTCCCCGTGCAACTGCTCAAGGTCGTCCCGCAGCGACCACAGGACCAGGGCGGGGCACCAGACCCGGTTCCCCGCGGCACGGTCCTCCTCCTCGTGCCGCCGGTCGACCGTGAGACCGGCCCGGTAGTCCTCCAGCATCGCCCGCACCACGTCCGGGTTCCTGGTGGCCGCGCGCCACTCGTCGTGGTTCTCCCGGCCCATGGCGACCGGATCACCGTGGTACCAGGCGTCGGGATCGGCGTTGATGACCCGCTCGGGGACGTCCGGCTGGGCGAAGAAGAACCAGTGCCACCACTGCGTGGCGAACGCGACCGTGAGGCGCGACAGGTGCTCGGACACGGGCAGGCAGTCGATGAGCGCCACCCGCGAGACCGCGTCGGGATGGTCGAGGGCGAGGCGCAGCGCGGCACAGCCCCCGCGATCGTGTCCGACGAGGGCGAAACGGTCGTGGCCCAGCGCGCGCATCACCTCGACCACGTCGCCGGCGACGGCCCGCTTCGAGTGGGCGGAGTGGTCCGCGCTGGGCGCCGGGCCGACCGACCGTCCGTACCCCCGCAGATCGGGGCAGACCACGGTGAACCCGCGCCCGACGAGGAGCGGGGCGACCCGGTGCCAGGTCGCCGAGGTCCGCGGGTGGCCGTGCAGCAGCACCACCGGCGGCCCCTGCCCGCCGTGACGGGCGAAGACCGACGCCCCGTCGACCTGGATCCGCGTGGCTTCGAAGTCCTCGAACAAGGCCGTGGCCTCCCACCCCCGGCGGTCGCCCGCCGGACGCCGTGCGACGCCGCTCCGCCGCGAGAACCCGCGAGCAGACTCTCCCGCCGGGGAGTGCCGGACGGCACCGCCGTCGTTCTCCTGCCCCCGCGCATGAGGCGAACACAACATGCGAGGTGCACAGGACGAAGGCGCCGACCGGTGCGGACGGCCGGAGCGGGGACCGGCATCCGGACGCGTCCGGGCGGGCTGCGGGCGTCCGGGGCGGCGTGCGCCGTGGCGGCCGAGTGCGCGGGTTCGAGCCCCACGCCGGGGACGCGTTACGGTGGGCCGGCCGAAACGACCCGTTCACCGCGCGGAACACATCGTCTGCCACCATTTGTTCTGTCCGCTGTCGCGGGCGTCGGCAGTGCGGCCGACGCCTCCCCCGTCCCCGGGGCACCTCGCGGTGCCCGTTCTCCCCGCCGGGGCACCTGTGCGCCCCGGTCCCGCCGCCCGCGTCCCCGCCCCGTCACGGACCCCGTGCCGTACGGGGAAGGAGGGCCCCGCGCGGCTCCCTGCTGAAAGGTTTCACCCCCATGCCCCTGGCCCTGCTCGCGCTGGCCGTGAGCGCCTTCGGCATCGGCACCACCGAGTTCGTGATGATGGGCCTGCTGCCCAACGTCGCGGACGACCTGGGAACGTCGGTGCCCACCGCCGGCTACCTGGTGTCCGCCTACGCCATCGGCGTCGTCGTGGGCGCTCCGCTGCTCACCGCCTTCGGCTCCAAGGTCCCGCGCAAGCGGATGCTCCTGCTGCTGATGGCCCTGTTCACCGTCGGCAACCTGGCCTCGGCGCTCGCCCCCGGCTTCGGGACACTGCTCGCGGGCCGGTTCCTCGCCGGACTGCCGCACGGCGCGTTCTTCGGCGTCGGCGCGGTCGTCGCCGCCCGGCTGGTCTCCGAGGGCCGCCAGGCGCGGGCCGTCGCCACGATGTTCCTCGGTCTGACCGTCGCCAACATCGTCGGCGTACCGGCTGCCACCCTGCTCGGCCAGCACCTCGGCTGGCGCGCGACCTTCCTGGTCGTCGCCGCCATCGGCCTCTGCGCGATGGCCGCCCTGGCCCGGCTGGTGCCGCGCATCCCGGTGGAGGCGCACCAGAACGTCCGCCACGAACTGCGGGCGCTCGGCAACCGGCAGGTGCTCCTCGGCCTGCTCACCGCCGTCTTCGGCTTCGGCGGCGTCTTCGCCGTCTACTCCTACCTGTCGTCCATGACGACCGAGGCGATGGGATTCGGCGAGTCCTCGGTCACCGTGGTCCTCGCCCTGTTCGGCATCGGGATGACGCTGGGCGCGCTGGCGGCCGGACCGCTGACCGACCGGGCGCTGCGCCCCACCCTCTTCGGCGCGCTGGGCGCCCTCGCCGTGGTGCTGGTGGCGTTCCCGTTCACGGTGCACGTGCAGTGGCTGGCCCTGGTGATGGTGGTGCTGCTGGGCGCGGTCGGCTTCATGACGACCACACCGCTGCAGATGCTGGTGATGCGCAAGGCGCAGGACGCCCCCACGCTCGCCTCCGCCTCCAACCACTCCGCGTTCAACCTGGCCAACGCCGGCGGAGCCTGGCTCGGCGGCGCCGCCATCGCGGCGGGCTGGGGCTGGACCTCCCCGGCCTTCGTCGGCGCGGTGCTCGCCGCACTCGGACTCGCGGTGGCCGCCGCCGCCGCGTTCTGGGACCGGGCGCCCGCCGCCTCCCGCGTCGTCGCCCAGGCCGGACCGGAGTCGCTCCGGGCGACCTCGGAACCGGGCCGGGAGCCGGGGCCGGCCGCGGGGCCGGGACCGGAGGCCAGCACGGGATCGGGCCAGGACGCGGGCACGGGTCCGGGGCAGCACGCGGGTCCGCGATCGGGGCAGGACGCGATGCGCACGCGCTGACGGCCGGGACGGGACGGTGTGACACGGACGGGCCGGGGACCGCGTGGTGCGGCCCTCGGCCCGTGGGGTTGCGGGACCGGGTTCGTCCGGTTCCGGGCCGGCGGGCGCGGCCCGGTCCGCGCCCGCCGCTCCACGCCCGGCATCCGCCCCCGCACCCGCCCCGCGTCAGCTCGATTCGCGCCAGAGGTTGGTGATCGGCAGCCGACGGTCCTTGCCGAACCCCTTCGGCGAGATCTTCGTGCCCGGCGGGTACTGCCGCCGCTTGTACTCCGCGGTGTCCACCATCCGCAGCGTCTTCGTCACCAGCGCCTCGTCGAACCCGGCCGCCACGATCGCGTCGCGGCCCCGGTCCCGGTCCACGTACAGCTCCAGGATGCGGTCCAGCACGTCGTAGTCCGGCAGCGAGTCGGTGTCGACCTGGCCGGGGCGCAGCTCCGCGCTGGGCGGCTTGCTGATCGACGTCTCCGGGATCGGCGGGGTCTGCCCGCGCTCCTCGGCGGCCCGGTTGCGCCACCGCGCGAGGCGGAAGACAGACGTCTTGTAGACGTCCTTGATCGGGCCGAACGCGCCCACGGAGTCCCCGTACAGCGTCGAATACCCCACCGCCAGCTCCGACTTGTTGCCCGGCGCCAGCACGAGCTGGCCCTCCTGGTTGGAGAGTGCCATCAGCAGGGTGCCGCGCAGCCGCGACTGGAGGTTCTCCTCGGCCAGCCCGGTCAGCTTCAGCGATCCCATGTAAGCGTCGAACATCGGCTCGATCGGTACGGTCCGGAAGTTCAGCCCGGTGCGCCGCGCCAGCTCTGCCGCATCGTCCTTCGAGTGGTCGGAGGAGTACTTCGACGGCATCGAGACCCCGTGGACGTTCTCCACTCCCAGCGCGTCGCAGGCGAGGGCGGCGACGAGGGCCGAGTCGATCCCGCCGGAAAGGCCGATCAGCACACTGCTGAAACCGTTCTTCGCGACATAGGCGCGCAACCCGATCACCAGCGCCGAGTACACCTCCTCGTCCGCGTCCAGCCGTTCCGCGTAGCCGCCGGCCAGCTCGGGGGCGTAGGAGGGCAGCGGGTCCTCGGAGAGCACCACGCGGTCGATCCGCAGGCCGTCGTCGAGCATGCCGGTCGGCGCGTCGGGCGCGGCGGCCGGCAGCTCCAGATCGAGGATCATGCTGCCCTCGGCGAACTGCGGCGCGCGGGCGACGACTTCGCCGTCCGCGTCGACCACGATCGAGTCACCGTCGAAGACCAGTTCGTCCTGGCCGCCCGTCATCGCCAGGTAGGCCGTGGTGCAGCCGGCCTCGCGGGCCCGCCTGCGGACCAGTTCGAGCCGGGTGTCGTCCTTGTCGCGCTCGTAGGGGGAGGCGTTGATCGACAGCAGCAGCCCGGCCTGCGCGGACCGCGCGGCCGGCACCCGGCCGCCGTCCTGCCAGAGGTCCTCGCAGATCGCGAGCGCCACGTCCACCCCGTGCACCCGCACCACGGGCATCGAGTCGCCCGGCACGAAGTACCGGAACTCGTCGAACACCCCGTAGTTGGGCAGATGGTGCTTGGCGAAGGACAGTGCGACCCGCCCGCCGTGCAGCACGGCCGCCGCGTTGCGCGGCGTGCCCGCGGGCTGTCCGTAACGCGGCTGCGCGTCCTCGGAGCGGTCGAGGTAGCCGACGACGACCGGCGTTCCGCCGAAGCCCTCCGCGTCGAGCCGCGCGGCGAGCGCGTGCAGCGCCGTCCGCGAGGCCTCGACGAAGGACGACCGCAGCGCGAGGTCCTCGACGGGATAGCCGGTCAGCACCATCTCCGGGAACGCCACGAGGTGGGCGCCCTGGTCGGCGGCGTGCCGGGTCCAGTGGACGACCGCCTCGGCGTTGCCGGCGATGTCCCCGACGGTCGAGTCGATCTGATTGAGTGCGAGGCGTAGTTGAGGCACGGGGGCAGTGTAATCGTCTTACTGACGCGATGTCCTGGAGGCCGGTGTTCCGAAAGGGCGGAGCCGACGCCCGTGAAGGCTCCGGAGGTGCCCGGCCCCGCGTCGGTAGCGCGGTGATGCCGTCGGCAGCGGGCGAGTCGGGAGATGAGGGCCGGGCGGGTCGTACGGCTGCCGGTCGGGCTGTTGCGGGCTGTACGGACAGGTGCCTTCACCGCTGCCCGTGAAGCCGTACGGGGGCGGGAGGAGACCGGTGCCGCCGGACCGCACACGGACGCGCGGAGCCCCGCCGCCCGGCGCGGTGAGGTGCGGCGGACGGCGGGGCCGTTCCGTGGGGCCTCGGGGGGAGGCCGCTTCCGTGGGGGCGGGCGAGGGCGGGGGCGTGGGCGTCAGCCGCGGGCGTAGACCTGTTCCGCCCAGGCCGCGATCTGGTCGTCGGACAGGTGCTGGGCCAGGTCGGCCTCGCTGATCATGCCGATCAGCTTCTTGTTCTCGACCACCGGAAGCCGGCGGATGCGGTGCGTCTGCATCTCGTTCAGCACCTGGTCCACCCCGGCGTCCGCGTCGATCCAGCGGGGGGTGCCGTGCGCGAACTCGCCCGCGGTGACCTTCGACGGATCGTGTCCCGCTGCCACGCAGCCGACCACGATGTCGCGGTCCGTGAGGATGCCGACCATCCGGTCCTGCTCGCCGTCGGCGGAGATGGGCAGCGCGCCCACCTGGTGGTCGCGCATCAGCTGCGCGGCCCGGTCCAGCGTCTCGTGCGCCGGTATCCACGTGGCACCGGCGTGCATGATGTCTTTCGCTGTCGTCATGGGGACTCCTCCTGTGTGCCGGAACCGGCACGGGCGTACGACCCCGAGCGCACACCATTCTCCGGGCCCGGCCGCCGCCCCGCGACCGGTCGGCGTCACGGCCGGGGAAGCGGCTCACGTGCGCGGGCGCGCGCCCCGCTCGACCAGCATGTCCGCCATGAGCTTCAGCTCGGACCGCTGGGCCGCCACCATGCCGCGGGCGAGCCGTCGCTCGGCGGGTACGGCGCACCGCTCCGCGCAGGCGGCGGCCATGATGACGCCGCCCTCGTGGTGGTCGGTCATCAGCCGCAGGAAGAGGACCTCGGCGGCTCTCCCCTCCGCCTCCCCGAGCCGTCTCAGCTCGGCGTCGGTCGCCATGCCGGGCATCGGGCCGCCGGGGGTTCCGGCCCCGTCCTGGCCACCGTGCCCCTCGTGGCCTCCGCCTCCGGCGTGCCCGCCTTCACTTCCGTCCCCGTCCCCGTCCCCGTCGCCCGCCGCGTCGTCGCCCATCCACGCCATCGGTCCGGCCCCGCCGGGCGCGGTCTTCGGCAGCCCCCACAGGTCCAGCCAGCCCAGCATCATCCCCCGCTGGTTGGCCTGGGTCTGGGCGATGTCGTACGCGAGCAGCCGCACCTCGTCGTCCGCCGTCCGGTCCCGCACCAGGAGGGACATCTCGACGGCCTGCTGATGGTGGACGGCCATGTCCCGCGCGAACCCGGCGTCGGCGGAGTCCGCCGCCGGGATCCCCGTACCGCCCGTCGCGGTGTCCGCCGCAGTGCCCGCCAGGTGCTCCGGGACGTCGTCCCCGCCCCGGCCCGCCGCCACGGCGGCCCCGGCGGCCACCGCGAGGACCACGACGCCGAGCCCGGCCATCAGCCGCACGTACCGCTGCCGGGGCGCGCGGCCGGGAGCGGTGGGCGGTCCCTCGGCGGGGCTCTCCGGGTCAACCGGGCTCCCCGGGCCCCCGGCGGGGTTCGCCCGGCTCGCCCGGTTCGCCGGGCCCTCTGCTCCCGTCGGCCCGACCGTCATCGGGGTGCGGCCAGCCCGCCGGTGCAGGGCGCGCCGGGCTCGGGTGTCTGCGGGCCCTGTACGTACGCTGAGAGGAACGCGTCCACCCGCTCGTCCTCCGCGCCGTCCACCGTGAGCTGCTTGCCCCACGCGGTCAGCGTGATGGTCCCGGCCTGCGACGGGTACGGGCTCATCAGCGTGAACGGCGTCGAGGAGACCCGCGAGGCCAGCGCCGAGACGTCGGCGTCGGACGCCGTCGCGTTGTACGTCACCCACACCGCACCGTGCTCCAGCGAGTGCACCGCGTTGACGTCGGCGAGCGGCTTTTCGTATACATCGCCCTGGCAGTTCATCCACACCTGGTCGTGGTTCCCGCCCACCGGAGGCGTCATCGGGTAGTCCACGTCCCCGGCGACGTGGTCGCGGCCGAGCTTCTCCGCGTCCCACGTCTTCTCACCCCGCACCGGCCCTCCCGCGGCGGCCGTGGGAGGCGGCCCGCCCGGCTTCGAGTCGCTCGCGGCCCCGTCGCGCTCGGGGCGGTCACCCACCGTGCGGTCGAGCACCGTGTACGAGCCGAAGCCCACCAGACCTGCGACGGCGACCGCCCCCACGACGATGGCAACGATCCGGCCGGTCCTGTCCGACCGGCCGGGCGTCGGGGCGGCGGGCGGTGCCGGATGCATCGGAGGGCGGGGGTCGAAGCTCATGGCGGCGGTCCTTCTGCAGGGGGCGGGAGGGACGTGCGGCATGCCGGACATCCGCTGCGCACACGCCCGTGGAAGGCCCGCCGCACCCGCTGCACACCGTGGCCGCCGATCGTAGTGGGTGGCCGCGTGCTCTCTCTCACACCGTGTGCGTAATCTGGGTGAAATCCCGGGTCGTGATACTGGAGTTCCTCCCCTACCCCGGGCGGTGGTGCACAGACCGTCTGAACTGCAAGGATGTGGCTATGGACAAGCAGCAGGAATTCGTCCTCAGGACCCTTGAGGAGCGTGACATCCGCTTCGTACGGCTGTGGTTCACCGACGTCCTCGGGTTCCTCAAGTCCGTCGCCGTGGCCCCCGCCGAGCTGGAGCAGGCCTTCGACGAGGGCATCGGCTTCGACGGCTCCGCCATCGAGGGCTTCGCCCGCGTCTACGAATCGGACATGATCGCCAAGCCGGACCCGGGCACCTTCCAGGTCCTGCCCTGGCGCGCGGAGGCTCCGGGCACCGCCCGGATGTTCTGCGACATCCTGATGCCCGACGGCTCGCCGTCCTTCGCGGACCCCCGTTACGTCCTCAAGCGCATCCTCGCCAAGACCTCCGACCTGGGCTTCACCTTCTACACCCACCCGGAGATCGAGTTCTTCCTGCTGAAGGACAAGCCGGTCGACGGCACCCGGCCCACCCCGGCCGACAGCTCCGGCTACTTCGACCACACCCCGCAGAACGTCGGCATGGACTTCCGCCGCCAGGCGATCACCATGCTCGAATCCATGGGCATCTCGGTCGAGTTCAGCCACCACGAGGGCGCTCCGGGCCAGCAGGAGATCGACCTGCGGTACGCGGACGCGCTCTCCACGGCCGACAACATCATGACCTTCCGCCTGGTGATGAAGCAGGTCGCGCTGGAGCAGGGCGTGCAGGCGTCCTTCATGCCGAAGCCGTTCTCGGAGTACCCCGGCTCGGGCATGCACACCCACCTCTCCCTCTTCGAGGGCGACCGCAACGCGTTCTACGAGTCGGGCGCCGAATACCAACTCTCCAAGGTCGGCCGTTCGTTCATCGCGGGCCTGCTGCGCCACGCTGCGGAGATCTCCGCCGTCACCAACCAGTGGGTCAACTCCTACAAGCGCATCTGGGGCGGCTCCGCCCGCAGCGCCGGCGCGGGCGGCGAGGCCCCCTCGTACATCTGCTGGGGCCACAACAACCGCTCCGCCCTGATCCGCGTCCCCATGTACAAGCCGGGCAAGAACGGATCGGCGCGCGTCGAGGTCCGCTCCATCGACTCGGGCGCCAACCCCTACCTGACGTACGCGGTCCTGCTGGCCGCCGGCCTCAAGGGCATCGAGGAGGGCTACGAGCTCCCCGCCGGCGCCGACGACGACGTCTGGGCCCTCTCCGACTCCGAGCGCCGCGCCATGGGCATCGAGCCCCTCCCGCAGAACCTCGGCGAGGCCATCGCCCTGATGGAGAAGAGCGAACTCGTCGCCGAAACCCTCGGCGAGCACGTCTTCGACTTCTTCCTCCGCAACAAGAAGCGCGAGTGGGAGGAGTACCGCAGCGAGGTCACCGCCTTCGAGCTGAAGAACCTGCTGCCGGTGCTGTAAGGGCTGGTCGGCGCCGCCGAGGTGCTGGTACGCGCATGTGCGGGGCCGACGGTGAGGCACCGTCGGCCCCGAGGCCTCGGCCCCCAGTCCGAAGAACCTCGCCGCCCAGTTGTGCCGTCTCACGACATTGGTTCTTCGCCTGTCAGGCTTGGCGGGCATAGGACGTGAAGCGGTCGGCGAGCGCGATGACGAGGGCGCGGAGTTCATCGGGGCGCTCGATGGCGAACGGCCGGTCGAGTGAGGCGAGTACCGGAGGCAACCAGTCGAGCCGCTCCGCCCGTAGTTCGACGCGCAGCCAGTGCTCGGCCGCCGGGTCCTGGCCGGCCGCGGGCTCGTGCTCCTCCAGGCTCGCGACGCCGGCGGGGAGGTGGGCGCGGATCTGCTCAACTGTCCCGTGGATCCGCAAGGTGACCTGATGCCGGTACTCGGCCGTGGCGAATCCTGACAACACGCGTTGTGCCGGACCGGGACCCACGGGCGCTTCGAACGAGCCGGGCAGGGCCCTCGCGGCTGCGATGCGGTCGAGCCGGAGGGTTCGGTCCTCGCCGACCTGGGCGTCCTTGCCCGTCACGTACCACCGGCCCGCATGGGCGACGATCCCGTACGCGTGCAGCGTGCGTTCGCTGCGCCGTCCGTCGCGGTCGGTGTAGCGGATCGAGACCGGCCGGCGGTGGCGCACCGCATCGGCGATGGTGAGCAGGAGCCCGGCGTCCGGGTGGTCCAACTCGCCGGGCTGATCCGTGAAGGCGAGAGCTTCCAGGAGTGTGTCGAGCCGGCGGGCGATGTGCTGGGGCAGCACCCGCCGGATCTTCGCCGACGCCGTCTCGTTTGCCGTGCGCTCCGTCGTCGTCAGCTCTGCCCGGCGGCCGGCTACCAGGCCGAGCAGCACGGCCAGCGCCTCGTCGTCGCTGAGCATGAGCGGAGGCAAGCGGTACCCGGGAGCCAGCCGGTACCCGCCGTAGCGGCCGCGCACCGACTCCACGGGCACGTCCAGGTCGATCAGCTGGTCCACATACCGCCGCACGGTGCGCCCTTCGACGCCGAGACGGTCGGCGAGCTCGGCCACCGTCCGGGTGCCGCCCGACTGCAGTAGCTCCAGGAGTCTCAGCACGCGGCCGGTGGGTCGTGACATGTTCACAGCCTCACGCGAATACAGGACCGATTCTGTCCACTATTTCTCCTAGCCTGAGGCTGCACGCTCCCAGCACAGCCAAGGAGATACCCATGGACTTCGTCTCGATCCGCATCATCACCAGCGACGTCGCGCGCCTCGTCGAGTTCTACGAGCGAGCTACAGGGATGCCGGCGACACGGGCCACCGAGGACTTCGCCGAACTCAAGACCGCGGGCGCAACCCTCGCCATCGCCGGCACCCGCACCGTCCCGCTGTTCGCCCCGGGCTCTGCCCGCCCGGCGGACAACCACAGCGTGATCATCGAGTTCCTCGTCGACGACGTGGACCGCGTTCACCAGAACCTGACCGGCTTCGTCACCGACTTCGTCAACGAGCCCACCACGATGCCCTGGGGCAACCGGTCGCTGTTGTTCCGCGACCCCGACGGCAACCTCGTCAACTTCTTCACCCCCGTCACCCCGGAGGCCATCGAAAAGTTCGCACGCTGACGCCACGCACGGCCGCTCACGCGGGAGCCCCGCAATCTCAGAGTGAGTCGTGGCCCTGGCCGGTGGCGCCGCAGTCGGCGGCGCCGGTGCCGGGGTCGACGTGCCCTGGTGGCCCATGGCGTCGATCAGGTACGTCTCGACCTGCCCGGAGCCGTACATCTGCCTGGTGACGGGTACGGCCCCGCCCCCTACGCGACCCCCCGCTCCATCTCCTCCAGCACCTCGTCGATGACGCTCAGCAGGTCCCGGGCGAGGTCCTCCTCGATCCACAGGCGCATCGCGATCCGCAGGGAGGTGAGGAAGGCGGCGGCGACGAGGACGGGGCGCACGGCGGGGCCGGGGCGGGCGGCGACCGCGTCGGCGAGGTCGCGTTCCATCGCGGCGTGGTTGGCCATCTGGCGGGCCAGCAGCGACGGGTGGCGCAGGGCGAGGCGGGTGCGGACCGCCCATTCGCGCTCGGCCGGGGTGCGGCCGTGCCCGAGATGGGCCACGGCGGCGCGCAGTGCGGGCCAGGCGGGCTCGTCGGAGGGGCGCTCGCGGACCGCGCGGACCAGGGCGGTGATGTGCTGCTCGTCGCCGTAGAGGAGGGCGTCCTCCTTGTTGGTGAAGTAGTTCGAGAAGGTTCTGCGGGAGACGCCGGCCGCGTCCGCGATGGCCTCGATCGTCACACCGTCGAAGCCGTTTTCCACGGTCAGCCGCATCGCGGCCTCGTGCACGGCCTGACGGGTGGCTTCCTTCTTGCGTTCCCGCAGTCCCACTGAACTCTCCATGGGTCCATTGTCCCCGGAGCCAGGATTATTGCGCAGTGAGCAAACTTGCCCACTGTGCATGTATGGTGAAGCGTTCGTCTTCCCGTACGCCTTCCCGTCCTCTGTTCGAGCCCTCCGGAGGTTGCGCGTGAGCGCACAGACCGCCGCGCCCGTCGAAGCCGCGCCGATGGATCACCGTCATGTCCTGCGTGCGCTGAGCGGGTTGCTCATCGTGCTCTTCGTCGCGATGATCAGCGTCACCGTCGTCTCGGTCGCCCTGCCCCGCATCATCGGGGAACTCAACGGCACGCAGTCGCAGTACACCTGGGTCGTCACCGCGAGCCTGCTCGCCTCCACGGCCTCCACCCCGATCTGGGGCAAGCTCGCCGACCTGTTCAGCAAGAAGCTGCTGCTCCAGATATCCATCGGTCTCTTCGTCGTCTCGTCCGTCGCCTGCGGATTCGCCCAGACCACACCCCAGTTGATCGGCTTCCGGGCCGTCCAGGGCCTCGGCATGGGCGCGCTCCAGGTGCTGGTGCAGGTGATCATCGCCGCGATGATCAGCCCCAAGGAACGCGGGCGCTACAACGGCTACCTCGGCGGCGTCATGGCCGTCGCGACCGTCGGCGGACCGCTGCTCGGCGGGTTCGTCACCGACACCTCGTGGCTCGGCTGGCGGTGGTGCTTCTTCATCGCCGTGCCCTTCACCCTCATCGCCTTCGTGATCCTCACCCGCACCCTGCACCTCGCCGAGGTCCGGCGCCCGGACACCAAGGTCGACTATCTCGGCGCCGGGCTCATCGCGGCGGGCGTCTCGCTCCTGCTGCTCTGGGTCACCTTCGTCGGCGACGAGTTCGACTGGGTCTCCTGGCAGACGCTGGTCATGGTCGCCGCGAGCGTGCTGATCCTCGCGGCCGCCGTCCTCGTCGAGGCGCGGGTCAAGGAGCCGATCGTCCCGCTGCACGTCGTGCGCCGCCGGGACCCCGCACTCGCCATCGTCGCCAGCCTCGCCGTCGGCATGGCGATGTTCGGCGGCGCGGTCTTCCTCGGCCAGTACTTCCAGATCGGCCGCGGGAACACACCGACCGAGGCCGGGCTGCTGACCATTCCGCTGATGGCGGGCGTCCTCGTCTCCTCGACCGTGGCCGGCCGGCTCGTCTCCAAGACCGGCAAGGTCAAGCCCTTCATCATCGCGGGCGTCGTCGTCCTCACCCTCGGCTTCCTGGGCCTGTCGCAGATCGACCACGAGACCGACCTGGTGCTGGTGTCGCTCGGCATGCTCGCGGTCGGCATCGGGGTCGGCATGTCGATGCAGAACCTCGTGCTGGTCCTGCAGAACACCGTCCCGCTCAGTGAACTCGGCGCCGCCAGCGGCTCGATCACCTTCTTCCGCTCCCTCGGCGGCACCATGGGCGTCTCCGTGCTCGGCGCGGTCCTCGCCCACCAGGTGTCCGTGAAGATCGCCGCCGGGCTCGCCGGACTCGGCATCGACCCGGCGAAGGCGGGCGGCGGCAGCTCCACGCTCAACGTCAAGGCGCTGCCGCCGGAGATCCAGGAGGTCGTGCGGGCCGCCTACGGCGACGCCACCGGCCACATCTTCCTGATCTCGGCCGCCATCGCCCTCGTCGGGGTCGTCGCCTCGCTCTTCCTGACCCCGACGAAACTCCGGGACAGCGTGGATCTCTGACCGGCCCGGCCCCCGGATCCCCCGCCCCGTAGGGGATCCGTACGGGACCCCGCACGAACCGTGCTCCCGCACCGTGATGACACACCGTCACGGAGCGGGGGCACCGCCGTGTCCGGGTGCAACCGGCGGGAGGGGCCGATCGGGGCCGGTGGGAGAGGCGGCGCCGGGGTACGGGGCTGGGGTAGGGTGACGCCTCTCGACACGGGGAACGCCCCGTGCGGACCGACCGAGGAGGTGAGACCCATGACCGCTGTCGCAGGCTGGGTGCTCACCAGTGACGGACGAGGCGCCCTGCGGGCGTGAGTTCGCGGAGCGCCCATCGGCTCACCGAAAGGCTCCGCTCCATGTCGGTACCTCCCTCGTTCTCCCGCGCCACCCTCGTCACCACCCTCCGCGCCGCCGGCTGCGTCTTCGCCGAGGACGAGGCCGAACTGCTGCTCTCCGCAGCCTCCTCGCCCGCCGCACTCGCCCTGATGGTCAGCCGCCGGGTCGACGGGACGCCCCTCGAACACGTCGTCGGCCGGGCCGAGTTCGACGGCCTGCGGATCGCGGTGGGGCCGGGCGTGTTCGTGCCCCGCCGGCGTACGGAGTTCCTCGTCCGGCAGGCCGCCGGACTCGCCGCCGCCACCGGACCCCGGCCCGCACCCGCACCCGTACACGTACCCGGACCCGTCACGGCAGGGGACGCCCCGTGCCCCGCCCCGGAACCGGGTCCCGCCCCCGTCGTCGTCGATCTCTGCTGCGGCTCCGGGGCCCTCGGCGCCGCACTCGCCGCCCGGCTCGGCCGCGTCGAACTGCACGCCGCCGACGTCGAGCCGGCCGCCGTGGAGTACGCCCGCCGCAACATCGGCGCGCGGGGCCGGGTCCATCTCGGCGACCTCTTCGACCCGCTCCCCGCCGCCCTGCGCGGCCGGGTCTCCGTGCTGCTCGCCAACGTGCCGTACGTGCCCACCGGCGACGTCCCCCTGCTGCCCGCGGAGGCCCGCGTCCACGAACCGCTCGTCGCGCTCGACGGCGGCGCCGACGGGCTCGACGTGATGCGCCGGGTCGTGGCCGGGGCACCGGACTGGCTGGCCCCCGGCGGCAGCCTGCTGATGGAGGCGGGCGCGCGCCAGGCGGAACTGGCACGGGAAACGGTGCGCGCCGCCGGGCTCGTCCCGCGCGTGGTCACCTCCGAGGAGTGGTGCGCCACCGTCGTCATCGGCACCCGGCCCGCGTGAGCGCGGGTCCTGCCGTACCGAGCCGCCGCACCGCACGCCCCGCCTGCCGCTCCCGCCCCGCCTGCCGCTCCCGCCGGCCCGTCCCGCCCGCACCGCCTCCGCGCCCGGTTCGGGCGGACACCTACCCGAACCGGTACCGCGTCTGCCCGAACGGGTCGCCCTTGGCGAAGCCGAAGGCGGTGCGCGGGGCCACCGCGAAGACGTCCGCGCGCCCGCTGCCGTGGTGGAAGGCGCCGTCGCGGACGTCGAAGTGCCAGTCCGGGCCGTACTTGGCGGCCCAGGCCGAGGCCAGCGTGCGCAGCCGCTCCTGGTCGGTCACCCGTTCCGCCCGGCCCTCCACCACCACGTCGACGCCGCCGTCCAGGGTGTTGGCGCCGGTGGTCAGCACCACCTCCGGATTGGCCGCGAGGTTGCGGGCCTTGCGTTCCTGCGGGCCGGTGCAGAAGTGCAGCGCGCCGTCCGCCCAGATCCCGAGCAGCGGGGTCACGTGCGGGCGGCCCTCCGGGCGCACGGTGCTGAGCCAGTACAGCCGCGCCTCCACCAGCAGCGCGGTGATCTCCGGCCAGGGCCGGGGCTCGGCCCCCGGGGAGCTGTAGTGCGGGTCGAGCTCGGCGACGGGCAGCGTGCCCGGAGAGCCGGCGGACGTGTGGTCGGACATGGTTCCTCCCGGATACCGATCCTGGGGGCGGACCCCGGCGTCCGTCCGGGTCGGCCCCGGACCCGCCCCGCAGTACCCGCCCCGCAGAACGCGTCCCGTAGAACGCATCCCGTAGGGCGAATCCAGTGGGGCACGCCCCGGAGGACGCATCCCGTGGGGCAGGTCCCCGAAGGATGCCGGGCCGGAAGAGCGCCGGGCCGGACCGGGTGGTCCGCTCCCTCTCCCAGGATTCGTCATCGGTGGAGACTCCGCCCGCGTCACGAACTCATCGGCACAGGACTACGCTCGGAAAGCTGGGTCGCACGGCGCGCGGGCAGGGGGCGCGGGCGTGCGGAAAATGGCGGGGGCCGACGGGGTCGGCGGGCAGGAGAGCGCGGAATGACGACGTTGCCGGGGCGCAGGAGCAGTACTTTCACCCGCCTGCTTCGGCACGGCTTCACCGACCCCTCGGGCGCCGAACGGCTGCTGGAGCTGCCCGAGCTCTCCTCGGTGCGCTCCGACCCGGTGCTGATCGAGGCGCTCGGCGCGACCGCCGACCCCGACCTGGCGCTGGCGGGGCTCGTACGGATCGTGGAGGCGGAGGCCGAGGACCAGCGGCGCGTCCTGCTCGACACGCTGATCACCGCCAAGCCGCTCAGGGACCGGCTGCTCGGGGTCCTCGGGGCGTCCGAGGCGCTCGGCGACCACCTGGCCCGTCACCCGTACGACTGGAAGGCGCTCGTCACCTACGAGGCGGCCGACCTGCACCCCGGAGTGCCCGAGTTCGAGCGGTGTCTCGCCGAGGCGACCGACCCCGACGCGCTGCGGGTCGCCTACCGCCGCTGTCTGCTGTCGATCGCGGCCCGCGACGTCTGCGGCACCACGGGCGTCGCGGAGACCGCCGCCGAACTGGCCGACCTGGCGACCGCCACCCTGCGCGCCGCCCTCGCCATCGCCCGTACCGCCGCCCCCGAGGACGCCGCCCGCTGCCGGCTCGCCGTCGTCGCGATGGGCAAGTGCGGCGGCCACGAGCTGAACTACGTCTCCGACGTGGACGTCATCTACGTCGCCGAGCCCGTCGGCGACACCGACGAGAACGCGGCGATGCAGGCGGCCACCCGGCTCGCCGCGCACCTGATGCGGATCTGCTCCGACACCACCGTCGAGGGCACCATCTGGCCCGTGGACGCCAACCTGCGCCCGGAGGGCCGCAACGGGCCGCTGGTGCGCACCCTCAGCTCCCATCTCGCGTACTACCAGCGGTGGGCGAAGACCTGGGAGTTCCAGGCGCTGCTGAAGGCCCGGCCGGTGGCGGGCGACCCCGAGCTGGGCGCCGAGTACGTCGAAGCGGTGTCGCCGCTGGTCTGGCAGGCCGCCGACCGCGACAACTTCGTGCCCGACGTGCAGAAGATGCGCCGCCGTGTCGTCGACAACATCCCCGCCGACCGGGTCGACCGGGAGCTGAAGCTCGGTCCCGGCGGTCTGCGGGACGTCGAGTTCGCCGTCCAGCTCCTGCAACTCGTGCACGGCCGCAGTGACGCCGGCCTGCACAGCGGCACCACGCTGGAGGCGCTGCGGGCGCTCGCCGAGGGCGGTTACGTGGGCCGGGTGGACGCCGCCCAGCTCGACGAGGCGTACCGCTTCCTGCGGACCATGGAGCACCGCATCCAGCTCTACCGGCTGCGCCGGACCCATCTGGTGCCCGACGACGAGGCCGGGCTGCGGCGCCTCGGCCGGTCGCTGGGGATGCGCACCGAGCCGGTCGCGGAACTGACCAAGGCGTGGAAGCGGCACGCCGCCGTCGTCCGGCGGCTGCACGAGAAACTGTTCTACCGCCCGCTGCTGGACGCCGTCGCCCAGCTCGCCCCCGGCGAGTCCCGGCTCAGCGCCAAGGCGGCCGGCACCCGGCTCGAAGCCCTCGGTTACGAGGACCCGGGCGCGGCGCTGCGGCACCTGGAGGCGCTGTCGTCGGGGGTGTCGCGCAAGGCGGCGATCCAGCGGACGCTGCTGCCGGTGCTGCTCGGCTGGTTCGCGGACTCCGCCGACCCGGACGCCGGGCTGCTCGGCTTCCGCCAGGTCTCCGACGCCCTCGGCAAGACCCCCTGGTACCTGCGGCTGCTGCGCGACGAGGGCGCCGCCGCGGAGAATCTCGCCCGGGTCCTGTCCGCCGGGCGGCTCGCCCCCGACCTGCTGATGCGGGCCCCGGAGGCGGTGTCCATCCTCGGTGACCCCGAAGGGCTCCGGCCGCGCACCCGGGAGGCCCTCGACGCCGAGGTGCTGGCCGCGGTCGGGCGCGCCGAGGACGCCGAGTCCGCGGTGGCGGTGGTGCGCGGCGTGCGCCGGCGCGAGATGTTCCGCACGGCGGCGGCCGACCTCATCGGCTCCTACGGCACCGAGGAGAGCCCCGCCGAGGCCGACCCGGGCGCCCTGGTGGACCGGGTCGGCCTCGCGCTGACCGACCTGAACGCGGCCACCATCGGCGGGGCGCTGCGCGCCGCGGTGCGGGCCCGCTGGGGCGACACGCTGCCCACCCGGTTTGCCGTCATCGGCATGGGCCGGTTCGGCGGCCGGGAGCTGGCCTACGGCTCCGACGCCGACGTCCTGTTCGTGCACCAGCCCCGCGAGGGCGTTGGCGACGAGGAGGCGTCGAAGGCGGCCAACACCGTCATCACGGAGATGCGCAGGCTGCTCCAGCTGCCCACCGCCGACCCGCCGCTGCTGATCGACGCCGACCTGCGCCCCGAGGGCAAGAGCGGCCCGCTCATCCGCACCCTGAAGTCGTACGAGGCGTACTACCGGCGCTGGTCGCTGGTCTGGGAGAGCCAGGCCCTGCTGCGCGCCGAGCCGATGGCAGGGGACGGAGAGCTGGGCCGGGCCTTCGTCGAACTGGTCGACCCGCTGCGGTACCCGGCGGAAGGGCTCGGCGAGGACGCGGTGCGGGAGATCCGCAGGCTCAAGGCCCGGATGGAGTCCGAGCGGCTGCCGCGGGGCGCCGACCCGACCCTCCACACCAAGCTGGGCCGCGGCGGCCTCAGCGACGTCGAGTGGACCGTGCAGCTGCTGCAGATGCAGCACGGCTGGGCGGAGCCGGGGCTGCGCACCACCCGCACCCGCCGGGCGCTGGCGGCGGCCGCCGCCGCGGAGCTGATCCCCACCGAGGACGCGGCGGTCCTGGACGAGGCATGGGTGCTCGCCACCCGGGTCCGCAACGCGGTGATGCTGGTACGCGGACGTCCCGCCGACACCTTCCCGGCGGGCCCGCGGGAACTGGCCGCGGTCGCCCGCTACCTCGGCTACGAGCCGGGGCACGCCGGGGACATGCTGGACGACTACCGGCGCGTCACCCGCCGGGCGCGCGCCGTCGTGGAGGAGCACTTCTACGGAGCGTGAGAGCGCGTCCGTGGGGCGCGAGGGGGTGTGTGCGCCGGACGGCGCGCACGGCCGGCAGGGGCGCCGGTGCGGGGTGCGGCGGGATGTGGGGCCTACTGCCCGCGGGCCGGCACTTCCTCCGGCCGTCCGGCAGCCGGTTCCGGCCGTCCGGCCGTCGGTGTGACGGCCGTGCGCCCCGGCCCCGTGCCCCCGGCGTTCCCCGGCCCCGTACCCCCCGGGCCACCGTCGTGCGCCCCGTCGGCGGGCCGCGCCGGGGAGCCCCGGCGGGCAGCGGCGCGCAGCCGCGCCGCGCGTGCTCCGGCACCCGTGCGCAGCCCGTGCAGCCGGGTGCGCGTACGGGCCGCCGCCACCCGCTTCGGAAGCCGGTGCGGCAGCCTGCCGTACCAGGCGAAGGACACCGCGAAACCGAAGGCCAGGCAGGCCATGCCGCCGACGGCGTCCATCCAGAAGTGGTTGGCGGTCGACACGATGACGACCAGGGTGGCGGCCGGGTAGAGCAGGCCCAGGATGCGGGCCCACGGCGCCGAGGCCACCGCGAAGATGATCAGCCCGCACCACAGCGACCAGCCGATGTGCATGGACGGCATCGCCGCGTACTGGTTGGACATGTTCTTGAAGTTGCCGGAGGCCATCGAGCCCCAGGTCTGGTGGACCAGCACGGTGTCGACGAAATGGCCGCCGTTCATCAGGCGGGGCGGCGCCAGCGGGTAGAGGTAGTAACCGAGCAGGGCGACGCCGGTGGTGGCGAAGAGCACCAGACGGGCCGCCGCGTAACGGCCCGGGTGGTAGCGGAACAGCCACACCAGCACACCGATGGTGACGATGAAGTGCAGCGTCGCGTAGTAGTAGTTCATCGACACGATGAGCCATGTCACCGAGTTGACCGCGTGGTTGACCGAGTGCTCGAACGCGGCGCCCAGCGACTTCTCCACCGACCAGATCCAGTCGGCGTTGCGCAGTGCGGCGGCTTTCTGCTCCGGTACGGCGTTGCGCACGAGCGAGTACAGCCAGTAACTGACGCCGATGAGCAGGATCTCGAACCAGAGCCGCGGACGGCCCGGCGACCGGCGGGAGCGCCAGTGGCGCAGCCGGGCGACCGCTCCGGGCCTCGGGGCGGGGGAGCGGACGGGCTCGTCCATGATGGGTGCCGACACGGCCGTCGAGAGGCCTTCCTCTGATCTCACGTGAGCTTCACCCATAGGCGCAGAGTCTGCCAGATACGTCCCCCTCCGCCCGATCATCCTCCGGTGGGGTTCACGTCGCACGTTCTGCACCTTGCGGAGGAGTCGGGGGTCATCAGGAAGGACTGGAGGTGATCGGTAGGGACCGGGGGTCAGGAAGGGCCGGGCGCCGCGGCGGTGGAGCCGCGCACCACCAGTTCGGGCATGAAGACGAACTCGCTGTGCGGGGCGGGCGTCCCGCCGATCTCCTCCAGCAGGGTCCGCACCGACGCCTGCCCCATCGCCGTCACCGGCTGCCGGATCGTGGTCAGCGGCGGATCGGTGAACGCTATCAGCGGCGAGTCGTCGTACCCCACCACCGACAGGTCGCCCGGCACCTGGAGGCCCTCGCGGCGGGCGGCCCTGATCGCGCCGAGCGCCATCATGTCGCTCGCGCACACCACGGCCGTGCAGCCGCGCGCCATCAGCGCGGAGGCGGCGGCCTGGCCGCCCTCCAGGGTGTAGAGGGAGTGCTGGATCAGCTCCTCCGTCTCCTCGGTGGAGAGTCCCAACTGCTCACGCATCGTGGCGTGGAAGCCCTCGATCTTGCGGAGCACCGGCACGAACCGCTTGGGCCCGACGGCCAGCCCGATCCGGGTGTGCCCGAGCGACGCCAGGTGCGTGACCGCCAGCCGCATCGCCGCGCGGTCGTCGGGGGAGATGAACGGCGCCTGCACCTTGGCGGAGAAGCCGTTGACGAGGACGTACGGCACCCCCTGGGCGCGGAGCCGGTCGTAACGCCCCATGTCCGCCGAGGTGTCGGCGTGCAGCCCGGAGACGAAGATGATGCCGGAGACGCCGCGGTCCACGAGCATCTCGGTGAGTTCGTCCTCGGTTGAGCCGCCGGGCGTCTGGGTCGCGAGCACCGGGGTGTATCCCTGCCGGGTGAGCGCCTGACCGATCACCTGCGCGAGCGCGGGGAAGATCGGGTTCTCCAGTTCCGGCGTGATCAGCCCGACGAGACCCGCGCTGCGCCGGCGCAGTCGCACCGGGCGTTCGTAACCGAGCACGTCGAGCGCCGCGAGGACGGATTCGCGGGTGGCCGCCGCGACTCCGGGCTTGCCGTTCAGGACTCGGCTGACCGTCGCTTCACTGACCCCCGCCTGAGTTGCGATGTCGGCAAGCCGTGCGGTCATGGGAAAGGACTGTACCGGGCGGGTGTCGGATTGCCCACCGGATCGTGTTTTCGGCCCGGACGCCTGTTCCCGCAAGCGGCTCGCCCGGCCCGTGCGGCGCTCCCCGGCAACCTCTTGCAAGACCTTGCGGGCAGGGTGCGGTCACCCTGCGAAGAGCGTGCGCTTGCCGTCACACCGGTACATACCGGTACACGGTGTTCGCTGGAGGGGTTTCCGTGGCCGCGTCAAGGCTCGTGACGGCAACCTTGGGGACACGCGCATGTAACGATCCCCCGCGCTTGCAGAAAAGTTCCGCAAGGTCTTTCGGACTTCTTTCATCCTTGTTACGTTCACGTCGACCCGGCGCCGCGACGGAGCGGTACGGCAGTTGAAGGAGTTCAGATGCGACGTGGCATAACGGCCACCGCCCTGGTCGCGGCCCTGGCGTTCGCGGCGACCGCGTGCGGCAGCGACGACGAGACCGGGAGCAAGAGCTCGGGCGAGCTCTCCGGCACCGTGACGTGGTGGGACACGTCCAGCGTCGGCAGCGAGGACAAGGTCTTCAAGAAGCTCGCCGAGGGCTTCGAGAAGAAGCACCCGAAGGTCGACGTCAAGTACGTCAACGTGCCCTTCGGCGAGGCCCAGAACAAGTTCAAGAACGCCGCGCAGGCCAACGCCGGCGCCCCCGACGTGATCCGCTCCGAAGTCGCCTGGACCCCGGAGTTCGCCGACCTCGGCTACCTCGCCCCGCTCGACGGCACCGCCGCGCTCAAGGACCAGAAGGACTTCCTGGAGCAGGCCGCCGCGTCGACGAAGTACGACGGTAAGACCTACGCGGTGCCGCAGGTCATCGACTCCATGGGCGTCTTCTACAACAAGAAGATGTTCGCGGACGCCGGCGTCGAGGTGCCGAAGACGGTCGACGAACTGAAGACCGCCTCCGCCGCCATCAAGAAGAAGACCGGCAAGACCGGCCTCTACCTCCGCGGCGACGACGCGTACTACTTCCTCTCCTTCCTCTACGGCGAGGGCGGCGACCTGGTCGACGCCGGCAGCAAGACCGTCACGGTCGACGGCCCCGAGAGCGTCAAGGCGTTCAAGGTGGTCAAGGACCTGGTCGACTCCGGTGCCGCCAAGACGGACGCCACGGACGGCTGGGAGAACATGATGCAGGCGTTCAAGTCCGGCGAGGTCGCCATGATGATCAACGGCCCGTGGGCCGTGGCGGACACCCTCACCGGCGACCAGTTCAAGGACGCCGCCAACCTCGGCGTCGCCCCGGTCCCGGCCGGCTCGGCCGACCAGGGCGCCCCGCAGGGCGGTCACAACCTGGCCGTGTACGCGGGCTCCAAGAACCTCGACGCCTCCTACGCCTTCGTCGACTACATGACGTCGGTCGACGCCCAGGCCCAGGTCGCCGGCGAGCTGAACCTGCTGCCGACCCGTACCTCCGCCTACGCCCGCAAGGAGGCCGTGGACAGCGAGATCGTCGGCTTCTTCAAGCCGGTCGTCGAGACGTCCGTGCAGCGCCCCTGGATCCCCGAGGGCGGCAGCCTCTTCGCCCCGCTGGTGACCGAGTACACCAAGGTCCTCACCGACCAGACCACCCCGGAGAAGGCGGCCGCCACGACCGGCGACGCCTACCGCGAGCTCCTCAAGGGCTGGAAGTAACAGGAAGGTTGGCCGACTGATGGCTGTCCACACCAGCCAGTCGGTGGCGAAGGCCGCGGGCGACGACGTCGCCCGCGGCCGGACCCGCGGTACTGGCAACCCCCCGCCGCCGGGCAAGCTCCGGCGCGCCCTGTCCACCCACTGGTACGCCTGGGTCATGGTCGCCCCGGTGGTGCTGGTCATCGGCGTGATCATCGGCTACCCGCTGGTCCGCGGCGTCTTCCTGTCGCTGACCGACGCCAACGAGCGCAACGTGGCGCGGTCCATCGGCGTCAACCACCTGCCCGCCACCTACGAGTTCGTCGGCCTGGACAACTACGCCGACGCCCTCACCGGCGGTGAGTTCCTCTCGACGCTCGGCTGGACGCTGGTGTGGACGATCGCGTGCGTGAGCATCACGTTCGCGCTCGGCATGGCGCTCGCCAACATCCTCAACCGCCGCATCGCCGGCCGCTCCGCCTACCGCATGGCGCTCATCCTGCCGTGGGCCATCCCGGGCTTCGTCTCGGTCTTCGCCTGGCGCTTCCTCTACAACGAGGACCGCGGCATGCTCAACCAGCTCCTGTCCGGAGCCGGCATCGACGGCATCCCCTGGCTCAACGACCCCACCTGGGCCAAGTTCTCCGTCATCGTCGTCAACGTCTGGCTCGGCATCCCCTTCATGATGGTGGCCCTCCTCGGCGGGCTGCAGTCCATACCCGCGGAGCAGTACGAGGCCGCCGAGATGGACGGCGCCACCGCCTGGCAGCGGTTCCGGCACATCACCGTCCCCGGCCTCGCGCCGGTCTCCACCACGGTGATCCTGCTCTCCACCATCTGGACCTTCAACATGTTCCCGGTGATCTTCCTGCTCACCCGCGGCGGACCCGGCGAAGCGACCCAGATCCTCGTCACCCAGGCGTACAAGTTCTCCTTCGAGATCAGCCCGCGCGACTTCGCGCAGTCCTCCACCTGGGGCGTGCTGATCCTCGTCCTCCTCATGGTCTTCGCCGCGGTCTACCGGCGAGTCCTCCGCAAGCAGGGAGAAGTCTGGTGACCACCCTCACGCACACCCCCGACCGGCGCGCCCCGCGCCGGCCCCGGCTGCGCGGGCAGCGCTCCCCGCTGGCCTCGGTGGCGCTGCACACCACGCTGATCGTCGCCTCGGTGATCGCCGTCTTCCCGGTGCTCTGGGTCCTGCTGACCTCGCTCAAGCCCGCCAAGTACGCGACCACCACGGACTTCTTCCGCGAGACGACGTTCGTCAACTACACCAACCTGATCCAGGACACCGAGTTCGTCACCTGGTTCGGCAACTCGGTCGTCATCGCGGCGCTCTCCACCGTCATCGGCGTCTTCGTCTCCGCCACCACCGGCTACGCCGTCAGCCGCTTCCGGTTCCCCGGCAAGCGCGGGCTGATGTGGACGCTGCTGATCACACAGATGTTCCCGGTCGCCGTCCTCATCGTGCCGATCTACAACATCATGTCGGCCATGGGCCTGCTCAACCAGCCCGCCGGACTCGTCATCACCTACCTCACCATCTCGGTGCCGTTCTGCGCCTGGATGATGAAGGGCTTCTTCGACACGATCCCGCGCGAGATCGACGAGTCGGGGCAGGTCGACGGCCTGACACCGTTCGGCACGTTCTGGCGGCTGGTCCTGCCGCTCGCCAAGCCGGGCCTCGCGGTCACGGCGTTCTACTCGTTCATCACCGCCTGGGGCGAAGTGGCCTACGCCTCCGCCTTCATGGTCGGCGACGAGAACCTCACGCTCGCCGGCGGACTGCAGAAGTTCGTCAACCAGTACGGCGCCCAGTGGGGCCCGATGACCGCGGCCTCCGTGCTCATCGCCATTCCGGCCGCCCTGGTGTTCCTGTTCGCGCAGAAGCACCTGGTCACCGGCATGTCCGCCGGAGCCGTCAAGGGCTGACGCACCCGCACCCGCACGCGTCGCCGCAGCACCCGTCACGGCGGCGCCGGATCCCCGACCCGGTCCCGGCGCCGCTTCCCCACCAGACACCCCAGGGACGACATGACCCAGCACCTCGCTGCCCCCTCCACCGGTACGTCCGACGACACCTCGGGCCGGTCCACCGGCTGGTGGCAGGACGCGGTGATCTACCAGGTCTATCCGCGGAGCTTCGCCGATTCCGACGGGGACGGCATGGGCGACCTCGCGGGCGTCACCGCCCGCCTGCCGCACCTGCGCGACCTCGGCGTCGACGCCGTCTGGCTCTCCCCCTTCTACGCCTCCCCGCAGGCCGACGCCGGCTACGACGTCGCCGACTACCGGGCCATCGACCCCATGTTCGGCACCCTGCTGGACGCCGACGCCCTGATCCGCGAGGCCCACGCCCTGGACCTGCGCGTCATCGTCGACCTGGTGCCCAACCACTCCTCCGACCAGCACGAGTGGTTCAAGCGCGCCCTCGCCGAGGGCCCCGGCTCCGCGCTCCGCGAGCGCTACCACTTCCGTCCCGGCAAGGGCGCGGACGGCGAACTCCCGCCCAACGACTGGGAGTCCATCTTCGGCGGCCCGGCCTGGACCCGCACCACCGACCCGGACGGCACGCCCGGCGAGTGGTACCTGCACCTCTTCGCCCCGGAGCAGCCCGACTTCAACTGGGAACACCCGGCCGTCGCCGACGAGTTCCGCTCCATCCTGCGCTACTGGCTCGACATGGGCGTCGACGGCTTCCGCGTCGACGTCGCCCACGGCCTGGTCAAGGCGGCGGGACTGCCCGACCTCGGCTCGCACGACCAGCTCAAACTGCTGGGCAGCGCCGACGACGGCCTGCCCTTCTTCGACCAGGACGGCGTGCACGCGATCTACCGGAGCTGGCGCACCATCCTCGACGAGTACCCGGGCGACCGGATCCTGGTCGCCGAGGCGTGGACCCCGACCGTCGAGCGGACCGCCCACTACGTGCGCCCCGACGAGATGCACCAGGCGTTCAACTTCCAGTACCTCTCCACGGACTGGGACGCCGCCGCGCTGCGGGCCGTCATCGACTCCTCGCTCGCCGCGATGCTCCCGGTCGGCGCCCCCACCACCTGGGTGCTCTCCAACCACGACGTCACCCGGCACACCACCCGCTTCGGCAACCCGCCCGGCCTCGGCACCCAGATCCGCACCGCGGGCGACCGCGAACTGGGCCTGCGCCGCGGCCGCGCCGCCACCCTGCTGATGCTGGCCCTGCCCGGCTCCGCCTACGTCTACCAGGGCGAGGAGCTCGGCCTGCCCGACGTCACCGACCTGCCCGACGAGGCCCGCCAGGACCCGTCGTTCTTCCGCGCCGAGGGCCAGGACGGCTACCGCGACGGCTGCCGGGTGCCGATCCCGTGGACCCGCGGCGGCAGCAGCCACGGCTTCGGCTCCGGCGGGAGCTGGCTCCCGCAGCCGGCCGGCTGGGGCGAGCTGTCCGTCGAGGCGCAGACCGGCGTCGAGGGCTCCACCCTGGAGCTCTACCGGACCGCCGTCGCCGCCCGCCGCGCCCACCCGGGCCTCGGCGCCGGCACCGGGGTCGAGTGGCTGGACGGACCCGAGGGCGTCCTCGCCTTCGCCCGCCCCGGCTTCGTCTGCACCGTCAACACGACCGGCGCGCCGGTCCGCATGACCGCCCCCGGCACGGTGCTGGTCTCCAGCGCCCCGGTGACCGTGGACGGCGCCGAGTTCGAGCTGCCCTCGGACACCACGGTGTGGTGGACGGTGTGACCGTCCCCGCCGCACGGAACGGCTCGGCCCTGCGGCTCTCCGACATCGCGGGCCAGGCCGCGGTCAGCGAGGCCACGGTGAGCCGGGTGCTCAACGGGAAGCCGGGCGTCGCCGACCCCACCCGCCAGCGGGTGCTGGCGGCGCTCGACATCCTCGGCTACGAGCGCCCCGTGCGGCTGCGGCAGCGCAGCGCCGGGCTGATCGGGCTGGTGACCCCCGAACTCACCAACCCGATCTTCCCGGCCTTCGCGCAGTCCGTCGAACAGGTCCTGGCCGGCCACGGCTACACGCCTGTGCTCTGCACCCAGCTGCCGGGCGGGGCCACCGAGGACGAACTCGTCGAGCAGCTCGTGGAGCGCGGCGTCGGCGGGATCGTCTTCCTCTCCGGCCTGCACGCCGATCTGTCGGCGGACCCCGGACGGTACGCCGCGCTCACCGAGCGCGGCGTGCCCTTCGTCCTCATCAACGGCTACAACGACCGCATCAGCGCCCCCTTCGTGTCGCCGGACGACGCCGCCGCCGTGCGGATGGCGGTGGGCCACCTCGCGGCGCTCGGCCACCGCAAGGTCGGCCTCGCCATCGGCCCGCAGCGCTACGTGCCCTCGCGGCGCAAGCGGGACTCGTTCCTGGACGCCTCGGTCCAGATGCTCGGCCGGACCCGCGAGGAGGCCGAGTCGCTGGTCCGCTCCACGCTGTTCGGCGTCGAGGGCGGCCAGGTGGCCGCGGACGCGCTGCTGGACAGTGGCTGCACCGCGATCGTCTGCGGCAGCGACCTGATGGCCCTCGGGGTGGTGCGCACGGCCCGGGGGAGGGGACTCGACGTGCCGCGCGACGTCTCGGTCGTCGGGTTCGACGACTCGCAGCTCATCGCGTTCACCGATCCGCCGCTGACGACGGTGCGCCAGCCCGTCCAGGCCATGGCGGCGGCGGCGGTGGGGGCGCTGCTGGAGGAGATAGCCGGCAGTCCGGTGCAGCGCACGGAGTACGTCTTCCAGCCGGAGCTGGTGGTACGGGGCTCGACGGCGGCGGCCCGCACGTCCTGAGCGGTCCGCGGGCACACCAATCGGGGACCGGGCGTGCCCGGACGCCGAGGAGAGGCACCGGAGTCGGCCCGGACGGGCCGGCGGGGAGGTGACTCCGAGTGCCTCTCGACTGCGTGACCGGCCCGGCCGGCCGGGCGCGTGGGGCCCGGTGCCGAAGCCCCGGACCCCCGGCCGGCCGGACCGGAGTCAGGTGCAACTTAACAGGGGCGCAACATCTTGCGAAAGGGCTTGCAGGGAGAAAACTGCCGCGTTTCGCGGAGATGAGCGGGTGATGTCCAAAGGGTTGACCGGAGCGGGGCCGCCTCGTACGGTCTGCTCCGCGGCAGGGTTTCATTCTTGCAGCAAGAGGATTCAAGAGCCTTGAGGGCACAGCGCGTTGCCGAGTGAGGCCCGCACGTCACCCGCGATCTTCCCCCACCGCAGGAGGAAAGACATGGCACGCAGACTCACCTCCGCCTCGCTCGCCCTCGCCGCCGCGGCGGCCGCCCTGGTCGCCCCCGCCGGCCTCGGCGCTGGCGCCGCGCAGGCCGCCGCCCCCGGCGCCAAGGACGTCACCGCCGTGATGTTCGAGTGGAAATTCGACTCGATAGCCTCGGCCTGTACGAGCACCCTCGGTCCGGCCGGGTACGGCTACGTCCAGGTCTCGCCGCCCATGGAGCACATCCAGGGCGGCCAGTGGTGGACCTCGTACCAACCCGTCAGCTACAAGATCGCCGGCCGGCTGGGCGACCGCAGCTCCTTCGCGAACATGGTCAACACGTGCCACGCGGCGGGCGTCAAGGTCGTCGCCGACGCCGTCGTCAACCACATGTCGGCGGGCTCCGGCACCGGGACCGGCGGCTCCTCGTACACCAAGTACGACTATCCGGGCCTGTACTCGGTCAACGACATGAACGACTGCCAGGCGCAGATCAACAACTACGGTGACCGTGGCAACGTCCAGAACTGCGAACTCGTCGGCCTCGCCGACCTGGACACCGGCGAGGACTACGTCCGCGGCAAGATCGCCGGCTACCTGAACGACCTGCTGTCCCTCGGGGTCGACGGCTTCCGGATCGACGCCGCCAAGCACATGCCGGCCGCCGACCTCGCCTCCATCAAGTCGCGGCTGAGCAACCCGGGCGTGTACTGGAAGCAGGAGGCCATCTACGGCGCGGGCGAGGCCGTCTCCCCGTCGGAGTACCTCGGCACCGGCGACGTCCAGGAGTTCCGCTACGCCCGCGGGCTCAAGCAGACGTTCCTCAACGAGAACCTCGCCAACCTCAAGAACTACGGCGAGGGCTGGGGCTTCATGGAGTCCGGCAAGTCGGCGGTCTTCGTCGACAACCACGACACCGAGCGCGGCGGCGACACCCTCAACTACAAGTCGGGCGCCTCCTACACCCTCGCCAACGTCTTCATGCTGGCCTACCCCTACGGCTCCCCGGACGTCCACTCCGGCTACGAGTTCAGCAGCAACGACGCCGGACCGCCGGGCGGCGGCCAGGTGAACGCCTGCTACAGCGACGGCTGGAAGTGCCAGCACGCCTGGCGCGAGATCTCCTCGATGGTCGCCTTCCGCAACACCGCCCGCGGCGAGGCGGTCTCGAACTGGTGGGACAACGGCGGCGACCAGATCGCCTTCGGCCGGGGCGCCAAGGCGTACGTCGCCATCAACCACGAGGGTTCCGCACTGACCCGCACCTTCCAGACCTCGCTGCCCGCCGGAGCCTACTGCGACGTGCAGACCGGCAACGCCGTGACGGTCAACTCCTCCGGTCAGTTCACCGCCACCCTCGGTGCGGACACCGCGCTCGCCCTGCACGTCAACGCCCGCACCTGCGCCGGCGGGACCACCCCGCCCGCCCCGGGAACCGGGACCTCCGGCGCCTCCTTCGGCGTGAACGCCACCACTGTCCTCGGCCAGAACATCTACGTCACCGGCGACCAGTCCGCGCTCGGCAACTGGTCCCCGGCCGGCGCCCTCAAGCTCGACCCGGCCGCCTACCCGGTCTGGAAGCTGGACGTGAACCTGCCCGCGGGCACCACCTTCGCGTACAAGTACCTGCGCAAGGACGCCGCCGGCAACGTCACCTGGGAGAGCGGCGCCAACCGCACCGCGACCGTCCCCGCCTCCGGCAAGGTCCAGCTGACCGGCGACGTCTGGCGCGGCTGACGCACCACCGGCGGGCCGGGACGCGCACCACGCGGCCCGGCCCGCCCCCGTATCCCCCGTTGTCCCAGACCCCTGATCGAGGAGAACCCTCCGTGTCCCGAACCACCCTCCGGCGGGGGGCCGTCGCCGCACTGTGCGCGGCCCTGCTGCCGGTCGTGCCGGCGGCCACCGCCTCCGCCGCGCCCAGACCCCCGTCCCCTCCCTCGGACGCGAAGCTGGCGAAGGAACCGGCCCGCCAGGACCTGACCCGCGAGCAGTTCTACTTCGTGCTGCCCGACCGGTTCGCCGACGGAGACTCCTCCAACAACACCGGCGGGCTCACCGGCGGCAGGCTGGACACCGGCCACGACCCCACCGACAAGGGGTTCTACCAGGGCGGCGACCTCAAGGGCCTGACCAGCAGGCTGGACTACATCAAGGGTCTCGGCACCACCGCCATCTGGCTCGCCCCGATCTTCAAGAACCGCCCCGTGCAGGGCACCGGCGCCAACGCCTCGGCCGGGTACCACGGCTACTGGATCACCGACTTCACCCAGGTCGACCCGCACTTCGGCACCAACGCCGACCTGGCGAAGCTGATCGACAAGGCCCACGGCAAGGGCATGAAGGTCTTCTTCGACGTCATCACCAACCACACCGCCGACATGATCGACTACGCCGAGAAGGAGTACGGCTACCAGCCCAAGGGCTCCCAGCCGTACCTCGACGAGGACGGCCGGCCCTTCGACGACTCCGACGCGCGCGCCGTCGAGGCCGCCGACATCGACGCGGACGCCTTCCCCTACACGCCGGAGGCCACCGGCCGGAAGGTCCCGTCCTGGCTCAACGACCCCACGATGTACCACAACCGGGGCGACTCCACGTACGCGGGCGAGTCCACCGAGTACGGCGACTTCTCCGGCCTGGACGACCTGTGGACCGAGCGTCCCGAGGTCGTCGAGGGCATGGAGGAGATCTACGAGAAGTGGGTCCGCGACTTCGACATCGACGGCTTCCGCATCGACACCGTCAAACACGTCGACCTCGACTTCTGGACCCAGTGGGCCACCGCGCTCGACGCCTACGCCGCGAAGCGGGGCCGCGACGACTTCTTCATGTTCGGCGAGGTCTACTCCGCCGACACGGCGATCACCTCGCCCTACGTGACCCGCGGCCGGCTCGACGCCACCCTCGACTTCCCCTTCCAGGAAGCCGCCCGCCAGTACGCCTCCCAGGGCGGTTCCGCCGCCAGGCTCGCCGCGCTCTACGCCGACGACTACCGGTACACCACCGACAAGGCCAACGCCTACGAGCAGGTGACCTTCCTCGGCAACCACGACATGGGACGCATCGGCGCCTTCCTGAAGCAGGACAACCCCGGTGCGACCGACGCGGAACTGCTGCGCCGGGCCGAGCTGGCCAACGAGCTGATGTTCCTCGGCCGCGGCAACCCGGTGGTCTACTACGGCGACGAGCAGGGCTACACCGGCGCCGGCGGCGACAAGGACGCCCGCCAGACGCTGTTCGCCTCGAAGACCGCCGACTACCTCGACGACGACCAGCTCGGCACCGACCGCACCCACGCCGCCGACGCCTACGACCCCACGCACCCGCTGTACCGGCAGATCGCGGCCCTCTCCCGGCTGACCGAGGCCCACCCGGCGCTCCGCGACGGCACGCAGACCGAGCGGTACGCCGAGGGCTCCGTCTACGCCTACTCGCGCATCGACGCGCACCGGACCAACGAATACCTGGTCGCCGTCAACAACGGGGACGCCCCGAGGACGGTCGAGCTCACCACCGAGTCCGCCCGGATGAACTTCCGCACGATATACGGCGGTTCGGCCACCGTGCGCAGCGGCGCCGACAAGAAGGCCACGGTCACCGTGCCCGCCCTGTCCAGCCTGGTGCTCCGCGCCGACCAGCCGCTCGCCGCCCCCGCCGCCCGGCCGTCCGTCACCCTGAAGGCGCCGGCCGCCGGAGCCACCGGCACCGTCGAACTGACCGCGTCCCCGTCCGGCGGACAGCTCAACCGGGTCGTCTTCGCCGCCCAGACCGGCAACGGCCCCTGGAAGACCCTCGGCACCGCCGACCACGCCCCGTACAAGGTCACCCAGTACCTCGACGGCACGGTGAAGGCGGGCACCCCGCTGCGGTACAAGGCCGTCGTGGTCGACAGCGCGGGCCGCACCGCCGGCGCCCTCGCCGCCACCACCGCCGGCCAGGCGCCGCCGGCCGCCAAGCCCGTGGCCGTCGAACGCGACTACGCCGTCGTCCACTACAAGCGGGCCGACAACGACTACACCGGCCGGCAGCTCTCCGCCGGCGGCGCCACCGCCGAGTTCACCGGCCGGGACGCCTGGGGCGCGTTCGCCTGGCTGAAGCTGGAGGAGGGCGCCGCCACGCTCCCGTACACGATCCAGAAGGACGGCGTCGCCGACGGGCCCGTCCGCACCCTGGACCTGGCCACCACCGGGCAGGTCTGGGTCGAGCAGGGCCGGGACGGTCAGTCCACCGAGGCCCCCGACGGCGCCAACCCGCCGCAGGACACCACCAAGGCGGTCCTGCACTACCACCGCGCCGACGGGAACTACGACGGCTGGGGACTGCACACCTGGACCGGCGCCGCGTCGCCCACCGACTGGGCCAAGCCGCTGCAGCCGGTGAAGAAGGACGCCTACGGCGTCACCTTCGAGGTCCCGCTCGCCGACGGAGCCACCTCGCTCAGTTACATCCTGCACAAGGGCGACGAGAAGGACCTGCCGAGCGACCAGTCTCTCGACTTCGCCGGCAAGGGCCGCGAGGTCTGGATGCTGGGCGGCGTCGCCGACTACCTGCTGCCGACCGCCGCCGGACTGCCCGCCCCCGACCTCTCCAAGGCCGAGGCGCAGTGGATCGACGCCGACACCGTCGTCTGGAAGGTCAAGGCCACCGCCGCCACCAGCCAGCAGCTCGTGTACGCGGAGAACGGCGGCATCACCGTCACCGACGGGGCGCTCTCCGACGAGGGCCGGTGGCTGCGGCTCAGGAGCGCCGCCCTCACCGACGCCCAGAAGGCGAAGTACCCGCACCTGGCCGGATACCCGGCCTTCACCGTCGACGTCCGCGACCGGGACCGGGTCCGCGACTCCCTGCGCGGCCAGCTCCTCGCCACCCAGCGCGCCGCCAACGGCGCCCTGCTGGCCGCCACCGGCGTGCAGACCGCCGGCGTCCTCGACGCGCTCTACGGCACGAAGGCCACCGGCGCCACCCTCGGCCCGGTCTTCACCAAGGGCGTGCCCACCCTCTCCGTCTGGGCGCCGACCGCCCGGACCGTCTCCCTGGAACTGGACGGCCGCACCGTGCCGATGCGGCGCGACGACACCACCGGCGTCTGGTCCGTCACCGGACAGCGGAACTGGACCGGCAAGCAGTACCGGTACGCCGTGGAGGTCTGGGCGCCCAGCGTGCGCAAGACCGTCGTCAACAAGGTCACCGACCCCTACTCCACCGCCCTCACCGCCGACTCCGCCCGCAGCCTCGTCGTGGACCTGGACGATCCGAAGCTGGCCCCGGCCGGCTGGTCCGCGCTGAAGAAGCCCGCCGCCGTCCCGATGAGCCAGGCGCAGATCCAGGAACTGCACATCCGCGACTTCTCCGTCGCCGACCGCACCTCCCGCCACCCCGGCCAGTACCTCGCCTTCACCGACACCGGCTCCGACGGGATGAAGCACCTGAGGGAGCTGGCCGGCGCCGGCGCCTCCTACGTCCACCTGCTGCCCGCCTTCGACATCGGCACCGTCCCCGAGAAGAAGTCCGACCAGCGCACCCCCGCCTGCCCGCTCTCCGTCTACGCCCCCGACTCCGAGGAACAGCAGGCCTGCGTCGCCGAGGCCGCCGCGAAGGACGCCTTCAACTGGGGCTACGACCCGCTGCACTACACCGTCCCCGAAGGCTCCTACGCCTCCGACCCGGACGGCACGGAGCGCACCGTCGAGTTCCGCCGGATGGTGCAGGGCATCAACGGGGCCGGGCTGCGGACCGTCATGGACGTCGTCTACAACCACACCGTCGCCTCCGGGCAGGACGACAAGTCCGTCCTCGACAGGATCGTCCCCGGCTACTACCAGCGGCTCCTGGAGGACGGCACCGTCGCCACCTCCACCTGCTGCGCCAACACCGCGCCCGAGAACGCCATGATGGGCAAGCTCGTCGTGGACTCCGTCGTCACCTGGGCCAAGGAGTACAAGGTCGACGGCTTCCGCTTCGACCTCATGGGCCACCACCCCAAGGCCAACATCCTCGCCGTCCGCAGCGCGCTGGACGCCCTGACCCCCGCGAAGGACGGCGTCGACGGCAGGAAGATCGTGCTGTACGGCGAGGGCTGGAACTTCGGCGAGATCGCCGACGACGCCCGCTTCGTCCAGGCCACCCAGAAGAACATGGCCGGCACCGGCATCTCCACCTTCTCCGACCGCGCCCGCGACGCGCTGCGCGGCGGCAGCCCCTTCGACGCCGACCCCGGCGTCCAGGGCTTCGCCTCCGGCCTCTACACCGACCCCAACGCCTCCACCGCCAACGGCACCGAGGCCGAGCAGAAGGCCCGGCTGCTGCACTACCAGGACCTGATCAAGGTCGGCCTCACCGGCAGCCTCGCCGACTACACCTTCACCGACACCTCCGGCCGCACCGTCACCGGCTCCGCCGTCGACTACAACGGCGCTCCCGCCGGATACGCCGCCGCGCCCGGCGACGCCCTCGCCTACTCCGACGCCCACGACAACGAGACCCTCTACGACGCGCTCGCCTTCAAACTGCCGGCCGGCACCTCCGCCGCCGACCGGGCCAGGATGCAGGTCCTCGCCCTGGGCATCTCCACCCTCTCCCAGGGGCCCTCGCTCTCCCAGGCCGGCACCGACCTGCTGCGCTCCAAGTCCCTGGACCGCAACTCCTACGACAGCGGCGACTGGTACAACGCCCTGCACTGGGACTGCCGGGACGGCAACGGCTTCGGCCGCGGCCTGCCCCTCGCCGCCGACAACCGGGACAAGTGGGCGTACGCGAAGCCGCTGCTCACCAACAGCACCCTGACGCCCGGCTGCGAGCGCATCACCGGCGCCTCCGCCGCGTACCGGGACCTGCTGACCGTGCGCACCACCGAGAAGGCGTTCGCCCTCACCACCGCGGACGCCGTCCAGTCCCGCCTCGCCTTCCCGCTGTCGGGCGAGGACGAGACCCCGGGCGTGATCACGATGACCCTCGGCGATCTGGTCGTCGTCATCAACGCCACCCCCGGCGCCACCACCCAGCAGGTACCCACCGCGGCCGGCCGCCCCTACGCCCTGCACCCCGTGCAGGCGAAGGGCTCCGACGCCACGGTGAAGACCTCCCGCTACGACCGCGCGACCGGCGGCTTCACCGTCCCCGGCCGCACGGTCGCGGTGTTCCGGCTCGGCTGACGCGGGGCAGGCCCGAGCGGTACCGGGGGCCGGTCCGGGGACGCACCACGCGTCCCCGGACCGGCCCCCGCCCCCGTCGCCCGCTTGTGCGTACCCGCCGGTCACCGCCAGGGTGGGAGCCGACAACGACCGCCCCACCCGCACCGGGAGCACCCCATGCCGCAGATCACCGTCGACTACTCCGCCGAACTCGGCGACGCCTTCGGCCGGCGCGACTTCGCGCTGGCGCTGCACCCGCTGGTCGCCAAGACCATCGACACCTCGGTGCCCGCCTGCAAGACCCGCTTCCGTGCGGTCGAGGAGTCCGTCGTCGGCGACGAACCGGCCGGAGCCGCCATCGTCCACATCACCATCGGCATGCTCGCCGGCCGCACCCCCGAGGTGAAGGCCGAGCTCACCCGCGCCGTCGTGGAACTCCTGGAGGACCACGTCCGGCCCGTCGGCGGGGTCAGGGTCCACGCCTCCGCCGAGGTCCGCGACCTCGACCCGTCGTACGACAAGAACTGACCGCGGGCACCCGTACGGACACGGGCACAGGCGCCGGGCGGGCGCGCGGGGTTCAGCGCGCCCGCTGCGCGGGCACGGCCGGGCCGTCCGCGTCTCGGCCGTCCGCGCCCGGGTCCTCCCCGGCGGCCGGCGTCCCGGTCCCGCCGCCGTCCGCGAGTGCGGGAGCCAGCGCCGCCAGGCGCCCGAGCAGTTCCCCGAACGGCCCGTCGGCCGGCTCCCGGGCGAGCACCCGCAGCACGATCTCCGCCGTCTCCGGATCATGGAACGCGCTGATCGCCGCCAGCGCCGCGAAGTCGTGCACCAACTGGATCTCCAGATCCGCCCGCGGCACCCTGCGGCCGTCCAGCCACAGCAGCGCCGTCGACTCCGCCAGCGACACCCAGGACCGGACCACCAACTCCAGCCGCGCGGGCGGGTCCCGGACCTCCAGATGGGTCAGGATCTGCTCGTACGCGGCCTGCCGCACCCCGTCGACCATCGCGGTCGTGGTGGACGAACCGACCGCCGGACCGCCCCGCATCAGCGCGGAGAAACCGGGGCCGTGCTCCTCCACGAAGTCGAAGAACCTGCCCATCACCCGCAACAGCCGCTGCCCCGGCGGCCCTTCGTGCGGTTCCACGAACCGGTCCGCCAGCTCGTCCGCGGCCCGGCGCAACGCGGCCTCGTACAGGCTCTGTTTACCGGGGAAGTAGTGGTAGACCAGCGGACGGGAGATTCCCGCCGCCGCGGCGATGTCGTCGATCGACACCTCGTCGGGGGAACGGTTGCTGAACAACTCCAGTGCGACACCGATCAGTTGCCGCTTGCGCTCATCGACGCCCATCCGGCGCCGCACCCCGGTCGTCATGCCTTCACCCTAACCGCGGCGGCCCGGACGCGACGGTCCCCGCGGGCCGGACACCGCCGCGCCGCCCGCGGTCACTGCTGCCCGCGGTCACTGCCGTCCCCGGTCCAGATACGTCAGCACCGCCAGCACCCGGCGGTTGTCGTCGTCCGACGGAGCGAGCCCGAGCTTGCCGAAGATGTTCGAGGTGTGCTTCGCCACCGCCCGCTCCGTGATCACCATCTGTGCCGCGATCGCCGCGTTGGACCGGCCCTGAGCCATCAGCTCCATCACCTCCCGCTCGCGCGGGGTCAGCGCCGCCATCGGCTCGTCCCGCTCCCGGCGCGACAGCAGCTGCGAGATGACCTGCGGGTCCATCGCGGTGCCGCCCGCCGCCACCCTGCGCACCGCGTCGACGAACTGGTCCGCGTCGAAGACCCGGTCCTTCAGCAGATAGCCGATGCCGCCGTCGCCGTCCGCCAGCAACTCCCGTGCGTACAACTGCTCCACGTGCTGCGACAGCACCAGCACCGGCAGCCCGGGCCTGGCCCGGCGCGCGGCGAGCGCGCACTGCAGACCCTCGTCCGTGTGCGACGGCGGCAGCCGGACGTCCACCACCGCCACGTCCGGCTCCGACTCCGCGAGCGCCCGCGTCAGTTCGGGGCCCGACTCGACGGCGGCCGCGATCTCGAAGTCGTACGCCTCCAGCATCCGCACCAGCCCGTCGCGCAGCAGGAAGAGGTCTTCGGCTAGGACAACGCGCAAGGGATCTCCATGGTCACCATGGTGGGGCCGCCCTCGGGACTGCTGACGGCCAGGACACCGTCGAATGTACCCAGCCGGCGCTCGATCCCGGTCAGACCCGAGCCGCCGCCGATCCGTGCGCCGCCCCTGCCGTCGTCGGTGACCGAGACCCGCAGCATGGAGCCGGAGTGGTGCAGGTCGATCCAGATCCGGTCGGCGTGCGCGTGCTTCACCGCGTTGACCAGGGTCTCGCTGACCGCGAAGTACGCCGCCGACTCGACCGGCGCCTCCGGCCGGCCCGCCAGGTCCACCGTCACCTCCGTCTCCACCGGCAGCCGCAGCGCCAGCGCCCGGACCGCGTCGCCCAGGCCGCGTTCCGCGAGGACCGGCGGGTGGATGCCCCGGACCAGGTCGCGCAGCTCGGTCAGGGCCTCCGCGGACGACTGGCGCGTCGCCGCCAGCATCTCCTTGGCCCGCGCCGGGTCCTTCTCGATCAGCGCCTCGATCGTCCCGAGGTCCATCCCCATCGCCACCAGCCGGGCCTGCGCCCCGTCGTGCAGATCCCGCTCGATGCGCCGCAGCTCGGACGCGGCGGTGTCCACCGCCTCGTGCCGGGTCTCGGTCAGCCGGTCGATCCGCCGGGCCAGCTCCTCCCGCGGCACGGGTGCCAGCACGGCCTTCGCGAGCGAGAAGTTCAGCCGCAGCAGCGGCCGGCTCGCCCACAGCCCGACGTGGAACAGGACCACCCCGAGCGCCAGCGCGGCGAACGCCGTGCCCTGGCTGGAGACGGGCACGAACCCGTACCAGTACGCGTCGTCCCGGAACACCCGCCACAGCCCCGCCGCCAGCACCAGGCCCTCCACGGGGTACACCATCAGTGCCGCGGCCAGTACCGACAGGGTGAACCCGACCGACATGTCCGCCATCAGCCACCCCAGGTCCCGCCAGGTCGCCGGGTCCTTCAGCATCAGCGTGGTCCGCTCGACCCGGCCCGCCAGTCCGGGACGCAGGTCCGCCGGGAGGGGCCGGTAGGGCACCGGGATCCGTACGTCCGACCAGGTCGCCGCCTTCAGCCGCCGCCAGTCGGCGTGACGGCGTACGAGCTCCAGGACGTACGGGGTGGTGATCAGCCCGATGCCGAGCGGCACGAAGGCGATCGACAGCACCGACAGGATGAACAGGGCCATCGAGACGCCGAGCCCCGACACCGCCAGCACCAGCCCGCGTCCGGCCGCGAGCAACGCCTCCCGCAAGCGGCTCCTCGTCGTCTTCCCGGGGGGACTCGTCGTCGTGCTCATCGGTGCCTCTTTCCCTCGCCGGGCCCGCGGCGGCCCGTCCGGCAGCCAGTGTCACCCGGCCCGGCCCGCCCCCGGCAGCCGTCCCCCCACCCGACACGTGGTGTACCTGGCACCACCCACCGGCCGGGGGACGGCCCGCCGCGCGAAGGGCCCCGGCGCGAGGGCCCCGGACGTCGGGGCCTCGCACCGGGGCCCTCGGCGCGGTGCGGTGAGCGGGCGGGATCAGGGGGCGTACTTGTACCCGACCCGCCGCACCGTCTGGATCGAGCGGCGGTGCTGCACGCCGAGCTTCCGGCGCAGCCGGGCCACATGGACGTCGACGGTCCGGCCGTCTCCCACATGCCCGTACCCCCACACGGTGGTGACGAGCTGATCGCGGGTGTGGACCCGGTGCGGGTGCGCCACCAGGTGGGCCAGCAGCTCGAACTCCAGGTAAGTGAGGTCCAGTTCGCGCCCGTCGACCAGCGCGGTACGCCGCACCGGGTCGATGCGCACCGGACTGTCCGGCGCGACGGCGGACGGCTGGTCCCCCGCCGGGGTGCGGGTGGCCTCCGTCTCGGGGACGACCGGTTCGGGGGCGACCGGCGCGGGCCGGCCCGAGGCGGCGAACGCGCCGACGAGGGCGGCCTGCTGGTCGGCCGGGACGAGGACCAGGTAGCCGATCATGGGCGGCCGGCCCGGCAGGGTCGGCAGGGTGTGCTGCGGCGCCGGGACCCAGGTCGCGCCGGGCGGCAGGAAGTCGGCCACGTCGGCCAGTTCGGCGACCGCGACCACGTCGTCGCGGTCCACCGCGCGCAGCCTGCGGGCGGGGGAGAGGGGACGTGCGGCAGCGGCCGCGCCGGAGACCGCGTGCGTCGCGGCGGCGGGAGCGGAGGAGAGAGTACGGGCGTTCGCCATGGGGTCAGCAACTTTCGCGCGAGGAGTCGTCGAGGGACGGACTTGCGTCGTGCGCGCGGACCGAAGACCGGGGTGAGCGGCTTTAGAGGGCCAGCGCGTTCCACGCGCGGCAACAGACCCGGTCGAAGTCGTGATGCTGACGGGACGGCCAGAACGGCTCAAGGTCGCTGCGACCCGATGAGGTGTACTGGAAGCCGGTCATGCTCCCATTGAAGCAGAGATTGCGGCCCGGCAGCAGCCTCCTTCCGCCCCCTGATACGCCCGCGGCCGCTGCGGGCCGCCACGGGTCGACGGCTTTCGGCCAGGGGCCGCGGACTCCGGCCGGAATCACCGCCCGGCCCGCCGGCCCGCCTCCGCGCACGACGAAGACGCCCGCCGGAAACGCAAGTCCGGGGGCGTCTCGTGCGTGCCGCTGCGGGGAGGCGGGCGGCGGGTGGGATCAGACCTGGTCGGCCTTCTCCAGGGCGGTGCAGCAGGTGTCCACGATCAGCCGGGTGACGACGTAGGGGTCGACGTTGGCGTTCGGGCGGCGGTCCTCGATGTAGCCCTTCTGGTCCTGCTCGACCTGCCACGGGATGCGGACCGAGGCGCCGCGGTTGGAGACGCCGTAGCTGTACTCGTTCCACGGGGCGGTCTCGTGCAGACCGGTCAGGCGGTCGTCGATGCCCGCGCCGTAGTTCTTCACGTGGTCGAGCGGCTTGGAGCCCTCGCCCAGCGACTCGCAGGCGGTGATGATCGGGTCGTAGCCCTCGCGCATCGCCTTGGTGGAGAAGTTGGTGTGCGCGCCGGCGCCGTTCCAGTCGCCCTTGACCGGCTTCGGGTCGAGGGTGGCGGAGACGTTGAAGTCCTCGGCGGTGCGGTAGAGCAGCCAACGGGCGATCCACAGCTGGTCGGAGACCTCCAGCGGGGACAGCGGGCCGACCTGGAACTCCCACTGGCCGGGCATGACCTCGGCGTTGATGCCGGAGATGCCGAGACCGGCCTTGAGGCAGTTGTCGAGGTGCTTCTCCACGATCTGGCGGCCGAAGATCTCGTCGGCGCCGACGCCGCAGTAGTAGCCGCCCTGCGCGGCCGGGAAGCCGCCCTCGGGGAAGCCGAGCGGGCGGTGGCCCTCGAAGAAGGTGTACTCCTGCTCGATGCCGAAGATCGGCTCCTGGCCGGCGAACCGCTCGGCCACCGGGCGCAGCGCGGCACGGGTGTTGGACTCGTGCGGCGTCATGTCGATGTTGAAGACCTCGCACAGGACCAGGACGTCGTCGCCGCCGCGGATCGGGTCCGGACAGGAGAACACCGGCTTCAGCACCCGGTCCGAGGCGTGGCCCTCGGCCTGGTTGGTGCTCGAACCGTCGAAGCCCCAGATGGGCAGCTCCGCGCCGTCGGCCATGATCCTCGTCTTGGAGCGGAGCTTGGCGGTCGGCTCGGTGCCGTCTATCCAGATGTACTCAGCCTTGAACGTCACGGAAGCCATCCTTTGCGGCGGGTGCTGCGGTCTGCGCGGTGGTCTGTACGGCGCAGCTTGGCAAGACGCGATTTCCCGTCCGTTGCCCGGATGTGAACCCCGTGTTACCGAGGTTTCAGCCCCCCGGACGTCGACGTGCGCGGGCGCGCGGGCACCCGCGCGAGCCGCCGGAATCCAGGCCTCCGCCCTCTCCCGACGCGCCGCCGAGTACTCCCCGGCGCGCCGTGCACCCTGCCACCCCGCCGGCAAATCCGCGGCCGACCGGCGCGCGGATCGGAGCGTCGTATACGGCGAGCGGGCCGCCGCGCACACGAGGTGGCCGCCGGGAGAAGAACTCCGCCCCGCCTGTACCTACTGGTATGTACAGTAACCGCGTGGACACCGTCGAACGATTGATAGCGAGCACCCGGGAACTCCTGTGGGAACGCGGCTACACCGGCACCAGTCCCCGGGCCGTCCAGCAGCGGTCGGGGGTCGGCCAGGGCAGCATGTACCACCACTTCGCGGGCAAGCGGGAGTTGGCGCTCGCCGCCATCACCCGTACCGCCGAGGAGATGCGGGTGATGGCCGAGGAGCGGCTCTCCCTGCCGGGTACCGCGGCCGAAACGGTCACCCGGTATCTGCGCCGCGAGCGGGAGGTGCTGCGGGGCTGTCCGGTCGGCCGGCTGACGCAGGACCCGGACGTCATGTCCGACCCGGTGCTGCGGGCGCCGGTCGAGGAGACCTTCCGGTGGCTGTCCGAACGCCTCGCCCGCGTACTCCAGGAGGGCCTGCGGCGGGGGGAGTTCGACGCCGCCCTCGATCCCCGCGCCACCGCGGACGCGCTCGTCGCCGTCCTGCAGGGCGGTTACGTCCTGGCCAGGGCCGCCGACTCCACCGCCCCGTTCGACCGGGCGCTCGACGGAGTGCTCGGCCTCCTGGCCGCCCGCACCGCGACCGCCCCGCCCGCCGGCCCCGCCGCCGCCCGCACCTCGACCGCCTGAGCCGCAGCCGCCCGACCCGCCGCCCGACGCCGAGAGAGGCCGACTCACCGTGTACGCACAGCAGTACGAGATCACCCTGCCCGCCGACTACGACATGGGGATCATCCGTGCCAGGGTCGCCGCGGGCGGCCATGTCCTCGACGACCGCGCCGGACTCGGCCTCAAGGCGTACCTGATCCGCGAGCGCGGCGCCGGCGGCCCGGAAGGTGCGGCCGATCCGGAGGGTCCGGCCCGTCCGGAGGGCACAGCCGGTCCGGAGGGCACAGCCGGACAGGAGGATCCGGCCGGTCCGGAGGGTTCCGGCGGCTCCCCGGTCAACCAGTACGCGCCCTTCTACCTGTGGAACGACGCCGGTGCGTCGGCCCGGTTCCTGGTCGGCGGCGGCGGGTTCCAGAACATCGTCCGCGACTTCGGCCGCCCCGTGGTCCACCACTGGACCGGAGTCGCCTGCCACGCCGGCCCGGCCCGCGACGCTCCCCCGAGGGCGGCCTCGCGCCGGCTCACCCCGCTCGGAAGTGGTGCCGGCACCGGTCCGGACCCCGACGGCCTGGCCCTGAGCGCGCTGATCGAGCGGGAGGCCGCCGAACTCGCCGCCCTCGCGCGCCGTCCCGGCGTCCACACCGCCGTCCTCGCCGTCGACCCGTACCACTGGCGGCTGCTGCGGTTCGTACTGTGGGCGCGGACCGTCCCGGCGCGGGAGCCGGCCACCGAGCGGTACGAGGTGCTGCACCTGTCCGCCCCGGAGCTCGCGGGCCTCCCGGAAGGACGCGACTGGTAGACGCGGGACGAGGGTCCCTCGCGCGGGGGCGGTGCTGGCCGTCGCGCGCGGGCGGGGCGGGTCCGCCCCGCCCGCGACGCACCCGCGTCCGGTACCCGCCCCGCCCGTCCGAACCGGCAGACTTGCCCGTATGACGATCCCCACGACTCCGCTGCGCGTCGGTCTCTTCGGTACGGGCCCCTGGGCCCGCAACACCCACGCCCCCGCCCTCGCCCACCATCCCGGCGTCGAGCTGGCCGGGGTGTGGGGCCGGCGCCCGGAGGCGGCGGCCGAACTGGCCGAGGCCCACGGCACCCGCGCGTTCAGCGGGGACTACGGCGCGGACGAGCTGATCGCCGCCTGTGACGCGGTCGCCTTCGCGCTGCCGCCGGACGTGCAGGCACCGCTCGCCGCCCGCGCCGCGGCCACCGGCCGGCACATCCTCATGGACAAGCCGCTCGCCACCACCGTGGCCGGGGCCCGCGAGGTCGTGACGGCGGTGGAGGGCGCGCAGGTCGCCTCCGTGGTCTTCTGCACCCTGAGATTCGCCGCGACGACGGCCGACTGGATCGCCGAACAGGCGGCGCGGGAGGGCTGGTTCACCGCCCGCGCCCAGTGGATCGGCGCGCTGTACGCGCCCGGCGCCGCCAACGAGTACGCCGCCTCCCCGTGGCGCCGCGAGAAGGGCGGGCTCTGGGACGTGGGCCCGCACGTGCTCTCCGTCCTCATCCCCGTGCTCGGCGACGTCACCGGCCTCACCGCCGTGCCGGGTCCCTCCGACGCCGTCCACCTCGTCCTGCGCCACACCTCCGGGTCCTCCAGCACCGTGACCCTCGCCCTCGGGGCCCCGCAGGGCGCGGTGGGCACCGAGATCGAACTGCGCGGCGAGGAAGGCGTCGTCACGCTGCCCCGCTGGGGCGAGGCGGCGGGGGCGTACGCCGAGGCGATCGACGCGCTGATCCACGCCGCCCGCACCGGCGAATCGCACCCCTGCGACGCCCGGTTCGGCCTCCGGCTGACCGAACTGCTGGCGGAGGCCGAGGCGCAGGCGGCGGCGCGGGCGGCGGGACCGGCGGACTGAGGCGGGCCCGCACCGCGCGGGGGCGCGGCGGGGACGTCGGGCGCGAGCGGTACGGCGGCGCTCGGCGCGGGCCGCACGGGGCCGCACGCGAGCCGTACCGGGACGCGGCACGGGCCGCCGGAAATGCGCGGGGGCGCGGGGGCGCGGGGGCGTGGCGCGGGTCAGCGTCCCAGTACGCTCCGGACCGCCTCGTCCGAGCGGCCCACCACCGCGGTCCCGTCGTCGGCGGTGATGATCGGACGCTGGATCAGCTTCGGGTGCGCGTGGAGCGCCTCGATCCACCGGTCACGCGCCCCCGCGTCCCGCGGCCACCCCTTGAGCCCCAGTTCCTTCGCCGCCTCTTCCTGGGTACGCGTGATGTCCCACGGCTCCAGTCCGAGGCGGTCCAGCACCGCGCGGATCTCGTCCGCCGAAGGCACGTCCTCCAGGTAGCGCCGGACGGTGTACGACGCTCCCCCGGCGTCGAGCAGACCGACCGCGGAGCGGCACTTGGAACACGCGGGATTGATCCAGATCTCCATGGGGCCAAGGGTACGGGAGTGACCCTGAAAACCCCTCTGGCCAGGCGCGATTGTCAGTGCGGGGCGGTAAAATGGAGGTAGTTCGTGAGGGTCCCACCACCACGCCCAGGAGGCCGCCGATGACCGTCGCCGCAGTCACGACGAAGCCGCTCGCGCTCCACGACCCCAGCCGTCCGTTCCCGCGGAAGAAGCGTCTGCCCGCAGGCCGTCCCCGCGAGTGGTACGTCTCGCACAACCGCCGCCTGAAGGCCATGCGCCTCGCCATCGCCCTGCTCGACGCCGGCGTCTACCAGCCGGCCAGCGCGAGCAACGCCCGGATACGCCTCATGGCCGACCGGCTCTCGATGCACCGCCCGTCCGACACGACCTGCCGGATGGTCCGCACCCTCATCCGCCCCGGCCGCTGAGCCCGACGCCCCTTCCCCCACCCACGACGTCGTCCGTGCCCCCGGGAGACCGGGGGCACGGACGACATCGTCGTACCCCGGCGTGCGCGGTGGGGCCGGACCCGTGTTCCGGTCCCACCGCGCATCCCCGGCCCCGAACTCCCGCCCGACGCCGCCCGCCTGCGACAATCTCCGCCATGTCTCTCGCCGATCTCTCTCTCGACCACTGGCGGTCCCTCGATCCGGGAGCCGCCGAACGCCTCGCCCGCGAGGCCGCGGACCGGGTGGGCGGGCGGCTCGTCGTGTTCGACGCGGCGCGGCCCGCCACCGTCCCGCTCCACCGGGCGGTGGTCGAGCGGGACGGCCGGCGGTTCGCGCTGATACCCGGCGGGGAGGCGGCCGTCGGCTTCGACCTGGACGGCTGGTCGCCGAGCCCCGGACAGCTCACCTCGTACCGGGAGGAGAGCCTGCCCGCCGGCTTCGGCTTCGGCGCCGACCTCAAGGAACACGTGGCGCGGTTCCTCACCCCGCGCCGCACGGTCGCCCTGCCCGCCGTCCTGATGGCGGTGGAGCCCGAGAAGCTCTTGGACACCCCCGCCGTCGCGGGCGAACTGCTCGCCGCCGAGGGCCTGCGCCCCCCGCACCCGGACGAGTGGGAGCACGCCTGCGGCGCCGGCTCCCGCACCCTCTTCCACTGGGGCGACGACCACCCCCGTGACGCCGAGCCGTACGGCGACTCCTCCGGCCCCCACCGGTTCCCCAACGCCCTCGGCCTGCGCGTCTGCTTCGACGTCTACGAGAGCGAACTGACCACCGACCCGGCCTCCGTCTACGGCGGAGACGGCGGCGAGGCGGTCTGCGGCGGGTACGGCACCTTCCTCGCCTGGCTGCCGCTCGCCACCGCCAACCACAACCCGGACACGGCGGAGTTCGTGAACGGCGCGGAGGGCGAGGACATGTTCGAGGACGTCAGCGTCCGCCCGGTCATCGACCTCGCCTGACGGCCACCCGCCGACGGCCCCGTCCGGACGGCGGGGCACCTCGCCCGCCGTCACCGTCCGACGGCGGCCCGGGCCCGGTCCGCCTCCGGGCCGCACGCCCCTCGCCGCCCGGCCCGGCGGTGCCGCAGCCACCGTACCGCCGCGCGTGTCCACGGGGCCGCCCCGACCACCAGGAACAGCGTCAGCAGCGGCGCCCGCCACCATCCCGAGACGCTCGCCACGGGTGCCGGCACCCCGTCGGCGACCCACGGCCGGGCCGTTTTGGACCAGGCCAGGAACGCGTCGCCCACCGGGACCAGCCCGAACGCGTACCGCTTCGACCACGGGGTGCCGACGGGAACCCCCGCCACCTCCACGTACTGCGCGAGCGCTCCGGCCAGCGACGCGTCCCCGTGCGCCTGCGCCGCGCCCAGCGTCACCACGGTCGCCGAGAAGCTCACCCCGAACGGCAGCGGACCCGAGTCCACGTCCGCCGGGCCGTCCGTCCCCGCCGGGTACTCCCGCACGGTCGGTCCGAGACCCAGCGTCCGGACGACGTACCGGTCGCGGAACCGCAGGTACTGTTCGGCCGCGAATTCCGGATCGACGTCCACCAGGAAGCGCTGGATCATGGACTGCGAGGTGCCGCGCGCCACTTCGGCGGGGGCGCCGGTCACCACGTCCGCCCGGTGGGGGAGCAGCCCCGTCGCCGGGTCCAGCCGCTGCCGCACCGCCCCCAGCCACCGCCCGACCGTCTCCCCGTACGCGGCGGGGAACAGTGCGTCGTGCAGCCGGAGCGACGCCACCGCGACCGTCGAGTCGACCGGCCACGCCTGCCCCGGATAGGCCGCGAGATACGGCGTCGGCGACGCGTCGAAGGCCGCCGCGAGCGCCGCCGAGTCCGCCCGGAACCGCCGGACCTCCGCCGCGTCCCGCTTGCCGGGCGGCTGGAGCATCAGCACGCCGCCGCGCAGCCAGTTGGTCCACCCCCGGTAGAACACGCCGTACGCCGGGACGAGTTCGGCGCTGAAGGGAGCCCGTCCGGCGTCCGCGTCCAGCCTCCCGAGAGCCCACCGGGCCTCCCGCAGCGCCCGGCTCCGCTGCTCGCCCTGCGGCCCGCGCATCCCGGACTCGACCCGCGCCAGCCCGTAGAGCGCGTGCAGGAAGAAGTAGCCCTCGGGAAAGAGCTGTTGCGCCTCGTCGCCCGCACCGTCGTCCAAAGCTGCTCGCACGAAGGACAGTTGGCTCTCCACGCCGGGCGGTGCGCCGTCCGGGCCCCCGGTGGCCGGAGCCACCAGCCGCACCGTCCCCACCGCCGCGCAGCAGCTCACCGCGACCGCCGCCAGCAGCCGCACCCAGCGCCCGACACGTCGTACCGCCCCCGCAGTCCCCGCCATCGGGCGATGGTAGCGGGCAGCCGCGTTTCCGTGCCGCCGGTGGCGGTGCTCCGGAGATGCCGATGGCAGCGGCCCGGACATGCCGGTGGCGGCGGCCCGGCCCGAGGACCGTGCCGCCGCCACCGTGGACCCGGCAGGTCAGGCCGCGTCCCCCGCGCGCACCCGGCGCCGGCGGGCCGCGACCGCCACCGCGCCGCCCGCCAGCAGCGCCAGCGCACCGGCCGCCGCGATCGCCGGCGTGGAGCCGCTGCCCGTGGAGGCCATCGTCCCCGTGGCGGCCGGCGAGCCCGAGGCCGCGGGACCGGACGGGGCGCCGGCGGACGCGGCGCGGACGCCGACGCTCTGCGTGTCCGCGCCGGAGGCGGTGGCGGTGGGCTCGGGGGTCGCCGACGACGAGCCCGTCTTCACCGTGATCGTCGCGGTGTTGTTGGTCTTGTCGGTGTCGACGTCCACCTCGCCGCCGTAGACCGTGGTCACCCGGACCTCGCCGGAGGCGCTGGCGGGAGCGTTCTCACCGACCTTCACGGTGAACGGCAGCTTCAGCGACTCGCCCACGGTGAAGGGGGTGTCGACCGCACAGAGGTACTCCGGGGCTCCGGGGGTGGGCTCGCCCATGCCGCCGCCCGTCCACACACCGCACTTCGGGGGGATGGCCAGCGCGGTGGTGCCCTCGGGGATGCCGACCAGAACGCCGATGTGGTCGTCGGAGCGGACCAGGTTGAAGTCCGCCGGGCCGTTGTTGCGCACCGTGGCGGTCAGCACCGCCTCCTCGCCGGGACCGGCGGTGGCGGAGGAACCGGTGACCGCGATGTCGGCGGTGTTGCGTGCCTCGATCTGCCACTGGCCGTGGGCGGTCCGCCGGGCGGGGGGAGTGCCGTCCTCGACGAGTCCGAGAACCGGGCCCGCGGCGGCCTTCGGTACGGAGGCGGACACGGCCTCGACCTCGTAGTCGACCATCTCGTGGAGCGCCGTGGACTTCACGGCGATCCCGACGGAGGAGGAGAGCCGGTAGGCCTTGCCCGGCTCGACCGGGGCGTCGATGTGGCAGACCGCCCGGTCCAACGACTGACGGGGCAGCGAGGGGATGTCCGTGGTCTTCCCGTAGACACAGTTGGAGAACGTCTGCGCGAAGCCCAGACCACGGGTGGCGGCAAGCGTGAGGGTGACCCCGTCGGCCACCAGCGAACCGGAGTTGGACACCCTGATCGGGGCGTCGAGGGTCGATCCCGGCTCGACGTCCTCGGTGTCCGGGATCCGCTCGATACCGAGGTCCACCGCGCCGACGGTGACCTTGACGGTCACCGCCTCGATCGTCGCGTTGGACGAGGTGGCGAAGAGCCGCGCGATGCCCGTGGTGCCGAGCGGGGCGTCGGGCTTGGCGTTCAGGTCCAGGACACTGCCGTGGAAACCGTCGGGGGCGATGTCGCGTGCGGGCCACGAGCAGACGTCGCCGACGCAGGTGGAGTCGAGATCCGTGAACGCGGAGATGCCGGAGGCGTCGATCGTGACGGCCACGTCCTCGGCGGTGCCGCCGTCGGCGTCGCCCTCCAGACCCCAGCTGATCTGCGGCGGGTCCGACCGGTCGGCGGGCTGCGGGAGCCCCACCTCGGTCCGGGTGACCCGGAACGTCAGCGCGGGCCCGTCCTCGGCGTGGGCCGGTGCCCCCGTCATGAGCGTCCCGAGCAAGGCGGCGGCCGTCGCGGTGAGCGCCGCCCACCTGGCGCGCCGGTGTACTGCTGCCATCTGTGCTTTCCCCTCCCGTTGGCCGGTGTTGTGCAACCGGCTACCTGGTGCGACGAGTGGGACCGCCAGATGGTTGTGCCAGTCACCGATCTGTGACACGCCGTACGGATCGGCCGCACCCGGCCGTCCGGCCCCCGGGGCGTGCCGGGGGAGGGCCGCGCGGCAGGCCCTGCCCGCACCCCACGACGAAAGCCGTCGGCCGTGCCCCTGGAGGGGCACGGCCGACGGCCCGTGGACGGCCCGGGGGAGCGGGTCACCGCTCCGGCCCGCGGTCTTCCTAGATGTCGAAGTACAGCTCGAACTCGTGCGGGTGCGGGCGGAGCTGGATCGGGGCGATCTCGTTGGTGCGCTTGTAGTCGATCCACGTCTCGATCAGGTCGGACGTGAAGACGCCGCCGGCCTGGAGGTACTCGTTGTCCGCTTCCAGGGCCTCAAGGACGGCCGGGAGGGAGGTCGGGACCTGCTGGACGTTGGCGTGCTCCTCGGGAGCCAGCTCGTAGAGGTCCTTGTCGATCGGCTCGGCCGGCTCGATCTTGTTCTTGACGCCGTCGAGGCCGGCCATCAGCAGGGCCGAGAACGCCAGGTACGGGTTGGACGACGGGTCCGGGGCGCGGAACTCGACGCGCTTGGCCTTCGGGTTCGAGCCGGTGATCGGGATGCGCATCGCGGCGGAGCGGTTGCGCTGCGAGTACACCATGTTGACCGGGGCCTCGAAGCCGGGGACCAGGCGGTGGTAGGAGTTCACCGTCGGGTTGGTGAACGCCAGCAGCGACGGCGCGTGCTTGAGGATGCCGCCGATGTAGTAGCGCGCCATGTCCGACAGGCCCGCGTAACCCTGCTCGTCGTAGAAGAGCGGGGTGCCGCCCTGCCACAGGGACTGGTGCACGTGCATGCCCGAGCCGTTGTCGCCGAAGATCGGCTTCGGCATGAAGGTCGCGGTCTTGCCGTTGCGCCAGGCGACGTTCTTCACGATGTACTTGAAGAGCATCAGGTCGTCGGCCGCGGCGAGCAGCGTGTTGAACTTGTAGTTGATCTCGGCCTGGCCGGCGGTGCCGACCTCGTGGTGCTGGCGCTCGACCTGGAGGCCGTTCTTGTCCAGCTCCAGGGAGATCTCGGCACGCAGGTCGGCGAAGTGGTCGACCGGCGGGGCCGGGAAGTAGCCGCCCTTGTAACGGACCTTGTAGCCGCGGTTGTTCTCGACCGCACCGGTGTTCCAGGCGCCCGCCTCGGAGTCGATGTGGTAGAAGCTCTCGTTCGCCGACGTCTGGAAGCGGACGTTGTCGAAGACGTAGAACTCGGCCTCGGGGCCGAAGTACGCGGTGTCGGCGAAGCCGGTGGAGGCGAGGTACGCCTCGGCCTTCTTGGCCACGTTGCGCGGGTCACGGCTGTACTGCTCGCCCGTGATCGGGTCGTGGATGAAGAAGTTGATGTTCACGGTCTTGTCGCGGCGGAACGGGTCCACCCGCGCGGTCGACAGGTCGGCGCGCAGCGCCATGTCGGACTCGTGGATGGCCTGGAACCCGCGGATCGACGAGCCGTCGAAGGCCAGCTCCTCGGCCGGGTCGAAGGTGGCAGCCGGGATGGTGAAGTGCTGCATCACCCCGGGGAGGTCGCAGAACCGGACGTCGATGAACTTGACGTCGTTGTCCGCGACATACTTCTGCACTTCGTCGGCGTTCTGGAACATCCAACTCCTCCTACTCCCGACCCGGAAGGACGGGGTTGCAGCGCTTTGTGTGACCAGTGCGGTGGCACACGTTGGCCCCGACCTTAGGCAGGCGGGATTTCTCAAGCATGACCCATTTGTTTCGCCCAAGTTAACCGGACGGGGGCGTGGCGGACCTCACGACGGGCCGGTCGGAGGCCGCCCCCGAGCCCCTACCCCGTGCTCCGCCCCGCATTCCCCGGCCCCGCCCCGCCGGACGCGGGCGTGCCCGCAGTACCGTGTCGGGGTGGACAACAGGCAAGCAATCGGATCGTGGCTCTCCGGGCCGCGCGCGGCCGCCGAGGAGATGGGCGCCGACTTCGGACACCGGGGCAAGCGCCTCGGGCTGCCCGAGGAGGGGCCGGGGTCGATCGCGCGTCCCGGCCGCCGCATCGGGGCGCTCTTCATCGACTGGGCGCTGTGCATGGTCATCGCATACGGGCTCATCGCTCAAGGTGACCAGCAGGCCGCGGGCAACTGGGCGCTCCTGGTCTTCCTGGTGATGAGCCTGCTCACCGTGGGCACGATCGGCTGCACGCCCGGCAAGCGCGTCCTCGGCCTGCGGGTCGTCGCCGAGGGTGGCGGGCGCATCGGGCTGGGGCGGGTGCTGCTGCGGACCGTGCTGCTGCTCGTGGTGATCCCCGCCCTCGTCTGGGACCGGGACGGCCGCGGCCTCCACGACCGGCTCTCCAAGGCCGTCCAGATCCGCATGTGACGCAGGGCGGCGCGCCCGGCCCGCCGCCGGGCCGGTTCGCCGCCGGGCCGGCCCGCACTGCCTCCCGCGCGCACGGCCACCCGCCCGCGAACGCCCCCGCACGCACGGCCCACCCGCCACGCGAACGCCACCCGCACACGAACGAGGGGCGGCCCCGACCTCACGGTCGGGGCCGCCCCTCCGCACATGTCCGCGGACACGTGCACAGCGAACGGAAGTCGGTGGCGGCCGTCGGGGCGGGGACGGTGTGTCCCGGCCCCGGGGCCCATGAACGTTACTGCCGGCGGACCGGGGTGCGGGTCAGCGCATCTTCCCGCCGCGCGGCATGCGCATGCCCTTGGGCATCGGCCCCTTCGGCAGCGGCATGTTGCTCATCAGGTCGCCCATCGCGCGCAGCCGGTCGTTGGCCGCCGTGACCTGCGGGCCGCTGAGCACGCGCGGCAGCTTGAGCATCTTGACGCGTACCTTCTTGAGCGGCACCTGGCCCTCGCCGTCGCCCACGATGATGTCGTGGACCGGCACGTCGAGCACGATGCGGGCCATCCGGCGCTTCTCCGCCGCCAGCAGGGTCTTCACCCGGTTCGGGTTGCCCTCGCCGACCAGCACGATGCCGGCCTTGCCGACCGCCCGGTGGACGACGTCCTGGTTGCGGTTCATCGCGACGGCGGGCGTGGTGGTCCAGCCGCGCCCGACCCGGTCGAGCACCGCGGCCGCCGCACCCGGCTGGCCGTCCATCTGCCCGAAGGCGGCGGCCTCCGCGCGGCGTCCGAAGATGATCGCCATCGCGAGGAACGCCAGGAACAGGCCCAGGATGCCGAGGTAGATCGGGTGGCCGACCAGGAAGCCGATCGCGAGGAGGACACCGAAGGTGACGATGCCCACGGCCGCGATGACCAGACCGATCTTAGGATCGGTCCGCTTGGTCATTTTGTAGGTCAGGGCGATCTGCTTGAGCCGCCCCGCGTTCTCGGCGCTGTCCGCGCCTTCGGTGTTTGCCTTCCTCGCCATACGACGAAGTTTACGTGTCCTGCAAACGACGGTCCGCCACGGCCTCCGGTACGTACAGGGCCTCCACCCTGTCCTTGGCGCGGCGGCGGTCCTCCAGGACCGCGTTCCAGGCGTTGCGGCGGGCGGTCTGCTGCCCCCCGCGCAGGAGGATCGACTCCACGGCGCGCAGCGCGTGGGTGACGGACGGAAGAGCGTGGGCACGTACGGGCGCGGCCTGCATCGCGGTATTCCCCTCGGGGCGGATCCGCGCTCGGGACGCGGACTGCGTACGGGAAGCGGTGCCGGCGGCGGCGGGCGACGCCGCTGCCGGTGTACCTAGGGTCACTGCTCGGTGTTACCAGCGCGTGACCGGGCGGTCAAACACCAATGAATCCCGGAAAGCCGGGGCCCGCACGCCGACGCGGCCCATACGCGGCCCCCGACCTGCGGGGAGCGTACGGGCCGCGTCGGACGTGCGGTTACCGGTCGGTACAGCGATGTGCCCGGTTTCACACGGCCGGCCGCCCGCGCGGGCCCGGCCGGAACCCGCGCGTGCGGCCGGGGGCGTCCGTTCAGACCGCGGCGGACACCGGGGCGGCGGCGGCCTCGCGGGCCTCGGTCGCCTGCTGGAAGAGCCGCCCGGCGCGGTACGAGGACCGCACCAGCGGGCCCGACATCACACCGGAGTAGCCGATCGCGTCGGCCTCGTCCTTCAGCTCCACGAACTCCTGCGGCTTCACCCAGCGCTCGACGGGGTGGTGGCGCACCGAGGGGCGCAGGTACTGCGTGATCGTGATCAGCTCGCAACCCGCGTCGTGCAGGTCCTGGAGCGCCTCGCTGACCTCTTCACGGGTCTCGCCCATGCCGAGGATCAGGTTGGACTTCGTCACCAGTCCCGCCTCGCGGGCCCGCGTGATGACCTCGAGGGAGCGCTCGTAGCGGAAGCCGGGGCGGATGCGCTTGAAGATGCGCGGCACGGTCTCCACGTTGTGGGCGAGGACCTCGGGACGCGAGGAGAAGACCTCGGCGAGCTGGTCCGGCTCCGCGTTGAAGTCGGGGATCAGCAGCTCGACCTTGGTGCGGCCGGCCTCCCGCTCCGAGGTCAGCGCGTGGATCTGGCGGACGGTCTCGGCGTACAGCCAGGAACCGCCGTCGTCCAGGTCGTCGCGGGCGACCCCGGTGATCGTGGCGTAGTTGAGGTCCATCGTGACGACGGACTCGCCGACCCGGCGGGGCTCGTCGCGGTCGAGCGCCTGCGGCTTGCCCGTGTCGATCTGGCAGAAGTCGCAGCGGCGGGTGCACTGGTCACCGCCGATGAGGAAGGTGGCCTCGCGGTCCTCCCAGCATTCGAAGATGTTGGGGCAGCCCGCCTCCTGGCAGACCGTGTGCAGCCCCTCGCTCTTCACCAGCTTCTGCAACTGGTTGTACTCGGGGCCCATCTTCGCCCGGGTTTTGATCCACTCGGGCTTGCGCTCGATGGGGGTCTGGCTGTTCCGGACCTCGAGGCGCAGCATCTTGCGCCCGTCGGGTGCGACAGCGGACACTCCGGCACTCCCCTTTGCTTTCGCTGCTCTGCTTGGCTGCATCCGAACCACGGCTGCATTCGAATCTTCGGCGAACCCCAGGGTACGCCCGCCGTTCGATCGGCTGTACGCCCCGGCAACCCGCATCCGGCCGGTCTTGTTCCCGAGGCCGACAACCCGCGGGCCCCTGAAGCCGCCCGGGGGCGCGCCCGGAACCCGGGGTCCACACTCAGGGGGCGGGGGCCGGCTGCGGCGCCGGGACCTCGCGCGGGGCGGGCACGGCGTTCTCCAGGACGTCCCGCAGGTGCTTCTCGACCACCGGCAGCACGTCCCCGATGGTGATCTCCCGGCCCAGTTCGTTGCTGAGCGAGGTGACCCCGGCGTCCCGGATGCCGCACGGCACGATGCGGTCGAACCAGGTGTTGTCCGGGTTCACGTTCAGGGCGAAGCCGTGCATGGTGACCCCCTTGGCGACCCGGATGCCGATCGCCGCCAGCTTGCGGTCCTCGCGGCGCTGGCCGGCGTTGGACGGGGCGTACTCGGGGCCGTTCAGCCGGGCGTCGAACTCGTCGTCCCGGAGGCGCGGGTCGAAGTCGAGCGAGAGACCGCCGAGCGTCGGGCGCTCCTCGACCGGGTCGCCCAGCACCCACACCCCGCTGCGGCCCTCGACCCGGCTGGTCTCCAGCCCGAAGGCGGCGGCCGTGCGGATCAGCGCCTCCTCCAGCCTGCGCACGTGCGCGACGACGTCCACGGGGCGCGGCAGCTTGAGGATCGGGTAGCCGACGAGCTGTCCCGGACCGTGCCAGGTGATCTTGCCGCCGCGGTCCACGTCGATGACCGGGGTGCCGTCGAGCGGGCGCTCGCTGTCCGCGGTGCGCCGCCCCGCGGTGTAGACCGGCGGGTGCTCCAGCAGCAGGCAGGTGTCGGGGACGGTGTCCTCGAAGCGGGCCGCGTGCACCTCGCGCTGCCTCTGCCACGCCTCCTGGTACGCGACGGCTTCCTCGCCGAACCCCAGCCGGACAAAACGCAGCTCGCTCACGGTGACGCCTCCCTGGTCGCGGCGGCCGGCCCGTCCGGAGGAGTCCCCGGAGCCGCAGCGCCGCACCGACCGCACCCCGGCCCACTGTACGACCGCCCCTTTGGCGGCGGCCCGCCAGGTCGTGGACGTGCGGGAACGCGCGGCCCGCCGCCGGCGCCCCCGGTGGACGGTACGGGCATTCCCGCGGCCTTCCGTCAGCTCTGCCCGGAATCCTCACACGATCGGATGAACGTGGAGCGAAGGAGTCCGGGAGCGCGTCCGGGGCCGCTAAATTCGCGCCGTCCCACAAGGCCGTCAAGGGCTGCCCGCCCGGCCCCCGAGGCAGGAGACCGCACCGCTGATGTCGGAACGACCCTCGCAGCGCAACCCCAACCGCCGGCTCGCCGCGCTCATCGCCGAGGCCGGGTTCTCCCATGCGGGCCTCGCCCGCCGGGTGGACCAGCTCGGCCTCGAACACGGTCTGGACCTCCGGTACGACAAGACGTCCGTGACCCGGTGGCTGCGCGGCCAGCAGCCCCGCGGCACCACCCCCGCGCTGATCGCCGAGGTCTTCACCCGCAGGCTCGGCCGCCGGCTCTCCGCCCAGGACCTCGGCCTGGACGCCTGCGCCCCGGTCTACGCCGGGCTGGAGTTCGCCGCCACCCCCGCCGAGGCGGTGGACATCGTCAGCGGCCTGTGGCGCAAGGACTCGGGCAACCAGGCCGAGCTGCGCAAGATCGCCTTCACCCCCGCCGGACTGGTGGTGCCCAGCCGGGACTGGCTCATCGGCCTGCCCGACGAGTGGGTGGCGCGCGGCGACGCGGCGGCCGGCGGCGCCCTGCGCGGCGCACCGCCGGGCGGAGCCCGGGACGACCGGGCGCCGAAGACCCCGGAGGCCGTCCCCGCCGCCCGGAACGCCGGCCGGCGCACGGTGATCCCGCAGGGCGTCGCCGGACCTCCCGCCGCGGCCCGCCCGCCCGGCATCCCGCCGCACGTGGTGCCCCGGCAGCGGCAGACCGAACGCTCCACGGGGCAGCGCGTGGGCGCGGGCGACGTGGCCGCGCTCCGCTCGGTCGGCGACCTCTTCCGCTCGCTCGACAACGCCTACGGCGGCGGCCACGCCCGGCAGGCGCTGGTCCGCTACCTGGAACACGAGGCCGAGCCCATGCTCCGGGGGAGCTACGGCGAGGCCACCGGCCGGAGCCTGTTCGCGGCCACCGCCGACCTGACCCGGCTGGCCGGCTGGACGTCGTACGACATCGCCGCGCACGGGCTCGCCCAGCGCTACTTCGTCCAGGCGCTGCGGCTCGCCCAGGCCGCCGGCGACCGGGCCTACGGCAGCTTCGTGCTGATCACGATGAGCCGCCAGGCGGTCTATCTGGGCCACGGCCGGGAGGCCGTCCAACTGGCGCGCGTCGCCCAGCAGGGCGTCGGCTCCGCGGCGCCCGCGGTCGTGCAGGCGCTGCTGCACGCGGTGGAGGCGCGCGGCCACGGCGTGCTCGGCGACGCGAGGGCGTGCGCCACCTCGCTGGCGCGCGCCGAGCACGCGCTGGAGACCGCCCGCACCGGCGACGAAGTGCCCCACTGGGCGCGGTACTTCGACGAGGCGCAGCTCGCCGACGAGTTCGCCCACGCGCACCGGGACCTCCAGCAGTACCGGACCGCCGCCCAGCACGCGGAGCGCTCGCTCCAGCTCCGCGCGCCCGCGTACGCCCGCAGCAGGCTGTTCTGCCGGGTGGTGCTCGCCTCGGCCCGGCTCGGCCTCGGCGAGCTCGACCAGGCCTGCCGCCTCGGCGCGGAGGCGGCCCAGCAGGCGTCCGAGATGCGGTCGGTGCGTGCCACCGAGTACGTCCGCGATTTCGAACGCCGGCTGGAGCCGTACCGGGACGCGGCGGCGGTCCGCGGGTACCACGACCGCGTCGCCGTGCTCGGCTGACATCGCCCCCTCACGCCACCCCGGTGTACGAGGGCTCCGCTTCCCGTACGCCCAGGTCGCGCAGGATCCACGAGGCGGCCCGCCGTCCGGAGCGCAGCGCGCCCCGGACGGTGCTGGTGTCCCGGTGGTCCCCGCAGACGTACAGCCCGGAGAGGATGCGCACCGGGCGTCGCGGATCGTGCGGCGGACGCATCACCGGCACCGCCTCCCGGTCGTGGTGGACGGCCAGCAGCTCCCAGCCGCCGGTGTCCGTCCCGTACAGCGATGCCAGCTGGGTCCGGACCGCGCGGTCCAGGTGCTGCGGCGGGGCGCCGAGGAGCGTCGAGGTGACCAGCGCCCGTCCTTCCGGTGCACGCGAGGGGTCGACCTCGCTCATCACCGCCGTGTACGCCACCGGGCCCGACCGGTCCGCGTCCAGCAGCAGCGAGGACCCGCCGGGCGGGGGAGCGGGCGCCGCGTGGTGGACCACCGTCACCGGGTGGAAGTCCGGCACCCGCAGCCCCGGCAGCAGTTCCGCCGCGGCCCCCGCGCCGGTCGCCAGGAGCAGCGAACGGCAGTCCAGTTCGCCGTGGTCCTTGGTGACGACCCGGTTGATGCCGGCCCCGGTGACGTGGACGCCGGTCCGCACCGTCCCGGCCGGCAGCGCCGCCGCGAGCAGCTCCGGCAGGGCGGCGGCTCCGCCGGCCGGCACGGCGAGACCACCGCGCGCGTAGTCGCGCAGCACCAGATCGGCGCAGCGGCCGGACGACACCAGCTCCGGGTCGCTCAACAGCGCGGTGAGCAACGGGTGCAGGACGCCCCCTACCGTCCGGGCCGGCAGCCCCCGCGCGGCGGACAACTCCGCCGCCGCCCGCTCCGGACGGGACCACAGCCGGTCGGGCGGCGTGGCGGCCAGCCGGGCCAGTGCCGCCCCCAGCCGCGCCTGGTCCAGCGCGCCGACCACGGCCGCCCCCCGGTGCGCCGGGAACGGATGAAGGGCGCCCGGCCGGGCGCGTACCGCTCTGAACGCGCCCCGTGCGCCCCTGAAGGGCCCGACGGGGTGACGGCGCCCGCCGGAGTGCACCAGCACCCCGGAGGCGAACTCCCGCAGCTCCAGGGCTTCGAGCCCGGGTGCGAGCGGGGCCCCGCCCGGTTGCGGGCTGAGCAGCGGGCCCAGCAGGTCCAGCCGGAACCCGTCCAGGGTGCGGGTGCCGAGCCGCCCGCCCACGTGCCCGGCGGCCTCCAGGACGGTGCAGCTCACCCCCGCCCCGATCAGCCGGTGGGCCGCTGAGAGGCCCGCGACCCCGGCCCCGATGATGACCACGTCCGCGTGGCGCGCCGAGCTGAGCACATCGCCCTCCCCGAGTCGGCAGCGACTGCCGGAGGGGTCATGCCCTCAACCGGCCCCCGGAATGCCGGAGTTCGGACGCAGGCTAGGAGGATGGCCGATACCCGCGCAGTCGCGCGCACCCCGGGCACCGGTGCACGCCGGTCGCACCCGGCCCCGCGCCCCCGCCCTGTCTCCCGCCGCCCCGTGCCGGACCCGGAGCCCGACGAAGCGGCGTGCCCGGAGCCGGACGAGCCGGGCGCCTACCGTCGCAGCGCCGCCCGGATGGCGTCCTCGATCCCCGGGAAGGCGAAGGAGAAGCCCGAGTCCAGCAGCCGCCGCGGCACCACCCGCTGGCTGCCGAGCACGTCGGAGGCGAACTCGCCGAGCGCCAGCCGCAGCGCCGGCGCGGGGGCGGTGAACACCGTCGGGCGGTGCAGCACCCGGCCCATCGCGGCGGTGACCACCGCGTTGGTGACGGGCTCCGGCGCGGTCAGGTTGACCGGGCCCGTGCACTCCTCGGTGTCCAGGAGATGGCGCAGCGCCGCGACGTGGTCGTGCAGCGCGATGAAGCTCCAGTACTGGAGTCCGTCGCCCAGCCGTCCGCCGAGCCCGGCCTTGAACAGCGGGAACAGCCGCCCCCAGGCGCCGCCCCCGGAGGCGACCACCAGACCGGTGCGGGCGTGCACGGTCCGTACGCCCGCCTCCTCGGCGGCCGCCGTGGCGGCCTCCCACTCCTCGCAGACGGACGGCAGGAAGCCGTCGCCGGGCGGGGCGTCCTCGTCCACGGCGCGGTCGCCGGTGTCTCCGTAGAAGCCGATCGCGGAGCCGGAGACCAGCACCCGGGGCGGGGTGTCCAGGGACGCGACCGCCTCGGCCACCGCCGCGGTGCCCAGCACCCGGCTGTCCCGGATCTCCTTCTTGTACGCGGCGGTCCAGCGGTGGTCCCCCACCCCGGCCCCGGCCAGATGGACCACGGCGTCGCAGCCGGCCAGCCGGGAGACGTCGACGTACCCGCGGTGCGGGTCCCACTCGATCTCGTGGACGGTTCTGGCCGGCCGGCGCACCATCGGACGCACTTCGTGCCCGTCGGCCCGCAGCGAGCGGACGAGGGCCGTTCCGATGAGCCCGGTCGAACCGGTGACGGCGATGCGGGAGCGCTCCATCCGTCCATCCTGCCCCATGGACCGGGCCGGATCCCGGCATGGCACAGTGCCTCCATGAACGATCTCGCCCCGCACACCGTCCGCCCCGCCACGCTCGCGGACGAGGACGCCCTGGCGGAGCTGGACCGGGCCACCTGGTCCACGCTCCACTCCGTGCAGGACGCGCCGAAGCCGCCGTACCCGCCGTTCTTCGACGAACGCCACCCGCCCCGCGACATCCTGGTGGCCGAGACGCACCCGGAGCCGGCGGACGGTCCCGGTGGCCCGCGCGTGGCCGGGTACATCCGGCTGGTCGCGCCCACCCCGCTGCCCTGCAACCAGCACGTGCGCCAGATACAGGGCCTGGCGGTGGCCGAGTGGGCGCGGGGCAGGGGCGTGGCGCGTGCGCTGCTGCGGGGCGCGCTGGCCGAGGCGCGCCGGCAGGGCGCGAGCCGCGTCACCCTGCGGGTGCTCGGCCACAACACCCCGGCCCGGGCGCTCTACGCCTCGGAGGGGTTCGCCGTCGAGGGCGTGCTGCCCGGCGAGTTCCACCTGGCCGGGCGGTACGTGGACGACGTCCTGATGGGCCGCTCGCTCACCGCCGGCTGACTCCCGGGGCCGCCGGCGGGGCGTGCTACTCGGGCCCGAACCGGTCCCAGAGCGCCGGGAAGCGGGCGGCCAGCACCTCGTCGTCCTCGAAGGTGAACGGGATGCCCTCCGGCTCGCGCGGCTGCGGCGGCAGTCCGAGGTCCGGCGTCTGCGCGCCGGTGAGCTGCTCGTACGCCTCGTCCGCCGCGTACCCCAGCTCCTCGCCGTCGCCGTCGAGCTCCTCGTCGAAGTCGTCGAGGAGCTCCGCCAGGCTGTCCGGGTCGTGCACCGCGCCCTCGAAGACCTCGCGCCCCTGGCCGATCAGCCAGCACCGGAAGTAGTCGAAGGCGTCGTCGCTCGCGCCGCCGAGCAGCACCGCCGCGGCGCCCCACAGGTCCCAGCGGTAGGCGCGGTGGTAACGGGCCTCGAAATGGCGGGCGAAGTCGACCACCGAGTCCGGGTCCAGCCGCACCAGCCGGTCCACCAGCAGGTCCGCGTGTTCCTCGGGGTCGCCGTCGGCGGCCTCGCGGGTGCTGTCGATGATCTCCCAGAACGCCGTCTCGTCCATCACGGATCCAGCATCGGGGCCGCACGTGCTCCGCGCATGCGGAGAGGCCGAATCGAAGCCTTTGGAGGCCCGGGTCCCCCGAGTGGCTCGTACGGACGTCCGGTGGGGTCGACGGGTGTACGACGCGGCCGGGCCGGGCACGACGGATGGCCGGGCCCGGCCCGGCCGGGTGCTGGTGGTGCGTACGGGCTCAGAGCCCGTAGCGCTCCCGTGCCTCCTTGACGGCGGAGGCGGGGATCTCGCCGCGGCGGGCGAGCTGGGCCAGCGACGCGACGACGACCGAGCGGGCGTCCACGCCGAAGTGGCGGCGGGCGGCGTCGCGGGTGTCGGAGATGCCGAACCCGTCGGTGCCGAGCGAGGACCAGTCCTGCTCCACCCACTGGCTGATCTGGTCGGGGACCTGGCGCATCCAGTCGCTGACCGCGAGGACCGGGCCCGGGGCGCCGGACAGCGCCTGGGTCACGTACGGCACCCGCTCCTCGCCGCGCAGCAGGGCCGCGTCGGCCTCCAGCGCGTCGCGGCGCAGCTCGCCCCACGAGGTGGCGGACCAGACGTCGGCGGTGACACCCCAGTCCGAGCTGAGCAGTTCCTGGGCCTCCAGGGCCCAGTGGATCGCCGTGCCGGAGGCCAGCAGTTGCAGGCGCGGCGCGTCGGCGGAGGCCGGGGCCCCCTCCTTGAAGCGGTAGAGGCCCTTGACGATGCCCTCCTCGACGCCGTCCGGCATCGCGGGCTGGGGCTTCGGCTCGTTGTAGACCGTCAGGTAGTAGAAGACGTTCTCGGCCTCGGGGCCGTACATGCGGCGCAGACCGTCCTTGACGATCACCGCGATCTCGTACGCGAACGCCGGGTCGTAGTTGAGCGACGCGGGGTTGGTGGCGGCGATCAGGTGCGAGTGGCCGTCCGCGTGCTGGAGGCCCTCACCGGTCAGCGTCGTGCGGCCCGCGGTGGCGCCGACGATGAAGCCCTTGCCGAGCTGGTCGGCGAGCTGCCACATCTGGTCGCCGGTCCGCTGCCAGCCGAACATCGAGTAGAAGATGTAGAACGGGATCATCGTCTCGCCGTGCGTCGCGTACGACGTGGCGGCGGCGATGAAGTCGGCCATGGCGCCGGCCTCGGTGATCCCCTCGTTGAGGATCTGGCCGTCCTTGGCTTCCTTGTAGTACATGAGCTGGTCGCGGTCGACCGGCTCGTACGTCTGGCCCAGCGGCGAGTAGATGCCGGCCGACGGGAAGAGCGACTCCATGCCGAAGGTGCGGGCCTCGTCGGGGACGATCGGAACCCAGCGCCGGCCGGACTCCTTGTCCCGCATCAGGTCCTTGACCAGCCGGACGAAGGCCATCGTGGTGGCCATCTCCTGTTTGCCCGACCCCTTGTACAGGGCCTTGAACGCGCGCTCCTCGGGGGCCGGCAGGGCCGCCGCGTGCACCCGGCGGGCCGGGGCGGGGCCGCCGAGGGCGGCACGGCGCTCCTGGAGGTAGCGGACCTCGGGGGAGTCGGCGCCGGGGTGGCCGTAGGGCACCACGCCGTCCTCGAAGGCGCTGTCCGGGATCGGGAGTCCGAGCAGCTCGCGCATGCCCTTGAACTCGTCGATCGACAGCTTCTTCATCTGGTGGTTGGCGTTCTTCGACTCGAAGCCCTTGCCGAGGGTGTAGCCCTTCACCGTCTGGGCGAGGATCACGGTCGGCGCGCCCTTGTGGGACAGCGCCGCCCGGTACGCCGCGTAGACCTTGCGGGCCTCGTGGCCGCCGCGCGAGGTGTAGAAACACTCGGCGATCTTCGCGTCGGTGAGCAGCTTGGCCATCTCCGCGAGGGCCGGCTCGGAGCCGAAGAAGTGCTCGCGGATGTACGACACGTCGCGGGTGGCGTACGTCTGGAACTGGGCGTCGGGCACCTGGCGGAGCCGGCGGACCAGCGCGCCCGTGGTGTCGAGCTGGAACAGCTCGTCCCAGGCGGAGCCCCAGAGGGTCTTGACGACGTTCCAGCCGGCGCCGCGGAAGGCGCCCTCCAGCTCCTGCACCACGCGGAAGTTGGCGCGGACCGGGCCGTCGAGCCGCTGCAGGTTGCAGTTGATGACGAAGGTCAGGTTGTCGAGCTGCTCACGGGCCGCGAGGGCCAGGGCGGCGGTCGACTCGGGCTCGTCCATCTCGCCGTCGCCGAGGAAGGCCCAGACGTGCGAGTTCGACGTGTCCTTGATGCTGCGATTGGCCAGGTACCGGTTGAAGCGCGCCTGGTAGATCGCCGACAGCGGGCCGAGGCCCATCGAGACGGTGGGGAACTCCCACAGCCAGGGCAGCCGGCGCGGGTGCGGGTAGGACGGCAGGCCGTTGCCACCGGCCTCCTGGCGGAAGTTGTCGAGCTGCTGCTCGCTCAGCCGTCCGTCGAGGAAGGCGCGGGCGTAGATGCCGGGGGAGGCGTGGCCCTGGATGTAGAGCTGGTCGCCGGAGCCGTCCCCCTCCTTGCCGCGGAAGAAGTGGTTGAAGCCGGTCTCGTACAGCCAGGCCGCCGAGGCGAAGGTGGCGATGTGGCCGCCGACCCCGTGCTTCGCGCCGCGGGTCACCATGGCCGCCGCGTTCCAGCGGTTCCAGGCGGTGATCCGGGATTCCATCTCCAGGTCGCCGTCGAACGCGGGCTCGGCGGCGGTCGGGATGGTGTTGACGTAGTCGCTCTCCAGCAGCTTGGGCAGCGCGATGCCGGCGCCCTCGGCGTGCTGGAGCGAGCGGCGCATCAGGTACGCGGCGCGGTGCGGACCCGCCGCCTTGGTGACGGCATCCAGGGAGGCCGCCCATTCGGCGGTCTCCTCGGGGTCGCGGTCCGGGAGCTGGTCGAGCTCGCTCGGCTTTCCTACGGGGTCGGTCATGATCGCCGCCTTCCGGAGTGGGAGGGGGTGGAGAAGGCCCTGGCTGGCAGGACAGGGCGATGGGGCCGGTGGGCCCGCGGAGTGAACTGTAAACGGCTGATCGATGATCGATCAAAGGGTTGAAAGGGAAATCTTTACGAACCGCGAAAAGTGGCATGGGGTGCCGCGAAACGGGGCACGCAGTGACGGGTCAAAGCGTTACTTATCGGGCGCGCACTGCGCATACGAGCGTCTGCCGTGACAGATGGGAAACGCGGCGGAAACCCGGAAGCAGCCGTCGGGAGGGGGCCTCCGATCCCGTGCCACGGGCCGGCGGGGGTCGCGTCAGGCGCGCGGGGCGCAGCCGAGGACGTGCGCCTTCACCAGCACGCCGATCTGCGGGTCCTGACGCTGGAACGCTTCGACCAGCGCCTCGTGCTCCTCGGCGTACGACTTCTGCACGGTGCCCAGCCAGCGGATCGACAGGGCGGTGAACACCTCGATGCCGAGCCCCTCCCAGGTGTGCAGCAGCACCGCGTTGCCGGCCGCGCGCACCAACTCCCGGTGGAATCCGACCGTGTGGCGCACCTGCGCCTCGCCGTCCGCCGCCCGGTCGGCCTCGTACAGGGCCGTGACGTGCGGCTGGAGCGCCGAGCAGTCCTCGCCGAGGGCGGGGGCCGCCAGCTCCGCGGCGATCTGCTCCAGGCCCGCCCGCACCGGGTAGCTCTCCTCCAGGTCGGCGGCCGTCAGATTGCGGACCCGGACGCCCTTGTTGGGCGCCGACTCGATCAGCCGCAGCGTCTCCAGCTCGCGCAGCGCCTCGCGCACCGGCGTCTGGCTGACCTCCAGCTCGGTGGCGATCCGGCGTTCCACGATCCGCTCGCCCGGCTTCCAGCGCCCGCTGACGATCCCGTCCACGATGTGCTCGCGGATCTGTTCGCGCAGCGAGTGGACGACGGGCGGGGTCATGGAGGGCTCCTTCGGGGCACAACCGGTGCTGGCTGCACCGAACGCGGTCGTGGCGGCGACCGGTGGTGTCTAGACAATACGGCGGCGCCCCCGTCCGGAAGGGTTCCGGACGGGGGCGCCGCTGGTGAGGCTGGTTACAGCCGGAGGGTTCAGAGGCCGAGCTCGACCTCGAACTCGCCCGCCTCCAGGATCGCCTTGACCGTGGTCAGGTAACGGGCGGCGTCCGCGCCGTCCACCAGACGGTGGTCGTAGGAGAGCGAGAGGTAGGTCATGTCGCGCACCGCGATGGTCTCGCCGAGGTCCGGGTGGTCGATGACCACCGGACGGCGGACCGTGGCGCCGATGCCCAGGATGGCGGCCTGGTTCGGCGGCACGATGACGGTGTCGAACAGGGCGCCGCGCGAACCGGTGTTGCTGATCGTGAAGGTGGCGCCGGACATGTCGTCCGGGGTCAGGCCGCCGCCGCGGGCCTTGCCGGCCAGCTCGGCGGTCTTCTTCGCGATACCGGCGATGTTCAGGTCGCCCGCACCCTTGATGACCGGGGTCATCAGACCCTTCTCGGCGTCCACGGCGATGCCGATGTTCTCCGAGTCGAAGTACGTGATGGTGCCTTCGCCCTCGTTGATCCGGGCGTTGACGACCGGGTGGGCCTTCAGCGCCTGGGCCGCCGCCTTCACGAAGAACGGCATCGGGGACAGCTTGACGCCCTCACGGGCGGCGAAGTCGGCCTTCGCCTTGTTGCGCAGCTTCATCAGCTTGGTGATGTCGACCTCCAGCACGGAGGTCAGCTGGGCCTGCGAGTGCAGCGCCTTCATCATGTTGTCGCCGATGACCTTGCGCATGCGGGTCATCTTGACCGTCTGACCGCGCAGCGGGGACGCCTCGACCTTCGGGGCCTTGGCGGCCGGGGCGGACGCGGCGGGGGCCGGGGTCGCGGCGGCGGCCTTGGCGGCCTCCGCGGCGGCGACGACGTCCTGCTTGCGGATGCGGCCACCGACGCCGCTGCCCTTGACCTGGCTCAGGTCGACGCCGTTCTCCGACGCCAGCTTGCGGACGAGCGGGGTGACGTAGGCGCCGTCGTCGCCGGAGGGCGCGGCCGGAGCGGCCGGAGCCGCCGGGGCGACGGGGGCGGGCGCTGCCGGCGCGGGCGCCGGGGCGGCCGGAGCCTGGGCGGCCGGAGCCGGAGCCGCGGGGGCCTGCGGAGCCGGGGCGGGAGCCGCGGGAGCCGGTGCCGGGGCTGCCGGAGCCGGAGCGGCCGGTGCCGGTGCCGGGGCTGCCGGAGCCTGGGCGGCCGGAGCCGGAGCGGCGGCCGGGGCGGGCGCGGCGGCCGGGGCGGGCGCGGCGGCCGGGGCGGCACCGGGCGCACCGATGACGGCGAGCTTGGCGCCGACCTCGGCGGTCTCGTCCTCGGCGACGACGATCTCCAGCAGCACGCCGGAGACCGGGGCCGGGATCTCGGTGTCGACCTTGTCCGTGGAGACCTCCAGGAGGGGCTCGTCCTCGGAGACCTCCTCGCCGACCTCCTTCAGCCAGCGGGTGACGGTGCCCTCGGTGACGCTCTCGCCGAGCGCCGGCAGGGTGACGTCGGTGCCCTCGGCGGACGAACCGCCGGTGGCGGCCTCGGCGGTCGGAGCCGCGGCCGGGGCCTCGGTCTCCGTCGACGGGGCGGTGGGGGCCTCGGTGGCGGGCGCCGGGGCGGCCTCCGCGGCCGGGGCGGACTCGGCGGCCGGGGCGGACTCGGCGGCCGGGGCGCCGGAGCCGTCGTCGATGACGGCCAGCTCTGCGCCGACCTCGACGGTCTCGTCCTCGGCGACCTTGATGGAGGCCAGGACGCCCGACGCGGGAGCCGGGATCTCGGTGTCGACCTTGTCGGTCGAGACCTCGAGCAACGGCTCGTCGGCCTCGACGCGCTCGCCCTCGGCCTTCAGCCAACGGGTGACAGTGCCCTCGGTGACGCTCTCGCCGAGCGCCGGAAGGGTTACGGAAACCGACATGGTTTCAGTTGCTCCTTACGAATGTGCGGAAGTGGTCGGTCGTCCCCGGGACTGGATCAGTCGTGGGAGTGGAGAGGCTTGCCGGCCAGGGCCAGGTGCGCCTCGCCCATCGCCTCGTTCTGCGTCGGGTGGGCGTGGATGAGCTGCGCGACCTCGGCCGGCAGCGCCTCCCAGTTGTAGATCAGCTGGGCTTCGCCGACCTGCTCGCCCATACGGTCACCGACCATGTGGACGCCGACCACGGCACCGTCCTTGACCTGGACGAGCTTGATCTCGCCCGCGGTCTTCAGGATCTTGCTCTTGCCGTTGCCCGCGAGGTTGTACTTGAGGGCGACGACCTTGTCCGCACCGTAGATCTCCTTGGCCTTGGCCTCGGTGATGCCGACGGAGGCGACCTCGGGGTGGCAGTACGTCACCTTCGGCACGCCGTCGTAGTCGACCGGAACGGTGTTCAGGCCGGCCAGCCGCTCGGCCACCAGGATGCCCTCGGCGAAGCCGACGTGGGCGAGCTGGAGGGTCGGGACGAGGTCGCCCACCGCCGAGACGGTCTCCACGTTGGTCCGCATGTACTCGTCGACGAGGACGTAGCCGCGGTCCATCGCGACACCGGCCTCCTCGTAACCGAGGCCCTGGGAGACGGGGCCGCGGCCGATGGCGACGAGCAGCACCTCCGCCTCGAAGGTCTTGCCGTCGGCGAGGGTCACGCGGACGCCGTCCTGCGTGTACTCGGCCTTGTCGAAGAAGGTGCCGAGGTTGAACTTGATGCCGCGCTTGCGGAACGCGCGCTCAAGAAGCTTCGAGCTGTTCTCGTCCTCGACCGGCACCAGGTGCTTCAGGCCCTCGACGATGGTGACGTCGGTGCCGAAGGACTTCCACGCCGAGGCGAACTCGACGCCGATCACGCCGCCGCCCAGGACGATGGCGGACTTCGGCACGCGGTCCAGCTTCAGCGCGTGGTCCGAGGAGATGATGCGGTTGCCGTCGATCTCCAGGCCCGGCAGCGACTTCGGCACGGAGCCGGTCGCCAGCAGCACGTGGCGGCCCTGGACGCGCTGGCCGTTCACGTCCACCGAGGTGGGCGACGAGAGCCGGCCCTCACCCTCGATGTAGTGCACCTTGCGCGAGGCGATGAGCCCCTGGAGCCCCTTGTACAGGCCCGAGATCACGTCGTCCTTGTACTTGTGGACGGCCGCCATGTCGATGCCCTCGAAGGTGGCCTTCACGCCGAACTGCTCGGCCTCGCGGGCCTGGTCGGCGATCTCGCCCGCGTGCAGCAGCGCCTTCGTCGGGATGCAGCCGTTGTGCAGGCAGGTGCCGCCGACCTTGCCCTTCTCGATCAGAGCGACGTCCAGGCCCAGCTGCGCTCCGCGCAGGGCCGCGGCGTACCCGCCACTGCCACCGCCGAGGATCACTAGGTCGAAAACGGTGCTGGCGTCGTTCGCCACGTCACGTCCTCCATGCATGTGCGCCGTACGCCGGGCCCCTGTGCGGGGTGGAACCGGCCGGTCGGCTGGTGTTCGGCCGCTGATGAGTCGTTCGGCCCTGTGGTGGGGGCCCTGTCCTGCCGAGAACCCATCTTCGCACTTGTTGGCGGTGGACGGGACGCGGGGCCCGTGTCCCGAGTGGGACGGGGGCCCGCCCGAAGGGTTACCCGTGCGTAGATTCGCATGCGTTCCGTGCAGTTCGTCCAGAGCGAAATCCGGCCGGGCCCCGGGGGTGGAGGCAGCGCCGGTGGGGGAACGCGTACGGCCCCGGGAAAATGCCCGGGGCCGTACGCGTCGCCCGCGCGGGACGCGCGGGCGGTGGATCAGCCGAGGTCGCCGGCGGCGGTCCGCTCGGCGAGCTTCAGCAGGGTGCGGACCGAGGAGCCGGTGCCGCCCTTGGGGGTGTAGCCGTACGGCGCGCCCTCGTGGAAGGCCGGTCCCGCGATGTCCAGGTGCGCCCAGGCGATGCCCTCGCCGACGAACTCCTTGAGGAACAGACCGGCCACCAGGCCGCCGCCCATCCGCTCGCCCATGTTGGCGATGTCGGCGGTGGAGGAGTCCATGCCCTTGCGCAGGTCGGCGGGGAGCGGCATCGGCCAGGACGCCTCGCCGACCTCCTCGGCGATCTCGTGGATCGAGGTACGGAACGCGTCGTCGTTGGCCATGATGCCGAAGGTGCGGTTGCCCAGCGCCAGTACCATCGCGCCGGTCAGGGTCGCCACGTCGACGATCGCGTCCGGCTTCTCCTCGGAGGCGCGGGTCAGCGCGTCCGCGAGGACCAGCCGGCCCTCGGCGTCCGTGTTGAGGACCTCCACGGTCTTGCCGCTGTACATGCGCAGCACGTCGCCGGGGCGGGTGGCGTTGCCGGAAGGCATGTTCTCCGCCAGCGCCAGCCAGCCGGTGACGTTGACGCGCAGGCCGAGGCGGGCCGCGGCGACGACGGTGGCGAACACGGCGGCGGCGCCGCTCATGTCGCACTTCATCGTCTCGTTGTGGCCGGCCGGCTTCAGCGAGATGCCGCCCGAGTCGTAGGTGATGCCCTTGCCCACCAGGGCCAGGGTCTTCTCCGCCTTCGGGTGCGTGTAGGCGAGCTTCACCAGGCGCGGGCCGTGGGTGGAGCCCTGGCCGACGCCGAGCAGGCCGCCGTAACCGCCCTTGACGAGGGCCTTCTCGTCGAGCACCTGCACCTTGACGCCGTGCTCCTTGCCCGCGGCGGCGGCCACGGCGGCGAAGGACTCGGGGTAGAGGTCGTTCGGCGGGGTGTTGATCAGGTCGCGGGCGCGGTTGATCTCCTCGGCCAGCGCGACGGCGCGCTCGGCGGCCGCCTTGTAGGCCTTGTCGCGCGGCTTGGCGCCGAGCAGGGCCACCTCGCCCAGCGGCTGCTTCGCGCCCGCCGGCTCGGCGCCCTTGGGCGCCAGCTTGTTCTCGCCGGCCTGGTAGGCGGTGAAGGCGTAGGCGCCCAGCAGCGCGCCCTCGGCGACGGCCGCGGCGTCCTCGACCGAGGCGGCGGGCAGCGCGAAGCCGGCCTTCTTGGAGCCGGTCAGGGCGCGGGCGGCGACACCGGCGGCGCGGCGCAGCTTCTCGGCGTCGTAGCCGTCCGCCTCGTCCGGTGCCGTGCCGAGGCCGACCGCGACGATCAGCGGGGTCTTCAGGCCGGAGGGAGCGGGCACCTTGGTCAGCTCGCCCTCGGCACCCGCGGCACCCAGGGTCTCCAGGACGGCGGCGAGCTTGCCGTCGAACGCCTTGTCCACGGCCTCCGCGCCCGGCGCGAGGACCAGACCCCCGGACTTGGGCGCCGTGCCCTTGGCGACGCCGACGACCAAGGCGTCGGCGCGCAGCGTCGCCGCGCCGGTGGTGCTGAGAGTGAGAGCAGTCACGGTGGTGAATTCTCGCTTCCGTTGAGTTCGGTGGAGGCCGAGGGGTGGGCCGGCCGGGCCCGGCACGCAGGTGATACCGCCACGACGTGCCGGGAATGAGCCTACGCGCGGCATTCCCGGCACCCCACGGCGGCGGGCCGTTCGGCCGTCCCGGACCGGTGGCCGGGCGGATCCGGGTGGCTGGATAAGGTCGGCGGGAGCGGACCGCGCGGCGGTCCCGGACGCGGGGGAGCGGCATGCGCGGGCGGTACGGACCGGGCGGCACGGGACGACGGGGGCGGTCCGGCCGGACGGCCGCCGCGGCGCTGATGGCGGCGGCGGCACTGGCCGGCTGCACGGCGCAGGACGCCCGGCAGCCGCCGGCGGAGCCCGGCGGGTCCGCTTCGGCCGGGTCGCACTGGCGCCCCGTGGCGGGCCTGGACTGGCAGTGGCAGCTCTCCGGGAAGCTGGACCCGACGGTGGACGTGCCGGTCTACGACATCGACGGCTTCGACCACGGCGCCGACGCGGTGGCGGATCTGCACGACCGCGGCCGCAAGGTCATCTGCTACCTCTCCACCGGCGCCTGGGAGGACTTCCGCCCGGACGCCGGTGACTTCCCGGAAGCGGTTCTCGGCGAGGGCAACGGCTGGCAGGGCGAGCGCTGGCTCGACATCCGGCGCACCGACGTCCTGGAGCCGCTCATGGAGAAGCGGATCGCGATGTGCGCCCGCAAGGGCTTCGACGCCGTCGAGCCGGACAACATGGACGGCTACCGCAACGAGACCGGCTTTCCGCTCACCGCCGCGGACCAGTTGCGCTACAACCGGCTGATCGCCCGGATCTCCCACGAGCACGGCCTCGCCGTCGGCCTCAAGAACGACCTGGACCAGATCCCCGCCCTGCAACCGGACTTCGACTTCGCGGTCAACGAACAGTGCGCCCAGTACGGCGAGTGCGCCGAGAACACCCCGTTCATCGAGGCCAACAAGCCGGTCTTCCACGTGGAGTACGAGCTGCCGCTCGACCGGTTCTGCGCCGAGTCCGGGAAGCTGGGCCTCAGTTCGCTGCGCAAGGAGTACGACCTCGGCGCCGAACGCCACTCCTGCGCGGACGCCTGACGGGACGCCACCGCGCGGGCGGCCCGTCAGCCGAGGGCGAGCACCACCAGGGCGGCCGTGGCCGCCGTCTCCTCCAGCGCCCCGAACACGTCGCCGGTGACCCCGCCGAACCGTCGCACGCAGCGCCGCAGCAGCGACTCCGCGGCGAGCAGCCCGGCGAGCACGGCCAGCCCGTGGCGCAGCGCCCCCCACGGGCCGTCGACCGCGCCGAGCGCGGCGCAGCCGAGTACCGCCGCCACCGCCACCGCCGTCGCGCCGGCCACCGGCACCGTGCCCGCCACCAGAGCGCCGAGCCCTTCCGGCCGGGCCGGCGGGACGCTGCCGCGCGAGGCGAGCGTCAGCGCGAGCCGTGCCGCGACCGCGGCGACGACCGTGCCCGCGGCGCCCTGCTGCCAACCCCTGCCGTACAGCTCGGCGCCGACCGCCACCTGGGCCAGCAGGACGAACAGCAGGGTGACCACACCGAACGGCCCAACGTCCGACTGCTTCATGATCCGCAGCGCGTCCGCCGCCGGCTTGGCGCTGCCCAGGCCGTCGGCGGTGTCGGCGAGCCCGTCCAGATGCAGTCCCCGGGTGAGGACGGACGGCACCGCGGCGGCGGCGACGGCGGCGAACAGCGGCCCCGTCCCGAGCAGCAGCGACAGCGCGCCCGCCGCCGCCGCGCAGACGCCCACCACCAGTCCGGCGAGCGGGGCGCAGAGCATGCCGGCGCGGGCGGCCTCCCGGTCCCAGCGGGTGACGTGGGCGGGGAGGACGGTGAGGGTGCCGAAGGCGAAACGTATGCCGTGGCTGTTCAGGGAGGTCACCGCGCGCAGGCTAGCCGGTGGGGCCCGCCGATAGATTGGCCGAAAGGCCGCAAAGCGCACCGAAAGCGACGTAACGGGAGAGGGTGGCATGGGTCACTGGTGGTACACCAACATCACCGAACCGGGGAAGCTGCCCCTGCTCCTGGCGCTCGCCGCCTTCGTGCTGACGTTCGCGGTCACCCGCACCATCACCCGGATGATCCGCGCCGGGAAGGGCCCCTTCCGCAACATCACCCCCGGCGGGGTGCACATCCACCACGTGGTGCCGGGCGTCGTGCTGTCGGTCGTCGGCGGTTTCGGCGCGGTCGCCAGCGGCAAGCACGGTGCCACCGCCTGCGTCCTCGCGGTCGTCTTCGGCATCGGCGCCGGACTGGTGCTCGACGAGTTCGCGCTGATCGTCCACCTCGACGACGTCTACTGGACCGAGGAGGGCCGCCGCAGCGTGGAGGTGGTGGTGCTCACCGCGTCGCTGCTGCTGCTGGTGCTCGCCGGGTTCGCGCCGTTCGGCGTCAACGAACTCACCGACGAACAGGAGCAGGGCAGGCTGGGGTTCATCCTCACCCTGCTCGTCAACTTCGCGTTCGTGCTGGTGTGCCTGTTCAAGGGGAAGGCGCGGATGGCGGTGATCGGCGTCCTGGTCCCGTTCGTCGCCCTGATCGGCGCCCTCCGGCTGGCCCGCCCCGCCTCGCCCTGGGCCCGCCGCCTCTACCGCCGCCGGCACCGGGCCCGCGCCCGCGCCGTGCTGCGCGCCTACCACCACGACGTGCGCTGGGCGGGCCCGCGCCGCAGGTTCCAGGACCTCATCGGCGGCGCCCCGGACCGCGTGCCGCTGCCGCCCGGCGGACGGTGACCGGGGCGAGGGCGGCGACCGCCCCGGTCCGTACGTCCTCGTACGGCAGGGCTACCGGACGGCCGGCTCCGCCGCGTCCTCCTCCGGCGCCCGCCGTTCCCGCTCCGGGAGCTCCGCCGCCAGCGCCGCCGCGGCCTGCACCAGCGGGAGCGCCAGCAGCGCCCCGGTGCCCTCGCCGACCGTCACCCCGTGGTCCAGCAGCGGCGTCAGCGCCATCCGGTCCAGCGCCTTGGCCTGCGCCGGCTCCCCGCCGGCATGACCGGCCAGCCAGCGGTCCGGGGCGCGGAACGCCGCCCGCTGCGCGACCAGCGCGCACGCCGCGGACACCACGCCGTCCAGGATCACCGGCAGCCTGCGCACCGCGCTCTGCAGCAGGAACCCCGTGATCGCCGCCAGGTCGGCGCCGCCCACCGCCGCCAGCAGCTCCACCTGGTCCCCGAGGACCGGACGGGCCCGCCGCAGCGCGTCGCGGATCGCCGCGCACTTGCGCATCCAGGCGAGGTCGTCGATGCCCGCGCCGCCCCGGCCGGTCACCACCGACGCGTCGGTGCCGCAGAGCGCCGCGATCAGGGTGGAGGCCGCGGTGGTGCCGCCGACGCTGAGATCGCCGAGGACCACCAGGTCGGTGCCGGAGTCGGCCTCCTCGTCGGCGATCCGCATGCCGAGCCGGACGGCCGCCTCGGCCTCCTCCGCGGTCAGCGCGTCCTCGACGTCGATGCGTCCGCTGCCGCGCCGTACCCGGTCCCGGACGACCGCCTCGGGCAGCAGCTCCGGGTCGCAGTCCAGACCCGCGTCCACGACCCGCACCGGCACCGAGAACCGGCGCGCCAGCACCGCGAGCGGGCTCGCCCCGTCGAGGGTGGCCCGGACCAGTTCGTACGTGCTGCCCGCGGGGCGCCCGGAGACGCCGAGTTCCGCCACGCCGTGGTCACCGGCGAACAGCACCACGCGCGGGTTCTCGACGGGACGCACCGGCACGCTCTGCTGCGCGGCGGAGAGCCACTCGCCCAGCTCGTCGAGCCGGCCCAGCGCGCCGGCCGGGACCGTCAGCCGTGCCCGCCGTTCCTCGGCGTCGCGCCGCACGCCGCTGTCGGGGCGCTCGATCAGATCGGAGAAGTCGTCCAGATTCACGGGGGTCTGCCTCGCGGGTCGTCAGGTCGGGACGGGAACCCGCGTGCGGGCCCCCGCCCGGAACAGTACCGCCGCGACCCGCCGCCCCGGCAGGCCCGCCGGGGCCGGCCTCAGCCCCGCAGCGGGACCGCGATCCCCGCCACCACCAGCAGGACCGTCTCGCACTCGGCGGCGATCGCCGCGTTCAGCCGGCCCAGCTCGTCCCGGAACCGCCGCCCGGCCGCGGTCGCCGGGACCACCCCCGAGCCCACCTCGTTGGTCACCGCCACCACCGTCCGCCGGGTCCCGCGTACCGCCGCGACGAGCTCCCCGACCCGCTCCCGCAGCGCCTGCCGGCCGCCGTCCTCCCACCGCGCGTCGTCCCAGGCGTCCACCCGGTCCATCGCGTCCGTCAGCCACAGCGACAGGCAGTCGATGAGCAGCGGCGGCCCGTCCGCCGTCAGCAGATCCGCCAGCTCGCAGGTCTCCTCGGTGCGCCAGGACGCCGGCCGCCGCTCCCGGTGGGTGCCGATCCGGGCCGCCCACTCGGCGTCCCCGTCGCGCCGGCCGCCGGTGGCCACGTAGACCACGTCGGGGCAGGTCTCCAGCCGCCGCTCGGCCTCCACCGACTTGCCCGACCTCGCCCCGCCCGTCACCAGCGTCCGGCGCGGGACGTCCGGTCCGCCCTCGTACGCACCGACCACGAGCGTCGTGCCGTCCGGGACGGTGCGCGCCCCGCCCGCCGCCAGCCGGCGCTCCAGCTCCGCCCCGGGCGGCGCGTCGTGCCCCACGTGGACCGCCACGACGTCCGTCGCCGCTCCCACCGCGCCCGCCGCCCGCAGCCGCGCCACCGCCTCGGGCCGCCCCGCCACGTCGGCCAGCACCAGGTCGTACGGTTCGTCGGCCCGCTCGGGGAGACCGGCCGGGGCGCCGCCCGGCGGCAGGTACAGCAGCCGCTCGCCGCCCGGCCCCGTCACCTCGTAGCCGGTGCCCGGCGCGTCCACCGCGACCGCCCGCAGCCGGTGCCCGCTGATCAGCGTCAGCACCTGTCCGTCCGGCACCCGCCCGGCACGGGGGAGCCCCGGCGGCAGCTCGACGGCCGGCCCGTCGTGCGGGTGGGTCAGCAGCACCTGGCGCACCCCGGTCAGCGACCGGCCCGCCCGCGCGGCCGCGAAGACGACCCCCGGCGTGAGGTCGAGCAGCAGCGCCCCGTCGACCAGCAGGGACGTCGCGGCCCGCGCGCCCGTGCCGCGGGCGGTGGCGCACACGGCGCAGGGGCAGGCGGGCACGGGCAGCCCGTCGGGGGCTCCGGTGCCGAGCAGAGTCAGTTCCACCCTGTGATCTTCCCGTGTCCCCGCGCCGGGTGCGCGCCCGGCTGCGCCTTCCCGGCCGCCCGCCCCGCTTCCCCGGCCGGCGTCCGGTCTGACGCGCGGCCGCCCCAAGGCTCTAGGCTGCGGTCAGCAACACGACCCAGGAGGCTGACATGGCGTGGACGTGGCGGTTCGAGAAGTCCGACGGGACGGAGACGGAGCCGGCCGTGGAGCCGGAGGAGTTCACCACCCAGGGCGACGCGGAATCCTGGATCGGCGAGTTCTGGAAGGAACTGCTCGACGGCGGGGCGGACCAGGTCACGCTCTTCGAGGACTCCACAAAGATCTACGGTCCGATGAGCCTCACGGCGGAGTCGTCCTGACCGTGTCGTGAACGGGCCGGGCGGCGGCCCCGGTCACGACGGTGCGGGCCGCACCGGGGTCTCCCCGGCGCGGCCCGCACACCGTTGTGACCGCTCCGCCCGGCTCAGATCTCGCCGAGGGTGACCTCGGCCGTCCGGCGCTCCCCACCGCGCGTGTACGTGACCGTCACCTTCTCGCCCGGCTCCAGCGCCGCCAGCGCCTCCGAGAGCGAGGTGATGGTGGTGACCGGGGTGTCGCCGATCTTCGTGACGACGTCCCCGGCCTTCATCCCGGCGTCGGCCGCCGCCCCGCTCTTGGCGACCGTCACCAGCGCCACCCCGACCGGACGGTAATCGTCGTCCACGACGGTGCGGCCCGTGACGTCCAGCGCCGCCCGCCCCGAGTCGGTCACCCTGCCGCTCTCGATGATCTGGTCGGCGACCGTCCGGACCATGGAGACGGGGATGGCGAAGCCGATGCCCGGCGCCGCGCTGTCGCCGAGCTGCGGGTCGGTCGCGGCCAGCGTCGGGATGCCGATGACCTCGCTGTCGAGGTTGACCAGCGCGCCCCCGCTGTTGCCCGGATTGATCGCCGCCGAGGTCTGCACCATGTTGGCGATCGTCGCCCCTGTGCCGCCGCCCGTGCGGCTCTCGCTGACGGTGCGCCCCAGCGCCGAGACGATGCCCTGGGTGACGCTGCTGGACAGGCCGAGCGGCGACCCCATGGCCAGCACGATCTGGCCCATGGCGACCTTCTCGGAGTCCCCGAACTTCGCCGCCTTCAGCCCGTCCGGGGTCCGGTCGAACTTCAGGACCGCCAGGTCCTGCTCCGGGTAGGTGGAGACCAGCGTGGCCTTCACCCGCTTCTCGCCGGTCGCCACGCTCACCTGGAAGGACTTCTCGTCGCCCACCACGTGCGCGTTGGTGACGATGTGGCCCTTGTCGTCGTAGACGATCCCCGACCCCAGGCTGTCGGAGGCGTCGATCTGGACCACGGACGGCAGCACGTCGGCGATGACCCGCTCGTAGTCGCTCTGCAGTTCGGCCACCGCGCGGGGGACGGAGGCCTGCCGGGTCGTCCGGGAGGAGGCGTCGGCCGACTCGGCCGCGTCGGTCGCCGCGCCGGAGCAGCCGCTCACCAGCGCGAGCGCGCAGACGGCCGCGACCGGGGGGAGCAGCAGCCGGCGGGTACGGGTGCGGAAGGGGAATGCGTCCATGTCCGGAGTATCGGCGCGGGCCCGCGGCCGGGCCCTGCGCTGATGGGCCGAACGGACCCGCCGCGACACGCCCGGCGACCCGCCCCGGACGGGCCGCCCGCCGTCAGTTCCGTACGCCGCACAGGTGCAGCAGGGCGGCGACGCGCCGGTAGGGCTCGGTGCGCCCCGCCCGGTCCTCGGCCGCGATGATCCGTTCCAGGTCCTGCGGGGCGGGCAGCGCCTCGTCGTTGCCGACGTCGTCGGTGAAGACCCGCACGCCGTACCAGGCGTGCAGCGGCGCGGCGATCCCCGCGAGCGTCGCGGTCAGCGACTCCAGCCGGTCCGCGCGCACGGTCAGCCCGAGGCGGTTGGTGTACGTGACGGTGTCGAACGCCGCGTGCGCCGCGCCGAAGTCGCCGGCCCTGGCCGGCCGCATCGCCAGGGCGTCCGCGTTCCGCACCAGCAGCGACAGCAGCCCGCCGGGCGCCAGCACGCGCGCCAGTCCCGCGAGCAGCCCGTCCGGCTCCTGGACGTACATCAGGACGCCGTGGCACAGGACCACGTCGAAGCTGCCGGGCAGGAAGTGGACCCCGGTCTCCCGGCCGTCGCCCTCGATCAGCCGCACCCGCTCGCGGATGCCCTCGGGCTCCACGCCGAGCGCCTGCCGGGCCGCGGCCAGCATCCGGAGGTCCGACTCCAGGCCGGTCACCGAGTGACCGGCCCGCGCCAGGCGCAGGGCCTGGGTGCCCTGGCCCATGCCGACGTCGAGGATCCGCAACCGCTGCCCGACCGGGAAACGGCCGGCTATCTGCTCGTCGAGCTGGCGGGCGACCAGTTCCTGGCGGACCGTGTTGCGCAGTCCTCCCAGGCCGCCGAGCCACGCGGCGGAGCCCCCGGTGAAACCGGAGGCCTCCGTGCTCAGGGCCGCTCTCCCCGCTTCACCTGCGGCTTGGGCAGCCGCAGACGGCGCATCTGGAGCGTGCGCATCAGGCCGTACGCCACCGCGCCGCGCTTCGGGGTGTCCGGGAAGCGGGCGGCGAGCTGCTTGCGCAGCCGGAAGGCGATGCCGATCGAGTCCAGGACGATCAGCACGATCACGCCGAGCCAGAGCAGCAGCGAGATGTTCTGGATGTTCCGGATCTGGATCACGCTGAGGATCAGGATGACCACGGCGAGCGGCAGGAACCACTCGGCGATGCAGAAGCGCGAGTCGACGAAGTCGCGCACGTAGCGCCGGACCGGGCCCTTGTCACGGACCGGCAGGTAGCGCTCGTCACCGGAGGCCATGGCCTCGCGCTGCCGGGCCAGGTCGACGCGGCGCGCCTCTCGCTGGCGCTTGGCGGCCTCCTTGCGGTCGACCGGTCCGGTCGACGCGCGGCGGCGCTGCGTCTGCGCCTCGTTGCGCTTGGGCGTGGGGCGACCCTTGGGAGCCTGCGGGTCGCGCGGATTCTTGGAGAGGTCCGCCGTCACCTTGTCGGTGGGGGCCTTCTCGTCCTTTGAGCGGCTTCGGAACACAAAATCAAGGGTACGTGGTCGTGAACGGCACCGGCGGACCGGCCGGGAACGATCCGGCAACGGCCCGCCTGCCGGTAAGCGGCGCGACAGGGGCAGAACGGAACTTTTCCGTCCCCGCCCCGTCCGGGCCCCACTCCTCCTGCGGCGGGAGCGATCACCCGGCGCAGTCGTCCTTGGGGAGGACCACATTGGCTCGCGGCAGTGCGGTAATGGAGGCGGGCCCCGTACTGTGGGTTCTGTTGGAGTGCTGGAGCTGAGTCATCTCAGAAGGGGGCGCGCGAAGCCCATGAGCGGTGTCATGAAGCGTATGGGGATGATCTTCCGCGCGAAGGCGAACAAGGCCCTGGACCGGGCCGAGGATCCGCGCGAAACCCTCGACTACTCGTACCAGAAGCAGCTCGAACTGCTGCAGAAGGTGCGCCGCGGAGTCGCCGACGTAGCGACGTCCCGCAAGCGGCTGGAGCTGCAGCTCAACCAGTTGCAGGGCCAGTCGGCCAAGCTGGAGGACCAGGGCCGCAAGGCGCTGGCGCTCGGCCGCGAGGACCTGGCCCGCGAGGCCCTGTCCCGGCGCGCCGCGCTCCAGCAGCAGGTGACCGACCTGGAGACGCAGCACCGGACGCTGCAGGGCGAGGAGGAGAAGCTCACCCTCGCCTCCCAGCGGCTGCAGGCCAAGGTCGACGCCTTCCGCACCAAGAAGGAGACCATCAAGGCGACCTACACGGCGGCGCAGGCGCAGACCCGGATCGGCGAGGCGTTCTCCGGCATCTCCGAGGAGATGGGCGACGTCGGCCTGGCGATCCAGCGCGCCGAGGACAAGACCGCGCAGCTCCAGGCGCGGGCCGGCGCGATCGACGAGCTGCTGGCGTCCGGCGCGCTGGACGACCCGTCCGGGATGGCCAAGGACGACATCGCGGCCGAGCTGGACCGGATCTCCGGCGGCACGGACGTGGAGCTGGAGCTCCAGCGCATGAAGGCGGAACTGGCCGGCGGGTCCTCCTCGCAGCAGGCGATCGAGGGCGGTGCCCAGGACCAGCCGCAGTCCCAGCAGTCCCCGCACAAGTTCGACAAGCAGTGAGGGCGGCGTCATGATCGTACGGATCATGGGGGAGGGCCAGGTCGCACTGGCCGACAGTCACCTCGCCGAGCTGAACACGCTCGACGACGAGTTGCTCGCGGAGATGGAGAGCGGCGACGGCCCCGGCTTCCGCTCCACGCTCCACGCCCTGCTCGGCAGGGTCCGCGAGCTGGGCGACCCGCTGCCGGACGACTCCCTGGAGCCGTCCGAGCTGATCCTGCCGTCACCGGACGCCACGCTCGAAGAGGTGCGGGCCATGCTCCGCGACGACGGCCTGATCCCCGGCTGACGGCGCCGCCCCGCCCGTACATCCACGAAGCCCGCCGCCCCGCCCGGTCCCGCACCGGCCGGCGCGGCGGGCTTCGCGGTCTCCCGCCCGCGCGGCACGCCGTCACCGCCTGCCCGCAGGCACGGACCCCGTCCGTACGGACCCCGTCCGGGTGGGCGGCGGACGCCGCGACACGCCGTACCGTTGCTCGATGTGACCACCCTCGGAACCGGGCTCGTGCGCGCCCGCTGCTGGCTGCGGCACCACTCCCTCGCGTTCGACGCCGCGCTCGCGCTGGCCGTGCTGGCGGCGATGGTCGTGGCGTCGTTCACGGCCCCCGGCGCCCCGCACGAACGGCCCGACTTCGGCGGCCGTACGCCCGGCGCGACCAGCGTGGTGCTGATGGCCGTCGCCGCCTCCGCGCTGGTGCTGCGCCGGCGGCGGCCGATGGCGGTGCTCGCCTTCACCGTCGCCCTGTCGGCCGGCGAGTTCGTCTTCGCGGACCCGCCCGCCCCGGTCGTGATGGGCGCGGTGATAGCGCTGTTCACCGTCGCCTCCCGCACCGACCGGCCCACCACCTGGCGGGTGGCCCTGGTGGCCGGGGTGTTCATGGTGATGCCGGCCATGCTCTTCGGCGCGGGGCCCTGGTACAGCCAGGAGAACCTCGGGGTGGTCGCCTGGGTCGGGCTCGCGGGCGCCGCGGGGGACGCCGTGCGCAGCCGCCGGGCCTTCGTCGACGCCATCCGGGAGCGTGCCGAACGCGCCGAGCGCACCCGCGAGGAGGAGGCCCGCCGCCGGGTCGCCGAGGAGCGGCTGCGGATCGCCCGCGACCTGCACGACGTGGTCGCCCACCACATCGCCCTGGTCAACGTGCAGGCCGGGGTCGCCGCGCACGTCATGGACAAGCGGCCGGACCAGGCCAAGGAGGCGCTCGCGCACGTACGCGACGCCAGCCGCTCGGCGCTCGACGAACTCCGCGCCACCGTCGGCCTGCTGCGCCAGAGCGGCGACCCGGAGGCGCCGACCGAACCGGCCCCCGGCCTCGCCGTGCTCGGGCCGCTGGTGGACACCTTCCGCAACGCCGGCCTCCCCGTGGAGGTGGCCTGCGCGCCGGACGCGCCCCCGCTGCCCGCCGCCGTCGACCTGGCCGCCTACCGCGTGGTCCAGGAGGCGCTGACCAATGTGCGCAAGCACTCCGGAGCCGGAGCCAGGGCCGAAGTCAGCGTCGTACGGGTGGATTCCACCGTGGAGATCACCGTCATCGACAACGGCCGCGGACACCGCGTGCCGGGGGAGGCCCGGCCGGTCGACGAGGGCGGCGGCCACGGCCTGCTCGGCATGCGCGAACGCGTCACCGCGCTCGGCGGCGCCCTCGCCGCGGGCCCCCGCTACGGCGGCGGCTTCCGCGTCCAGGCGATACTGCCCCTCGACACCGCGGCGCTCGCGGTGCCGGCGCCGCGGGACGGGGCCGCGCCCACCGGGACGGCCGCCGCGCACGGACCGGACAGGACGGGGGGACGCGCATGACACCGATCACGGTGCTGCTCGCCGACGACCAGGCGCTGCTGCGCAGCGCTTTCCGGGTCCTGGTGGACTCGGAGCCCGACATGCGGGTCGTCGGGGAGGCGGAGGACGGCGCCCGCGCCGTCGAACTGGCCCGTGCCGTACGGCCCGACGTCGTGCTGATGGACATCCGGATGCCGGGCACCGACGGTCTGGCCGCCACCCGTCTGATCAGCGCCGACCCGGAACTCGCCGACGTCCACGTCGTCATGCTCACCACCTTCGAGGTCGACGAGTACGTGGTGCAGTCGCTGCGCGCCGGAGCCTGCGGATTCCTGGGCAAAGGTGCGGAACCGGATGAACTGCTCAACGCGATACGGGTGGCGGCGGCGGGCGACGCGCTGCTCTCCCCGGCGGCCACCCGCGGGCTGATCGCCTCGTTCCTCGCCCAGCGCCCCGGTCCGCACGACGAACTGCCGGACGCGGCCGCGTACTCCGAGCGACTGGCGGCGCTCACGGTCCGCGAGCGCGAGGTCCTGGTGCAGGTCGCGGCCGGCCACTCCAACGACGAGATCGCCCGCCGGCTCGCGGTCAGCCCGCTCACCGTGAAGACGCACGTCAACCGCGCCATGTCGAAGCTCGGCGCCCGCGACCGGGCCCAACTGGTCGTGGTGGCCTACGAGTCGGGGCTGGTGCGGCCGCGCGCGCAGTGACGCCCGCCGCCCGCCGCCACCCGCCGCGTCCCGTCCGGGTGGAGAGGGAGTACTCCACCTGCGGTACGCGGGGGACGGCAAAGCAGTCCGGGGGCCGAGGAATCGGGCGGCCGGATGGTGCATCGTATGAGTGGGTCGGGTGTGTCCCGCGTTCCTCGCACCGGCCCCTCTGCCGCGTACGCCACAGAAGAGAGACCCACCCATGTCCTGGCTGTCGAAATTCAGCCTCGCGCAACGGGCCCTGATCGGACTGATATCGATCGTCGCGCTCGTCTTCGGCGCGATCGCCGTCCCGCAGCTCAAGCAGCAACTGCTGCCGACCATCGAACTGCCGATGGTGTCGGTGATCGCGCCCTATCAGGGGGCCTCCCCCGACGTGGTCGAGAAGCAGGTCGTCGAGCCGCTGGAGAACTCGATCAAGGCCGTCGACGGCATCGAGGGCATCACCTCGACCGCCAGCGAGGGCAACGCCGTCGTCATGGCGACGTTCGACTTCGGCGACGAGGGCACCAAGCAGCTCGTCGCGGACATCCAGCAGGCCGTGAACCGCGCGGGCAACCTCATGCCCGAGGGTGTGGACCCGCAGGTCATCGCCGGCTCCACCGACGACATCCCGGCGGTCGTGCTCGCCGTGACGTCCGACAAGGACCAGCAGGCGCTCGCCGACCAGCTCGACCGCACGGTCGTGCCCGCCCTCCAGGACATCGACGGCGCCGGCCAGGTCACCGTCACCGGCGTCCAGGAACTCCGGGTCGCCGTCACCCCCGACGACAAGAAGCTCGCCGCGGCGGGCCTGAACACCGGGGCGCTCTCCGCAGGCCTCAAGGCCGCGGGCGGCACCCTGCCGGCCGGTTCGTTCGACGAGTCCGGCAAGAGCCGCACCATCCAGGTCGGCGGCAACTTCACCTCGCTGCGCCAGATCGAGGACGTCCGGATCGCGCCCGAGGGCAAGGGCGGCGAGGCGGTGCGCGTCGGCGACGTCGCCGCGGTCTCCCAGCAGCCCGCCGCCGCCACCTCCATCACCCGCACCAACGGCAAGCCCAGCCTCGCCGTCATGGTGACGATGGACCAGGACGGCAGCGCCGTCGCCATCTCCGACGCGGTGCAGGACAAGCTGCCCGATCTGCGCAAGGACCTCGGGTCCGGCGCCGAGCTGACCGTCGTCACCGACCAGGGACCGGCCGTCTCCAAGGCGATCTCCGGCCTGACCACCGAGGGCGCGCTCGGCCTGCTCTTCGCGGTCGTCGTGATCCTGGTCTTCCTCGCGTCGATCCGCTCGACGCTGGTCACCGCGGTCTCCATCCCGCTCTCCGTGGTCCTCGCGCTGATCGTGCTGTGGACCCGCGACCTGTCCCTCAACATGCTCACGCTCGGCGCGCTGACCATCGCGATCGGCCGGGTGGTGGACGACTCGATCGTCGTCCTGGAGAACATCAAGCGCCACCTCGGCTACGGCGAGGAGCGGCAGACCGCCATCCTCACCGCGGTCCGCGAGGTCGCCGGGGCCGTCACCTCCTCCACCCTGACCACCGTCGCCGTGTTCCTGCCGATCGGTCTGGTGGGCGGCATGGTCGGCCAGCTCTTCGGATCGTTCTCGCTGACCGTCACGGCGGCCCTGCTGGCCTCGCTGCTGGTCTCGCTCACCGTGGTCCCGGTGCTCTCGTACTGGTTCCTGCGCGCCCCCGAGGGCGCGGTGGAGAATCCGGAGGAGGCCCGGCGCGAGGCCGAGGAGAAGGAGGCGGCGAGCAAGCTCCAGCGGCTCTACGTCCCCGTCCTGCGCTTCGCCACCCGCCGCCGGGTCACCAGCGTCGTGCTGGCCCTGGTGATCCTGCTCGGCACCTTCGGCATGGCCCCGCTGCTCAAGACCAACTTCTTCGACGCGGGCGAGCAGGAGGTCCTGTCGATCACGCAGAAGCTGGAGCCCGGCACCAGCCTGGCGACGGCCGACGCGGCCGCCCGCAAGGTCGAGAAGGTCATCGCGGACGACGAGGGCGTCGAGGACTACCAGGTCAACGTCGGCTCGTCCGGCTTCATGGCGGCCTTCGGCGGCGGCACCGGCGCCAACCAGGCCACCTACCAGATCACCCTGAAGGACGCCTCCGCGTACGACGCGACCCAGAAGCGTCTGGAGGAGGGACTCGCCGGCCTCGACGGCATCGGTGAGACCTCGATCGCCGCGGGCGGCGGCTTCGGCGGCCAGGACCTGAGCGTGGTCGTCAAGGCCGCGGACGGCGACGTGCTGAAGAAGGCCGCCGAAGCGGTCCGCGCCGAGGTCGCGAAGCTCGACGGCGTCACCGACGTCCAGAGCGACCTCTCGCAGAGCGTCCCGCGCATCTCGGTGAAGGCCAACGACAAGGCGGCCGCCGCCGGGTTCGACCAGACCATGCTCGGCGGCGTCGTCGCCGGCGCGGTCAGCGGCGTCCCCTCCGGCACCGCGATGCTCGACGACACCGAGCGCGACGTCGTCGTCACCTCCTCCCGCCCGGCCACCACCATGGCCGAGCTGAAGGCGCTCCCGCTCGGCCCGGTCACCCTCGGCCGGATCGCCGACGTCGAACTCGTCCCCGGCCCGGTCTCCATGACCCGGATCGACGGACAGCGCGCCGCGACGATCACCGCCCGGCCGACCGACGAGAACACCGGCGCCGTCTCCACCGAACTGGCGAGCAAGCTGAACGCCCTGGACCTGCCCGAGGGCGCCACCGCCACCATCGGCGGCGTCACCGCGGACCAGGACGACGCCTTCGCCAACCTGGCCCTCGCCATGCTGGCCGCCGTCGCGATCGTCTTCATGCTGCTGGTGGCCACCTTCCGGTCGCTGATCCAGCCGCTGATCCTGCTGGTCTCCATCCCGTTCGCCGCCACCGGCGCCATCGGCCTGCTGGTGATCACCGGCACCCCGCTGGGCGTCCCGGCGATGATCGGCATGCTGATGCTCATCGGCATCGTGGTGACCAACGCGATCGTGCTGATCGACCTGATCAACCAGTACCGCGCGCAGGGCATGGGCGTCGTGGAGGCGGTCATCGAGGGCGGCCGTCACCGGCTCCGCCCGATCCTGATGACCGCCCTGGCGACGATCTTCGCCCTGCTCCCGATGGCGCTCGGCGTCACCGGCGAGGGCGGGTTCATCTCGCAGCCGCTCGCGGTCGTGGTCATCGGCGGCCTGGTCACCTCCACGCTGCTGACGCTGCTGCTCGTGCCGACGCTCTACGCGGTGGTCGAGCTGCGCAAGGAGCGCCGGGCGGCCAAGAAGGCGGCCAAGCGCGCGGCGAAGGACGACGCCCCGGCCGCGTCCGCCGACGTCAAGGAGACGGAGCCGTCGGGCGTGTGACCCGGACGGCGACCGCATGACACGGGGGCCTGTCCCGCGCACCCGCGCGGGACAGGCCCCCTGCTTCGCACCGGCGGCCGTGGGCCGGCGCGTGCCGGACCACCGGGCCGTTACGGCAGCGCCAGCATCCGCTCCAGCGCCAGCTTGGCGTACTTCTCCGTCTCCGGGTCGACCTCGATCCGGTTGACCAGCTTGCCCTCGGCCAGCGACTCCAGCGTCCACACCAGGTGCGGGAGGTCGATGCGGTTCATGGTCGAGCAGAAGCAGACCGTCTTGTCGAGGAAGACGATCTCCTTGTCCTCCGCGGCGAAACGGTTCGCCAGGCGGCGGACCAGGTTCAGCTCCGTGCCGATGGCCCACTTGGAACCTGCCGGAGCCGCCTCCAGCGCCTTGATGATGTACTCCGTCGAGCCGACCTGGTCCGCGGCGGCGACGACCTCGTGCTTGCACTCCGGGTGCACCAGCACGTTGACGCCGGGGATGCGGGCGCGCACGTCCTCCACGGACTCCACCGAGAAGCGGCCGTGCACCGAGCAGTGGCCCCGCCACAGGATCATCTTCGCGTCCCGCAGCTGCTCGGCGGTCAGCCCGCCGTTCGGCTTGTGCGGGTTGTAGAGGACGCAGTCCTCCAGCGACATCCCGAGGTCGCGCACCGCGGTGTTGCGCCCCAGGTGCTGGTCCGGGAGGAACAGCACCTTCCGGCCCTTCTCGAACGCCCACTCCAGCGCCCGCTCCGCGTTGGACGAGGTGCAGATGGTGCCGCCGTGGCGGCCGGTGAAGGCCTTGATGTCGGCGGACGAGTTCATGTACGAGACCGGCACGACCTCGTCGGCCACGCCCGCCTCGGTCAGCACGTCCCAGCATTCGGCGACCTGCTCGGCGGTGGCCATGTCGGCCATCGAGCACCCCGCAGCCAGGTCCGGCAGCACGACCTTCTGGTCGGCGGAGGTCAGGATGTCGGCCGACTCCGCCATGAAGTGCACGCCGCAGAAGACGATGTACTCCGCCTCGGGCCTCGCCGCCGCGTCGCGCGCCAGCTTGAAGGAGTCGCCGGTGACGTCAGCGAACTGGATGACCTCGTCGCGCTGGTAGTGGTGGCCGAGCACGAAGACCTTGTCGCCGAGCTTCTCCTTCGCGGCACGGGCGCGCTCCACCAGGTCCGGGTCGGACGGGGAGGGGAGGTCGCCGGGGCATTCGACGCCGCGCTCGCTCTTCGGGTCGGCCTCGCGGCCGAGCAGCAGCAGAGCGAGGGGCGTCGGCTGAACGTCCAGGGGCTGGGCCGTGGTCACGTCACGCACCCTTTCTTCGAAATCATGCGCGGCGGGGGCCGCACCGGCGGAGCAGGCGTCGCACCGGAACACCTTTTCGTCTATTTGACGTTATCTATGATAACCGGATCGTGTCACTTTGACGATGGCCGATAGCGTCGATGTGACGCATTCCCCGCGCACGGGGTGTGCGAGCATGAAAGGAACAGGCAAGCGCCCGGCCCGGAATGAATCCGCGGCTGTGACGGTTGCACCGTCGGCAAGCAGTCCGTACAACCCGGGAGCGAAGCAGATGTCCGTATCGGACGAGACCACCACCGTGAGCGACGGCATTCTCCTGTCCGACGCCGCCGCAGCCAAGGTCAAGGGCCTGCTGGAGCAGGAAGGCCGTGACGACCTGGCGCTGCGCGTCGCCGTCCAGCCCGGCGGCTGCTCGGGCCTGCGCTACCAGCTCTTCTTCGACGAGCGGTCCCTCGACGGCGACGTCGTGAAGGACTTCGACGGTGTCAAGGTCGTCACCGACCGCATGAGCGCCCCGTACCTCGGCGGCGCCTCGATCGACTTCGTCGACACCATCGAGAAGCAGGGCTTCACGATCGACAACCCGAACGCCACCGGCTCCTGCGCCTGCGGCGACTCGTTCAGCTAAACCGTCCCCCCACCGTCCGCAGCGTTCCCGGCACCCGTCCGGGACACGCGCGAACGGCACGACGCGCGACGGCGGCGGCCCCGGAATTCCCTTCCGGGGCCGCCGCCGTCGTGTGCGGGGCGCGGACGCCGCCTCAGACGCGCGGCACCGCGTGGCCGGTGGCCGCGTCGACGACCGTGCGGCCGCCCAGCGGCGCGTCCAGTTCCACCGTGCGCTCCAGCTCCTTGGCGATCATGACGCACGCCTTGTCGCCGGACTGCCGGCGCTCCGTCACGGTCACGCTCACCTGCCCCGCGCTCTCCTTCGCCGCCGCGGAGTAGTCGGCGCACACCCCGCCCCAGAAGGTCACCTTCAGAGACCGCCCGTCGGCCGTGTACGAGGTGACCTTGCCGCCGCCCGAGGGGCTCGGCTCCCGCGGCGTCTCCAGGTGCTCCGGCTCCACCGCGACCGCGTCGACCGTGGAGAGCGGACCGCCCGGGGCCGCGCGCACCTGGAACAGCCAGGACGGCACCAGGGCCCGGCGCCCGTCCTCGTACCGCAGCGCCAGTCCGAAGACCGCGTCCTCGACCGTCAGGACCGGGGCGGGGCGGCCGGCGGACGGCACGCACTGCGGTGCGGACGGCTTGCCCGCACCTCCGGTCCCCTCCAGCGGGGCGGGTGTGGCGCAACCGCCGGGGTCCGGCGGCGCGCCGGCGGTCGCGTTGAGCCGGTCCAGGGTCTCCGCCGCGGTCAGCACCGGGTACTGGGCGCCCTCGGTGAGCGCCTTGAGCTGTCCGCTGCCGCCCACCACGTCCCCGTCCGGACCGATCTGCACGCCCGTCGACCAGCCGTACGTCGGCAGCCCGTCCGCCACCGGGTCGGCGTTCACCACCCGCACCGGGCCCATCAGCTGACCCGCGTTCAGCGCGGCGCCGCTCTGGCCCACCGCCTTCAGCACCGGGGCGGCCGCCGCCTTCGCGGTCCGTTCGTCGACCGGCTCCGGCGCGCCCGACGCGGCGCCCGCGCCGTTGGCGCACATGGCCCCCGACGGGCAGGGCGAGAGGCCGCCCGAGCCGTCCGCCGCGAAGGTCCAGGTGCCCGGGGCCTCCCGGGTGACCTGCAGATACGGCCCCTCGGCGTGCTGGGCGGAGCCCACCCGCCAGACGGAGCCCTCGGCCCGCGGCGTCCCGCCGACCCCGAGCGCCCGCGCCAGCCGGGCCACCTCCGCAGCGCCCACCGAACCGGTCGCACGGTGCACCGCGGCCGACTCCGGGCCCTCGGGCAGTTCGCCGGAGGCGCGGTAGACGGGGCTGCCGGGGTCCGGCTCGCCGGGCGCGAACCCGCCGCCCGACGCCGTCCCGCCGGAGTCCGCGGCCCCGGCGTCCGCGCCTTCGGAGGCCGTGCCGCCGGCCGGGGACAGGCCCGCTCCGGTGGCGTCGAGGGCGAGTGGCGGCACGGACCGGCCGGGCGCGGCGGCGGTGCTCTCCACCGCGGTGCCGTCCGCCGCGGTCGTCGCCCACCAGGCCCCGCCGCCTCCCGCCAGCAGGACCGCCGCCGCGACGGAGACCGCCGCGAGACGGGGCCGCCGACGGGTGCCGGTCGCTTCGTTGTCGTCGGGTCGTTCGGTGCTCACCGGATCGCTCCTTCGCCGTCGCGGACCTGCGTCCGCCCCCGGGACGGGGACACGGGTGGGACGGACCCGGCGGTGTCACGGTTCCACGGCCGCCGCGGGGGAGCGGTCCCGGCGGGGCCGGTTCAGTCGCCGTAGTCGGACATGGCGTCCACCAGCCGGGCCGAGGCGGGCGGCACGACGACCCCGTTGATCAGGGACGGAGCCACCGCGGGGGCGTCCTTCCGCGGCGGCGCGGACCAGTGCGGCGCCATGCGCGCGCAGTCCCCGCGCAGTTCGGCCAGGCTCATCTCGGACTCGGGCGGTGCGATGTGCTTCGGCATATCCGCACCGTATGCACGAACCGGTCCAAGGGGTAAGCCCTACTATCGGGTAGTTTCGGCCCCTCCACCGTTGCCTCCCTCACCGGGTAGCGTGAACTGTCACGCCGTCCCGGAGGGCGCGCCCGCGCGTTCCCTTCGCCTTCCGCAGGAGCAGCCTCCCGTGCGCATCGCAGTCACCGGCTCCATCGCCACCGACCACCTCATGACCTTCCCCGGCCGTTTCGCCGACCAGCTCGTCGCCGACCAGTTGCACACGGTCTCCCTCTCCTTCCTGGTCGACGGACTCGACGTGCGGCGGGGCGGCGTCGCCGCGAACATCGCGTACGGCATGGGACTCCTCGGCACCGCCCCGGTCCTGGTCGGCGCGGCCGGCTCGGACTTCGACGACTACCGCGCCTGGCTCGACCGGCACGGCGTCGACACCGAGTCGGTCCGCATCTCCGAGGTGCTGCACACCGCGCGCTTCGTCTGCACCACCGACGCCGACCACAACCAGATCGGCTCCTTCTACACCGGCGCCATGAGCGAGGCCCGGCTGATCGAGCTGCACAGCGTCGCCGAGCGGGTGGGCGGCCTGGACCTCGTCTCCATCGGCGCCGACGACCCCGAGGCGATGCTCCGCCACACCGAGGAGTGCCGCGCCCGCGCGATCCCGTTCGCCGCCGACTTCTCCCAGCAGATCGCCCGCATGAACGGCGAGGAGATCCGCGTCCTGCTCGAAGGCGCCACCTACCTCTTCTCCAACGAGTACGAGAAGGGGCTCATCGAGTCCAAGACCGGCTGGAGCGACGAGCAGGTGCTCGCCAAGGTCGGCCACCGGATCACCACCCTCGGCGCCCGGGGCGTGCGCATCGAGCGGGTCGGCGAGCCGGTCATCGAGGTCGGCTGCCCCGACGAGGAGACCAAGGCGGACCCGACCGGCGTCGGCGACGCCTTCCGGGCGGGCTTCCTGTCCGGCCTCGCCTGGGGGGTGTCGCTGGAGCGCGCCGCGCAGGTCGGCTGCATGCTCGCCACCCTGGTGATCGAGACGGTCGGCACCCAGGAGTACAGCCTGCACCGCTCCGGCTTCATGGACCGTTTCACCAAGGCGTACGGCGAGGACGCCGCCGCCGAGGTGCGCGCGCACCTCGGCTGACCGTCCGGCCCCGTCGCCCCGCCGCCCCCGTCCGTACGGGGCGGCGGGGCGACGGCGTGTCAGACCAGCCGGCGGACCGTGTAGGCGGTGCCGCGCCCGGCCGGCCGCTCCCCGGCGTACTCCTGGCCGCGCATCTCGCACCAGGCCGGGACGTCCAGCCGGGCGGCCTCGTCGTCGGAGAGCACGGTCACCGTCGCGCCCACCGGCACGTCCCCGATCACCTTGGCCAGCTCGATCACCGGAATCGGGCAGCGCCGCCCGAGGGCGTCCACCACCAGCGACCCCTCCGGCGCGTCCGCGCCGGGCGTCCGCGTGCCGGGCGTCCGCGCGCCGGGTGCCTCCGGGTCCTGGGCGGACGGGCGGGCGGGCGCGGCGGCGGGGGCGACGGGGGAGGCGGCGACGGTGGAGTCGGCGACGGGGGCGCCGAGCCGCTCGCGCACCTCCCCGACCAGCCCCGGCAGCAGTTCCAGGAAGCGGTCGACGTCCGCCCCGGTGGTCCCGGCCGGCAGCGACACCCGGATGTTCCCCTCCGACAGGACCCCCATCGCCCGCAGCACATGGCTGGGCGTCAGCGTGCTGCTCGTGCAGGACGAACCGGACGACACGGAGAAACCCGCGCGGTCCAGGGCGTGCAGCAGGGTCTCCCCGTCGACGTAGAGGCAGGAGAAGGTCACCAGGTGCGGCAGGCGCCGCACGGGGTCGCCCACCACCTCCACGTCCGGCACCCGTTCGGCCACCACGGACCGGATGCGGTCCACCAGGGCCCGCAGCCGCGCCGCCTCGGCCGCCGCCTCCGCCCGTACCGCCCGCAGCGAGGCCGCCGCCGCCACCACGGCCGGCAGGTTCCCGAACCCGGGCGACCGGCCCGACTCGCGCTCGTCCACCGGGGCCGGCGGGGCGAACCTGACCCCCTTGCGCACCGCCAGCAGCCCCACGCCGGGCGGGCCGCCCCACTTGTGGGCGCTGGCCGCCAGCACCGACCAGCCCTCCGCCGGGCGTTCCCACCCGAGCGACTGGGCCGCGTCCACCAGCAGCGGCACCCCGGCCGCCGCGCAGACCTCCGCGACCTCGGCGACCGGCTGCACGGTCCCCACCTCGTGGTTGGCCGACTGGAGGCAGGCCAGCGCGGTGTCCGGGCGCAGCGCGTCCGCGTACCCGGCGGCGGAGGCGGCGCCGCTCCGGTCCACCGGGACCTCGGTGACCGTCCCGCCGCGCGCCCCGTGGGCGTCCGCCGCGTGCAGCACCGACGAGTGTTCGACCGCCGAGACCAGCAGTCCGCCTCCGACACGCCGACGCCCCGAAAGAGCTCCGGCAATTCCGGAATGCACCGCGGCGGTCCCCGAAGGGGTGAAAACCAGTTCGTCCGGACGGCAGCCGACGGCCTCCGCGGCCGCCTCGCGGGCGGCGTCCAGCAGCAGCCGGGCCCGCCTCCCCTCCCGGTGCAGCCGGGCCGGATCGGCCCATCCGTCGTCCAGCGAGGCAAGCAGCGCCTGACGCGCGACGGGATGCAGGGGGGCGGCCGAGGCCGCGTCGAAGTAGGGCACCCGGACACGCTAGCCCCGCCCGGACCCCCGCCGGGCGGCGGCCGTCCGGCGGCGGGGCGGAGGATGCGTCAGACAGCGGCCGGAAGCGGGGATTCCATCCCTTCGGGGAGTCGGGCGGCGCGTTGGGCACCCTCCCCGCGCGACCCCAAATAGCGTCCAGTAGGGTTTGGTCCGCATAAACATCCAAACCCCTGCCCGCGTCAGGGCCGGCGACCGACCAGAGAAATCACGGGACGCGCCGACCGAAGCGGGCGAGACTCTCGGGAAGGCGCTACGTGAGTCCCAACGGCTCCGACCGCTCGTCGCGGCGCCCGATGCGGCGGAAGCTGCCGCAGGTGCTGACTGCGGGCCTGGTCCTGGCGACGGCCTCCGGTTGTTCATACAACTGGGAGGATTTTCCCCGCCTCGGTATGCCCACCCCGGTAACGGAAGAGGCTCCTCGGATCCTTTCCCTCTGGCAGGGCTCGTGGGCGGCAGCGCTCGCCACGGGTGTCCTGGTCTGGGGACTGATCCTCTGGAGCGTCGTCTTCCACCGGCGTAGCCGGACCAAGGTGGAGGTACCTCCGCAGACCAGGTACAACATGCCCATCGAGGCGTTGTACACAGTGGTACCCCTCATCATCGTCTCGGTGCTCTTCTACTTCACCGCGCGCGACGAGTCGAAGCTCCTGACGCTCTCCTCGAAGCCGGCCCACACCATCAACGTGGTCGGCTACCAGTGGAGCTGGGCCTTCAACTACGTCGAGAAGGTCGAGGGCGAGCCCTCCACCGGCGGCGAGGTCCCCAAGGAGCTCGCGTCGATCCCCGACCGGTACGTCAAGGACTTCCCGTCGGACGCCAACGGCGTCTACGACGTGGGTATCCCCGGTACCCGCAACCCGCAGAACGGCAACCCGGGTCCGACCCTGTGGCTGCCCAAGGGCGAGAAGGTCCGTTTCGTCCTGACTTCGCGTGACGTCATCCACTCCTTCTGGGTGGTGCCGTTCCTCATGAAGCAGGACGTCATCCCGGGCCACACCAACGCTTTCGAGGTCACTCCGAACAAGGAGGGCACCTTCAAGGGCAAGTGCGCCGAGCTGTGCGGCGTCGACCACTCCCGGATGCTCTTCAACGTCAAGGTCGTCTCTCCCGAGCGTTACCAGCAGCACCTCAAGGAGCTGGCGGAGAAGGGTCAGACGGGCTACGTGCCGGCAGGCATCGAGCAGACGGACCCGGCCAGGAATGCGGAGACGAACAAACTGTGAGCATCCTCAACGAATCCCAGGGTGCCGCGGCGGCAGACGACTCGTACGAGGACGAGCTGCCGGTACGGCGCAAGCAGCCGGGGAACACCGTCATCAAGTGGCTGACCACCACTGACCACAAGACGATCGGCACGCTCTACCTGGTCACGTCGTTCGTGTTCTTCTGCATCGGCGGGGTCATGGCGCTCTTCATGCGCGCCGAGCTGGCCCGTCCGGGCACGCAGATCATGTCGAACGAGCAGTTCAACCAGGCGTTCACGATGCACGGCACGATCATGCTGCTGATGTTCGCGACGCCGCTGTTCTCCGGTTTCGCGAACTGGATCATGCCGCTGCAGATCGGCGCGCCCGACGTGGCGTTCCCGCGGCTGAACATGTTCGCCTACTGGCTGTACCTCTTCGGCTCGATCATCGCGGTGGCCGGCTTCCTCACCCCGCAGGGCGCCGCCGACTTCGGATGGTTCGCCTACTCCCCGCTGTCGGACGCGGTCCGCTCGCCGGGCGTCGGCGCCGACATGTGGATCATGGGTCTGGCCTTCTCGGGCTTCGGCACGATCCTCGGTTCGGTCAACTTCATCACCACGATCATCTGCATGCGCGCGCCCGGCATGACGATGTTCCGGATGCCGATCTTCACCTGGAACGTCCTGCTGACCGGTGTGCTGGTCCTGCTGGCCTTCCCGGTCCTCGCCGCCGCGCTCTTCGCGCTGGAGGCGGACCGTAAATTCGGCGCCCACGTATTCGACGCCAGCAACGGCGGGGCATTGCTGTGGCAACACCTCTTCTGGTTCTTCGGGCACCCGGAGGTGTACATCATCGCGTTGCCGTTCTTCGGCATCGTCAGTGAGGTCATCCCCGTCTTCAGCCGCAAGCCGATGTTCGGTTACATCGGTCTGATCGGTGCGACGATCGCCATCGCCGGCCTCTCGGTGACGGTGTGGGCGCACCACATGTACGTCACCGGTGGAGTCCTGCTGCCGTTCTTCTCCTTCATGACGTTCCTCATCGCGGTGCCCACCGGGGTGAAGTTCTTCAACTGGATCGGCACCATGTGGAAGGGCTCCCTGTCCTTCGAGACGCCGATGCTCTGGTCGGTCGGCTTCCTGATCACCTTCGCCTTCGGTGGTCTGACCGGCGTCATCCTGGCCTCGCCGCCGATGGACTTCCACGTCTCCGACTCCTACTTCGTCGTGGCGCACTTCCACTACGTCGTCTTCGGCACCGTGGTCTTCGCGATGTTCGCCGGATTCCACTTCTGGTGGCCGAAGTTCACCGGCAAGATGCTGGACGAGCGGCTCGGCAAGATCACCTTCTGGACGCTGTTCATCGGCTTCCACGGCACGTTCCTGGTGCAGCACTGGCTCGGCGCCGAGGGCATGCCGCGGCGCTACGCGGACTACCTCGCCGCCGACGGCTTCACCGCGCTGAACACGATCTCGACGATCTCCTCGTTCCTGCTCGGTCTGTCGATCCTGCCGTTCTTCTACAACGTCTGGAAGACCGCCAAGTACGGCAAGAAGATCGAGGTCGACGACCCGTGGGGCTACGGCCGCTCCCTGGAGTGGGCGACGTCCTGCCCGCCGCCGCGCCACAACTTCATCACCCTGCCGCGGATCCGTTCCGAGTCCCCGGCGTTCGACCTGCACCACCCGGAGATCACCGCTCTGGAGCAGCTCGACCACATCTCCGAGGACGACAAGGCTCTCGCAGGCGGTAAGGAGGCAGGCAAGTGAAGATCCAGGGCAAGTTGTTCATCTGGCTGAGCGTCTTCATCCTCGCCATGGCCATCACGTACGGCGTGTGGTCGAGGGAGCCGGTGGGCACCACGGCGCTCGTGCTGGCGTTCGGCCTGGCCATCATGATCGGCTTCTACCTGGCCTTCACGGCCAACCGGGTCGACGCCATGGCCCAGGACAACAAGGAGGCCGACGTCGCGGACGAGGCCGGCGACGTGGGGTTCTTCTCCCCGCACAGCTGGCAGCCGCTCGCGCTGTCGATCGGCGGCGCCTTCGCCTTCCTCGGTGTGGCCGTCGGCTGGTGGCTGATCTACTTCTCGGCCCCGCTGCTGCTGATCGGCCTCTTCGGCTGGGTCTTCGAGTACTACCGCGGTGAGAACCGCACCCAGTAGCACGGCTTCACCAGCACCGCCTCACGAGGGCCCGCGACACTCGCCAGTCGAGTGGAACGGGCCCTCGTTCGCAGTCTCCCGCCGCGCTGGAACGCGCGAACCTTCCTAGCGTGTCGGCTATGAACCACACGCCGCGCATCCGCACCGTAGTGAGTTGCACCCTGCTGGTCGTGACCCTGGCCGCCGGTGCGACCGCCTGTGGGGAGTCCGACGGTCACCCGCTCTCGGCGAAGCCCTTCGACGCGGCGGACCAGGTCTCCTTCAACGCCCCGGACGACAGCAGGAAGGTCGACCCCGACAAGCCGCTGGAAGTCACCGTCAAGGATGACGACGGCCGCATCACCGACGTGACGGCGGTGGACGCGGACGGCCGGCACCTGGCCGGCGAGCTGACCGCGGACGGCAGGCGCTGGCACTCCACGGCCCCGCTGGCCGCCGGGACCCGCTACACGGTGAAGGTCTCCACCGAGAACACCGACGGCTCCCCGGGCGGCCGCACGCTGTCCTTCGACACCGCTTCGCCCAAGAAGCTCCTGAACGTCACGTTCGGCCCGCAGAAGGGCACTTACGGCGTCGGGCAGCCCGTCACCGCCGAACTGAGCGCCCCGGTGACCGGCAAGGCCGCCCGCGCGACGGTCGAGCGCGCCCTGCGCGTCCGCTCCACCCCCGCCGTGACCGGCTCCTGGTACTGGGTGGACGACAAGATCCTGCACTACCGGCCGCAGGACTACTGGCCCGCGCGGGCCACCGTCGAGGTCACCAGCAAGCTCAAGGGCATCAAGGTGACCGACACCCTGTACGGCGCGGGCACCGCCCCGCTGAAGCTGGCCATCGGCGACCGGATCGAGGCGGTCACCGACGCCTCCGCGCACGAGATGACCGTGCTGCGCAACGGAGAAGTGATCAACACCATCCCGGTGACCACCGGCAAACCGGGCTTTTCCACCCGTAACGGCATCAAAGTCGTCCTCGGCAAGGAGTACTTCGTCCAGATGCGCGGCGAGACCGTCGGCATCGCCGAGGGCAGCTCGGAGTCCTACGACCTGCCCGTCTACTACGCCACCCGGGTGACGTGGAGCGGGGAGTACGTGCACGCCGCGCCGTGGTCGACCGGCTCCCAGGGCAACGCCAACGTCAGCCACGGCTGCACCGGGATGTCGACCAGCAACGCCGAATGGTTCTTCGACACCGTGCGCGAGGGCGACATCGTCGAGGTCACCCACAGCGAGGGGGAGACCATGACCCCCTTCGACAACGGGTTCGGCGACTGGAACCTGTCGTGGGAGGAGTGGCAGAAGGGCAGCGCCGTCCACGGCGGGGGCGGGGGACGCGCGGACACCGGTGCGAACAGCGTCGAGACCGCGCGCCTGCGGCCCCAGGTCTAGAGCCGGGGGGATGCGCCGCCCGGGACGGACACGGAGCGTACGGGCCCCGTACGGCCGGTACGGCCCTCGGGGCCCCCACCCGCGGCGGTGGGGGCGACGGGGTGTCAGGAGGGGGTCAGGCCCCCACGGCGAGCCGGGCGCGCAGCAGCGCGGCCAGGGCGTCCGCGAACTCCACCGGCTCGACCGGCAGGGTCACGGCGGCGTCCGCGCGGCTCCAGGTGGCCAGCCAGGCGTCCTGCGGGCGCCCGATGAGCAGCAGCACCGGCGGGCAGCGGAAGATCTCGTCCTTGATCTGCCGGCACACGCCCATCCCGCCGACCGGCGCGGTCTCGCCGTCGAGCACGCAGACGTCGATCCCGCCGTTGTCCAGCGCCTCCAGGACCGCGGGCAGCGTCGCGCACTCCAGGAACTCCACCGGCGGCACGTCCGCCGCCGGCCTGCGGCCCGCCGCCAGCCTCACCTGTTCGCGGATGTGGGCGTCGTCGCTGTAGACCAGGACCGTGGCGGTGGGCTGCATTGTTCCTCCGTGACGTCTGTGTCCTTGAGGGGCGTGGGGCGGCCGAGGCGTCCCGCGGTCCCGCCGGGCGGCGGACCGATGCGCGGATCGTACTCCCGCCCACGGCCTGTCAGCACCGGTAAGGACGGTCTTCCACTGGGCCGTTCGGGGGAGGGTTCGGCCCTGATCGACGGCGCGGACACTCCGAACGGCACCCCCGGGAGTGAGGGCGGGATAAGCGACCGACATAATGTCGGTCGTGGCGACAGCAACGACAGTAGAAACCGGGCACGCGCACCCGTCGGTCAATCGACCGAACCTCACCAGCGTCGGAACCATCATCTGGTTGAGTTCCGAGCTGATGTTCTTCGCGGCCCTCTTCGCGATGTACTTCACCCTGCGATCGGTGATGGGACCCGACCACTGGAAGGAGATGGCTCATCATCTGAACTTCCCGTTCTCGGCGACGAACACCACGATCCTGGTGCTTTCCTCTCTCACCTGTCAGCTCGGCGTGTTCGCCGCGGAGCGGGGCGACGTGAAGAAGCTCCGCACCTGGTTCATCATCACCTTCGTCATGGGTGCGATCTTCATCGGCGGCCAGGTCCTGGAGTACACCGAGCTGGTCAAGGAGGCGGGGCTCTCCCTGTCCTCCGACCCGTACGGCTCGGTGTTCTACCTGACCACCGGCTTCCACGGCATGCATGTGACAGGCGGACTCATCGCCTTCCTGCTCGTTCTCGGCAGGACATACGCGGCCAAGAGGTTCACCCACGAACAGGCGACCGCCGCCATCGTCGTGTCCTACTACTGGCACTTCGTCGACGTCGTATGGATCGGCCTGTTCGCGACGATCTACATGATCAAGTAACCGGGCTCGCACCCACCCACCATCGACGCAGAAGATCCTGACACCGGGGTAATCCGTGAAAAAGCTCTCCGCACGACGACGCCATCCGCTGGCGGCGGTCGTCGTACTACTCCTCGCGCTGGCGGCTACCGGGGGGCTGTACGCCGCGTTTGCGCCTGCGGGCAAGGCGCAGGCCGACGAAACCGCCCAGTCCCTCGCCATCGAGGAGGGCAAGAAGCTGTACTCCGTAGGCTGCGCCAGCTGCCACGGAACCGGCGGTCAGGGCACATCCGACGGGCCTTCGCTTGTCGGCGTGGGTTCCGCCGCCGTTGACTTCCAGGTCGGTACCGGCCGCATGCCCGCGCAGCAGCCGGGTCCGCAGGTACCGAAGAAGAAGGTCATCTACAACCAGGCCGAGATCGACCAGCTCGCGGCGTACGTCTCGTCGCTCGGCGCCGGTCCGATCACGCCGACCGAGAACCAGGTCGACCCCGAAGGCGCCGACATCGCCAAGGGCGGCGAACTGTTCCGCACCAACTGCGCCCAGTGTCACAACTTCACGGGTGAGGGCGGCGCGCTCACGCACGGCAAGTACGCACCGGACCTCGAAGGCGTGAGCGAGAAGCACATCTACGAGGCCATGCAGACCGGCCCGCAGAACATGCCCTCCTTCCCCGACTCGACGATGCCGGAGCAGCAGAAGAAGGACATCATCGCGTACATCAAGACCGTGAACGGTGAGGACACCGAGTCCCCGGGCGGCCTGTCGCTCGGCGGCCTCGGACCGGTCAGCGAGGGTCTGTTCGCGTGGATCTTCGGGCTGGGCCTCCTGGTCGCAGTCGCCGTCTGGGTCGCGGCCCACACCGCTAAGGCCAAGAAGTCATGAGTAGCCAAGAGATTCCACAGAAGCACCTGCCCGCAGAGCAGGACACCGCGCACACCGCGGTGGAGGGTACGGACGACCCGTTCGCCGACCCGGGGCTGCCCGCCCACCGGCCGCGCATCCAGGACATCGACGAACGCGCCGCGAACCGCTCCGAGCGGGTCGTCGCGTACCTCTTCATCCTGTCGATGCTGGCGACGGTCGGCTTCATCGCCTCGTACGTCATCTTCCCGGTCGACAAGATCGTCTACATCTGGCCGTTCGGTCACGTCAGCGCGCTCAACTTTTCGCTGGGCCTGACGCTCGGCGTGGCGCTGTTCGCGATCGGCGCGGGCGCCGTCCACTGGGCGCGCACCCTGATGTCCGACGTGGAGGTCGCCGACGAGCGGCACGCCATCGAGGCGGCCCCCGAGGTCAAGGCCAAGGTCCTCGCGGACTTCAAGGCCGGCGCCGAGGAGTCGGTGATCGGCCGTCGCAAGCTGATCCGCACCACCATGTTCGGCGCGCTGGCCCTGGTGCCGCTCGCCGGCGTGGTCCTCCTGCGCGACCTCGGTCCGCTGCCGGAGAAGAAGCTCCGCACCACCCTGTGGGCCAAGGGCAAGCAGCTCATCAACATGAACACCAATGAGCCGCTGCGCCCCGAGGACGTCGTCGTCGGTTCGCTCACCTTCGCCATGCCCGAGGGCCTGGAGGAGGACGCGCACGACTTCCAGACGCAGATCGCCAAGGCCGCCCTGATGATCATCCGCATCGAGCCGGACGACATCAAGGACAAGCGCGAGCGCGAGTGGGCGCACGAGGGCATCGTCGCCTTCTCGAAGATCTGCACCCACGTCGGCTGCCCGATCAGCCTGTACGAGCAGCAGACGCACCACGTGCTCTGCCCGTGCCACCAGTCCACCTTCGACCTCTCCGACGGCGCCCGCGTCATCTTCGGTCCGGCCGGTCACGCCCTCCCGCAGCTGCGGATCGGCGTGAACAGCGAGGGCAACCTCGAAGCGCTCGGTGACTTCGACGAGCCCGTCGGCCCTGCCTTCTGGGAGCGCGGATGAGTACTACGACCGACACACAGCGCAAAGCGCCCGCCGGTGAGCGGGTGGCGGACTGGGCCGACGGCCGGCTGGGCATCTACGGCCTGGCCAAGGCCAACATGCGCAAGATCTTCCCGGACCACTGGTCCTTCATGCTCGGCGAGGTCGCGCTCTACAGCTTCATCATCATCATCCTCACGGGTGTGTATCTGACGCTGTTCTTCCACCCGAGCATGAACGAGGTCGTGTACCACGGCTCGTACGAGCCGATGCAGGGCATCCGGATGTCGGAGGCGTACGCCTCGACGCTGGACATCAGCTTCGACGTCCGCGGTGGCCTGCTGGTCCGCCAGATCCACCACTGGGCCGCGCTGATCTTCCTGGCCGCGATGTTCGTGCACATGATGCGCGTCTTCTTCACGGGCGCCTTCCGCAAGCCGCGCGAGATCAACTGGCTGTTCGGCTTCCTGCTGTTCGTCCTCGGCATGTTCACCGGGTTCACCGGTTACTCGCTCCCGGACGACCTGCTCTCCGGCACCGGTGTCCGCTTCACGCAGGGCGCGATCCTGTCCGTGCCGATCGTCGGCACGTACATCTCGATGTTCCTGTTCGGCGGGGAGTTCCCCGGCGGCGACTTCGTCGCCCGGTTCTACTCGATCCACATCCTGCTGCTGCCGGGCATCATGCTCGGGCTGCTGGTGGGCCACCTGATCCTGGTCTTCTACCACAAGCACACGCAGTTCGCGGGTCCCGGCAAGACCAACAAGAACGTCGTCGGCATGCCCCTGCTGCCGGTGTACATGGCGAAGGCCGGCGGATTCTTCTTCCTGGTCTTCGGCGTCATCGCGGTCGTCGCGGGCATCGCCTCGATCAACCCGATCTGGGCCATCGGCCCGTACCGCCCGGACCAGGTGTCCACGGGCGCCCAGCCCGACTGGTACATGGGCTTCGCCGAGGGTCTGGTCCGTGTCATGCCGGGCTGGGAGATCAACCTCTGGGGCCACACGCTGGTCCTGGGCGTCTTCATCCCGCTGGTCCTGTTCGGCCTGGTGCTGACCGTCATCGCGGTCTACCCCTTCGTCGAGTCGTGGGTCACCGGGGACAAGCGCGAGCACCACATCCTGGACCGCCCGCGCAACGCCCCGACCCGGACCGCGTTCGGCGTCGCCTGGATCACGGCGTACTTCATCGGCCTCGTCGGCGGTGGCAACGACCTGTGGGCCACCCACTTCCACCTGTCGCTGAACTCCATCTCCTGGTTCGTCCGGATCTTCTTCTTCGTCGGACCGGTGCTCGCGTTCATCGCCACCAAGCGGATCTGCCTGGGCCTCCAGCGCCGGGACCGGGACAAGGTGCTGCACGGGCGCGAGTCCGGCCTCATCAAGCGCCTGCCGCACGGTGAGTTCGTCGAGGTCCACGAGCCGCTGTCGCCGGCCCAGCTGCACACGCTCACCGCGCACGAGCAGTACAAGCCGCTCGAGATCGGCCCGACGGTCGACGAGAACGGCGTCGAGCGCAAGGTGCCCGTCACGCAGAAGCTGCGCGCCAAGCTCAGCAAGGGCTACTACGGCGAGGACAACCAGATCGCCAAGCCCACGGCGGAGGAGTACAAGGAGATCACCAGCGGCCACGGTCACCACTGATCACCTGAACTGATCGCCACAGCAGGAGCCCCGTCCGCCCGCCGGACGGGGCTCTTCGCGTGCTCCGGGTCTCGATAGGGTGGGGCGGTAGACCCTGTACCGGCTGTGGACCCTGGAGCGGACCATGAACGTTGTGACCCCGATCGGCGGCGACAGCGTGGCGGACCGTTCCTGGCCCGGCGTGCTGACCCCCCTGATGCGCGGCGAGGACCTCAGCGCCGACGCCACGGCGTGGGCGATGGACCGCATCATGAGCGGGTCGGCGACCGACGTGCAGATCGCCGGCTTCGCCGTGGCCCTGCGCGCCAAGGGCGAGACGGTGGACGAGGTCAGCGGCCTGGTGCGGGCGATGTACGCGCACGCCCGGACCATCGAGGTGCCCGGCCGCACGGTGGACATCGTGGGCACCGGCGGCGACCTGGCGAAGACCGTCAACATCTCCACCATGTCGGCGATCGTGATCGCCGGCACCGGAGCGAAGGTCGTCAAGCACGGCAACCGCTCCGCCTCCTCCGCGAGCGGCGCCTCCGACGTGCTGGAGAAGCTCGGCGTCAACCTCGACCTCACCCCGGAGCGGGTCGCCGAGGTCGCCGAGGAGGCCGGCATCACCTTCTGCTTCGCCGTGAAGTTCCACCCCGCCCTGCGGTACGCGGCCCGCGCGCGCAAGGAGCTCGGCACGCAGACCACCTTCAACATCCTCGGTCCGCTCACCAACCCGGCGCACGTGCGCGCCCAGGCGGTGGGTGTGGCGGACGTCCGGATGGCCCCGATCGTGGCCGGTGTGCTCGCCGAGCGGGGCAACTCCGCGCTCGTCTTCCGGGGCGACGACGGGCTGGACGAGCTGACCACCACCGCCACCTCCCGGGTCTGGGTGGTGCGGGACGGCTCGGTGCGCGAGGAGGCCTTCGACCCGCGGTCGGTGGGCCTGGAGCTGGTGCCGGTCCAGGCGCTGCGCGGCGCCGACCCGGCGTACAACGCGGACGTCGCCCGGCGGTTGCTGGACGGCGAACGCGGACCGGTGCGCGAGGCGGTGCTGCTCAACTCGGCAGCGGCCCTGGTGGCGTTGGACCCCACCGACGCGCCGCTGGCCGAGCAGATCGCCGCGAAGATCACCGCCGCCGCGGAGTCGGTCGACTCGGGGGCCGCCAAGAGCGCCCTGGAGCGCTGGGTGGCGGCCAGCAACGCCTGAACGGCGGCCGGGCACGGCGGTGAGGTGACCGGGGGCGCAGTCCGGATGGCGGACTGCGCCCTTGCGCGTCCTGGCGTGTGTGGCAAGATGCTGGCAGGTCATGAGTGACAGCGACTACGGCCCCGGCCCGCTGTCCGGCAACCCTCCGTCCGTGGCGGGGTGCCCCGGGTGAAGACCAGGCCGCAGGCAGCGAGGTCTGCGGCAAGCGCGGGCCCCTCCCGGCATCGATGTATGCCAGCCCCCGGGGTCCTGGTCCCTAGGGAGCCTTCTGTGAGCAAGCGAATGCGCTAGGGCGTACCGCCCTTCTCCGCGCTCTTCCTTTCCTTCCTCCGTGCTGCCGCGTGTCCGGCGCCGCGGTGAATTCGTCTGCCTTCTCCGGGAGTTCGTCATGTCCGTGTCCTCCGCTGCCTCCGTCGCCTCCGCCGCCTCCGACGCGCCGCTCTGTGCACCGCTGCCGGTGCTCGGCAAGGACGTCACCGTCCCGCTCGTGACCGGCGGCGAAGTCACCTACGCGGCCCTCGACTACGCGGCCAGTGCCCCGGCCCTCCAGCGGGTCTGGGACGACGTGGCGGCCTACGCGCCGTACTACGGCAGCGTCCACCGCGGCGCCGGCTACCTCTCGCAGCTCTCCACCGACCTCTTCGAGAACAGCCGCGCCACCGTCGCGGAGTTCCTCGGCTGCCGCGCCGACGACCAGGTCGTCTTCACCCGCTCCACCACGGACTCCCTCAACCTGCTCGCCGCGGTGCTGCCGGCCGGCTGCCAGGTCTTCGTCTTCGAGACCGAGCACCACGCCTCGCTGCTGCCCTGGCGCGACGCCGACGTCACCTACCTCGACGCCCCGCGCACCCCGCAGCAGGCCGTCGACACCCTGGAGCGCGCGCTGGCCGCCCGCGACCCCCACGGCCCGGCCCTGGTCTGCGTCACCGGCGCCTCCAACGTCACCGGCGAGCTGTGGCCGGTACGCGAACTGGCCGCCGCCGCGCACGCCCACGGCGCACGGATCGTGCTGGACGCCGCCCAGCTCGCCCCGCACCACCCGGTGGACATCGCCGAACTCGACGTCGACTGGGTCGCGTTCTCCGGCCACAAGCTCTACGCGCCGTTCGGCTCGGGCGTCCTGGCCGGCCGCGCCGACTGGCTGGTGGCGGCCGAGCCCTACCTGGCGGGCGGCGGCGCCTCCCGCCAGGTCGCCCGCCGCGCCGACGGCGGCGTGGAGGTCGCGTGGCACACCACCGCCGCCCGCCACGAGGCCGGTTCGCCGAACGTCATCGGCGTCTACTCCATCGCCTCCGCCTGCAAGGCCCTCACCGAGGCCGGATTCGACTCGCTGGTCGCCCGCGAGCAGGCCCTGGTCGCGAAGGTCCGCGCGGGCCTGGCCGCCGTTCCCCAGGTGAAGGTGCTCTCGCTGTTCGGCGACGACGCCCCCCGGGTCGGCGTGATCTCCTTCGTGGTGGAGGGCTGGAACAGCTCCCACTTCGCCGCCGCCCTCTCCGCCGAGTACGGCATCGGCGTCCGCGACGGACTGTTCTGCGCCCACCCGCTGGTGCGCACCCTGCTCGGCAGCGACCCGCAGGACCCGGGCGAGTGCGGCGCCCCCGAGGGCGGGCCGGGCGAGCTCTCGCTCAACGCCATCCGGGTCAGCTTCGGCGCCGGCACCCCCGACGAGCACGTGGAGCGCTTCCTCCGCGCGGTCGCCGAACTGGTGAACGACGGCGCCCGCTGGAAGTACCGCACCGAGGGCGGCCGTTGCGTGCCGGACCGCGGCGAGTCGCAGGTCTGACGGAGCGGTACGCCGGAACAACGCCGGGGCCGGGCGGGGGAGTCCTCTCCCCGCCCGGCCCCGGCCGTGCGTGCGGCGCCGGAAGGTCAGGCGTCCAGCCCGATGGCGAAGGCCGCCTCCAGGTCGTGTTCCGAGTAGGTGCGGAACGCCACATGGGTGTCGGTGGCCTCGACGCCGGGGATCTTGCTGATCCGGCCGGGGATGACGTCGGCGAGGTGGTCGTGGTCGGCGACCCGGACCATCGCGATCAGATCGTAGGTGCCGGTGACGGAGTAGACCTCGCTGACGTTCTCCAGCGCGCTGATGGCCTCGGCGATCTCCGGAATCCGGTCCACGCTGGTTTTGATGAGCACGATCGCGGTGATCACGGCTGGCTTTCTCCCTCGGTGGCCGTGGCTGGAACCTTCACTCTAGCCCCACCCCGGTAGCGCCCCCAGGCGTAGAGGAAGCCGGCCGCGAACCCCGCCACATGGGCGAGATAGGCGACGCCCGGACCCGCGCTCGCGTTCCGCGCCGCCAGCCACTGGAGCACGAACCAGAACACCAGCACGATCCAGGCGGGGAAGCGCAGCGGCAGGAAGAGGAGGAAGGGGAAGAGGCTGGTGACGCGGGCGCGGGGGAAGAGCCGGAGGAACGCGCCGAGCACCGCGGAGATCGCCCCCGAGGCCCCGACCAGCGTCTGGCCGGAATCGGCGTGGGCGGCGGCGTAGCAGACCAGCGCCAGATAGCCGCAGACGAGGTAGAAGAGGGCGAACGCCAGGTGCCCCATCCGCTCCTCCGCCATCGCGCCGAACACGTAGAGGAAGAGCAGGTTGCCCAGCAGGTGCAGCCAGCTCCCGTGCACGAACAGCGCGGTCAGCGGGGTGAGCAGGGCGGACGCCGAGCCGTGCCACAGCTCGGACGGGATGACGCCCCACCGCTCGAAATACCCGGCCTGCGCGGCGAGCAGCGCGTCGGCGGTGCCGTAGGCCCGGTTGAAGCCGGAGAGCGGGCTGAGCAGGAAGACGACGACGCAGAGAGCGATCAGCCCGTAGGTGACCGGTGATCCGCCCGCCCCGGCCAGCGGCCGGAGCCTCGCCCTCACGTCCCGCCAGCCGCCCGCCCGCCGTTCGATCATGTACGGATCATGGCCCACGGGGCAGCCGGGAACGGGCCGCCATGCCGTGCCGACGGGTATGCGCGAGGCCGTAGGGTTACTCCCAGGGGCATCCGCGGTCCGACGGCGCACGGCGGGCACGGCTCCCGCCAGGCCCCGCACCCGCACCCGTACGAACGAGAAGGACGGCAACGATGACGACGGTTCCCCAGCCGACCGACACGACCCGCTGGCGCTGCACCCTGTGCGGCAACCTCACGCGCTTCGACGTGACGCGTTCGTCGAAGGTGGTGGAGTACGTCCACCTCGACCTGGCCGGTGACGCGAGTGTCGAGGAGCGGGAGGTGGTCAGTGAGACCATCGAGTCGGTCCGCTGCCGTTGGTGCAACGCCGTGGACCAGATCGAACTGGTGGACAGGCCGGGTGGCGGTTCCTGAAGGGAGCCGCACTCACGACACGATGGGGTGACGGATGGTGGAGCAGCCGACGAGCGGCGCTGATCCGGCCGGCGAGGCCGACGGCGTCGTCGAGGCGCTCGACCGCCCGCTGCCCGAAGGGGTCCGGCGCAAGGTCGTCCAGCTGGCGGCGGACGCCTTCGGCGGCCTGACCGTGGGTGAACTGCCCGCCCAGCTGCGGCAGTACGCCCGCTTCACCCCGACCCGGCGGGCCAAGTTCGCCGGGAACGCGATGGCCGCCGCGCTGGAGAGCGACGCCCGGTTCCGGCAGCGGATCGGCGAGCGGATCGCGCAGGCCCAGCCCGAGCTGGCCGCCGCGCTGGAGGCCGGCTCGCCGCCCGCCGCCGCCGACCCGCTGGACGTCGCCGCCGCGGCCTACGTGCTGCGCCCGACGGGCTGGGTCAAGCTGGTCCAGTCCGCCGGCGAGGAGGTCCAGCGCGCCGACGCCGAGCGCGCCGACGAGGAGGTCCGCCGCGAACGGGACCGGCTGCGCGAGGAGCTGGACCAGGCGCGCGGCCAGACCCGTGCGGAGACCGAGCGGCTCCGGGCCGAGCTGGACGCCGCCCGCAAGGAGGCCGAGGCGCTGCACCGCAAGCTGCGCAGCGCCCACAGCGAGCTGAAGCGCGGCGAGGCCGCGCTGCGCAAGGTGGCCGCCGAGGTGGACGCCGTGCGCACGGAGACGGGTGCCCGGATCTCCGCCGCGGAGAGCGAGTCGCGGCGGCTCAAGGCGCGCCTGGCGGAGGCCGAGGCGGCCGTCGAGGCGGGCCGCCGGGCCGCCCGCGAGGGGCGCTCGGTGGAGGACATGCGGCTGCGGCTGCTCCTGGACACCGTGCTGGACGCGGCGGCGGGCCTGCGCCGGGAGCTCGCCCTGCCGCCGTCGGAGATCCGGCCCGCCGACGGTGTGGACGCCGTCGAGCCGGGGCGGATGTCGCCCAAGGACATCGCGGCCAGGGCGCTTTCGGAGACCGACCCGGCGCTGCTCGACCAGCTCCTGGCGCTGCCGCAGGCCCATCTGATCGTGGACGGCTACAACGTCACCAAGACCGGCTATCCCCAGATGCCGCTGGAGAAGCAGCGGTTGAGGCTGCTGGGCGGGCTCTCCATGCTCGCCGCCCAGACCGGCGCCGAGATGACCTGCGTCTTCGACGGCGCCGAGCTGGCCGTGCCGGTCCTGCTGGCGCCGCCGCGCGGGGTCCGGGTGCTGTTCAGCAAGGCGGGGGTGACCGCCGACGAGCTGATCCGCCAACTGGCCCGCGCGGAGCCGACGGGCCGGCCGGTGGTGGTGGTCTCGACCGACCGCGAGGTGGCGGACGGCGTGGCCAAGGCCGGTGCGAGGCCGGTGGCGTCCGCATTGCTCCTGAAGCGGCTTTCGCGCGTCTGACGCGTTCTGGGCGACATGTGTGGCATGCCGCTTTCCGGGAAACGCTCCGTCAATTCGCCGCTACGCGCCGTGCGTCGAGGGCAAAGAAGTGCCGGGTGTGACGAAGTTTTTCTCGTGAGGATTTGAACTGATCACAAGTTGGTCACTAGGGTCAGGCCTCGAACCTTCGCACGGTTGATCACCCATCCGGGGTGGCAGCGGAGGAACCGCCGTGTCCGTGATGTGTGCGGAGCCGGGGATCGCGTCTTCCCCACCACCCGGTAGGCGGCTCGAGGAAGAAGGAGCTCGCCTTCGTGGCGTCCCACCGTCGTCCCAAGCAGCCGAGCCGCACCCGCGTGACCGTGCTCACCGCGACCGCCGCCGCAGCCGTGGCCCTGTCCTCCCAGGCGGCGCACGCCGACCCGAAGCCGACCAAGGCCGAGGTGAAGGCGAAGGTCGACAAGCTCTACCACGAGGCGGAAGAGGCCACCGAGAAGTACAACGGGGCCAAGGAGCAGCAGGACAAGCTGAAGAAGCAGGTCGACGCGCTCCAGGACAAGGTCGCCCGCGAGCAGGCCGACCTCAACACCCTCCGGGACGAGCTGGGTTCCATAGCGACGGCGCAGTACCGCACCGGCGGCATGGACCCGTCGCTTCAGCTGTTCCTCGCGTCCGACCCGGACAGCTTCCTCGAACAGGCTTCGGCCCTGGACCAGTTGACCGCCAAGCAGGCCGAGTCGCTGCAGAAGATCCAGGCCAAGCAGCGCACCCTGGCGCAGGAGCGCAAGGAAGCGCAGTCGAAGCTCTCCGAGCTGGCCGAGGTCCGCAAGGCCCTCGGCGCGAACAAGAAGAAGTACCAGAGCAAGCTCGCCGACGCCCGTGAGGTGCTGAACACCCTCACCGCCGCCGAGCGCGCCAAGATGGCCCAGGAGGAGCAGCGCGCCAGCCGCGCCGCCGGCGACCGGGTCGACCTCGGCAGCGAGGTCCCCGCCTCCGCCCGCGGCGCCGCCGCCCTCAGCGCCGCCGCCACCCAGATCGGCAAGCCGTACGTCTCCGGCGGCAGCGGCCCTTACTCGTTCGACTGCTCCGGGCTGACCCAGTGGGCGTACGGCCAGGCCGGCGTCAACATCACCCGCACCACGTACACGCAGATCAACGAGGGCACCCAGATCGGCCGCAGCGCGCTGAAGCCCGGCGACCTGGTCTTCTTCAACAACACCTCGCACGTCGCCCTGTACGCGGGCAACAACCAGGTGGTGCACGCCCCGAAGCCGGGCGCCTACGTCCGCTACGAGTCGATGAACACCATCGGCTCCTTCCAGGTGGGCGTCCGCATCTGACGCCCGAACGGGCGAATCGCCGCACCCCTCGCTGACGCCCCGCCCCGCCGGAGACCAAGGTCACCGGCGGGGCGGGGCCGTTCTGCGTGCTCTCGCCGCCGCGCGCGGTTCTTTGTCGCTCCGTGGTCGGACGATTACTGTCTGCCTGCTGTGCGGCCCCGCTCGTCGTTCCGCCCGTCCGGGCGGCAGGGTGCCGCGCGTCAGTGGAAGGGAGTGCGGCTTCCCGTGGTGTCCCATCGCCGTCCCACACAGTCCGGCCTCAACCGGGGCGTCCGCGCCACGGTCCTGTCGGCGGCCGCGGCCACCGCCGCCGCCACCTTCGCGGGTGCGCCCGCGAGCGCCGACCCGCAGACCGACCGGGACTCCGGCCGGGCGCGCGTGGACCGGCTTCTCGGCGAGGCGGAGCAGGCCACCGAGCGCTTCAACGCCGCCGAGGAGGACGCCGAGCGGCTGCGCGCCGAGGTGGACCGGGCGCAGGACGCGGCGGCCCGGGGACAGCAGGAGATCAACCGGATGCGCGACCGGCTGGGCGCCCTCGCCGGTGCGCAGTACCGCACCGGCGGCATCGACCCGTCCGTCGCGCTGCTGCTCTCCGCCGACCCCGACTCCTACCTGGAGCGGGCCGCGGCCCTCGACCGGATGGGCGCCCGGCAGGCCCTCGCGCTCGGCAAGCTCCGGCACGCCCGGCAGAAGATCGCCCAGATCCGCGCCGAGGCGTCCGGCTCGCTCGCCGAGCTGGCCGGGACACGGGAGGCCGTCGCCCGGCACAAGCGCACTGTGGAGGCCAGGCTCGCCGAGGCCCGGCGGCTGCTCGCCGCGCTGCCGGACGCCGAGCGCGCCTCCTTCGCGCGGGCCTCCCGCTCCACCGCGGCCCCCGAGCGCCAGGAGCCGGCACCGGCCGCGGCCGGGGCGCTGCCCGCCTCCTCGCGCGCCGCCGCCGCGCTCGCCGCCGCCCACTCGGCGCTGGGCCGCCCCTACGTGTGGGGCGCCAACGGTCCCTCGGGCTTCGACTGTTCGGGCCTGACCCAGTGGGCGTGGGCCCAGGCCGGGGTGAGCCTGCCGCGCACCTCCCAGGCGCAGCGGTACGCCGGCCGCACGGTGCCGCTCTCCGAGGCGCGGCCGGGCGACCTGGTCGCCTACCGCGCGGACGCCAGCCACATCGGGATGTACGCCGGCGGCGGCCAGGTCATCCACGCCCCCTACCCGGGCGCTCCGGTGCGCTACGACCCGGTCGGCATGATGCCGGTCTCCTCGGTCACCCGGATCTGACCCGGGCCCTCCCGGGGTCGCCGGCCCGGCCGCGACCGTACGATCGGAAGGTGGCCACCCCCCGATCGCACGGACGTGACGCGGCCCGCCCGCGCCGAACGCGCCGGGGCGGGCGCCCGGCGCGCCCGGTGGCTCTCGCGGCCCTGCTGGTGGTCCTGGGGGCCGGACTGGTCTCCGGCTGCGGCGCGGACGAGCCGGCCCGCTCCACCACCGCCGGCGACATCGGCGCCGTACTGGACCGGCGGGCCGCCGCCGTGCTGCACCACGACACCGAGGCGTACTTGGCCGGGACCGCACCCGGTGCCCGCGCCCTGCGGGAGGCCCAGCGCACCGAACTGGCCAACCTCGCGGACGTGCCGCTCTCCTCGTGGACGTACGAGGTGCGCGAGGTCACCGGGAAGGGCGCGGGGCGGGCCACCGCCGAGGTGGAGCTGCGCTACCGGATCAAGGGGTTCGACACCGCGCCGCTCACCACCCGGCGGACCATGGAACTGACCCGCGACGGCTCGCGCTGGTACCTCACCGCCGACCGGCCCGCCAAGGGCGCCGCGGAGCAGCTCTGGCAGCAGGGCGAGGTGGCGGTGGTGCGCGGGTCGCACGCCCTGGTCCTGGGCGTCGGGCGCACCGGCGCGGAGCTGCGCGCGATCCGCGACGACGCCGACCGCGCGGTGCCCGCCGTCTCCGCGGCCTGGCAGCGCACCTGGGCCGGGCGGATCGTGGTCCTGGTGCCCCGCTCGGTCGAGGACATGGGGGCGCTGCTGGCCTCGTCCGCCGACAGCTACCGGGGGATAGCGGCCGTCACCACCGGCGGGGTCGGCGGCACCGGCGAGCCGCCCGCCCTCGCCGACCGGGTCATCGTCAACCCGGAGGCGTACGCGGGACTGACCCCGTTCGGCCGCCGGGTGGTGCTGACCCACGAGACGACCCATGTGGCGACCCGGCCCCGCACCTCAGCGGCCACCCCGCTCTGGCTCTCCGAGGGGTTCGCCGACTGGGCGGCCTACCGGGCGGAGGACCGGGACGCCGAGGTGATCGCGCCCGAGCTGGCCGAGGCGGTCCGCGCCCGCGAGGCCCCGGCCGCCCTGCCCGCCGACGCCGACTTCGCCTTCGACGGTGAGGCGGACGCCCTGGCGCAGGCGTACGAGGGCGGCTGGCTGGCCTGCGCGATGATCGCCGACCGGTGGGGCGAGGAGAAGCTCACGGCCTTCTACCGGGCCGTGGGGGCCCACCACGGGCGCGACGGGGCGGTCGAGCAGGCACTGTCCGAGGTGCTCTCCACCACGGAGGCGGACTTCACCGCCGACTGGCGGGACTACGTGCGCGACCGGCTGGGCCGGGCCTGACCCTCCCCGTCGCCGTCCGGGTCCGCCGCCGGTCCTGCCACCGGGTCCGCCGCCGACGGCGGGACCGCGGCCGCCGCCGGGCGCCCCCGCCGTGGGACGGTCGAGGTCCACAGACGGCGCGCGGCCGTCAGCGTCGCGGCCACCAGCAGGCCGTTGCGCACCACCAGCAGGGCCACCCCGTGCGCGTCGCTCGCCACCACGTGCGCGAAACCGACCGGGAACTCCAGCAGCGTGACCCCGGACGCCGCCACCACCAGCACGGCCGGGAGCGTCATCGTGCTGCCGCGGAACACCAGGCAGACCGCCGCGAGGCCCACCAGCCACACCAGGTACTGCGGGCTGATCACCCGGCTCGTCGTGGTGAACAGCAGCACCGCCGTGAACGCCGCGTCCGCCGGCGTGCGCACCGCGAAGTCGCGCGCCCGCAGCCGCCACACCAGCAGCCAGCCGAACGCGACCGCGCTCAGCGCCAGCGCCAGGTTGGACACCAGCGGGACGTGCGGGCCGAGGAACTCCATCGAGCCGTACGTCAGCTCGATCCAGCCGGACCAGCCGAACTGCCGGGCCACGTGGAAGACCAGACCGCCCAGCGACTCGATCTCGGTGCCCCGGTCCCGCTGTGCCGTCAGGAAGGTGAACGCGCCCGGCATCGCCAGCGCGAAGCCCCCGGCCAGCACCGCCGCCACCACCGCCGCGGCCGTCCACGCCCGCCGGGTCGCCCGTCCGCGCGCCGTCCCGGCCAGCACCAGCGCCGGCCACACCTTCAGCAGCGCCCCGAACGCCGCCAGCGCCCCCATCGCCCGCGGATGCCGCACCCCGGCCAGCAGCGCCGCCACCGCCACCGCGGTCACCATCAGGTCGTACCGGGCGTAGACCGTCGGGCCCAGCAGCGGCACCCCGGCCACCCACACCCACAACCCGGCGGCCCGCCCGCCCGGACGTCCGCCCGCGTACGCCAGCAGCGCCGCCACCACCGCGTCGCAGACGAGCACCAGCAGGAAGAAGGCGGTGGCGTACTCCAGGGCCGGCAGCAGCGCGGGGGAGAGCATCGCGAGCGCCGCGGCGGGCGGGTACTGCCAGGTGACGTCGTCGACCGGGAAGACGCCGGTGCGCAGCACCTCGTACCAGCCCCGGTAGATCACCGAGACGTCCACGGTGACGTCCGGGCCCGGCACCGCGATCACCTTGAACACGCAGAGCAGCAGCACCGCCCGGGTCGCCGCCCACACCACGAGGGGGCCGCGCGTCGCGGCTGCTGTGCCCATGACTGTCTTCCTCCGCCGTCCGCGTGATCCGTCGCCCCGGACCCCCGACCGGCCATGATGCCGGTCCGGACCGTGCGTGGGCCACGAGGCGGGGCCGTCCGTTAATCTCGGCGGCGATGGACAAGACCCTGATCGTCACCAACGACTTCCCGCCCCGCCCCGGCGGCATCCAGGCGTTCCTGCACAACATGGCGCTGCGGCTGGACCCCGGACAGCTCGTCGTCTACGCCTCCACCTGGAAGCGGAGCGCCGAGGGCGTCGCCGCCACCGCCGCCTTCGACGCCGAGCAGCCGTTCACCGTGGTGCGCGACCGCACCACGATGCTGCTGCCGACGCCCGCCGTCACCCGGCGGGCGACCGGGCTGCTGCGCGAACACGGCTGCTCCTCCGTCTGGTTCGGAGCCGCCGCCCCGCTCGGGCTGATGGCCCCGGCGCTGCGCGCGGCCGGCGCCCGCCGGATCGTCGCCACCACGCACGGCCACGAGGCCGGCTGGGCCCAGCTCCCCGGATCGCGCCGGCTGCTGCGCCGGATCGGCGAGGGCACCGACACGATCACCTACCTCGGCGAGTACACCCGGTCCCGGATCGCCGCGGCGCTCACCCCGGACGCGGCGGGCCGGATGGTCCAACTGCCGCCGGGCGTCGACGAGAAGACCTTCCACCCGGAGTCCGGCGGGGACCGGATCAGGGCGCGTCTCGGCCTCACCGACCGGCCCGTGGTGGTCTGCGTCTCACGGCTGGTGCCGCGCAAGGGCCAGGACACGCTGATCCTGGCGATGCCGCAGATCCTCGCCCGGTTCCCCGACGCGGTGCTCCTGATCGTCGGCGGCGGACCGTACGCCGGGCAGTTGGAGAAGCTCGCGGCGGAGACCGGGGTGCGGGACTCGGTGCGCTTCACCGGACCGGTGGCCTGGGAGGAACTGCCCGCCCACTACGGCGCCGGAGACGTCTTCGCGATGCCCTGCCGGACCCGGCGCGGCGGCCTCGACGTCGAAGGGCTCGGCATCGTCTACCTGGAGGCCTCCGCCACCGGCCTGCCGGTGGTCGCGGGCGACTCGGGCGGCGCCCCGGACGCGGTGCTGGACGGCGAGACCGGCTGGGTGGTGCGCGGCGACCGGCCGGAGGAGACGGCGGACCGCGTCACCGCCCTGCTCGGCGACCCCGCGCTGCGCCGCAGGATGGGCGAGCGGGGACGGGCCTGGGTCGAGGAGAAGTGGCGCTGGGACCTGCTCGCCGAGAAGCTCCGCGCACTGCTCTGAGCGGTACGCCGACACGCGCGAGGGCCGTACGACATCGTGTCGTACGGCCCTCGTCGGCCCGGCGGCCCCGCCGCTCAGCCGCGGTAGATCGACTCCACCTCGTGCGCGAAGTCCTTCGCCACCACGTTCCGCTTCAGCTTCAGCGACGGGGTGATGTGGCCCGCCTCCTCGGTGAACTGGGCGGCCAGGATACGGAACTTGCGCACCGACTCGGCCTTCGAGACCGCGGCGTTGCCGTCGTCGACCGCCCGCTGCACCTCCGCCAGCAGCTCGGGGTCCTCGCGCAGCGAGAGCGCGGTCGAGCCGGCGGGCCTGCCGTGCTCCTCGGCCCAGCGGCCCAGGAACTCCTCGTCCAGCGTGATCAGCGCGCCGACGAACGGGCGGCCGTCGCCGACCACCATGCACTCGCCGACCAGCGCGTGGGCGCGGATGCGGTCCTCGATCACCGCGGGGGCGACGTTCTTGCCGCCGGCCGTGACGATGATCTCCTTCTTGCGCCCGGTGATGGCGAGGAAGCCGTCCTCGTCCAGCGTGCCGATGTCACCGGTGTGGAACCAGCCGTCGGCCAGCGCCTCGGCGGTCGCGGCCTCGTTGCGCCAGTAGCCGGTGAACAGGTGCTCGCCGTGCAGCAGCACCTCGCCGTCGTCCGCGATCCGCACCACCGAACCGGGCAGCGGCTGGCCGACCGAGCCGATCTTCTGGCGGTCCCACGGGTTGAAGGCGGTCGCCGCGCAGCTCTCGGTGAGGCCGTAGCCCTCCAGCACGGTGAAGCCGATGCCCCGGTAGAAGTGGCCGAGCCGCTCGCCGAGCGGGGCGCCGCCGGAGATCGCGTACTCGCCCCGGCCCCCGAGCACCGCGCGGAGCTTGGAGTAGACCAGCTTGTCGAAGAGCCGGTGGCGGAGCTTCAGACCGAACGACGGGCCCTGCGGGGTGGACAGCGCCCGGCTGTAGGAGATGGCGGTGTCGGCGGCCCGGTCGAAGATCCGGCCCTTGCCGTCGCCCTGCGCCCTGGCGCGCGCGGAGTTGTAGACCTTCTCGAAGACGCGCGGCACACCGAGGATCAACGTCGGCCGGAACGCGGCCAGTTCGTCGGTGAGGTTCTTGATGTCCGGCACGCACCCCAGCTTGATCGGGGCCATCACGGAGGCGATCTCGACCAGCCGGCCGAAGACGTGCGCGGCGGGGAGGAAGAGCAGCACCGAGCACTCGCCGGTGCGGAACAGCGGCTTGAGCCGCTCGACGACGTTGCCGCACTCGGCGAAGAAGCTGCGGTGGGTCAGCACGCAGCCCTTGGGGCGGCCGGTGGTGCCGGAGGTGTAGACGATGGTGGCGGGGTCGTCGGCCTTGGCGGCGGTCATACGCGTGTCGACGGTCTCCTCGTCGACCTCCGCGCCCGCGGCGGCCAGCTTCTCGACCGCGCCCTTGTCGAACTGCCACACCAGGGCCAGTTCCGGCAGCCGGTCCCGTACGGAGGCCACCGCGTCGGCGTGCGCGTCGCTCTCCACGATCACGGCACGCGCGCCGGAGTCGCTGAGGATCCACTGCACCTGCTCGGCGGAGCTGGTCTCGTACACGGGGACGGTGACGGCCCCCGCGCTCCAGATGGCGAAGTCCGTCAGGACCCACTCGTAGCGGGTGCGGGACATCAGGGCGACCCGGTCACCGGGCAGCACACCGGAGGCGATGAGGCCCTTGGCGAGGGTTCTGACCTCGGCGAGGAACTGGGTGGCGGTGACGTCCGTCCACACACCGGCGACCTTGCGGCTCATCACCGCGGTGTCGGGATGCTGAGCGGCGTTCCGGCGGATGAGATCGGTCAGGTTGCCGTCCGTGGGGACCTCGTACAGGGCCGGAAGGCTGAACTCGCGCAAGACTGCTGCTCCTCATCGGGCTCCGGTGCCACGGCTCTGTGGGACGCACCGGGAGCGGTCCACGATTGGCAGGTGCTCCGTGGGGTGAGCACACGTTTGGACTGCCCGGACGTTACCCACCAGTACTAGTTCCCGGATAGGGGGTCCGGGTAGATGTCTTATGCATCACATACGGACGTCGTCGTCCCGGGGAACCCTAGACCACGCCCTCCGCGACCAGGAAGTAACCGCAGGTCCGGCGGCATCTGTGCAGCGGACCCCGCCCGTCCTAGGGTGGGGCGATGCGAACAGGGGAAGCAGACTCCGCCACCGGCCGCCGCACCCGTGTGCACGTCGTCAGCGACGTGCACGGCAACACCGAGGCGCTGGCCCGCGCGGGCGACGGCGCCGACGCGCTGATCTGCCTCGGCGACCTGGTCCTCTTCCTCGACTACGCCGACCACGCGCGCGGCATCTTCCCCGACCTGTTCGGCGTCGAGGCCGCCGACCGCCTGGTGGAACTGCGCACCGCCCGCCGCTTCGACGAGGCGCGGGCCTACGGCCGCGAGCTCTGGGCCGGCCTCGACCGCAACGCCGCGATCCTCGGCGCGGTCCGCACGCAGTACGCCGCGATGTTCGCCGCCATGCCCACCCCGACGTACGCCACCTACGGAAACGTCGACGTGCCGGCGCTCTGGCCGGAGTACGCCGGCCCCGGCACCACCGTGCTCGACGGTGAGCGCGCCGAGATCGGCGGCCGGGTCTTCGGCTTCGTCGGCGGCGGTCTCAGGACCCCCATGAACACCCCCTTCGAGATCAGCGACGAGGAGTACGCGGCCAAGATCGAGGCGGTCGGCGAGGTCGACGTGCTGTGCACCCACATCCCGCCCGACGTGCCGGAGCTGACGTACGACACCGTCGCCCGCCGCTTCGAACGCGGCAGCGGTGCGCTGCTCGACGCCATCCGCCGCACCCGCCCCCGCTACGCGCTGTTCGGACACGTCCACCAGCCGCTGACCCGGCGGATGCGGATCGGCGCCACCGAGTGCGTCAACGTCGGACACTTCGCGTCCACCGGCCGTCCATGGGCCCTCCAGTGGTGAATCCCCCGGTCCGGGGCGTGCGCGGGACGGCTCCCGGCACGCGATAGCCTGCACCCGGCAGGCTCCTGCCGAGAAGCGACCGGTACACCGCACTGGAGGGCCACGGCGATGGCTGAACACACCAGCTCGAACATCACGATCGAGGCGGCGCCGGCCGACGTCATGAAGGTGATCGCCGACTTCGCCCGCTACCCGGAGTGGACCGGCGAGGTCAAGGAAGCGGAAGTGCTGACCACCGACGACCGGGGTCGCGCCGAGCGCGTCCGCCTGGTCCTGGACGCCGGGGCGATCAAGGACGACCATGTGCTGGCCTACACCTGGACCGGCGAGAACGACGTGAGCTGGTCGCTGGTCAAGTCCCAGATGCTCCGCTCCCTCGACGGCACCTACTCCCTCGCCCCGCTGGCCGGCGGCCGCACCGAGGTCACCTACAAGCTGGCCGTCGACGTGAAGATCCCGCTCCTCGGCATGATCAAGCGGAAGGCCGAGAAGGTCATCATCGACCGCGCCCTGGCCGGCCTCAAGAAGCGCGTCGAGTCCACCCCGCAGGGCTGACCGGGGTGCGCACGGTCCTGGTCACCGGCCCCGGCGGCGGGGGAGCGGGCACCGTCGCCGCCGCGACCGCCCTGGCCGCCGCCCGGTCCGGGCGGCGCACCCTGCTGATCACCGGCACTGCGGTCCCCGGCTTCCCCGCCACCCCGGAACCCGCACCGGCCGCCGAACACCTCGACCATGTCGTCACCGACTCCGGCGCGCACCTGCGCGACGAACTCCTCGCCCTCCAGGAACGCGCCTCCGGCGTCCTCGACCTGCTCGGCGCGGGCCGGCTCGACGCCGAGGAGATGACCGGCCTGCCGGGCGGCGACCGCTTCGCCCTGCTGCACTGCCTGCACCGCGCCGCAGTCGGCGACTGGGCCGGCTACGACACCCTCGTCGTCGCCCTGCCCCCGCTGCCCGACGCCGTCGCGCTGCTCGCCCTCCCCGCGCACCTGCGCCGCCTGCTGCGCAGGCTGCTGCCCGAGGAGCGGCTCGCCGCCCGCGCCCTGCGCCCGGTCCTCGCCCAGCTCGCCGGCGTTCCCGCGCCCGCCCGGTGGCTGTACGACGCCGCCGCCCGCAAGGACGCCGAACTGGCCGCCGTCCAGGGCCTGCTGGCGGACCGGGCCACCACCGTCCGGCTCGTCGCCGAACCCGGCCCCGCCGCCGACGACGACCTGCGCGACGCCCGTACCGGACTCGCCCTGCACGGGGTGACGGTCGACGCCCTGCTGGCCGCCCGGGTACTGCCCCGGCACTCCGCCGACCCCTGGTTCGCCGCGCTCGCCGCCGGACAGGGCAAGAGCCTCGACCGGTGGCGCACCGAGTGGACCGGCACCCCCCTGCACGAGGTGCCGCACCTCGGACGCGACCCGCGCACCCCCGACGACCTGGAACTCCTCGGCGTCCCCGCCCCCGACGACCGGGAACCCGGCCCCGCCGGACCGCCCTGGTGGATCGAGGAGAGCGGCCCGGACGCCGCCGGGAGCCCCGGCGGCCCGGTCTGGTGCCTGCCGCTGCCCGGCGCGGTCAAGGCGGACCTGCGGCTCGTCCGCCGGGGCGACGAACTGCTGCTGACGGCCGGCCGCCACCACCGCGCCGTCACCCTGGAATCGGGCCTGCGCCGCTGCACCGTCTCCGGCGCCGCCCTCACCGACGGCGTCCTGCGGGTGCGGTTCACCCCCGACCCGGCGCTCTGGCCGCGCACTCCCTGAACGGCCCGCCCCCGTTCGGGTAACGTCGGTAGCACGTCACCCTCGTCCAGGAGCCCGCCATGAGTGAAGCCAACGATCGACCCGTCGACGGCGACCCGTGGGCCGACGCCTGCGCCGAGGACCTCGAGGCGGAGAAGGCCCGCCGCCGCGCCCGGTACGGACCGCCGCCCGGCTCCGCCGCCGAGGAACTGCGCAAGCTCATGGACGCGGTGGGCGAGAAGCTCTCCGCGTTCCCGGCGCCGCTGTTCGGCGCGGCCGCCCAGGGCGCCGTCCAGCAGGTCATCCGGCAGGCGAAGTCCGCCGTCGAACCCGTCGTCGAACGCAACCCCGAGATCTTCGACCACCTCGCCGCCGCGGGCGGTGAACTCCTCGCCGCCTACCGCTCGGCCGTCGAGGGCCACGAGACCCGCTGGACCCGGGAGACGGACGCCGCGCGGGGCGGGAAGGGGAGCGGGCGCGCCGCCGACGACCCCGCGGACCCGCGCGACGAAGGGCCCTCCGGGACCGAACGCATCGATCTGGACTGACCGGGAGCCGGAAGCACCGGGCCCCGACTCGGGTACGGTTGACCCCAGCGGGGCTCGACCGGAACTGAGGGATTCATGGGACTCACCATCGGCGTCGATATCGGCGGCACGAAGATCGCGGCTGGAGTGGTCGACGAAGAGGGCCAGATCCTCTCGATGTTCACCGTACCGACCCCGCCCACGGCCGTGGGCATCGTCGACGCCATCTGCTCGGCGGTCGACGGAGCGCGCGAGGGACACGACATCGAGGCCGTCGGCATCGGCGCCGCCGGTTACGTCGACGACAAGAGGGCCACCGTCCTCTTCGCGCCGAACATCGACTGGCGGCACGAACCGCTCAAGGACAAGGTCGAACAGCGCGTCGGCCTGCCCGTGGTGGTGGAGAACGACGCCAACGCCGCGGCCTGGGGCGAGTACCGCTTCGGCGCCGGCAAGGGCCACGACGACGTCATCTGCATCACGCTCGGCACCGGCCTCGGCGGCGGCATCATCATCGGCAACAAGCTGCGCCGCGGACGCTTCGGCGTGGCCGCCGAGTTCGGCCACATCCGGGTGGTCCCGGACGGCCTGCTCTGCGGCTGCGGCAGTCAGGGCTGCTGGGAGCAGTACGCCTCCGGCCGCGCCCTCGTCCGGTACGCCCGGCAGCGCGCCAACGCCACCCCGGAGAACGCCGAGATCCTGCTGTCGCTCGGCGACGGCACCCCCGAGGGGGTCCAGGGCAAGCACGTCAGCGAGGCCGCCCGGCAGGGCGACCCGGTCGCCATCGACTCGTTCCGCGAGCTGGCCCGCTGGGCCGGCGCCGGACTCGCCGACCTCGCCTCGCTCTTCGACCCGTCCGCCTTCATCGTCGGCGGCGGCGTCTCCGACGAGGGCGAGCTTGTCCTCGACCCCATCCGCAAGTCCTTCCGCCGCTGGCTGATCGGCGGCGAATGGCGTCCGCACGCCCAGGTACTCGCCGCCCAGCTCGGCGGCAAGGCCGGCCTGGTCGGCGCCGCCGACCTGGCCCGCCAGGGCTGATCCGCACCGACGCACCGACGCCCGCCGCGCCCTCCGGGGTGCGGCGGGCGTCCGTCGTAGGGTGGCGCGCATGGTCATGACGCCGCTGCCCGAGTCCCGTACGGAGGCGGACGGTTCGGCCGTCGTCCGGGTGCTCGGCTACAACATCCGCTCGATGCGCGACGACACCGCCGCCCTGGCCCGTGTGGTGCGCGCGTGTGCCCCGGACCTGGTGCTGGTCCAGGAGGCGCCGCGGTTCTTCCGCTGGCGCAAGGCCGCCGCCCGGCTGGCCGCCGCGACCGATCTGGTGATCCTCTCCGGCGGCGCCACCGCCGCCGGGCCGATGCTGCTGTGCTCGCTGCGGGCCGGCGTCGAGCGCACCGAGGACGTCCTGCTGCCGCGCACACCGGGGATGCACCGCAGGGGCTTCGCCACCGCCGTCGTGACGATCGCGGGCACCCGGATCGGGTTGCTGAGCTGCCACCTCGGCCTCGGGCGGGACGAGCGGCCGGTTCAGGCGCGGGCCGCACTGGAACGACTGGAGGCGATGGACGTCCGGCACGTGATCGCGGGCGGCGACCTCAACGAGGGACCGGAGGGGCCGGCCTTCCGGCTGCTCGCCGGACGGCTCCAGGACTGCCGGGCCCACGCACCGTGGGGCGGGGCGGACACCTTCCCGGCCGACGGCCCCCGGCGGCGCATCGACGCGCTCTTCGCCGGTCCGGGCATCGAGGTACTGGGCTGCGGGGTCCCGTCCTCGCTGCCCGGCGTCAGCGGCGACGACCTGCGGGCCGCCACCGACCACCTGCCGGTCCTGGCGGCGCTGCGGGTGCCGGCGGAGTGACGGGCGGACCGGTCGGCGTCCGCGCACGGGCGGTCCGTGCGCGGACGCCGACCGACGGGGCGTCAGACGACCGCGCCCCGGCCCGGATCGCCCATCTCCTCGTCATCGTCGTCGTGCGGCATCCGCGCCACCAGGGTGGCGAACCCGCCGAGGAACCCGCCGATGCAGACCGTCGTCAGCCACCAGGTCATCTCCCAGCCCAGCAGCACCGTGAGGAGCATCAGGACCGGGCCCCCGACGACGCCGAGCCAGGCGAATTTCGCCGTGGCGTCGGCCTCCGGGAGCGGCGGCGGCTCCGGCGGGACGAAGTGGCCCTCGTCGTCCTCGTCCGCCCCGGACGCGCCCTTCGCCTTGGCTCCGCCCTTCGCCTTCCCCGCGACGGCTTCGTCCGTCTCCGGCTCGTCGAGGGTGTAGTCCCGGGGGCCGACGCCCGGTGCGAAGACGACGGAGCTGCCGAGCGCCGCCTTGTCGGCGTTCCGCCCGGCCGCGTCGGCATCGTCCCGGTCGGGCTCGATCACGTTGATCTGGTTCTCGTCGGGGAGGTACAGGTCCTCGATCGGCTTGAAGGGCTTGGCGCCCGGCGGGTCCGGCGGCTCGTCCCCGTACCCGGCGACGATCGCGGCCCACGCCGCGTCCTCGTCGAGCGGCAGCGGCTCGGCGGGCGCGGCCGGGGTCTCGGGGGCGGCGGCCTCGGGGGCGGCGGCCTCCGGCTCCCCGGCGGGGACGACGGTCTCCGCGGCGGGCAGGGCGGTCTCCGCAGCGGGTACGGGGGTCTCCAAGGCGGAGCTCTCCGGGGCGGCGCTTGCCGGAGCGGCCGCGGGCCCCTCCGTCGGCAGCGGCTCGCGCCCCTCGTCGCCGCCCGTGCGTTCCGCGTCGTGCTCAGTCACCGGACCTGCTCCCCTTCTCCGTGACACCGGGTGCGAGCCGCTCGACGAACCGGACGCTCCGGTCGAAGACAAGCCCCGCATCGTGGTCCAACGTCGCGACGTGGTAGCTCTGTTCCAGCAGGACCTCCTCGACGTCCCTGGAGGAGATCCGGCTCAGGACGCGCGCCGAGTCGGCGGGCGGCACCACGTGGTCCTGCGGGCTGTGCAGCAGCAGCACCGGCTGCGTCACCTGCGGCAGTTCGGCGTCGACCAGCCGGAAGAAGTTCCGCAGCGAGTGGGCCGCGTGCAGCGGCACCCGGTGGTACCCGACCTCCTCCGAGCCCTCCAGCGCGATGTCGGAGACCACGCCCTTCGTCGTGCGCACCAGGTGGCGGGCGACCGGCAGCGCGTGCGCGGACAGGCCGTGCACCTTGTTGGCCGGGTTCACCAGCACCAGGCCCGCCACGTCGTGCCCGTGCCGGGCCGCGAGCCGCAGGGCCAGCGCGCCGCCCATCGACAGCCCGAAGACGAACACGGTGTCGCAGGAGTCGCGCAGCACCCGCAGTTCCCGGTCGACCTCGGCGTACCAGTCCTGCCAGCCGGTGACCGCCATGTCCTCCCAGCGGGTGCCGTGGCCGGGCAGCAGCGGCAGCGAGACGGTCAGCCCGCGGGCGGCCAGGTGGTCGGCCCAGGGGCGCAGCGACTGGGGTGTTCCGGTGAATCCGTGACAGAGGAGGACGCCGGCCTCTCCGCCCTGGTGGCGGAACGGCTCGGCTCCGGGAAGGACCGGCACCGCGGTCTCCTGTTCGTGAGGCTGGACGACGGCTGGACGACGGGCTGGAAGGGGTCGGGAAGGGGCGGGCGACGGGACGGCGGGCACGGGAGCGGCCGGGGTGGCCGGACGCCGCGGGTGGGACGAGTCCGGAGAGGCGCGGAGAGCGCCGGAGGCTTGTTCGGGGAGCGCGCGGGCACCTGCGAAAGGGATGACTTCACCGTACGCGACCGGGCCGACACCGACCAGGGCCGTCCCGCATCCCGGCCCCCGTCGCACGGCCCGTGCCGCGGGGCGGCGGACAGGACGGACCAGTGCGGTCCGACGGCACACAGGAGGCCCGGGTTGATCTACGGAGCGACGAAACTCGTCCTCGGCTCCACGCTGAAGGCCGCCTTCCGGCCGTGGGTGGAAGGGCTGGAGAACGTTCCGGCCACCGGCCCGGCGATTTTGGCCGGCAACCACCTCTCGTTCTCGGACTCCTTCTTCCTGCCGGCGGTGCTCGACCGCAAGGTCGTCTTCATCGCCAAGGACGAGTACTTCACCTCGCCCGGGGTGAGGGGCCGGCTGACGGCGGCCTTCTTCAAGGGCATCGGCCAACTGCCGGTGGACCGGTCCGGGGCGCGCGGCGCGGGGGAGGCCGCGGTCCGGGCGGGCGTCAAGGTGCTGGAGGAGGGCGGCCTGTTCGGCATCTATCCCGAGGGCACCCGCTCCCCGGACGGCCGCCTCTACCGGGGCAAGCCGGGCGGTCTCGCCCGGATCGCGCTGGCCACCGGCGCCCCGGTGATCCCGGTCGCCATGATCGGCACCGACAAGATCCAGCCGCCGGGCCGGGTGGTGCCCAAGCTGATGCGTCCGGGCATCCGGATCGGCCGCCCGCTGGACTTCCGCCGCTACGAGGGCATGGACCAGGACCGCTTCATCCAGCGTTCGCTCACCGACGAGGTGATGTACGAGCTGATGAAGCTGTCCGGCCAGGAGTACGTGGACGTCTACGCCACCGCCGCCAAGCGCCGGATCGCGGAAGAGGCGCGGAGAGCGGCGGAGGCGGGCGGCGCGGCGGAGTCCTGGAGCGGGACGGGGACGGGCAGCGGGGCGGAGGCCCGCGAGACCGGCCCGTCCGCACCGGCCGCCGGATAGGGGCCCCGCCCGCGCCGGCCCTCGCCCGCGCCGGTCCTCCGCCCGCGCCCGGCCCCGTCCGCGCCGGCCACCGGACAGGGCCGCGCGCCCGGCCCCCGTCCGGGTCCGCTCCACCGCTCACCCGACGGTCCCGGGTACACCGCCCGGCGGTCCGGGGCACGCCGGAGCGGAACGTTCCGCGTGCGGCGCGCGTCGTTGCGGGGGGAGCCGTGCGACGGCGGCCCGCCCCCGGAGCCGTAGGCTGCCGGGTGGAGCGGCCGGGCCGGGCGGCCCGGACCGGAGGTGGGGGAGATGGCGGCACGCGAACGCGTCGTACGCATGTCGGTGGAGCAGCCGATGTGGCGGGCGCTGTCGGCGTACCGCGTGCTCACCGTGGGGTACGCCCTGCTGCTGGCGGGCTTCGGCCGCGGCGAGTACGAACGCCCCTGGGTGGCCGCCGCGTTCCTCGGCTTCCTGACCCTCTGGACCCTGGCCACCCTGCCCCGGGTGGCCTCCGCCGCGAGCTGCACCCGGCGCTTCCTCGGCGCGGACCTGGTGGTCGCGCTCACCGGGATACTGCTGACCCCGGTCGCCGACCTCGACGCCCGGCACATGGACGGCTCGACCCTCCCGTCGATCTGGACGGCGGGCGCGGTGCTCGCCTGGGCGCTCAAGGGCGGCTGGCGGTGGGCGGCGTTCGCGTCGACCTTCGTCGCCGTCGCCAACATCGTCGAGCGCGGCGAGGCCAGCCGCGACACCTTCCACAACGTGCTGCTGGTCTGGCTCGCCTCCATCGCCATCGGGTACGTCGTCGAGGTCGCGCGGGCCAGTGAACGCACCCTGGCCCGCGCCCTGGAGATCGAGGCCGCCACCCGGGAGCGCGAGCGGCTCGCCCGCGACATCCACGACGGCGTCCTCCAGGTGCTGGCCATGGTGCAGCGCCGGGGGAACGCGCTCGGCGGCGAGGCCGCGGAGCTGGGCCGGCTGGCGGGGGAGCAGGAGATCGCGCTGCGCACCCTGGTCTCCAGCGGTCTGGTGCCGCCCACCCGCGTCTCGGAGGACGCCTCCCGGGGCGCGGTGGTCCGCGTCGTGGAGGTCGGTCCCGAGCCCGGCGGGGACGAGGACGGCGCGGGAGAGTGCGACCTGCGGGCGCTGCTCGCCCCGCACGCCGGGCCCCGGACCAGCTTCGCCGGGCCCGGCACCCCGGTGCCGCTGCCCTCGGCGGCGGCGCGGGAGATCGCCGCGGCGGTCGGAGCGGCCCTGGACAACGTCCGGGCGCACGCCGGACCGGACGCGCGGGCCTGGATCCTGGTCGAGGACGAGCCCGACGAGGTCGTCGTGACGGTCCGGGACGACGGGCCCGGCATCCCGGAGGGGCGGCTCGCCCAGGCCGAGGGCGAGGGCCGGCTCGGCGTCGCGCTCTCCATCCGGGGGCGGCTGCGCGATCTCGGCGGGACGGCGGAGTGGGTGTCGGTGCCCGGACAGGGCACCGAGGTGGAGTTGAAGGTTCCGAAGGCACGGCGGGGGAAGGCAGGATCGGCACGATGAGTACGCACGAGCAGGCACAGGAGACCGGCCGTCCGCCGGTGCGGGTGATGGTGGTGGACGACCACCCGATGTGGCGGGACGCGGTCGCCCGCGACCTGGCGGAATCCGGCTTCGACGTGGTGGCGACGGCGGGCGACGGCCCGCAGGCGGTGCGCCGGGCCAAGGCCGTCCACCCGGACGTGCTGGTCCTCGATCTGAATCTGCCCGGCATGCCCGGCGCCCAGGTCTGCAAGGAACTGGTGGGGCTGCTGCCGGGCCTGCGCGTCCTGGTGCTCTCCGCCAGCGGTGAGCACGCCGACGTCCTGGAGGCGGTGAAGTCCGGGGCCACCGGCTACCTGCTGAAGTCGGCCAGCACGCAGGAGCTGACCGAGGCCGTACGCTCCACCGCCGTCGGCGACCCCGTCTTCACCCCCGGACTGGCCGGGCTGGTCCTCGGGGAGTACCGACGGCTGGCCTCCGACCCGGCGCCGGCCGCCCCGGACGAGCCGAAGGCGCCGCGCCTCACCGACCGGGAGACCGAGGTGCTGCGGCTGGTCGCCAAGGGGCTGTCGTACAAGCAGATCGCGGAGCGGCTGGTCATCTCGCACCGCACGGTCCAGAACCATGTACAGAACACCCTCGGGAAACTGCAGCTGCACAACCGGGTGGAGCTCGTCCGGTACGCCATCGAACGGGGTCTGGACGACGTCTGAGGGGTGCCCGGACAGGGGCCGTCCGCCGGTGCGGCGGGCGACTTTCCGCCCAGCATAGAACCGGACATAGCGGTGTAATGTTCGCTTCGATCGACCCGCAGCAGCAAGGCTCGACCCGATGGGAGCAGTCGTGGAAATCTTGGCGTTCGGGGTCCAGGCGGACGAGAAGCCGCTGATCGAGAAGGCGTTCTCGGGCAAGCACCGGGTGCGGTGCCTCGACGTCTTCCTCAACCGGGACACCGCCCCCATCGCCGCCGGCTACGAGGTGGTGCTGACCAGTGTCAACGCCGACCTGAGCGGCCCGGTGCTGCAGACCCTGGCGGCCGGCGGCACCCAGCTGATCGCCCAGCGCTCCACCGGCTTCAACAACATCGACCTGGACGTGGCCGAGCGGCTCGCCCTGCGGGTCGCCCGGGTCTCCTCCTACTCCCCCTACTCCGTCGCCGAGTTCGCCTGGACCCTGGCCATGGCGGTCAACCGCCGGGTCATCCGGGCGGCCGGCCGCACCCGGGACTTCGACTTCCGGCTCGACGGCCTGCTCGGCCGGGACATGCACGGCCGCACGGTCGGCGTCCTCGGCACCGGCAAGATCGGCGAGGCCTTCACCCGGATCGCCCACGGCTTCGGCATGAAGCTGCTCGGCTGGGACGTCGCGCAGAACCCCGCCTGCCTCGAACTCGGCATGGAGTACGTGGAGAAGGAGCGGCTGTTCGCCGAGGCGGACCTGGTCAGCCTGCACGTGCCGCTGCTGCCCTCGACCCAGCACATCATCGACAAGGACGCGCTGGCCGCGATGAAGGACGACGCGATCCTGGTGAACTCCAGCCGCGGCGGCCTGATCGACACGAGCGCCCTCGTCCAGGAGCTGCGGGCCGGCCGCTTCCTCGGCGTCGGACTCGACGTCTACGAGGCCGAGGCGGGTCTCTTCTTCCTGGACAAGTCGCTGGAGGTCGTGGACGACGACACCCTCGCCCGGCTGGTGACCTTCCCGAACGTCATCGTCACCTCCCACCAGGCGTACTACACCGAGGACGCGGTCGGGCAGATCATCGCGGCGACCGTGCGCAACGTCGACGACTGGCAGGCCGGCCGCCGGAGCGAGAACGTCCTGGTCCCGGCGGCCCAACGGGGCTGACCGGCGGCCGGGGGCCGGGACCGCGTCCCGGCATCCCCGTCCCGGCGCCCCGCTCCCCGGCCGCACGGCCCGCGCGACCCGCTCAGCCCGCCACCGGCAGGGCCGCCAGCAGCTCGGCGACGATCGACGCGCCGTTCAGCGTCAGCACCGACTCCGGGTGGAACTGCACCGAGGCGAAGCCGTCGCCGCGCAGCGCGTGCAGTTCGCCGGTCGCCGCGTCCCGGCTCACCCCGACACCCCGCGCGGCCAGCCGGTCCGCCCCGCCCGCGTCGCAGCGGGCCGTGAAACTGTTGTAGAAGCCGACCGTCTCCGGCCGGCCGAACAGGTCGATCGTGGTCTGCGCCCCCTGGTACGGCACCGCCTTGCGCACCACCTCCAGACCCAGTTCGGCCGCGATCAGCTCATGGCCGAGGCAGACGCCCAGCAGCCCGTGCCGGTGGTCGCGGACCAGCTCGGCCGCGAGCCCGCGCAGCAGCCGCATCTTCGGGTCGGCCGGGTCGCCCGGATTCCCGGGGCCGGGACCCAGCACCACCGGCCCCCGGTGCCCGCGCACCTCGTCCCGCAGCCCCGGCGCGTCGTACCGGCGGACCGTCACCTCCAGCCCCGACATCCGCAGCAGATGCGCCAGCATCGCGGTGAAGGTGTCCTCGCCGTCCACCATCAGCGCGTGCCCGGACAACCGCGCCTCGCGCTCCTGCATCCGCAGCCAGAACGGCGCGAGACCCCCGCGCCGCCCGTCCAGCGCGGCCCGGACCCGGGGGTCGGCGGCCAGCGCGGGCCCGGTCCGCTCCCCGGGCCGGCGGCCCGGCCGCACCCCGAGCGCCGCCAGCACCCCGGCCGCCTTCGCGTGCGTCTCGGCGACCTCGCTCAGCGGGTCCGAGTGGCGCACCAGGGTCGCGCCGACCGCCACCGCGAGCCGCCCGGCGGCCGAGATGTCGGCGGTCCGGATGAGGATCGGCGAGTCGAGGGTCTGCGCGCCGCTCGCGTCCCGGCCCAGCAGGGCCAGCGCGCCCGCGTAGTAGCCGCGCCCGCCGTCCTCGTACCGCTCGATGACGCGGCAGGCGTTCTGGACGGGGGAGCCGGTGACCGTCGCGGCGAACATCGTCTCCCGCAGCACCTCCCGCACGTCGAGCGAGGACCGCCCGCGCAGTTCGTACTCGGTGTGCGCGAGGTGCGCCATCTCCTTCAGCCGGGGGCCGATCACCACGCCGCCCCGGTCGCCGACGGTGCACATCATCTTCAGTTCCTCGTCGACCACCATGGAGAGCTCCTCGGTCTCCTTGCGGTCGCCGAGGAACGCCAGCAGGCTCTCTGCGGTCGGGCCCCCGGCGGGATAGCGGTAGGTGCCGCTGATCGGGTTCATCACCACCGTGCCGCCGGACATCCGCACGTGCACCTCCGGGCTGGCGCCCACCAGCGTCCGGCCGCCGGCGCCGGTGTGCACGACGAACGTCCAGTACGCGCCCCGCTCGCCGTCCAGCAGTCTCCGGAACAGGGCCAGCGCGTCTCCCCGGCGAAAGCCGGGGATCTCGCCCCGGAAGGTGCGGCGGACCACGAAGTTGGCGCCCTCGCCGGTGCCGATCTCGTCCGTGATCACCCGCTCGACGGTCCGCGCGTACGTCTCGTCGGGGACGTCGAACGCGCCGCCCTCGACCGTCACCTCGTGCGTGGGCAGCGCGGCCAGCACCTCGTCCAGCGGCAGCGCGTGGAACTCGTCGGCCTCCAGCACCGCCAGCGGCGTGCCGTCGTCGCGGACGTCGAATCCGCGCTCGGCGATCTGGCGGAACGGCACCAGGGCCAGCGAGGGCCGCTCGCGCACCGGCAGGTCGGCGAGGAGCCCCACCTCCCGGACGCCGCCGATCAGCACCTCGACGGTGTCGTGATCGTGGCCGGGGGCGCGCCGCCGCAGCAGGGCGAAGGGCGGGCAGTCGTCCCGCAGCAGCCGCGCCACCAGCGCTCGGGCGGTGGGCGTACGGGGGGCGGGGGACGTGAGATCGGTCATGCGGAACGGGGTCCTCTCGGGAGGAGGAACGGCTCCGGAAACGCAGAGAAGGCCGCCCCTCGGGCGGCCTTCGCGATGTCTGTACGCGCGATGATTCAGCGGGCCGCCGGATGAGCGGTCCACCACCAGTTCTGGGTCGTCTGCGCGAACATGGGGACGACTGTAGCGGATCGCCGCGCGTCCCGGACCGATGCCGGGAGCCGTTTTCCGGACCGCCGCATCCGGCATCCGAGCGCGCGTCTCAACCTTTGAGCGCACGGAAGGACGCTTCCCGTGACCCCGTAGTGTGGTGTGCGTGACCGTGAACGCCCATACCCCCGTCGCCGGTGGCAACACCTGGCGAGACCTGCCCGCGGCGCAGCAGCCCGAGTACCCCGACTCCGAGGCCCTGCGCGACGTACTCGCGGACCTCGCGTCGTATCCTCCGCTCGTCTTCGCCGGCGAGTGCGACCAACTGCGCGCCCGGCTGGGAGCCGTCGCCAAGGGCGAGGCGTTCCTGCTCCAGGGCGGCGACTGCGCCGAGGCCTTCGACGCCGTGTCCGCCGACCACATCCGCGCCAAGCTCAAGACGCTCCTGCAGATGAGCGCCGTCCTGACGTACGCGGCCTCCGTGCCGGTCGTCAAGGTGGGCCGGATCGCCGGTCAGTACAGCAAGCCGCGCTCCAAGCCGACCGAGACCCGCGACGGCGTGACCCTGCCGACGTACCGCGGCGACTCCGTCAACGGCTTCGACTTCACCGAGGCCGCGCGCATCCCGGACCCGCAGCGGCTGAAGCAGATGTACCACGCGTCCGCCTCCACGCTGAACCTCGTCCGCGCCTTCACCACCGGTGGTTACGCCGACCTGCGCCAGGTGCACGCCTGGAACCAGGACTTCGTGAAGTCCTCCCCGTCGGGGCAGCGTTACGAGGCGCTGGCCCGCGAGATCGACAACGCGATGAACTTCATGTCGGCGTGCGGCGTCGACCCGGCCGAGTTCAAGGCGGTGGAGTTCTACGCCTCGCACGAGGGCCTGCTGCTGGACTACGAGTCGTCGCTGACCCGCGTCGACTCGCGCACCGGCGAGCTGTACGACACCTCCGGCCACATGGTCTGGATCGGTGAGCGCACCCGCCAGATGGACGGTGCGCACATCGAGTTCGCCTCGCGGATCCGCAACCCCATCGGGATCAAGCTCGGCCCGACGACCACCGTCGACGAGGCGCTCGGCTACATCGACCGCCTCGACCCCGAGCGCGAGCCGGGCCGGCTGACCTTCATCGCCCGCATGGGTGCCGACAAGGTCCGCGACAAGCTCCCCGACCTCGTCGAGAAGGTCACCGCGTCCGGCGCCCAGGTCGTCTGGATCACCGACCCGATGCACGGCAACACCTTCGAGGCCGCCTCCGGCCACAAGACACGCCGCTTCGACGACATCCTGGACGAGGTCAAGGGCTTCTTCGAGGTCCACAAGGCGCTCGGCACGCACCCGGGCGGCATCCACGTCGAGCTCACCGGTGACGACGTCACCGAGTGCGTGGGCGGCGGCCACGAGATCTTCGTGGACGACCTGCACCAGCGCTACGAGACGGCCTGCGACCCGCGGCTCAACCGCAGCCAGTCGCTGGACCTGGCCTTCCTGGTCGCCGAGATGTACCGGGACCAGTAGGCGCGAGGACGTACCGGCACGTACCGGTGGGGCACGGATCGATGTGATCCGTGCCCCACCGGCCGTAGGGGGGCTTTTCGGTACGCCTGCCCATGGGTAAGGTTAGGGTTACCTCACCGATGACGACCTCGGGTGAGCCGCCCGAACCGTCCTGCCGGAGGTGGATCCGCATGTACGTCTGCTCCTGCTTCGGCATCACCGAGCAGCAGGTCAAGCAGCACGCGGAAGCCGGACTGGGCACCCCCCGGCAGATCGCCTCCGCCTGCAAGGCCGGTACCGACTGCGGTGGCTGCGTGCGGCGCATCCAGGCACTGCTGGGCCGGGGCGACTGCCCGCGGCGGCAGCTGCTGGAGTCCCGCAAGGACCCCGCGGACTCCCTGAGTGGCGCCGAACCGGTCGCCGCACCCGCGACCGCCGTGCCGCCGCTGTCGCCGACCGCCCCGGTGGTCCTGCCCGAAGCCGCCTGACGAGCTTCCGGCAGCCCTCGCAGGGCCTCCCGGCCGTCGCGGATCAGCTCTCCGGCTGCTCGATGAGCTGGGCGATGTACAGCGGCTCCCCGAGCTTCTCCACCAGTTCGAGCTGGGTGTCGAGGTAGTCGATGTGGTGCTCCTCGTCCTCCAGGATCGACTCGAAGATGTTGGCCGAGGTGATGTCGCCCTTGGTGCGCATCACCTCGATGCCGCGCTTCAGCCGGTCGATCGCCTCGACCTCCACCTGGCGGTCCGCCTGGAACATCTCCGTCACCGTCTGGCCCACCCGCACGTGGAAGAGGCGCTGGTAGTTCGGCAGACCGTCGAGGAAGAGAATGCGGTCCGTGAGGATCTCCGCGTGCTTCATCTCGTCGAAGGACTCGGCCCTGGTGTATTTCGCGAGCTTGGTCCAGCCGAAATTCTCCTGCATCTTCGCGTGCAGGAAGTACTGATTGATCGCGGTCAATTCGGCGGTGAGCTGCTCGTTCAGGAACTCGATGACCTCGGGGTCGCCCTGCATCGCAGAGGCTCCTTCCAGCGGTGGGCGGGTGAGATGCGCGCATCTTCGCACCGCCGCGGAGCAAGCGTCCAGTAAGTACATGCTTACTCGGAGTTGTCCGGATCGGATCTCCCCTGGTCACCACCATCCCCGCCCGTCTGTCACCATGGAGGCATGGGTCAGCCGGAAAGCCGGGAACACCGCGAATCAGAGCCGTCCGAGCTTCCGCCGGGGCAGCGGCTGCAGCGCGGCTGGCCGGTGACCCATTACGGCCCGGTGCCGAAATTCAAACCCGAGCGGTGGGAGTTCCGAGTCTTCGGCGCGACCGCCGACGGCGACAAGCACTGCTGGAACCACCGCGAGTTCTCCGGCCTGCCGTTCACCACGGTCGTCGGTGATCTCCACTGCGTCACGAAATTCTCCATGATCGGCGCCGAATGGGGCGGGGTCCCCGCCTCGGTCGTCCTTGATCTCGCACCGCCCGCCGAGGACGTCACGCACGTCATGGTGTGGGCCGAATACGGTTTCTCGTCGAATCTCCGGCTGACCGACTTCGCCTCCCCGCGCACCCTTTTCGCCACCCACAAGGACGGCGAACTGCTCACCGCCGAGCACGGCTTCCCGCTCCGCCTGGTCGTGCCGCACCTGTACGCCTGGAAGGGGCCCAAGTGGGTCCGGGGCATCGAGTACATGACGGCGGACCGCCGCGGCTTCTGGGAGGAGCGCGGCTACCACAACATCGGCGACCCCTGGAGCGAGCAGCGCTACTCGTACCAGGAGACGCCGGGGGACGGTCCCGAACTCTGAGGCCCGGGACCCGGCCCGCGCGTCACGCGCTGCGCCGGGCGCGGCCGGATCAGCCGGCCAGCTCCCCGAGCAGTGCCCAGGTGCGGAGCCGGTCCGCGTCTCCGGCGGTCTCCGTGCCCGAGAACACCACCTCCGTCGCACCGGCGTCCCGGTAGCGCCGTACCTCGGCCGTGACCGCCCGCTCGTCGCCGATGGCGGCCACGTCGACGGCCCGCCGGCCGCCGGACAGCCCGATGACGCGGGCGTAGGACGGGAACTGCTCGTAGAACGCGAGCTGCTCGGCGGCCTTCTCCCGCACGGGACCGACGTCGTCGGTGACCACGCCGTGCACCAGGGCGACGATCCGGGGCGCCGGCCGGCCCGCGGCCTCGGCCGCCGCGGTGACCGCCGGGACGATGTGCTCCTCCAGTGCTCGCGGCCCGGCCAGGTACGGCAGGATCCCGTCCGCCAGCTCACCGCTGACACGCAGCGCCTGCGGGCCCATCGCGGCGACGAGCAACGGAACGCCGCCCTCGGCGCCGGGCACGCGCCCGGAGACCGGAGTCGTCGCGGTGAGCAGTTCACCGTGGAAGTCGGCCGAGCCGGTCTGCGTCAACTCCCTGAGCGCGGTGAGGAATTCACGCAGGCGCGCGATGGGCCGTTCGTAGGGGATGCCGAACCCCGCCTCGGTCAGCAGCTTGGTGCCGAGGGCCAGTCCGAGGTGGTACCGGCCGTGCGTGGCCGCCTGGGCGGTCTGCGCCTGGCTGGACACCAGCAGGGGATGGCGACCGAAGACCGGGATCGCCGAGGTCCCCACGTGCAGACCGGGCACCGCCCGTCCGACGAGCGCCGCGAGCTGGGGCGAGTCCGCGCCGAAGGTCTGTCCGAACCAGACCGACCGCAGTCCGGCGTCCGCCGCCTGGCGGGCGAGCCGTACGGAGGCGTCGACCTGGTTGCCGGCATCGGCCGCGTTGAGTGCCACTCCTGTTGTCATGTCAGGAAAAACCAGCGGTGCGCCGCCGCGCATTCCGGTCCCGTGTGACGGCTGTCTGTCAGTCATGTGTACGCGGCCACCGCGCGTACGACGCGGGACCGCCCGCTACGCCTTCGCCGCCGCCCGCAGCTCCTTGAGCCGGGCCACGTCCGCCGCGTGCCCCTCGGTGCCGCCGGGCGTCTCGATGATCAGCGGCACCCCGGCCGTCGCCGGGTGCGTGAACAGGTCACCGAACGGACCGGCTCCGATGCGGCCCGCGCCGATGTTCTCGTGCCGGTCCTTGTGCGCGCCCGCGACGTCCTTGGAGTCGTTGGCGTGGATCAGCTTCAGCCGCCCCTCGCCGACGGTCTCCACCAGCAGGTCCAGCGTCCGGTGGGCGCCCCCGGGCTCCGCCAGGTCGTGACCGGCCGCGTACATGTGGCAGGTGTCCAGGCAGACGCCCAGCTTCGGGTGGAAGTCCAGCGCCTCGAAGTACGGGCCGAAGTCCCAGGTCCGGGAGCAGAGCGAGGAGCCCTGGCCGGCCGTCGACTCCAGCAGCAGATCCGGGTCGTCGTCGTGCGTCAGCTCGTCCAGGAGCGGCAGCAGACGGGCGCGGACCTGCGCCAGCGCCTCCTCGCGCGGGCGCCCGCCGGTCGCCGAACCCGTGTGCACCACCACGCCGAGCGCGCCTATGGCACGGGCCCGGCGCAGCGAGTGGCGCAGCGACTCCACCGACTTCTCCACCGTCGCCGGAGTGTGCGATCCGAAGTTGATGAGGTAGGGGGCGTGGACGTAGGCGGGCAGGGACCGGGCCGCGCACTCCGAGCGGAACAGCTCGTCCTGGGCGGGGTTGCCGGCCGGAGTGGCCCAGCCGCGCGGGTTGGCGACGAAGACCTGCACCGCCTCGGCCGCCAACTCCCGGGCGTAGGACAGGCCGACCTTGGCCAGCCCGCCGGCCACGGGGACGTGGCCGCCCACCGGATTGCGTTTCTGCGCGGTGCTCACGGTGCGGTCACAGCCCCTTGGTCGTGAGGGTGAGGGTGGAACCCTCCACCGCGCGCTCGCCGGCCGCGACGGACTGCTCGGCGACGGTGTCGGTGAACGAGAGGAACGGACGGTCCACCTCGACCTCGAAGCCCGCGTCCTCCAGCAGAGCGCGCGCCTCGTCCACGTCCTTGCCGGTCACGTCGGGCACCTCGATCATGCGCGGCCCCTCGGAGAGCGTCAGCTCGATCGTGGTGCCCTCCTCCGCCTCGGCCCCGGAACCGGGCGACTGCTTCGCGACGGCCCCGGCCGGCTCGGCGGAGTGGACGCGGGCGGGGCGGACCCGGGCCTTCAGCCCCTCGGACTCCAGGGCGGCGGTCGCCTCGTCCGCGGAGAGCCCGGTGACGTCCGGGACGTCCACCGGAGCGCCCTTGCTCACGACCAGCGCCACGGCCGAGTCGGGATGCCGGTCGGTCCCCGCCTCCGGGTCGGTGCGGATCACCTCGCCGCGGCCGATGTCCTCGCTGAACTCGCGGGTCACCATGCCGGGGGACAGCCCCGCCTCCTTCAGCGCCTTGCGGGCCTCGGCGAGCGTGACGCCCCCCACGTCGGGGACCCGCACGATCTCCGGGCCGCGCGAGACCACCAGCCGGACCGCGCCGTTCTTGCGGACGCGGTCGCCGGAGGCCGGATCGCTGTCCATCACCGAGCCGCGCTCCACGGTGTCGCTGTACTTCCGGTCGACCCCCTCCAGCCCGAGCCCCGCGTCCTCGATCCGCTGCTCGGCCGCCCGCTGGGTCTGCCCCAGCAACGACGGGACATGGGTGAACTGGCCGGAGTTGATGTACCAGACGCCGGTGCCGACGCCCAGCACCAGCAGCAGCGCGGTCACCACCGAGTACAGGCCCCGGCGCGGACCGCGGAACGCCGCGCCCCGCCGCACGGCGGCCGGTCCGGGACCGGACGGCGGCGCGGTCATCTCCAGCCGGCTGGTGCGGTGCGTCGTCCCGACGCCGTCACCATGGGGGCGCGGCAGCACGCTGGTGCGGTCCCCGGCCCTGCCGCTCGTGTCGGGGCGGGACAGCGGCGGTTCGGCGTCCAGCTGCGCGTCGGTCAGCTCCGCGCGCGCCTCGCGGGTCAGCGCCAGCAGGCCGACCGCGTCCCGGGGCCGCAGCTCCGCGTCCCGCGCGGTGGCCCCCGCCACCAGGGAGTCCAGCGCCACCGGCAGACCGGGGACGAGGGCGGACGGGGCGGGCACGTCCTGGTGGAGGTGGCGGTAGATGACCTGGGCGGCGTTCTCCCCGGTGTGCGGTTTGGCGCCGGTCAGCATCTCGTACAGCATCACGCCGCAGGCGTACACGTCGGCGCGGGGGTCCACGCTGCCGTTCTCGATCTGCTCCGGGGCGAGGTAGGAGACGGTCCCCAGCAGCGAGCCGGTGGTGTCGGTGGCGGTCCCGACCGCCCGCACCAGGCCGAAGTCGGCGACCTTGACCCGGCCGTCGTCCCCTATCAGGACGTTCTCCGGCTTCATGTCCCGGTGCACGAAGCCGGCCAGGTGCGCGGCGCCGAGCGCGGCCAGCACCGGCTCCAAAATGTCGAGGGCGGCCCGGGGCCGCAGCGCGCCGCGCTCCCGCAGCACGTCCCGCAGGGTGCAGCCGGCGACGTACTCCATCGCCAGATAGACGTACGCGCCCTGGGCGCCCTGGTCGAAGACCGCCACCACGTTCGGGTGGGAGAGCCGGGCCACCGACTTGGCCTCGCGGATGAACCGCTCGACGAAGGCGGCGTCCGCGGCGAGGGCCGGGTGCATCACCTTGAGGGCGAGCACCCGGTCGAGGCGGGTGTCCACGGCCCGGTAGACCGTGGCCATGCCGCCCACGGCGATGCGCGCCTCGACGCGGTAGCGGCCGTCGAGCAGCCGTCCGACGAGCGGGTCCTGGAGGGTCGTGTCCACCCGACGAGTCTACGAGCCGCCACCGACACGCCCGACGGCCCGAGCGGGCCCGGTGCCGTATCGCAGCGCGGCCGTGACAGTGCGCCGCGGGGCGCGCGTCAGAACGCCGGCCGCTCCGGGTCCAGACGGGCCAGCCCCTCGCTGGGCGAGGACGCCTCGGCGAAGTGGCGGCGCGGGATGCGGCCCGCCCGGCGGGCCAGCCGGCCGGCCTCCACCGCGTGCCGCATCGCCGCCGCCATCAGCTCCGGCTCCCGCGCCCGCGTCACCGCCGACGCCAGCATCACCGCCGCGCACCCCAGCTCCATGGCGAGCGCCGCGTCCGAGGCGGTCCCGGCGCCCGCGTCGAGGATCACCGGCACCCCGGCGCGCTCCACGATGAGCTGGAAGTTGTGCGGGTTGCGGATGCCGAGGCCGGAGCCGATGGGCGAGCCCAGCGGCATGATCGCCGCGCACCCCACGTCCTCCAGCTTCCGGGCCAGCACCGGGTCGTCGTTGGTGTACGGCAGCACGGTGAACCCGTCGTCCACCAGGATCTCGGCCGCGTCCAGCAGCTCGACCGGGTCCGGCAGCAGGGTCCGCTCGTCCGCCACCACCTCGAGCTTCACCCAGTCGGTGCCGAGCGCCTCGCGGGCGAGCCGGGCGGTCAGCACCGCCTCGCCGGCGGTGTAGCAGCCGGCCGTGTTCGGCAGCACCCGGATCGAGCGCCGCTCCAGCACGGAGAGGACCGAGCCCTGCACGGTCGGGTCGAGGCGGCGCATCGCGACGGTCGTCAGCTCGGTCCCGGAGGCGGCCAGCGCCCGTTCCAGCACGTCGAGCGAGGGCGCGCCGCCGGTGCCCATGACGAGCCGCGAGGTGAACGTCTCGCCGCCCAGCGCGAAGAGGTCGTCGGGGCCGTCCGGCATCGTCAGCCTCCCTGTACGGCGGTCAGCACTTCGACCCGGTCGCCCTCGGCGAGGGGGGTGGCGGCCCACCGGCCGCGCGGCACCACGTCCTCGTTGAGGGCGGCGGCGACCCCGCGGGGCGCGGTGGTCAGCTCCGCCACCAGCGTCTCCAGCGTGGTCGCCGCGGGGACGGCGCGGCCGGCGCCGTTCACGTAGACGGTCACGGGCGGGGCGGCGGCCGGGGCGTGGGACGGGTCGGTCATGCGGGGGTCTCCTGGAGTGCGGGAGCGAGAGCGGGAGCAGGGGGCGCGGGGAACCGGGCCGGGGTGAAGGGCCGGGCCTCCTCGGGCAGGTCCCCGGTGGTCAGCACGTGCGCCATGACGTCGCCGGTGACCGGGGTGAGCAGCACCCCGTTGCGGTGGTGGCCGGTGGCGAGGTGGAGGCCGGGCAGCGCGGTCGGGCCGAGCAGCGGGGCGTGGTCCGGCGAGGCGGGCCGCAGCCCGGCGCGGGTCTCCACGAGCGGGAGTTCGGTGATGCCCGGCACCAGTTCGTGGGCGTCGCGGAGCAGTTCGTACACCCCGCCCGCCGTCACCGTGGTGTCCCAGCCCATCTCCTCGCTGGTGGCGCCGACGACCAGCTCGCCGTTCTCGCGCGGCACCAGGTAGAGCGCACCGCCCCGCACCACCGCGCGCACGGTCCGGCTGAGGAAGGGCGCGTTGCGGGGAGGCACCGTCAGCCGCACCACCTGGCCCTTGACCGGGCGGACCGGCACCGCGACCTCCGGCGGCACACCGGCCAGGCGGCCGCTGAGGCTGCCGCCCGCCAGCACGACCTGTCCGGCCGCGATCCGGGAGCCGTCCGCCTGCTCGGTGCCGGCGGCCCGGCCCCCGGTCACGGTCAGCCGCGCGGCGAGGCTCCGGTGGAAGGCCACCCCGGCCCGCTCGCAGGCGACGAGCAGCGCGGCCACCAGCCGCCGCGGGTCCACCTGGTGGTCGCCGTCGACCCGCAGCCCGCCGCGCACGCCCGGCGCCAGCATCGGTTCGAGCCGGCGGCACTCGCGGCCGGTCAGCCACTGCGCGTCCAGGCCGGCGCGCGTCTGCAGGGCGTGCTGCTCGCGCAACTGGGCCCGGTCGTCGGAGTCCAGTGCCACCGCCAGGGTGCCGCAGGCGCGGAAGCCGATGTCCCGGCCGCTCGCCTCCTCCAGCTCGGCGGCGAACGCCGGGTAGCGCGCGGCCGAGACGAGGCTGAGCCCGAGCAGCGTCTCCTCGCCGTGGTGGAGTTCGGTGACCGCGGCCAGCATCCCGGCCGCCGTCAGCGCGGCCCCGCCGCCCGGTTCCGGGTCGGCCACCGCGCAGCGCAGCCCGCGCTGCGCGGCCCGCCACGCGGTCACCAGCCCGATGATCCCGCCGCCGACGACCAGGACGTCGTACCCGGCCACGGGCCGCCCGGCCGCCCGCCCGCTGTCGTTCCGTTCGGTGCGCACGCCTCTTCAGCCCCTCCCTCCGCCGGCATGACCCGGAGCAGGTTCGTACGGTCGGAGGCCGCCAGCCTCCCTCTCAGCCCGGTGCGTCCGGACTCCCGCGTGTGTCTTACGGTGGCCACCCTAAACCCGCCCGCGCCGGCCCCGTAAGGGAGTGGTCACCATGGCCCGTTCGCTCGACGGACTCGTCCTCGCCCCGGTCGCCGACCAGGCTCCCGGCCAGGTCGGGACGGGCACCCGCTTCACGTACCACGAACGGGACGGCCGGATCTGGGCCGAGTACTGCGGCGGGGACGTCGAGCGCGGCCACCTCGTCGGCACCCGCTCCGGGGACCTGCTCGACTTCCGCTACGTGCAGCTGCGCACCGACGGCACCACCTCCTCGGGACACTGCCGCTCCACCGTCGTCCCGCTGCCCGACGGGCGGCTGCGGCTGGAGGAGAGCTGGGCGTGGGAGTCCCGCGAGGGCAGCGGGACGAGCGTGGTCGAGGAGCTCGCGGACTGACGGGGCGTCAGGTGCGTAGGGTGGAGGGGTGAACGGACAGACGGAGCGGCGGGCGGCGGACGGACCCGGACGAAGGGTCGTGATCGTCGGGGCCGGGATGGCGGGCGTGCGGACCGCCGTCGCCCTGCGCGAGGCCGGCTTCACCGGCCCGGTGACCCTGATCGGCGCCGAACCGCACCAGCCGTACGACCGGCCGCCGCTCTCCAAGGCGGTGCTGCTCGGCGAGGCGGAGCACTCCGCGTTCGACATCGACTTCGCCGCCCTCGACATCGACCTGCGCCTCGGCCTGTCGGTGAGCGGCCTCCACCCGGAGCTGCGGCGGGTGGAGACCGCCGACGGCCCCGTCCCGTACGACGTCGCGGTGATCGCCACCGGCGCCGAACCCCTCGCCCTGCCCGGCGCCGAGGGCGTACCCGGCGTCCATCTGCTGCGCACCGCCGACGACGCGGCCCGGCTGCGGCCGGTGCTGGACGAGCGACGCGAGGTGGTGGTCGTCGGCGCCGGCTGGATCGGGGCGGAGTTCGCCACCGCGGCCCGCGCCGCCGGCTGCGAGGTCACCGTGGTGGAGGCCGCCGCGCGCCCGCTCGCCGGAGTCCTGCCCGCCGAGGTCACCGCCCCGATGGCCGACTGGTACGCGGACAGCGGCGTCCGGCTGCTCACCGGCGCCCGGGTCGCCCGCGCCGAGCCCGGCGCCGTGGTCCTGGAGGACGGCCGCGTCCTGCCCGCCGGGGCGGTCGTGGCCGGGATCGGCGCGCGGCCCGCCACCGGCTGGCTGGCCGGTTCCGGCGTCGCCCTCGGCCCGGACGGATCGGTCACCGCCGACGCCTCCCTGCGCACCACCCGCGAGGACGTGTACGCGGTCGGCGACTGCGCCTCCTTCCCGTCGGGCCGGTTCGGCGCGCGCCTGCTCGTCCACCACTGGGACAACGCCCTCCAGGGACCGCGCACGGTCGCCGCCGGAATCCTCGCCGCCCCCGGCGACGCCCCCGCGGTGCACGACCCGGTGCCCTACTTCTGGTCCGAGCAGTTCGGCCGGTTCGTGCAGTACGCGGGCCACCACACCACGGCGGACACCCTCGTCCGGCGCGGCGACCCCGCCGGAGCGGCCTGGTCCGTCTGCTGGCTGCGCGACGACGCACTGACGGCGGTCCTGGCGGTCGGCAGACCGCGCGACGTGGCGCAGGGCCGCAAGCTGATCGCCTCCGGGGCCGCCGTGGACGCCGGCCGGATCGCCGACCCCGGCGTCCCGCTGAAATCCGCCGCGCTCTGACGGCCCGCCCGCCCGGACGCGACCGCCCCGGGGCCCGTCCGGAGGACCTCGTTCGGTCGGGCCCGGCTTCCGGCTGTCGGTCCCGGATGGCACGCTTGTCCTCGTGACCCAGATTGACGCGAAGACCGATGCACTTGTCCCTGCCTGGCTCCACCTCCCCGACATCGCGGAAATGCTCGACGTCGAGGTGACGCGTGTGCGGCAGCTGGTCAAGGACGGCCAGCTCATCGCCGTACGCCGTGGCGAGAACCGCGCGCTCCAGGTGCCCGCGGCCTTCATCGACGGCGACAAGGTGGTGAAGGGCCTCTCGGGGACCCTCACGCTGCTGCGCGACGACGGCTACTCCGACGAGGAGATGCTGGAGTGGCTCTTCACCCCCGACCCGAGCCTGCCCGGCACCCCCGCGCAGGCGCTGAGCGAGAATCGCGGGACGGAGGTGAAGCGCCGCGCCCAGGCGCTCGCCGTCTGATCCACCGTCCGGCACGCCCGCGGGCGCGGACCGTGATCCCCACGGCCCGCGCCCGCACTGATCTGGGGGGACACCGCCATGCCCGCACCGCGCTCGCAGCTCGCCGACGCCCGGCTCTACCTCTGCACGGACGCCCGCAGGCGCCAGGGCGACCTGCCCGGGTTCCTGGACGCGGTCCTCTCCGGCGGCGTCGACATCGTCCAGCTCCGTGACAAGGGGATGGAGGCCGCCGAGGAACTGGAACACCTCGCGGTCTTCGCCGAGGCGTGCGCCCGGCACGGCAAGCTCCTCGCCGTCAACGACCGGGCCGACGTGGCCCACGCCGCCCGCGCGGACGTGCTGCACCTGGGGCAGGGCGACCTGCCGGTGCCCTCCGCCCGCGCGATCCTCGGCCCCGACGTGCTGGTGGGCCGCTCCACCCACTCCGAGTCCGAGGTGGACGCCGCCGCGGCGCAGCCCGGCGTCGACTACTTCTGCACCGGACCCTGCTGGCCGACCCCGACCAAGCCCGGCCGCGCCGCGCCCGGCCTCGGCCTCGTGCGGTACGCCGCCTCGCTCGGCGTGCCCCGTCCCTGGTTCGCCATCGGCGGCATCGACGCGGGCAACCTCGACGAGGTACTGGACGCCGGCGCGCGGCGCGTCGTCGTCGTACGGGCGATCACCGAGGCCGACGATCCCGGGGCCGCCGCGGCCGCGCTGGCGAAGCGGCTGCGCGAGCGCTGAGAGCCCGCCCCCGTCCGTCGTCTCCCGTGCGCCTCCGCCACCCGTCACCCGCGCCCGTCACCCGCGCCCGTCACCCGCGGTGACCGGCGCGCGAGGTCCTGTAACGAGCCGGGTTGTCCGAGGCGTGGACAAGAATGACCGCAATCCGGGCAAACGACATGGGTTCGGTTGGGCCGGGGGCTCCGCGCTGGTTAATCTCCCCCTATGGCCCTCGGCAACCCCTCCATCAGGACGGATCACGCGCGCACCGTGCGTGACGTGCTCGCTTCCGGAGCGACCTCGTACTCCTTCGAGTTCTGGGCGCCCAAGACCGAGAAGGGCGAGCGCAATCTCTGGAACGCGCTCCGCCGGGTCGAGGCGGTCCGTCCGAGCTTCGTCTCCGTGACGTACGGGGCGGGAGGCTCCACCCGGGCCGGCACGGTCCGGGCGACCGAGCGCATCGCCGCCGACTCCACCCTCACCCCGGTCGCCCACCTCACCGCGGTCAACCACTCGGTCGCGGAACTGCGCAACATGATCGGCCAGTACGCCGACGCCGGTATCCGCAACATCCTCGCGGTGCGCGGAGACCCGCCGGGCGACCCCATGGCCGAGTGGGTCGAGCACCCGCAGGGCGTGCGGTACGCCGCCGACCTGGTGCGGCTCATCAAGGAGTCCGGCGACTTCTGCGTCGGCGTCGCGGCGTTCCCCGAGATGCACCCCCGGTCCACGGACTGGGAGACCGACGTCCGCCACTTCGTGGACAAGTGCCGCGCGGGCGCCGACTACGCCATCACGCAGATGTTCTTCGAACCGCGGGACTACCTCCGGATGCGTGACCGGGTCGTCGCGGCGGGTTGCGATACGCCGATCATTCCGGAGATCATGCCGGTCACGAGCGTCAAACAGCTCGAAAGATTCCCGCAGTTGAGCAACGCGGCGGTGCCTTCTTCACTGAAAGAACGCATCCTCGCCGTCAAGGACGACCCCGCCGCTGTACGCTCCATCGGTATCGAGTTCGCAACGGAGTTCTGCGCGGAGCTGCTGTCCGAGGGTGTTCCCGGACTGCACTTCATCACGCTCAACAACTCGACGGCGACGCTGGAGATCTACGAGAACCTCGGACTGCACAAGCAGTCCTGACCGGCCGTACCCGCCACCCATCGGGGCGGTGGCCGTAGAAGGGGGCGGGGCGTGGGCTGGACGGTCCTGTACATCGCTTTCGGCATCGTCGCGCTGTGGCTGCTCGGCGAGGTGCTGTTGCAGTACAAGGCGCGACTGCGCTGGCGGCTGCTGGCGTTCGCCGGGTTCCTGTGCGTGGTGCTCGGCGTGCTGATCCCCTCGGTGCCGGTGATCGCCCTCGGCGCGATCACCTTCGCGGCCGGCCAGACCTACGTCACCCTGTCGTTCCGCAAGGGCTTCTCCACCGGCTGGGCCCTCGGCGGCAATCCGGGAGCCAGCCGCAGGCGGCGCGCGACCGGCCCCGACGGCCCCGCCCGGCAGGAGCCGACGCTGGAGGTCTCCGACCTGGAGGTGTCCGACCCCGGTGCCGGCCCGGCCGGCCCGGAGTTCCCCGAGCGTCCCGACGGCCCGCCCGTCTCCGTCTACGCACCCGAGCCGCTGCCCGACGAGACCGGCCAGTACGGCGTCTACCGGGACAGCCCCTACGCCTCCCCGTACGACTCGGCGGGCCACGGCGGCTACGGCGACGGACGGGACCAGCCCGCCCACGCCGGCTACGAGGACCCGTACGCGGACCGGAGCGGCGCCGTTCCGGCCGATTCCTACGGCGGCGGCGCCTACGGCTACGGCGACCAGCAGAGCTACGCCTCCTACTCCGACCCGTACATCGGCCCCGGCACCCCGGCCGCCGCCTACCCGGACTCCGACGGTTACCACGGAGGCCACGGCGGCGGGCCGTCCGAGGGCCCCTACGCAGGACACGACAGCTGGAGCGGCCAGCACCAGTACGCCCCCGACCCGTACGCGGCGCCGCAGTACGGCGAGACCCCCTACGGCTCGGAGACCCCGCCCGGCGGGGTCTGGGTGCCGCAGCAGCGTGAGGCGGAGCAGTACCCGCAGCCGCCGCAGGAGGAGCCCGCGCCCTACGGCAACGGCTACGACCCCGGCTACGACGGGCAGTACCGCTACTGATCCCGGCGGTCCGCCGCCGCGGACCCGCGAGGGGCCGGCCCCGACACCGCGACGGTGTCCGGACCGGCCCCTCGTCCGTCCTCGGCGGGTCACCGGAAGGCGCCGCCTCTCCGGGGGTCCGGCGAGCTGGGGGTGCCGCGAGCCGGGGTGCCGTGAGCCGGTCACCGGGAGGCCGTCACCGGGAGGCCGTCACGGGCAGCCGGTCACCGCGAGCCCCGGAAGGCGTCGCCCTCCACGATCAGCCCGGCGACCAGCGCGCCCGACATGCCGGCGTGCGCCGGACCGCCGCCCGGGTGCGCCCACCCGCCAGCCCGGTGGAGCCCCGGCAGCCCGGTGCGGTTGGCCGGACGCAGCGCGGCGCCCCCCGCGCCGGCCAGCGCGGGCGCGGGCACCGAACCGCCGGCCGCGCCCGTCGACGCCTCGGTGTCCGCGGGGGTGCGCACCTCACGGCGCAGCACCCGCCCGCCCAGGCCCGGAAGGGCGGTCTCGGCATCCCGCTCCATGGCGTCCGCGAATCCGTCGCGGACCGCGGCGTCGGTCCAGTCCACCGGACCCTGGGGGGCCACCGTCGCCACCAGCGTCACCGCCTCGTGCGCCTCGTCGGGGCGGGTCGACGGGTCGTCGGGCCGCAGCACCACGACCGTGGGCCGCGCGGCGACCCGGCCGCCGAAGACCGCCTCCTGCTCGGCCGCCGCCTTCGGGGTGTGCACCACCGTGCGGTGCGGCGCCCCCGCCTCCCGCGCCCCGCGCAGCGACAGCATCACCACGAACCGGCCCGGCGCCGCCGCCGCGTCATCCGGCCGCGCCGCCGGGCCGGCCGGCGACAGTTCCCGGCCGGGCACCAGACCGGCACGGGGATACGCCCCCAGCACCACGTGGTCCGCCTCGGCCACCGTGCCGTCGGCCAGCTCCACACCCGCCGCCCGGCCGTCCTTCTCCAGGACTCCGACCACCTCGGCGCCGAACACGAACTCCACCCGGCGCGCCACGCACCGGGCGTGGATCGCGTCGGCCAGCGCCCGCATCCCGCCGGTGACGTACCAGGTGCCGAACGTCTCCTCCATGTACGGCAGGAGGGCCGCGGAGGCGGGGGCGGTGCGCGGGTCGAGACCGTAGGCCAGGGCGTGCGCGCCGAGCAGTGCGGCGAGCCGGGGGTCGGCCAGCTCCCAGGCGCCGATCTCCGCGAGGGTCGACGCGCTGCGGGTGCGCAGCAGCCGGCGGGTGCGGACCGCCGGATAGGGGTCGCGGCCGAGCACCTCCCAGTCCTCGCGCAGCGGTTCCTCCAGCAGCGGCCGGCGCGACCGGTCCCAGGCGTCCCGGGCCCGGTCCAGGAAGTCGCCCCAGCGGGCCCCGGCCCCGGCGCCGAGCGCCCCGTCGAGCGCGGCGACGACGCCCGCCCGGGAGGCGTTGGGCAGCGAGACGCGGGTGCCGTCCGCGAAGACGTGGTGGCTCGCCGGGTCCACCTGCGTCAGCGTGACGCAACTCTCCAGCGGCTCCTTGCCGGTCTTCACGAACAGGTCCCGCTGGACGGCGGGCAGGTGCAGCAGTGCCGGTCCCGTGTCGAAGACGAAGCCGTCCCGCTCGTGGCGGCCGAGCGAACCGCCGTGCGTCGCGGACCGTTCGTACACCGTCACCCGGTGCCCCGCCACCGCCAGCCGGGCCGCCGCCGACATCGCGCCCGTCCCGGCGCCGATCACCGCAATACGTGCCATGCCGGTGACTTTACCGAGCGCCCCGGCGGCCGCCGTGACAGCCCTCCGCCGGGTCAGGGCCACCGGTCGCCGGTGCGGCGCCGGGCCTCGCGGCGTTCGGCCCGGCGCCGCAGATACCGCCGGATGCGGGAGGCCGTCAGCACCACCACGACGACGCCGAGGACGAGCAGCACGCCGGCGACCGACGCCGCGGCCCAGGGGTGGAACATGGCGAAGGTGACGACCCCGGCCACGCCCAGGTCCTCCGCGGTGGAGAGCAGGACGTTGCTGAACGGCTCGGGGGAGGAGTTCACCGCCATCCTGGTGCCCGCCTTGACCAGATGGCTCATCAGGGCCGTCGAGCCGCCGACCGCCCCGGCCGCCAGCTCCGGGAGCGAACCGCTCTCGCCCGCCAGCAGCGCCGCGACCACCGCCCCCGCCGCCGGCCGGACGACGGTGTGCACGCCGTCCCAGAACGAGTCCAGGTAGGGCACCTTGTCGGCGACCGCCTCGACGAGGAACAGCACCCCGGCCACCACCAGCACGTCGGTGCGCTGGAGGGACGCCGGGACCTCGTCGCTGACGCCGGTCGCGCCGAACACGCCGAGCAGCAGGACCACCGCGTAGGCGTTGATCCCGCTCGCCCATCCGCTCGTGAAGACCAGGGGGAGTACGGACACGCAAGGGATCGTACGGCGTGAGGACCCCCGGCGGGCCCTCGCGCCCGGAGCTGAGTATCCGTACCCAGACACCACGATGAGTACGAGCGCGGATGGGCGGCGCCCCCGCGGCACGGAAGAGTGGGGACCACGGAAAGGGATGCGGCACCGCACCGCCGGCACGGGGCTGCGGAGCGGTGCCGCACACCCGCCGCGACGGTGCACGGCCGAAGGGCGTCCGGACCACGGGGGACACGGGGTCACGGGGGACGGCCCTGCGGCAGGCGCACGGACGCCGGTCCGGCCCGGTTCGAGGGGGATTCGAACCGCGCGGGACCGGCGTTTCCTTCCGCTCCCGGCCCGGACCCGTCGCCGGTCCGGCGTCCGCCGACCCGGCCGGACCGCCGCCGGCTCAGCGCCCGGTGACCCGGCCGTGCAGCAGCAGGGACAGCGCCGAGTGCACCTCGTCCAGCGAACGCTCCGGCTGGAACGCCTTCCAGTCCAGCGCCGCCACCAGCACCATCCCGACCAGCGCGGCGGCGGTGAGCGGGATGTCGATCTCGCCGCTCAGCTCGCCTTCGGCCACCGCCTCCCGCAGCACCTCCTCGACCACCGCCACCGGCTGCTGGCGCAGCACCAGCAGGGTGGCCTGCCAGGCGCGGTTGGTGCGCCACAGCTCCGCCACGTAGAGCTGGGCGAAGGCCGGGTAGCGGTCGATGAAGACGAGGCCCGCCCGGATCATCGCGTCCAGGGCCTCCACCCGGGTCGCCCCGCGCGCGGCGGTCTCCTCGGCGGCCCGGCGCAGCGAGGCGGTGAGCAGGCCCACGCCGTGCCGCAGCAGTTCCTCGAACAGCTCGGTCTTGCTCTTGAAGTTGTAGTAGACCGTGCCCTTGGCGACGCCCGCCCGCTCGGCGATCTCGTCCACCGTGGTGGCGGAGAACCCCTTCTCGGCGATGAGGGTGACCGCGGCCTCGTAGAGCTTCTGCCGGGTCGCCTGCCGGCGGGTGGTGCCACTGCTTGCGGTGCCACTGCTTTCCATGGCACCGATTGTCACAGGTCCGGCGGAGGTCACAGGCTGAGTTCCGGGTGGAACCGCGCCGGCGTCCACACCTGCTTGCGGCGTGCGGACAGGGCGGTCAGCGCGAGCGCGCCGGCCGTGAACGCCGACAGCACCAGCACGGCCTGCCACACCGGTCCGAGCCCGCCCCCGGTGATCAGCCGGCGCAGCGCGTCCACCACGTGGCTCATCGGCAGGAACGGGTGGATCGCGGCGAAGAAGCCGGGGCTGGTCTGCACCGGATAGGTGCCGCCCGCCGAGGTGAGCTGAAGCATCAGCGCCGCCAGCACCAGAATCCGTCCCGCCGCACCGAACCGGGCGTTGAGCCACTGCACGATCGCGGCGAAGCAGCAGGTGACCAGTGCCAGGAAGGCGAGCGTCCCGACCGGGTGCGCCATCTCCAGCCCGAGCCCCCAGTGGAGTACGGACATCAGCGCGGCGACCTGGAGCAGGCCGATCGCGGCCACCGGCAGCCAGCCCGCGACGGCGATCCGCCGGGCGGCGGCCCCCGCGGCGAGCGCCCGCCGGTTGAGCGGCTGGATCAGCATGTACGCCACCATCGCGCCGACCCAGAGGGAGAGCGGGATGAAGTAGGGGGCGAAGCCGGTGCCGTAGTTCGGCGCGGCGTGCAGCGAGGAGGAGGCGAGCCGCACCGGATCGGACATGACGCCCGTGCGGGTGTCGCGTTCGGCCTCGTCGTAGTCCGGGATCCTGCCGACGCCGTCGTTCAGCCCCTCGGCGAGAGAGGCCGAGCCGTCGGTCAGCCTCACCAGGCCCCGGTCGAGCGTCGTCGCGCCGGACGAGAGCTTCCCGAGGCCGGTGTCCAGGTCCGACGCCCCGGTGCGGGCGGTGCCGAGCCCCGTGCGCAGCGTCCCGGCGCCGGCCGCGACCCGCTGGGCGCCGGAGTCGAGGGCGTTGACCCTGGCGACGGCCGACTCCAGGTCGGTGTCCAGGTGCGGGGCGCGCGCGGCGAGCGCGTCGGCCTGCTCGCCCAGCTCCGTCAGCCGGGACCGGAGCCTCGTCAGGTCGCCGTCCTCGTTCTCCACCAGGGCGTTCACGTCGTCGGCCACCCGAGCCGTGTCGGCGGCGGCCGTGACGGCCTTCTTCAGGGGCGGGCAGGCGGTGGCGTCGGGCACCGGCTGCGCCTCGCAGCGGGTCCGGTAGACCTCGGCGAGGTCGTCGGAGGCGGTGTGCGCCGCCGTCGCTGCGGCGGGGGCCGCCGTCACCAGGAGGTCCAGGTGGTCGCGCACCGCGCGGGAGGAGTCGGAGACCAGCCGGGCGGTGTCGCCGATCGCCTCGCCGTTGTCCTTCAGGAAGGGGCGGACGTCCTTCGCCACGCCGTTGACCTTCGCCGCGAGCAGCTTCGTGCCGTCGGCGACCTGCCGGGAACCGGAGGCGAGGTCGGCCGCGCCCCGGCCGAGCCGGACGACGCCGTCCGACAGCCGCTTGCTGCCGTCCTTGCTCTCCTTGAGCCCGGCGGCCAGGTCCTTCGCGCCGCGCTCGGCGCGGGCGGCGCCGCTCTCCACCTCGTCGGCGCCCTTCGCGGCCTTCGCGGTGGAGTCGTGCAGCCCGGAGAAGTCGATGAAGATCCGGTCCAGGAAGCTCCGGGAGGCGCGGGTCGAGGCGGCGCTGCGGATCTCCGCGAAGACCGTGCGGGAGATCTGCCCGACGATGTAGTTGTTGGCGTCGTTGGTCCGCACCCGCAGCGCCCCGGTCTCCGGGGAGTCGCCGCCGCTGGAGGCTATCCGGGCGCTGAAGTCGGCCGGCATCGTCAGCGAGAGGTAGTAGGTCCCGTCCTCGACGCCGCGCCCGGCCTCCGCGGCGTCCACCTCGTGCCAGTCGAAGGTGTCCGAGTCGCGGAGCCTGCGGGTGAGTTCGTCCCCGACCGCCACCCGCTTCCCGTCCGTCCGCGTCCCGGTGTCCTCGTTGACCAGGGCCACCGGTATCCGGTCCAGCCGGCCGTACGGGTCCCAGAACGACCACAGGTACAGCGCCCCGTACAGCAGCGGCAGCAGCAGCAGCGCGACCAGCGCGGCGCGCGGCAACCGGCCCCGGGTGAACCGCTTCAGCTCAAGCGCGGCCAGTCTCGGCGAACGCATGCTCCGCCCCTTCCTGTGCGTCGCCCGCGCCGGGCACGGCGGTCCGGGCGGTGGTGGTGCGGACGGTGGTGGTACGGACGGTCAGCGCGTCGTCGGGCGCCTCGGTGCACACCGCCAGCACGGTGGTGCCGGTGGCGGCGACCGACCGCAGCAGCTCCCACGCCTCGGCGCGGCCGGTGGGGGAGAGCCCCAGGTCGGTGTCGTCGACGGCGAGCAGCCGGGGGCGGCCGATCAGCGCGAGCGCCACCGACAGCCGCAGCGACTCCAGCCGCTCCAGGTCCCGCACCGCGGTGCGTTCCGCCTTCGGCAGCGCGCCGGTGTCCAGCCCGGCGGCGTCCAGCGCCGCGTCGATCCGGGCCCGCGCGCCGGCGGCCCGCTCCCGGCGGGGGCGCAGCAGGGCGCGGGGCGGGCCGGCGAACCGGCGCAGCAGCAGGGCGCGTTCGCGCAGATGCTCGGCGACGGTGAGTGCGGGGTCGAGTTCGCTGACACCGGGCACCGGGCCGAGGGCGCTGATCCGCCGCACCGCGGCGAGCTTCCCCGGCAGCCGGTGGCCGCCGACCTCGGCGTGCCCCTCGGTGGTGCGCATGCGGCCGGTGAGCGCGAGCAGCAGGCAGCTGCGGCCGGAGCCGGACGGCCCCTCCACCGCGATCAGCGTCCCCGGCTCCGCGTCGAAGCCGACGCCCCGGAAGACCCACCCCCGCGGGCCGCGCAGCCCGAGCCCTTCGGCGCTCACCGGCGCCCCGTCGGTGCCGTCCATCGTCCTCGCCCCCGGAATCTCTTTGTACTGACTGGTCAGTGCAAAAACTAGCCGGAACCGGCCTCCGGGGCAAAGGTGCAGGTCATGCCGGTTTTTCGGGGCACTGTCAGTGGGGGCCGTCACCATGGACACAGACGGCCACGCAGCCGTCACACGACGACAGGAGGTTCGTCATGGCCCGCTCGTCCGCAGCAGCCGCTCCGCGGCGCCGCGCAGGCAGCCCTGTCCCCTCTCCGGCCGGTCCGCCGGACGACGTCCACCCCGTGCTGCGCCGCGCCGGAGCGCCGCCCGCCGCACTCGACCTCCTCGCCAAGGCGCACGCCGGCCTCGACGAGGCCGCCGTCCTGCCCGCCCCGCACGAGCGGTACGCCACCGCCCACCTCGCCGCCCTGCGCGCGGCCGCCGCGGTGCTCGCCGCCCGGGGCAGGCCGGAGGCGACCCGGCGGCACCGGGAGCGCATCCGCAGCGCCTGGGACGTGCTGCCGGAGATCGCGCCCGAGCTGACCGAGTGGTGCGCCCTGTTCGCCGCCGGGGCCGACCGCCGGGCCCGCGCCGAGGCCGGCATACGCAGCGCCGCCGGCAGCCGGGACGCCGACGACCTGCTGCGGGACGCCGCGATGTTCCTGCGGCTGGTGGAACGGCTGCTCGCGCTCAGCCCCACCCTCCCGCACCCGGTGCCGGCCGCCGCCCCGGAGGGCGTCCCCCGGCCGGACGGCCCCCGGCGGGGCGTCCCGGGCCCCCGGGGTGAGCGCCCGGACGCGCGGTGACCGGGGCGGCGGCGCGAGGCAATAAGGTGGTGAGCGCCTGTACCACCTGCACTGTTCACGCTCCGCCGTCCCCGGCGGCCCCCGTGCCGAGGAGTCATCTGCCGTGTCGGACCAGCCGCGCCCCCGCGCCTCCCTCCGTACCGCCGTGGTCTGGGAGGTGCTCAAGGAGGCGCTCGACCGCCGGGCCGAGGAAGCCGGGCGGGACGCCCTGGACGTCCTGGACACCGGCGGCGGCACGGGCAACTTCGCGGTGCCCGCAGCCCGCCTCGGCCACCGGGTCACCGTCGTCGACCCCAGCCCCAACGCCCTCTTCGCCCTGGAGCGGCGCGCCGAGGAGGCCGGCGTCGCCGACCGCGTCCGCGGCGTGCAGGGCGACATCCTGGGCCTCTTCGACGTGGTCGACCGGGGCGGCTACGACGCCGTCCTGTGCCACGGCGTCCTGGAGTACGTCGACGAGCCGGCCGAGGGCGTCCGCAACGCCGTCGCCGCGCTCCGCGAGTCCGGCTCGCTCTCCCTGCTCGCCGCCGGCTCCGGCGGAGCCGTGCTGGCCCGTGCGCTGGCCGGCCACTTCACCGAGGCCCGGCAGGCGCTCACCGACCCGGCCGGCCGCTGGGGCGACGGCGACCCGGTGCCCCGCCGCTTCACCAGCGAGCAGCTCTCCGCCCTGGTCGCGGACGCCGGCCTGGAGGTCACCTCGGTGCACGGCGTGCGGGTCTTCGCCGATCTCGTCCCCGGCGTCCTGGTGGACACCGAACCCGGCGCCATGGAGGCGCTGCTGAAGCTGGAGACGGCCGCGGCGGAGCTCCCGGCCTTCCACTCCGTCGCCACCCAGCTGCACGTTCTCGGCGAGCGCCGCGGCTGATCCCGCCGCGCTCCGGCGGGCCGCGCGCACGCCGGGCGTCCGGAGCGCGGCTGATCAGCGGCGCAGCCGCACACGGAGTAGCGACTCGGGCCCCCGTTCGGGCCCCTCGCCCCGTATGATCGGGGGACACCATCCGGCATGACGGATCGGACGTCGGGGAATCTACGCCTCAGCAGCCGAGCCGACTTGGCGGTCCGGACTGGCTAGTGGGCTAGTGGGCAGGTTTCACGGGGGCGAATCCCTGCCTATCCTGGAAGGGCCGCACACCCGGTCGCCCCCGCGGCCGACGACGAGGAGGACTCCGTGCCGCTCTCGGAGCACGAGCAGCGCATGCTCGAGCAGATGGAGCGAGCGCTGTACGCCGAAGATCCCAAGTTCGCGACAGCGCTCGAGGGAAGCGGGCTGCGTACGTACACCCGACGACGGGTCTACCAGGCGGTCGCTGGCTTCCTGGTGGGTATCGCGCTCCTCATGGCCGGAATGGTCGCCCAGCAGATCTGGATCAGCGTGGTCGGGTTCCTCGTGATGCTCGGGTGTGCCGTGCTCGCGGTGACCGGATGGCGCAAGGCACCCAAGCCGGGCGAACAACCGCAGGCGGGCAACGGCGGCTCCGGTGGAAGCCGCCGGCCCCGGCAGCGCCGGTCGATGATGAACCGTATCGAACAACGGTGGCAGCGCCGCCGCGACGAACAGGGCCAATGAACATCGCCCGCCCCCGGTAGCCGCCGGGGGCGGGTTTTCTGGCGTTCGGGAGCAGGAACGGCCAGGGGTGAGGGGTGAGGGGCGGTCGCATCCGTGCGACCGCCCCTCACCCGTGTCCGCCGGACGTCCCGCCGGCAGGTCAGGCACCCCGGCGGGACGTCAGGCGGACGTCAGGCACCCCGGCGGAAGGGCCGGCGCGGCCGGACGGTGTCCGCCACCCGGCTCCCCTTCTCGGCGAGCCGCCGGACGACCGACGCCCGGCGCTCCGTCAGTGCCCACACCACCCGGACGGCCGAGCGCGGTAGCAGCGTCGCGCGGATACGCGCCCCGCGGGACGCCTGCTCCCGCAGCCCGGCCCGTACCGCCGCCGCGTCCTGCGCCAGCCCGGACGGCGGGCGGGGCGACGCCGCGTACAGCGCCTGCTCCACCGCTCCCGCCACCCGGTGCAGCGCGGCGGCCGGTTCCGGGGCGAGGCCGCCCAGCCGGACGACGCGCGCCGCCGCCTTGCGCGGGGTGAGCGCGTCGGCGGGCGGGATGCCGTGGTCCCACGCGGTGTCGGTGATCTCCCGCCACGCCGACAGGGTCCTGGCCACCGTGTCCGACGGCGCGCGGCCCTCGGAGGAGTGCAGTCTGCGGGTGCGGACCCGGGTCCGCCACAGCACCGGCCCCAGCAGGAGCAGCACCAGCAGCGCCACCCCCGCCCCGGTCAGCGCCACGGTGGCCGGCGGCGCGCCGGAACCGCCCTGCCCCGCCGCAGCCGGCGCCCGTGCCGTGCCGCACTCGTTCTCCTTGCGCTGCGCGGCCGCGCAGCTCTCGGACGCGGAGGGGGCGGCGGAGGGGAGCGCCGAGGCCGATGCGCTCGGGGCGGCGGGGGCCGCCTCCTGGCCGGAGGGCGCGTCCGGCACGGTGTACGACGGCACGGTGCCACGGGTGGGGGTCGGCTCGAAACGGGTCCAGCCGACGCCCTCGAAGTACAGCTCCGGCCAGGCGTGCGCGTCCTTCAGGCCGACCGACACCGTGCCGTCGGTCTGCAGGGCGCCGGGGGTGAAGCCCACCGCCACCCGGGCGGGGATGCCCAGCGTCCGGGCCATCGCCGCCATGGCGAAGGAGAAGTGCACGCAGAAGCCCTGCTTGTCCTTGAGGAACCGGCTGATGGCCGCCGTGCCGGAGCCGGAGTTCACCGTCGTGTCGTAGGTGAAGCCGCCGTCGTGCGCGAACCAGTCCTGGAGCCGCACCGCCCGCTCGTACGGATCGGCCGCCCCCTGCGTCACGTCCCGCGCGGTCCGTGCGACCACCTCGGGCAGCGAGCGGGGCACCTGGGTGTAGGCCCGCCGCAGGTCGTCCGGCGGCGGGGGCGCCGCGCGGAGCTGCGCGGCGGTCGGTTCCACCAGCAGACTGCCCACCTCGTAGCGGGCGCCGCTGGTCGTCTGCCCGTCGGTCCCGACGACCACCCCGGTCTCCTCCTGGTACCGCCACCGGCCGTCGACCCGGACCTCGGTGGCCGGGTAGGGCATCGGGAGGTACTCCTGGCGGTAGCTGCGCGAGGCCGAGACGTTCGCGGTGACCTCGGTGACCGCGACGTCCGGCCCCAGCCCGGCCGGCTGCGGGAACCGGTCCGGCAGGTCCTCCGGCTCGTCCCGCGAGGACAGCCACTCGCTGCCGGTGAACCGGTCGAGGGAGAGGATGCGCAGATAGAACCCCAGCGGGTCGCCCGCGTTGGTGCTGTACGACAGGACCTCGCGGTTCTCCGGCTGGTTCAGGTTGTCCTGGAGCGCGACCAGCGGCTTGACCGCCGAGGCGCCGCCGGAACCGCCGCCGCCGCCGGAGCCGTTGCCGAGTCCGCTCAGCAGGCCCCCGTCGAGCGCGGGCAGACCGGCCGGCACGACCAGGGCGACGCCGAGGGCGACCACCCCGATCCGGTGGCCCGTCCGCACCCGTGCCGTCCTGCCCTCGGCGGGCGGGGTCCGGCCGGGAACCCCGGACCCGCCGAAGACCCTGCCCCACCGGGTGACCCGGTCGCGGCTCTCGGCCAGCAGGAGCAGCAGGTAGCCGGCGGCCGCCAGCAGGAACCACAGCCACTTCGCCCCGCCGTCGGACAGCCCCGCGGCCACCGAGTAGAGGGCGAGCAGCGGCAGTCCGGCCGGTGCGGCGCTGCGGAAGGTCACCGCCAGCGCGTCGACCGCGAGCCCGATCACCAGGACCCCGCCGACCAGCAGCAGCCGGATGCCGTCCGTCATGGGCGCCGGGATCGCGTACCGGCCGACGTCCTCGGTGCCCGTGGTCAGCAGCTCCCCGAGCGCCCGCAGCGCCTGCGGGCCCGGAACCGCCCCGAACAGGGCCTGGTCGCGGACGAACACCAGGACGAGCGCGACCAGCGTGACCAGCAGCTGGACCGCCACGGTCAGGGCGCGCGCCCACCCGAGGCGGCGCGTCGCCGCGCCGGCGGCGCTCTGCACGGACAGCAGCAGCGCCGCCTGCACGAGCCAGCCGACCGGTTCGACCAGGGGCAGCAGCGCGCCCGACGCCAGCAGGGTCGCGGCCCAGGCGCTCAGCGCCAGCCTGCCGCGGCCGCTCATGACCGGCTCCCCTCGAACGCGCCGCCGCCGCTCCGGGCGGGCGGCGGGCCGGCGGGCTGCCCGGCCTGCTGCCAGAGCTCGGCCAGGACCGCTCCGGGCGCCACCGGCACCACGGCCCAGCCGGCCTCCCGCAGCAGCCGCAGCCGGTCCTCGTACGGCACGGCGGGGGCGGGGGCGGGGGTGAGGAGGGAGAGGGCGTCCGGGGCCCAGGCGGCGCCGTCCAGCACGAACGCGACGGCGGTGCCGCTGCGGCGGCGCATCGCGGCGGCCACCGCGAGCTGTTCCTCGTCCAGATCGCCGAGGAAGGCGAGCAGCAGGCCCTCGTCACCGCCGCGCAGCACGTCGTGGGCGGGGGCGAGGCCCGTGCCGTCGGAGTGCTCGACCGTGGCCAGGGCGTCCAGCAGCAGCCCGGTGGAGTGGGCGGACTCCTGGGTGGAACCGGCGAACCCGTCCGAGCCCTCGCCCGGCACGCACTCCCCGTCGTCCGTCACCAGCCGCACCGCGAACCCCCGTTCCAGCAGATGGACCAGGGCGGACGCCGCGCCCGACACCGCCCACTCGAACGCCGAGTCCGGACCCGCTCCCCGGTACGCGCCGAAGCGGGTGTCCAGCAGCACCGTGCAGCGGGCCCGCTGCGGCTGTTCCTCGCGGCGCACCATCAGCTCGCCGTAGCGGGCGGTGGACCGCCAGTGGACGCGCCGCAGGTCGTCACCGTGGCGGTAGCCGCGCGGCAGCACGTCGTCCTCGCCGGCCAGGGCGAGCGAGCGCTGGCGCCCCTCGCCGTAGCCGGACGCCTCGCCCGCCAGCCGCAGCGGCGGCAGCGGTTCGGTCCGGGGGATCACCACCAGGGTGTCCCGGCCGCTGAAGGAGCGGACCGTCTCGCACATCCCGAAGGGATCGCCGAGCCGCAGCTCCAGCGGGCCGAGCGGGTACCGGCCCCGCAGGTCGGAGCGGACCCGGTAGGACACCTCGCGGCGGGCGCCCGGCGCCACCCGGTCCAGGACGAACCGGGGACGGGGCCCGAGGACGTACGGCACCTGGTCCTGGAGCATCAGCAGGCCGGTGGGCAGCCGCGAGACGTTGTTCAGGGTCAGGTGGACCCGCGCCTCGCTGCCCGCCGGGACCCGCGAGGGCGTCAGCCTGCGGTCGGCCACCACCCGGTGGCGGGTTCCGTGCAGCACCGCCACGCAGATCACCGGCAGTGCGACGAGCAGCAGTCCGATCCGCAGCAGGTCGCTCTGGCCGAGGACGTACGCGCAGACCGCGGCGGCCGCCCCGGCGGCCAGGAACGACCGGCCGCGGGTGGTCAGCCCGCCGACGACCGTGCGCAGCGGCGTCCGCCCGCCGTCGTCCGGCGTCCCCCCGGCCGCCATCAGATCCGCCGTGCGTCGTACGGTCCGCCGACCCGGGGCTGCTGCCGCGCGTACCGGTTGGGCTGCGGCACCACGGGCCCGTCCGGCGAGGTCGGCACCGGGACGCGCTGAAGGATCTCCAGCACCACCTGCTCGGCGGTGCGGCGGTTGAGCTGGGCCTGGGCGGTCGGCAGCAGACGGTGCGCGAGCACCGCCACCGTCAGCGCCTGGACGTCGTCGGGCAGCGCGTAGTCGCGTCCGGCGAGCGCTGCGGACGCCTTCGCCGCCCGCAGCAGGTGCAGGGTGGCGCGGGGCGACGCGCCGAGCCGGAGGTCGGGGTGGCCGCGGGTGGCGCCGACGAGCTCGACCGCGTACCGGCGGACGGCGTCGGCGACGTGCACCGAGCGGACCGCCTCGATGAGCTTGACGATGTCGTGGGCGTGCGCGACCGGCTGGAGGTCGTCCAGCGGGTTGAGCGCGCCGTGCGTGCCGAGCATCCGCAGCTCGGCCTCCGGGCTGGGATAGCCGATGGAGACCCGCGCCATGAAGCGGTCGCGCTGGGCCTCGGGCAGCGGGTAGGTGCCCTCCATCTCCACCGGGTTCTGGGTGGCCACCACCATGAAGGGGTCGGGCAGTTCGTAGCTGTGCCCGTCGACGGTGACCTGGCGCTCCTCCATCGACTCCAGGAGTGCCGACTGGGTCTTGGGCGAGGCGCGGTTGATCTCGTCGCCGATCACCACCTGGGCGAAGATCGCACCGGGCTTGAACTCGAACTCGTGCCGCTGCTGGTCGTAGATCGACACACCGGTGATGTCGGAGGGCAGCAGGTCCGGCGTGAACTGGATGCGCCGCACCGAACAGTCGATGGACCGGGCCAGCGCCTTGGCCAGCATGGTCTTGCCGACCCCCGGCACGTCCTCGATCAGCAGATGCCCCTCCGCCAGCAGCACGGTCAGCGAAAGCCGCACGACCTCCGGCTTGCCCTCGATCACCTGCTCCACCGACGCGCGCACCCGCTCCGCCGTCGTGGTCAGATCCGTGAGGCTCGCTCGATCGTCATAGGTCGTCACCCCGGCCCTCCTCGGCCCCTCGCAAACGGGCCGGCGCCGTCACGACGGCCCGGCCCACCCCGGTGTACGGACACTCCGCCGGAGGACCCGGGGAGTGTCACCTCCGCATTCTCGTCGCCGTTACCGCTTCGTGTCACTCGCAGCCGGGCAACTCCGGGCGATATGTCGGATGTTGCCGTGATGTCGCCCTCGCTGGGGCGTCGCGGAGGCACGGACCGGGGTACGGGAGGCCGCGGAGGCGACCGGGGCGGACCGGGGGAGTCCGCGGGTCAGGAGGCCGGCAGGATCTCGCGGAGCAGGCCGGTGGTCACGTCGAAGACGAAGCCGCGGATGTCGTCGGTGTGCAGCAGGAAGGGCGAGGTGCGCACCCGCTGCATCGACTGGCGCACGTCCTGGTCGGCGTCGGAGTACGCCTCGACGGCCCAGACCGGGCGCTGGCCGACCTCGGCCTCCAGCTCCTGGCGGAAGCCCTCGGTCAGCGATTCGAGGCCGCAGTTGGTGTGGTGGATCAGTATCACGCTGCGGGTGCCGAGCGCCCGCTGGCTGATCGTGAGCGAGCGGATCACGTCGTCGGTGACCACGCCGCCGGCGTTGCGGATGGTGTGGCAGTCGCCGAGGTTCAGGCCGAGCGCGTCGTGCAGGTCGAGGCGGGCGTCCATGCAGGCGACGACGGCCACCTGGAGAACCGGGCGGGCGTCCATGCCCGGGTCGCTGAACTCTTCGGCGTACCGGGCGTTCGCCTCGACCAGACGGTCGGTGACGGTGCCGCCGGAACGGGCCGCGGTGGCGGTGGCGGGTTCGGGAGCGGGGTGCGCGGAAGTCGACATGGGGATGACGTTAGCCCGACCCGGCCCCCGGGGCGTCGCCGGGACACCGGAGAGCGTCGTCCATCGGGGGTGTTGTGAGGTAATCCACAAGGCGGATGATCTGTCATCCGTACGAGTGGGCTTCGGTGCTCGGACAGGTGGACGACGCGCCAGGGGGTCCGGTGAATCGGCGTCGGTCGGACGGCGGGATGGCAGGGTGGACTAAAGTGACGCGAAGTTACCGACCGAGCCTGCACCTGCATATTCCGTTTTTCCCCCGTGATGTGCGGCCCACGCGCGGCCCGGCCCTCTCCCGCTCACGGTCGGCCGACGCCCCTTCCCCGGCGCCGGCCCACCTCCCCTTCTGAGCGGGCGGGGACCCGGCCGCACGTGCCGCCCGCGGGACTGAGCCTGAGAGGGCGCTGTGAGCCAGACCCGACACGTCCCGGTGATGCTCCACCGGTGCCTGGACCTGTTGGCCCCGGCTCTGGAGGCCGACGGCCCCGACGCACCGGTGGTCGTCGACTGCACCCTCGGGCTCGGCGGCCACAGCGAGGCCCTGCTCGCACGCTTCCCCTCCGTGCGGCTGATCGGGCTCGACCGGGACAAGGAGGCGCTGCGGCTCTCCGGCGAGCGCCTCGCCCCGTACGGCGACCGGGCCACCCTCGTGCACGCCGTCTACGACGAGCTGCCCGACGTCCTCGCCACGCTGTCCGTCCCCAAGGTCCAGGGCATCCTGTTCGACCTCGGCGTCTCCTCCATGCAGCTCGACGAGGCCGACCGCGGTTTCGCCTACGCCCAGGACGCGCCGCTCGACATGCGCATGGACCAGACGACGGGCATCGGCGCCGCCGAGGTCCTCAACACCTACGCGCCGGGCGAACTCGTCCGCATCCTGCGCGCCTACGGCGAGGAGAAGCAGGCGAAGCGGATCGTCTCCGCCGTGGTGCGCGCCCGCGAGAAGGAACCCTTCACCAACAGCGCCCGGCTGGTCGAACTGATCCGCGACGCCCTCCCGCAGGCCGCCAAGCGCACCGGCGGGAACCCCGCCAAGCGCACCTTCCAGGCGCTGCGCATCGAGGTGAACGGCGAGCTGACCGTGCTGGAGCGGGCGATCCCGGCCGCGGTGGCGGCGCTCGCCGTCGGCGGGCGGATCGCCGTGCTGTCCTACCAGTCGCTGGAGGACCGGCTGGTCAAGCAGGTCTTCGCGGCCGGCGCCGCCAACACCGCGCCGCCCGGCCTGCCGGTCGTCCCCGAGCGCTACCAGCCCCGCCTCAAGCTGCTCACCCGCGGCGCGGAGCTGCCGACGGAGGAGGAGATCGCCGAGAACCGGCGGGCCGCCCCCGCCCGGCTGCGCGGCGCGGAGCGGGTCCGCGAGGACGAGCGGTGACCGGCGGCGCGGGGGCGGTGCGGTGAACCGGTCGGCCGCCGAGCTGAAGGGCCGGGCCGGCAGGCTCGCCCGGCTGATGCCGTCGGGCCCCGGCAACGCCGCCCGCACCCCGTTCGTGCTGCTGGTCGTGCTGCTACTCGGCGGCGGACTGATCACGCTGCTGCTGCTCAACTCCGCGCTCAACGAAGGGTCGTTCGAGCTCAGCGAGGTCAAGAAGAAGACCACCGAGCTGACCGACGAGGAGCAGGCCCTCCAGCGCGACGTCGACGACCTCTCCCAGCCGGACGCCCTGGAGCGGCGCGCCCGCGAACTGGGCATGGTGCCCGGCGGCAGCCCCGCCTTCCTGGAACCCGACGGCACGGTGCGCGGCGAGCCGGCCGAGGCGACCGCCGAACCGATGCCCACGCCCGCCCCGACGCCCACCGAGGAGCCGGAGCCCGCCGCCGTTCCCTCCGCCTCCCCGTCCGGTCCCGCGCCGGCCGCCCCCGCGACCGCGTCCCCGGCCGGCGCCGGGGCCGAGGCGGAGACCGAGCCCGAAGCAGAGGCCGTGCAGTCCGGCACGGCCGTCCCGTCCCCGACGAGCCCCGGCAGGTGACGCAGTGCCGCCCCAGGAACCGCCGCGCCGCCGCGTGCCCGGCCCCGCCCGCCCCCGTTCCGGTACCGGCCGGCCCCGGCCCGCGGCGCGGCGCCCCCGGCCCGAGCCCGGCCGGCGCCCACCGGCCGGCGGACGCCGGCCGCCCCGCACCCTCAGGCTGGGCAGCCCCCGGCCCCGGCTCCGGCTGGTCAGCCTCGCCCTGACCCTGGTGATGACCGCCTTCGTGGTCCGGCTGCTCCAGGTGCAGGCGGTCGACGCGAGCGCGTACGCCGCGAAGGCCGAGCAGAACCGCTACCTGGAGTACACGGTGGCCGCCGAGCGCGGCGAGATCACCGACCGCAGCGGCATCGCGCTGGCCACCAGCGTGGACGCCCACGACATCACCGCCGACCCGCAGATGTTCACCCCCGAACAGAGCAAGGCGCCCGACGCCCCGCAGCAGGCCGCGGCGCTGCTGGCGCCGATCCTGGGCAAGGAGGCGGACGAGCTGGCGAAGAAGCTGTCCACCCCGAAGAGCCGCTACACCGTGCTCGCCCGGCGGCAGACCCCGCAGGTCTGGAAGCAGATCAAGGACCTCAAGGCGGTCTTCGCCGAGAAGGCGTCCGAGGACGCCGCCGCCGGCGGTCCCGGCGCCAACGTGCTGGCGGGCGTCCTCCAGGAGCCCACGACCAAGCGGGTGTATCCCAACGGGGATCTGGCCGCCGGGATACTGGGATTCGTCAACGCCGACGGCAAGGGCGGCGGCGGGCTGGAGTCGTCCCTGGACGAGGAGCTGTCCGGCGAGGACGGCACGGTCCGCTACGCCCAGGCCGGCGGCCGGCTGGTGCCCACCGCGGGCAAGCAGGAGACCCCGGCGGTCGAGGGCACCGACATGGAGCTCACCATCGACCGCGACATCCAGTGGGCCGCCCAGCGGGCCATCAGCGACCAGGTCGCGAAGTCCAAGGCGGACCGGGGCTATGTCATCGTGCAGAACACGAGGACGGGCGAGGTGCTGGCCATGGCCAACTCCCCGGGCTACGACCCCAACGACCTCGCGGCCGCCGACGCCACCTCGCTCGGCAACGCCGCCCTCCAGGACGTCTACGAGCCGGGCTCCACGGCCAAGGTGATGTCCATGGCGGCCGTGCTGGAGGAGGGCGTCGCCACCCCGGGCACCCACGTCACCGTGCCCAACCGGCTGCACCGGGGCGACCGCCTGTTCAAGGACGACATCGACCACCCGACCTGGTACCTCACGCTCAACGGCGTCCTGGCCAAGTCGAGCAACATCGGCACCATCCTCGCCACCGGCCAGCTCGGCAGGACGCAGGCCGAGGCCAACCAGGTCCTCTACTCCTACCTGCGCAAGTTCGGCCTCGGCTCGACCACCGGCCTCGGCTACCCGGGCGAGTCCAAGGGCCTGCTCGCGCAGCCGAAGGACTGGTCCACCTCGCAGCAGTACACGATCCCGTTCGGCCAGGGACTCTCGCTCAACGCGATGCAGGCGGCCTCCGTCTACTCCACCATCGCCAACGGCGGCGTACGGGTCGCCCCGACGCTCGTCCGCGGCACCACGGACGCCGACGGCGTCTTCACCGCCGCGCCCGAGCCGAAGAAGACCCGGGTGGTGAGCGAGAAGACCGCCAGGACGCTCGCGCAGATGCTGGAGTCGGTGGTCGGCGACGAGGAGGGCACCGGCACCAAGGCCCGCATCCCGGGCTACCGGGTGGCGGGCAAGACCGGCACCGCCAACCGGGTGGACCCGGTGAGCGGCGTCTACGACGGGTACACCGCGTCCTTCGCCGGGTTCGCGCCCGCCGACGACCCGGAGATCACCGTGTACTGCGCGATCCAGAACCCCACCCGGGGAAGCTACTTCGGCGGCCAGATCTGCGGACCGATCTACAAGCAGGTCATGGAGTTCGCGCTGAAGACCCTCCAGACCCGGCCCACCGGGGACGAGCCGCCGAAGCTGCCGGTCTCCTTCCGGCCGGGCGGCTGAGCGGCGCGGCGCCCCGCCCGCGCCGTCCCCGCCCGGCCCCCGGACACCCCGGGCCGCCCCGCCACACCCTTCCGTACCGCCCTAGGGAACTCTCCGTGACAACCATCTCCCCCGACCCCGGGAACCGGAACGAGAACTTCCGAAACCCCGGCCCCTCACTTCGCGGCGGGCCCGGTGGTCCCGGTACGCTCACCGCCGTGCCCCACGCTGATCAGTCCCGAACCACCCGGAAGGACGAGCCCGTGACGTACCCGGGAGCGCCCCGACCGGAACGCCTCCGGCCCACCCCGCTCGCCGGACTGGCCGCCCGGCTCGGCGTCGAACCGCCCGGCACGGGCGAGGTCACCGGCATCACCCACGACTCGCGGGCCGTCCGCCCCGGCGACGTGTACGCGGCCCTGCCCGGCGCCCGGATGCACGGCGCCGACTTCGTCGCCCAGGCCGCCGGCCTCGGCGCCGCGGCCGTCCTCACCGACCCGACGGGCGCCGACCGCGCCGCCGCGACCGGTCTGCCGGTCCTGGTCGTGGACGACCCCCGCGGCCGGATGGGCGAACTGGCCGCCGAGATCTACGGACACCCGGGCGAGGCCCTGCTCCAGCTCGGCATCACCGGAACCTCCGGCAAGACCACCACCGCCTACCTCGTCGAAGGCGGACTGCGCGGCGCCGGACGCGCCACCGGCCTCATCGGCACGGTCGAGACGCGCATCGGCGACGAGCGCATCAAGTCCGAGCGCACCACCCCCGAGGCCACCGACCTCCAGGCCCTCTTCGCCGTCATGCGGGAGCGGAAGGTGGAGGCCGTCGCCATGGAGGTCTCCAGCCACGCGCTGGTGCTCGGCCGGGTCGACGGCTGCGTCTTCGACGTCGCCGTCTTCAACAACCTCAGCCCGGAGCACATGGAGTTCCACTCCGGCATGGAGGACTACTTCCAGGCCAAGGCGCGGCTCTTCACCCCGGAGCGCAGCCGGCTCGGCGTCGTCAACTTCGACGACGAGTACGGCCGCCGGCTCGTGACCGAGGCGGGCGTGCCGGTGACGACCTTCTCCGCCGAGGGCCACCCGGACGCCGACTGGCGCGCCGAGGACGTCGAGGTCGGCCCGCGCGACAGCACCTTCACCGTGGTCGGCCCGAAGGGCGAGAAGATCGCCGCCCGCGCCCCGCTGCCGGGCCCCTTCAACGTCGCCAACAGCCTCGCCGCCATCGTCACCCTGGCCGTCGCCGGAGTGGACCCGCAGACCGCCGCCGACGGCGTCGCCGCCGTCCCCGGGGTCCCCGGCCGGCTGGAGCGGGTGGACGCCGGGCAGCCGTACCTCGCCGTCGTGGACTACGCCCACAAGACCGACGCCGTCGAGTCGGTGCTGCGCTCGCTGCGCAAGGTCACCGAGGGCAGGGTGCACGTCGTGCTCGGCTGCGGCGGGGACCGCGACACCACCAAGCGCGGGCCGATGGGCGCGGCCGCCGCCCGGCTCGCCGACACCGCGGTGCTCACCTCCGACAACCCCCGCTCCGAGGACCCGCTGAGGATCCTCGCGGCGATGCTCTCCGGCGCCGCCGAAGTGCCCGTGCACGAGCGGGGCGACGTGCTGGTCGAGGCCGACCGCGGCGCGGCCATCGAGGCCGCCGTCGCCCGTGCCGAGCCCGGCGACACCGTGCTGGTCGCCGGAAAGGGCCACGAGCAGGGCCAGGACGTCCACGGGGTGGTACGCCCGTTCGACGACCGCGAGGTCCTGCGCGCGGCCGTCCTGCGGCGCCTGGCGGGCGCGAACGCCCCCGCCGCCGCCCCCAGTTCCGAGAACAACAGTCAGGGATGACCAAGTGATCGCCCTTTCCCTCGCCGAGATCGCCCACATCGTCGGCGGGCAGCCGCACGACATACCGGATCCGGCGGCCGTCGTGGACGGCCCGGTCGTCATCGACTCGCGGAAGGTGGAGCGCGGCAGCCTGTTCGCCGCGTTCGCCGGTGAACGCGTCGACGGCCACGAGTTCGCGCGCGGCGCGGTGGAGGCCGGAGCGGCGGCGGTGCTCGCCACCCGTCCCGTCGGCGTGCCCGCGATCGTCGTGGACGACGTCGTCGGCGCCCTCGGGGCCCTCGCCCGGACCGTGGTCGAGCGCCTCGGCGCCACCGTCGTCGCCCTCACGGGCTCCGCCGGCAAGACCTCCACCAAGGACCTCATCGCCCAGCTGCTGGAGCGCAAGGGCCCGACCGTCTACCCGCTCGGCAACCTCAACAACGAGATCGGCCTGCCCCTCACCGCCCTGCGCGCCACCTCCGAGACCGAGCACCTGGTCCTGGAGATGGGCGCCCGGTACGTCGGCGACATCCGCTACCTCACCGGACTCGTCCCGCCCCGTATCGGCCTGGTCCTCAACGTCGGCACCGCCCACATCGGCGAGTTCGGCGGCCGGGACCGGATCGCCCTCGCCAAGGGCGAGATGGTCGAATCGCTGCCCGAGGACGGGGTCGCCGTCCTCAACATCGACGATCCGCTCGTGCGCGCGATGGCCTCGCGCACCAAGGCCCGCGTCGTCCACTTCGGGGAAGCCCCGGAAGCGGACGTACGGGGAGAGAACGTACGGCTCACGGCCGACGGACACCCCGCATTCCGCCTCCACACACCCACCGGGTGCAGCGAGGTGACGATGCGCCTGTACGGTGAGCACCACGTGTCGAACGCGCTCGCCGCGGCCGCCGTCGCCCATGAGTTGGGCCTGTCCGTGGGTGAGATCGCCGAAGCGCTCTCCGAGGCGGGCACCCTCTCCCGCTGGCGCATGGAGGTCACCGAGCGACCGGACGGCGTGACGGTCGTCAACGACGCCTACAACGCGAACCCCGAATCCATGCGAGCCGCACTGCGCGCGCTCGCCGCCATGGGCCGGGAGAGGCGGACCTGGGCGGTGCTCGGTCAGATGGCCGAGCTCGGGGACGACTCGCTCGCCGAGCACGACGCGGTCGGACGGCTCGCCGTCCGGCTCAACGTCAGCAAGCTCGTCGCTGTCGGGGGACTGGAAGCCTCCTGGCTGCGTCTGGGCGCTTACAACGAGGGTTCGTGGGGTGAGGAGTCGGTGCACGTGTCCGACGCGGAGGCGGCCGTCGACCTGTTGCGCAGTGAACTGCGCCCGGGAGACGTCGTACTGGTGAAGGCGTCCCGGTCGGTCGGCCTGGAGAAGGTCGCCCAGGCACTGCTGGAGAACTCGACCGAGGGCGAGGTCACCGGCCGATGAGGCAGATCCTCTTCGCGGGGGCCATAGGGCTCTTCCTGACCCTGGTCGGTACCCCGCTGCTGATCAAGCTCCTGGCCCGCAAGGGCTACGGGCAGTTCATCCGGGACGACGGGCCGCGCACCCACGGGAGCAAGAAGGGCACGCCCACGATGGGCGGCATCGCCTTCATCCTGGCGACGATCCTCGCGTACGTCCTGGCGAAGGTCATCACGGGCGAGGACATGCGCTTCTCCGGCGTTCTCGTCCTCTTCCTGATGACCGGGATGGGCCTCGTCGGCTTCCTCGACGACTACATCAAGATCGTCAAGCAGCGTTCGCTCGGCCTGCGGGCGAAGGCGAAGATGGCCGGCCAGCTGATCGTGGGCATCGCCTTCGCGGTGCTCTCGCTCCAGTTCGCCGACGCCCGCGGCAACACCCCGGCCTCCACCAAGCTCTCGTTCGTCGAGGACTTCGGCTGGTCGATCGGCCCGGTCCTGTTCGTCGTCTGGGCGCTGTTCATGATCCTGGCGATGTCCAACGGCGTGAACCTGACGGACGGTCTGGACGGCCTGGCGACCGGGGCGTCGGTGATGGTCTTCGGCGCGTACACCTTCATCGGGCTGTGGCAGTTCCAGGAGTCCTGCGCCAACGCGGCCGGACTCACCAACCCCAGCGCCTGCTTCGAGGTGAGGGACCCGCTCGATCTCGCGGTGGTCGCCTCCGCGCTCATGGGCTCCTGCTTCGGCTTCCTGTGGTGGAACACCTCGCCCGCCAAGATCTTCATGGGCGACACCGGTTCGCTCGCGCTCGGCGGCGCCCTCGCGGGTCTCGCGATCTGCTCCCGCACCGAGTTCCTGATGGCCGTCCTCGGCGGCCTGTTCGTGATGATCACCATGTCCGTGGTCATCCAGGTCGGTTCGTTCAAGATGACCGGCAAGCGGGTCTTCCGGATGGCGCCCCTCCAGCACCACTTCGAACTCAAGGGCTGGTCCGAAGTCCTCGTGGTGGTCCGGTTCTGGATCATCCAGGGCATGTGCGTCATCGTCGGACTGGGCCTCTTCTACGCAGGATGGGCAGCAAAGAAGTGAGCAACGCGGACTGGCAGGGCAAGCACGTCACGGTCGCCGGGCTCGGAGTCAGCGGAATCCCCGCCGCCCGCGCCCTGCGCGGCCTGGGGGCCCGCGTCACCGTCGTCGCCGACGGCGACGACGCGCGCTCCCGCGAGCAGGCCGCCGCCCTGGAGGCCGACGGCGTCACCGTCCGCCTCGGCGACGGCGACACCCTGCCGCCGTCCACGGAACTCGTCGTCACCGCACCCGGCTGGAAGCCCGGCAAGCCGCTGTTCCTCGCCGCCGCCGAGGCGGGCGTCCCCGTCTGGGGCGACGTCGAACTCGCCTGGCGGCTGCGGGGGGCCGACGGCCGCGAGCCCGCACCCTGGCTCGCGGTCACCGGCACCAACGGCAAGACCACCACCGTGCGGATGCTCGCCTCCATCCTGGAGGCGGCCGGCCTGCGCACCGCCGCCGTCGGCAACATCGGCGTCTCGCTGCTGGACGCGGTCCTCGGCGAGGAGACGTACGACGTCCTCGCCGTGGAGCTCTCCAGCTACCAGCTGCACTGGGCGCCTTCGCTGCGCGCCCACTCGGCGGCAGTGCTCAACCTGGCCCCCGACCACCTCGACTGGCACGGCTCCATGGAGGCGTACGCCGCCGACAAGGGACGGATCTACGAGGGCAACGCGGTGGCCTGCGTCTACAACGCCGCCGACCCGGCCACCGAACACCTGGTGCGCGAGGCCGACGTCGAGGAGGGATGCCGGGCCATCGGCTTCACCCTGGCCGCCCCCGCCCCCTCCCAGCTCGGCGTGGTCGACGGCATCCTGGTCGACCGGGCCTTCGTCGCCGACCGGCACAAGCAGGCCCAGGAACTGGCCGAGGTCTCCGACGTCCGGCCGCCCGCCCCGCACAACATCGCCAACGCGCTGGCCGCCGCGGCGCTGGCCCGCGCCTACGGCGTCAAGCCGGCCGCGGTCCGCGACGGGCTCCGCGCCTTCCGCCCGGACGCCCACCGCATCGAACACGTGGCGGACGTCGACGGGGTCGCGTACGTCGACGACTCCAAGGCCACCAACACCCACGCCGCCGAAGCCTCCCTGGCCGCCTACGACCCGATCGTCTGGATCGCCGGCGGCCTCGCCAAGGGCGCCGCCTTCGACGACCTCGCATCCGGCGCGGCGAAGCGGCTGCGGGGCGCGGTCCTGATGGGCCGCGACCGGGCCCTCATCCGGGAAGCCCTCGCGCGACACGCCCCCGAGGTACCGGTGGTCGAGCTCGCACGGACCGACACTGGGGCGATGTCCGAGGCGGTCGCCGAGGCCGCGCGGCTCGCCCGGCCCGGCGACACCGTGCTGCTGGCACCGGCCTGCGCCTCGATGGACATGTTCACCAACTACAACAAGCGGGGCGAGGCGTTCGCGGACGCGGTCCGCGCACGCGCCGACGGCGCCTGACGGGACCGGTCTCCGCGCCGCGGCGTCCCGGTGACCCCGGGACACCCGTCCGGGCCGGGCGCCCGGCCCCGGTACGAGCAGTGGAGGGGACAGCGACAATGCCGGCCGACGAGAGCCCCGCCGTACGCGGAACGCGCCGCGCACCCGCGGACGCGGTGAGGACGGACGGGCCGCTCGCCGCTGCCGGAGCCGGACGCGCCCCCGGCACGGCGCCCCGCGGCCGGGCCGCCGCCGGGTCCGGGCGTGCCGTCCCCCGCGCCGCGCCGGCCGGCCGCCCGTCCCGGACCCCGGCACGGTCCGGCGGCAGGGGCGGGCGACGGCTCTTCGAGCAGGCGCGCCGGGCCTGGGACCGCCCGCTCACGGCCTACTACGTGATCCTGGGCTCCAGCCTCCTCATCACGGTGCTGGGCCTCGTGATGGTCTACTCCGCCTCGATGATCAAGGCGCTGGAACTCGACAAGCCCAGCACCTGGTTCTTCCGCAAGCAGTTCCTCGCCGCGGTCATCGGCGGGGTGCTGATGCTGATCGCCGCCCGGATGCCCGCCAAGCTGCATCGCGCGCTCGCCTACCCGCTGCTGCTGGGCGCCGTCTTCCTGATGATCCTGGTCCAGGTCCCCGGCATAGGGATGTCGGTCAACGGCAACCGGAACTGGCTCTACCTCGGCGGACCGTTCCAGTTGCAGCCCAGCGAATTCGGCAAGCTGGCCCTGATCCTGTGGGGCGCCGACCTGCTGGCCCGCAAGCAGGACAAGCGGCTGCTGACCCAGTGGAAGCACATGCTGGTGCCGCTGGTCCCGGTCGCGTTCATGCTGCTCGGCCTGATCATGCTCGGCGGCGACATGGGAACTGCGATCATTCTCACCGCGATCCTGTTCGGCCTGCTCTGGCTCGCGGGCGCCCCCACCCGGCTCTTCGCCGGCGTCCTCGCCTTCGCCGGGGCCATCGGCTTCCTGCTGATCAAGACCAACCCCAACCGCATGTCGCGGCTGGCCTGCATGGGTGTGAGCGAACCCGACGCCTCGGGCGGCTGCTGGCAGGCCGCGCACGGAATCTACGCCCTCGCCTCCGGTGGCTGGTTCGGATCGGGGCTCGGGGCGAGTGTGGAAAAATGGGGGCAACTCCCGGAACCGCACACGGACTTCATCTTCGCCATCACCGGGGAGGAACTGGGTCTGGCGGGGACGCTGTCGGTCCTCGCCCTCTTCGCGGCTCTAGGCTATGCGGGTATCCGCGTGGCCGGACGCACGGAGGACCCCTTCGTGAGGTACGCCGCGGGAGGCGTGACCACCTGGATCACGGCGCAGGCCGTGATCAACATCGGTGCGGTGCTCGGTCTGCTGCCGATCGCCGGGGTCCCGCTCCCGCTGTTCTCCTACGGAGGGTCGGCCTTGCTGCCGGCCATGTTCGCGGTCGGGCTCCTGATCGCGTTCGCGCGGGAGGATCCCGCCGCGAAGACGGCCCTGGCCATGCGGAAGCCCGGGGTGAGATGGAAGACGATGAGACGGCGCGTCACGAAGCGTACGTCCGGAGAGCGGTGAATTTCGGTGCATGTCGTACTCGCAGGCGGGGGGACCGCCGGCCACATCGAGCCCGCGCTGGCCCTCGCGGACGCCCTGCGCAGGCAGGACCCGACCGTGGGCATCACCGCCCTCGGGACCGAACGCGGCCTGGAGACCAGGCTCGTGCCCGAGCGCGGCTACGAACTGGCGCTGATCCCCGCCGTTCCGCTGCCGCGCAAGCCCACCCCCGAGCTGATCACCGTACCGGGGCGGCTGCGCGGCACGATCAAGGCGGCCGAGCAGATCCTCGAACGCACCAAGGCGGACTGCGTCGTCGGCTTCGGCGGCTACGTCGCGCTCCCCGGCTACCTGGCCGCCAAGCGGGCCGGGGTGCCGATCGTGGTCCACGAGGCGAACGCCCGTCCGGGCCTCGCCAACAAGATCGGTTCGCGGTACGCGCACGGCGTCGCCGTCTCCACGCCGGACAGCAAGCTGCGCGGCGCCCGCTACATCGGCATCCCGCTGCGCCGCACCATCGCCACCCTGGACCGGGCCCGCGTCCGGCCCGAGGCGCGCGCCGCGTTCGGTCTCGACCCCAACCTGCCCACGCTGCTGGTCTCCGGCGGCTCGCAGGGCGCCCGGCACCTCAACGAGGTCGTCCAGCGCGTCGCGCCGCTGCTCCAGCGCTCCGGGATCCAGATCCTCCATGTGGTCGGTCCGAAGAACGAATTGCCGCGTATCGACAACATGCCGGGAATGCCCCCCTACATCCCGGTACCGTACGTGGACCGGATGGACCTCGCGTACGCCGCGGCCGACATGATGCTCTGCCGCGCGGGCGCGATGACCGTGGCCGAACTCTCCGCCGTCGGGCTGCCCGCCGCCTACGTTCCGCTGCCGATCGGCAACGGCGAACAGCGGCTCAACGCCCAGCCGGTGGTGAACGCCGGAGGCGGTCTGCTCGTGGACGACGCGGCGCTCACCCCCGAGTGGGTGCAGGGCAATGTCCTTCCGGTGCTGTCCGACCCGCACCGGTTGTACGAAATGTCCCGTGCTGCCGCGGAGTTCGGCCGGCGCGACGCCGACGACCTGCTCGTCGGCATGGTGTACGAGGCGATCGCCGCACGCCGCCAGGCGTGAGGCCCTGCGGACCCGGGGCGGGAGCCCCGGGTCCGGCGAAGGAGCGAGCGTGGCCGGACCGACGACCGCACAGCCCGGCTCGGACAAGCGGGCGGACACCCCCGCGCGCCCGCCGCACGCCGGTCCGGCGCGGCGGCGCCCCAACCGCCGGCTGACCCTGCTGCTGGCCGCCGTCGCGGCCGTCCTGCTCGCGGCCGGGGCGATCTGGGCGCTCTACGGCTCCTCCTGGCTGCGGGTGGAGCGCGTCACCGTCTCCGGCACGGACGTGCTGACGGCGAAGGAGGTCGAAGCGGCGGCGGCCGTCCCGGTGGGCGACCCGCTGGTCTCCGTGGACACCGGCGCGCTGGAGAAAAGGTTGCGCCAGAAGTTGTCTCGTATCGACACGGTGGATGTCGTTCGGTCATGGCCGCACAGCATCGGACTTAAGGTGATCGAGCGAAAGCCGGTCCTGCTGGTGGAAAAGGGCGGAAAGTTCGTCGAAGTGGACGGAGAAGGTGTCCGTTTCGCCACGGTGTCCGCCGCCCCCGCGGGAGTCCCGCTGCTGGAACTGGAGCCCGAACCGTCCGCGAGTCTGCGACGGTTCGGCGGTGACGGTCTGTTGCGCGAGGCGGTCCGGGTGGCCGGCGACCTGCCGGACAGGGTCGCGGGGAAGACCGTGAAGGTGCGGGTCTCCTCGTACGACGCGATCTCGCTGGAGCTGGCCGACGGGCGCGACGTGGTGTGGGGAAGCGGTGAACAGGGTGCGGAGAAGGCGAAAGTCCTCACCGCTCTCATGAAAGCGGCTCCCAAAGCCGGACACTTCGACGTGAGTGCACCCACCGCGCCCGCGGTGTCGGAGAGTTGACGCGTATGTTGCCTGGCCAGCACCCTGGTTGGTCAGCGCTACGGGTGATCACATAGGGTGAAAAGAAAAACGGGAGGTTCGGCGTGTTCGTTGAACGTGCGCCACTTGTCGACTTAGTGTCCTGTTCGGAAGAGTCCAAGAAGTCCAAGTAGCGGACACACTGGTAACCCTAAACTTGAGCGTTAGGGTTTGGGTCGGCGTTCGGACCGTCCCCATCGACATCAGTCGTCGCCCCGGTATACCCGGCGAGCGACGACACGTAACTCGAGGCGAGAGGCCTTCGACGTGGCAGCACCGCAGAACTACCTCGCAGTCATCAAGGTCATCGGTGTCGGCGGCGGTGGTGTCAATGCCATCAACCGAATGATCGAGGTCGGTCTCAAGGGCGTCGAGTTCATCGCCATCAACACGGACGCGCAAGCCCTGTTGATGAGCGACGCCGACGTCAAGCTCGACGTCGGCCGCGAACTGACCCGCGGCCTCGGCGCCGGGGCCAACCCGGCAGTCGGTCGCAAGGCGGCAGAGGACCACCGTGAGGAGATCGAGGAGGTCCTCAAGGGGGCCGACATGGTCTTCGTCACCGCAGGAGAGGGCGGCGGCACCGGCACCGGCGGCGCGCCCGTCGTCGCCAACATCGCCCGCTCGCTGGGCGCCCTGACGATCGGCGTGGTCACCCGCCCGTTCACCTTCGAGGGCCGGCGACGCGCGAACCAGGCGGAGGACGGCATCGCCGAACTCCGCGAAGAGGTCGACACCCTCATCGTCATCCCCAACGACCGCCTGCTGTCCATCTCGGACCGTCAGGTCAGCGTCCTGGACGCCTTCAAGTCGGCGGACCAGGTCCTGCTCTCCGGCGTCCAGGGGATCACCGACCTCATCACCACCCCCGGCCTGATCAACCTCGACTTCGCCGACGTCAAGTCGGTCATGTCCGAGGCCGGATCGGCGCTCATGGGCATCGGCTCCGCCCGCGGCGACGACCGCGCGGTGGCCGCCGCGGAGATGGCGATCTCCTCGCCGCTCCTGGAGGCGTCCATCGACGGCGCCCGCGGTGTCCTGCTCTCCATCTCCGGCGGCAGCGACCTCGGTCTCTTCGAGATCAACGAGGCCGCCCAGCTGGTGAGCGAGGCGGCGCACCCCGAGGCGAACATCATCTTCGGCGCGGTCATCGACGACGCGCTCGGCGACGAGGTCCGGGTCACCGTGATCGCCGCGGGCTTCGACGGCGGCCAGCCGCCGGCCCGCCGGGAGAACGTGCTCGGCGCCAACTCCGCCAAGCGCGAGGAGTCCCCGCAGCCCCCCAGGGCCGCCGAGCCGGTCCGCCCGAGCGGCGGACTGGGATCGGTCCCCCCGCGCGACGAGGCCCCGGCCCCGGTCGAGCCCGCCCCGGTGGCGAACGACAACCTGCCGCCGGTCAGCCCGCCGCACGTCCCGCCGGCCCGTCCCTACCAGGACAGCCAGGTCGAGGAGCTGGACGTTCCGGACTTCTTGAAGTGATAGACCGGCACCAGGCAGTGCCCGCGGACCCCGAGCGGTTCGCGGTGGCCCGTACGCGCGGCGCGAACTTCGCCTTCACCGACCGGTGGGGCGGAGTGAGCGCCGCTCCGTACGAGGAGCTCAATCTCGGCGGCGCGGTCGGAGACGACCCCGCCGCCGTGCTGGCGAACCGGGCCCGCGCGGCCGGTTCGCTCGGCCTCGACCCGGCCGATGTCGTCTGGATGAACCAAGTGCACGGGCGCGACGTCGCCGTCGTCGAGGGTCCGTGGACCGACGGCGAGGCGGTCCCGGCCGTCGACGCGGTGGTGACCGCCCGCCGCGGCCTCGCGCTCGCGGTGCTCACCGCCGACTGCACGCCCGTCCTGCTCGCCGACCCGGCCGCCGGGGTCGTCGCCGCCGCCCACGCGGGCCGTCCCGGCCTGGTGGCCGGGGTGGTGCCCTCGGTGGTCGCCGCGATGAGGGACCTCGGGGCCGAACCCGCCCGGATCGTCGCGCGCACCGGCCCGGCGGTCTGCGGCCGGTGCTACGAAGTCCCGGCCGCGATGCGGGCGGAGGTCGCCGCGACCGTCCCCGCCGCCTGGTCCGAGACGAGCTGGGGCACCCCGGCTCTGGACGTCACCGGCGGGGTCCACGCGCAGCTCGCCGAACTCGGCGTGCGGGATCTGCGGGCCGCGGACGTCTGCACGCGGGAATCGCGCGACCACTTCTCCTACCGGCGCGACCGCACCACGGGGCGGCTCGCCGGATATGCATGGCTGGACGGATAGGGCATGACGGACCGTAAGCAACAACTCGCCGACAACCTGGCACGGGTTGAGGAGCGTCTGACCTCCGCCTGCGCCGCGGCCGGACGCGGGCGGGACGACGTGACCCTCATCGTGGTCACGAAGACCTACCCCGCGAACGACGTGCGAATCCTGCACGGACTCGGCGTCCGCCACGTCGCGGAGAACCGGGACCAGGACGCCGCCCCCAAGGCCGCGGAATGCGCGGACCTGTCGCTCACCTGGCACTTCGTCGGTCAGTTGCAGACCAACAAGGTCCGTTCCGTGACCGGTTATGCCGATATGGTGCAGTCGGTCGACCGTTTGAAGCTGGTCGCCGCGCTGTCGGCGGCGGCGGAGCGCCAGGGCCGCGAACTCGGCTGCCTGATCCAGGTCGCGCTGGACGCGGAGAGCGGCGGACGCGGCGAGCGGGGCGGGGTCGCCCCGGAGGAAGTCGCCGCTCTCGCCGACGCGGTGGCGGCGGCGCCGGGACTGCGGCTCGGCGGACTGATGACCGTCGCGCCGCTCGCCGGGCCCTACGCGGGACGGCAACGGGCCGCGTTCGACCGGCTGATGGAAATCTCATCCCGCCTGCGCGACGACCATCCTGCTGCGAACATGGTCTCCGCGGGGATGAGTGCGGACCTCGAGGACGCGGTGGCGGCCGGAGCGACACATGTACGCGTCGGTACGGCGGTACTCGGAGTCCGACCCCGGCTCGGGTAACGTCGCGAAGCAAGTCGGACCACAGTACAAAATATGGTCATTCCCGCTCAAAACGGGCAGGCCACCGTGGATCGCTGGCACTTGGTGACGAATGCCGATCCACCACAGAGCGGAGGACTCGGAGCATGGCCGGCGCGATGCGCAAGATGGCGGTCTACCTCGGCCTCGTGGAGGACGATGGGTACGACGGTCCGGGGTTCGACCCCGACGATGAATTCGAACCCGAGCCGGAGCCCGAGCGCGACCGGCGACGGCACCAGCCTCCGCATCAGGTGGAGCGCGAACGCGAACGGGACGAACCGGTACGAGTGGTGCAACCCCCCGCCCCGCGCGAGCCAGTTCAGCTTCCGGCGGACAGCGGGCGACCCGCCCGGATCGCACCCGTGGCGTCCATCACACCTGAACGTCCCCACATGGAGAAGAACGCACCCGTGATCATGCCCAAGGTCGTCTCCGAGCGGGAGCCGTACCGCATCACCACACTGCACCCCAGGACCTACAACGAGGCCCGTACCATCGGGGAACACTTCCGTGAGGGCACTCCGGTGATCATGAATCTCACGGAGATGGACGATACGGACGCGAAGCGACTTGTCGACTTTGCCGCGGGACTCGTCTTCGGGCTTCATGGCAGCATTGAGCGAGTGACGCAGAAGGTGTTCCTGTTGTCGCCTGCTAACGTCGATGTCACGGCGGAGGACAAGGCCCGCATCGCAGAGGGCGGATTCTTCAACCAGAGCTGAGACACGACAACGGGAACGACCGGCCGAAGGGCCGGAGCCGGCCGCGAGGCCGGAGCTACGAGAGCCAGGGGAGAGGGAAGCGCGGACAATGGGCGTCGCACTCGATGTGGTCTATATCGCGCTGATGTGTTTCCTCATCGTGCTGATCTTCCGGCTGGTCATGGACTATGTCTTCCAGTTCGCACGTTCATGGCAGCCAGGCAAGGCGATGGTGGTCTTCCTGGAGGCCACCTACACGGTCACCGATCCACCGCTCAAGCTTCTGCGGCGGTTCATCCCGCCGCTGCGTCTCGGGGGCGTGGCACTCGACCTGTCCTTCTTCGTTCTGATGATCATCGTCTACATCCTGATCAGCATCGTGATCAGGTTGTGAGCGATACGGTCTTGCCGACTGCCGACGACTACGTAGAGGTGAAGAAGAGATGCCGCTGACCCCCGAGGACGTGCGGAACAAGCAGTTCACGACCGTCCGCCTCCGAGAAGGCTATGACGAGGACGAGGTCGATGCCTTCCTCGACGAGGTCGAGTCGGAGCTGACCCGGCTGCTCCGCGAGAACGAGGACCTGCGGGCGAAGCTCGCCGCCGCCACGCGCGCGGCCGCGCAGAACCAGCAGCAGCAGGGCATGCGCAAGCCGCCGGAGCAGCAGGACCGGCCGGGGGCCCCCGTCCCCGCCGCCATATCGGGTCCGCCGGTCCAGCAGCAGCAGGCCCCCCAGATGGGCCCGCCGCAGCTGCCCGCCGGTCCCAGCGGCCAAGGCCCCCAGGGTGGCCACGGTCCCGGCCCGCAGGGTCCCGGCCCGATGCAGGGCGGTCCCATGGGTGGCCCGATGGGCGGCCCCATGGGCGGCCACGCGCCGCAGCAGATGCAGCAGATGCAGCAACAGCAGCAGATGCAGCAGATGCAGCAGCAGCAGATGCAGCCGCCGCAGCAGCAGGGCCCCGGCGGCGACAGCGCCGCCCGTGTCCTCTCGCTCGCGCAGCAGACGGCCGACCAGGCGATCGCGGAGGCCCGTTCCGAGGCCAACAAGATCGTCGGCGAGGCGCGCAGCCGCGCCGAGGGCCTGGAGCGGGACGCCCGCGCCAAGGCGGACGCGCTGGAGCGGGACGCGCAGGAGAAGCACCGCGTGGCGATGGGCTCGCTGGAGTCGGCCCGCGCGACGCTGGAGCGCAAGGTCGAGGACCTGCGCGGCTTCGAGCGCGAGTACCGCACCCGCCTGAAGTCGTACCTGGAGAGCCAGCTGCGTCAGCTGGAGACCCAGGCCGACGACTCGCTGGCGCCGCCGCGCACCCCGGCAGCCGCCTCGCTGCCGCCGTCGCCTTCGCTGGCTCCGGCCGGTGCGGGCGCCATGGGCCACGGCATGGGCTCCGGCAACCACGGTGGTCAGCAGATGGGCGGCAACCCGTCCATGGGCGCGGGTCCGTCCTACGGCGGGCAGCAGCAGATGTCGCCCGCGATGACGCAGCCGATGGCACCGGTGCGGCCGCAGGCGCCGCAGCCGATGCAGCAGGCGCCGTCGCCGATGCGCGGCTTCCTGATCGACGAGGACGACAACTGAGCGGGGCGCGCTCCCTGAGCGCGTAGCCGTCGGCAGGCAAAGGGCCGGGTCCTGGGGATTTCCCCGGGGCCCGGCCCTTTGCCGTGGGCCGGGCCCGTGCGGGGGCTCCGCCCCGGCCCCGCGCCTCAAGCGCCGACGGGGCTGGGCGGGTTCGCCTCAGGCGCCGGCGGGGCTGGAATGGTGCGGGAGCGGTCGGGAGCGGGCGGGTGCGACCGGGCGGGGCCCTGCGCCTCAAGCGTCGGCGGGGCTGGGTTGGTGCGGGAGCGGTCGGGAGCGGGCGGGCGGGCGGGATGTGCCGCGGGCCCGGCCGGAGGGTTCCGGGCGGGCCCGCGGGTGGGACGGGGTGGGTCAGACGGTCTTGCGGAGGCGGAAGGTCAGGGCGAGCGGCTCGTCCGTGAACGGGGAGCCGTAGCTCTCGTCCGCGTCGCCCTGCGCGTAGTCCAGGGCCAGCACCTCGTCCGCGATGAGCGCCGCGTGCTCGGTGAGTGCCTCGGCCGTGGCCGGGGAGGCGGACGTCCAGCGGACCGCGATCCGGTCCGCCACGTCCAAGCCGCTGTTCTTGCGGGCCTCCTGGATCAGGCGGATCGCGTCACGGGCCAGGCCCGCGCGGCGCAGCTCCGGGGTGATCTCCAGGTCGAGGGCGACCGTGGCGCCGGAGTCGGACGCCACCGACCAGCCCTCGCGCGGGGTCTCGGTGATGATGACCTCGTCCGGGGCGAGCGTCACCGTCTCGCCGTCCACCTCCACCGACGCCCGGCCCTCGCGCAGTGCGAGGGAGAGCGCGGCGGCGTCGGCCTCGGCGACGGCCTTGGCGACCGCCTGGACGCCCTTGCCGAACCGCTTGCCCAGCGCGCGGAAGTTGGCCTTGGCCGTGGTGTCGACCAGCGAACCGCCCACTTCGGAGAGCGAGGCCAGCGAGGAGACGTTGAGCTCCTCGGTGATCTGCGCCCGGAGGTCGGCCGGCAGCGCCTCGAAACCGGAGGCGGCCACCAGGGCGCGGGAGAGCGGCTGGCGGGTCTTGACGCCGGACTCGGCACGGGTGGCGCGGCCCAGCTCCACCAGGCGGCGCACCAGGGCCATCCGCGAGGACAGCTCCGGGTCCACGGCCGCCGGGTCGGCGACGGGCCACGACGACAGGTGGACCGACTCGGGGGCGTCGGGGTCGACCGGGACGACCAGGTCCTGCCAGACCCGCTCGGTGATGAACGGGGTCAGCGGGGCCATCAGCCGGGTGACCGTCTCGATGACCTCGTGCAGCGTCCGCAGCGCCGACGCGTCGCCCTGCCAGAAGCGGCGCCGGGACCGGCGCACGTACCAGTTGGACAGGTCGTCGACGAAGGCGGAGAGCAGCTTGCCGGCCCGCTGGGTGTCGAAACCGTCGAGCGCCTGCGTCATCCCGTCGACGAGCGTGTTCAGTTCGCCGAGCAGCCAGCGGTCCAGGACCGTGCGGTCCGCGGGCGCCGGGTCGGCGGCCGACGGGGCCCAGCCGGAGGTGCGGGCGTAGAGGGCCTGGAAGGCGACGGTGTTCCAGTAGGTCAGCAGCGTCTTGCGGACGACCTCCTGGATCGTGCCGTGACCGACCCGCCGGGCCGCCCACGGCGAACCGCCGGCCGCCATGAACCAGCGGACCGCGTCGGCCCCGTGCTGGTCCATCAGCGGGATCGGCTGGAGGATGTTGCCCAGGTGCTTGGACATCTTCCGGCCGTCCTCGGCGAGGATGTGGCCGAGGCAGACCACGTTCTCGTACGAGGACTTGTCGAAGACCAGGGTGCCGACGGCCATCAGCGTGTAGAACCAGCCGCGGGTCTGGTCGATGGCCTCCGAGATGAACTGCGCCGGGTAGCGCGACTCGAAGATTTCCTTGTTCTTGAACGGGTAGCCCCACTGCGCGAACGGCATCGAACCCGAGTCGTACCAGGCGTCGATGACCTCCGGGACGCGGAACGCCTCCAGTTGGCAGTTCTCGTGGGTGCAGGTGAACGTGATCGCGTCGATGAACGGGCGGTGCGGGTCCAGGCCGGACTGGTCGGCGCCGGTCAGCTCCGTCAGCTCGGCGCGGGACGCGACGCAGGTGAAGTGGCCGTCCTCGCAGCGCCAGATGGGCAGCGGGGTGCCCCAGTAGCGGTTGCGGGAGAGCGCCCAGTCGACGTTGTTGTTCAGCCAGTCGCCGAAGCGGCCGTTCTTGACCGAGTCCGGGAACCAGTTGGTCTTCTCGTTCTCCTGGAGCAGCCGGTCCTTCACCGCCGTGGTGCGGATGTACCAGGACGGCTGCGCGTAGTACAGCAGCGCGGTGTGGCAGCGCCAGCAGTGCGGATAGCTGTGCTCGTAGGGGACGTGGCGGAACAGCTTGCCGCGCGCGGCCAGGTCCTCGGTGAGCGCCTCGTCGGCCTTCTTGAAGAAGACGCCGCCGACCAGCGGGACGTCCTCCTCGAAGGTGCCGTCCGGGCGGACCGGGTTGACCACGGGCAGGCCGTACGCCTTGCAGACCAGGAGGTCGTCGGCGCCGAACGCGGGGGACTGGTGGACCAGACCCGTGCCGTCCTCGGTGGTGACGTACTCGGCGTTGACGACGTAGTGCGCCTCGGCGGGGAAGTCGATGAAGGTGAACGGGCGCTCGTAACTCCAGCGCTCCATCTCGCGGCCGGTGAAGGTCTCGCCGGTCGGCTCCCAGCCCTCGCCGAGCGCCTTCTCCAGCAACGGCCGGGCGACGACGAGCTGTTCCTCGCCGTTGGTGGCGACCACGTAGGCGACGTCCGGGTGGGCCGCGACGGCGGTGTTGGAGACCAGGGTCCAGGGGGTCGTCGTCCAGACCAGCAGCGAGGCCCGGCCGGCCAGCGGGCCGGAGGTCAGCGGGAAGCGGACGAAGACCGAGGGATCGACGACCGTCTCGTACCCCTGGGCCAGCTCGTGGTCGGAGAGACCGGTGCCGCAGCGGGGGCACCAGGGGGCGACGCGGTGGTCCTGGACCAGCAGGTCCTTGTTGAAGATCTCCTTCAGCGACCACCACACGGAGTCGACGTACTCCGGGTCCATGGTGCGGTAGGCGTCGTCCATGTCGACCCAGTAGCCCATGCGGGTCGTCAGCTCGGCGAAGGCGTCGGTGTGGCGGGTCACCGACTCGCGGCACCGGGCGTTGAACTCGGCGATGCCGTACGCCTCGATGTCCTTCTTGCCGGTGAAGCCCAGCTCCTTCTCGACCGCCAGCTCGACCGGCAGGCCATGGCAGTCCCAGCCGGCCTTGCGGCCGACGTGGTAGCCCTGCATGGTGCGGAAGCGGGGGAAGACGTCCTTGAAGACGCGGGCCTCGATGTGGTGGGCGCCGGGCATGCCGTTGGCGGTCGGCGGGCCCTCGTAGAAGACCCACTCGGGGCGGCCCTCGGACTGTTCGAGGCTCTTGGCGAAGACCTTGGCCTCGCGCCAGAAATCGAGCACGGCGTGCTCCAGCGCGGGCAGGTCGACCTGGGCGGGCACCTGGCGGTACAGCGGCGATGTCATGTTCGGGCTTCCTCCGGCGGACGTCTTCCACTTCCGTCGGAGGGACGAGAGCGACTGGGCTCCCGCGGTACCACCCTCCTTGGCCCCGGGCGTGTGCCCGTGGCCCCCTCATTGGGGTGCGACGCCGGTTCTACTGGCTCCGCGTCTGCGGGCGGGGCCCACGGGCTGGAGCGTTCTTCCGGCGGCTCAGGGGTGATATTCACGGCGCGCTCGCCCCCGGGCTCCCACCGTCCCCGGGTCGCTCTGGGCTGCGTACGACGCTACTCGTCCCGTCGATGCCTCTCGCTGCGCCCAGTGTACGGGGACGGACAGGGCCCGGCCGACCCGTTTCCGCGGGGCGCGGCGGTGACCCGAATGGCCAGGGGGCGTCCGGCGTGCGCGGGAGGGCGCGCGGGGCGGATTACCGGGCGGGGAGCTGGGAACAACGTCAGGCAGGTGCGACGCGACCGGGCGGGGGAGGGGTCCGGAGGCGGCGTGCCCCGTTGCCGCGGACCCGGGGTCGACTTATCGTCCCAGAACGATGCGCGTGCAAGATCACAATATGTGAAGGGGCCGCGGCCATGGTGGCGAAGAAGACCGCCGCAGGGACAACGGAGTCCGCCGGGACGGAGTCCCCGCACGACGCGGGTGCCACCGCCGCGGCCGGCTCCCCGGACGCGTCCGGGGAGGCTCCGGCGGAGCACGGCGCGGCGAAGAGGACCGCCACGAAGAAGACGGCCGCCACGAGGAGGACGGCCAAGAAGGCGGCCGCGAAGAAGACCCCGGCCGAGAAAGCCCCGGCGAAGAAGGCGGTGAAGAAGGCGGCGGCGAAGAAGGCCCCGGCGGAGAAGACGGCGGCCGGGGAACCGGCCGGGGACGCGGCGACGACGACCGCGGCGAAGCAGGGAGCGGCCGGCGACGAGCGCGCGGCCGCGAAGAAGGCCGCGCCCGCGGCCACGGAGGCGGCCGGTGCCGCCGTGCAGACAGGAGACCAGACGGTGGCAGTGAAGAAGAGCGCGGCCCGGACCACGGCCACCTCCCCGACCGCGACGGCGGTGCCCCCGGCCCGCGCCGCGGCCCCCGGCGAGCTCGCGGTACGGCCGGGCGAGGACCCCTGGACGCCGGAGGAGGTCGAGTTCGCCCGCGCGGAGCTCACCGGCGAGTCCGAACGGCTGCGCAACGAGCTGGAGGCGTCCGGGCTGGCCCTGGCCGGACTGATGCGCGACTCCGGGGACGGGGCCGGGGACGACGAGGCCGACACCGGCACCAAGAACATCACGCGCGAGCACGAGCTCTCCCTGGCCGCCAACGCCCAGGAGATGCTGGAGCAGACCGACCGGGCGCTGGCCCGGCTCGACGCCGGCACCTACGGGCTCTGCGAGATCTGCGGCAAGCCGATCGGCAAGGCCAGGATGCAGGCCTTCCCGCGCGCCACCCTCTGCGTCGAGGACAAGCAGAAGCAGGAGCGGCGGGGCTGACGCGGCGGCGGTGTCGTACTCTCGTCGTCAGTCGGCACCTAGCTCGAGGGACTCACGTGGCAGAGGCGGAGCGCATCATCGAAACGCCGGGCATTCCTGACGCCGGGGGCGGCGAGTCCCAGGGCGACCACGGGTCCGGCGCCCCCTCCGGCGGCGCCGCGGAGCCGGAGGCCGCCGCACCCGAGGGCGAGGCCGCACCCGGCGGCAAGGGGCGGCGGCGGATCGTCGCCCTGTTCGTCGTGGCCGTCGTCGCCTACCTGCTCGACCTGGTCAGCAAGATGATCGTGGTGGCCAAGCTGGAGCACCGGGAGCCGATCGAGATCTTCGGCCAGTGGCTGAAGCTGGACGCACTGCGCAACCCCGGCGCCGCGTTCGGCATGGGCGAGGCGTTCACGGTGGTCTTCACCGTGATCGCCGCCGGCGTGATCGTGGTCATCGCCCGCATCGCGCGCAAGCTCTACAGCCTGCCCTGGGCCCTCGCCCTCGGCCTGCTCCTCGGCGGCGCGCTCGGCAACCTCACCGACCGCGTCTTCCGGGCCCCCGGCGTCTTCGAGGGCGCGGTGGTCGACTTCATCGCCCCCGCCCACTTCGCCGTCTTCAACCTCGCCGACTCCGCGATCGTCTGCGGCGGCATCCTCATCGTGATCCTCTCCTTCCGCGGTCTGGACCCCGACGGCACCGTGCACAAGGACTAGCGGGCGCAAGGCATACTCGGTCAGGTGAGTACGCACCCCGAGATCCGCACCCTGCCCGTACCGGACGGCCTGGAAGGCGAGCGTGTCGACGCCGCCATCTCCCGGATGTTCGGTTTCTCCCGCACCAAGGCCGCCGAGCTGGCCGCCGCCGGGAAGGTGCAGGTGGACGGTTCGGTCGTCGGGAAGTCCGAGCGGGTGCGGGGCGGTGCCTGGCTGGAGGTCGAGATGCCGCAGGCGGCCGCCCCGGTCCAGATCGTCGCCGAGCCCGTCGAGGGCATGGAGATCGTGCACGACGACGACGACATCGTGGTGATCGTGAAGCCGGTGGGCGTCGCGGCCCACCCCAGCCCCGGCTGGACCGGCACCACCGTGATCGGCGGCCTCGCGGCGGCCGGGTACCGGATCTCCACCTCCGGCGCCGCCGAGCGCCAGGGCATCGTGCACCGGCTCGACGTCGGCACCTCGGGCCTGATGGTGGTCGCCAAGTCGGAGCGCGCCTACACCCTGCTGAAGGCCCAGTTCCGCGACCGCGTCGTGGAGAAGAAGTACCACGCGCTGGTGCAGGGCCACCCGGACCCGATGAGCGGCACGATCGACGCCCCCATCGGCCGGCACCCGAACCACGACTACAAGTGGGCGGTGACCGCCGAGGGCAAGCCCTCCGTCACGCACTACGACCTGATCGAGGCGTACCGCTCCGCGAGCCTGCTCGACATCAAGCTGGAGACCGGCCGCACCCACCAGATCCGGGTCCACATGGCCGCCCACCGCCACCCCTGCGTGGGCGACCTCACCTACGGCGCGGACCCCACGATGGCCAAGCGGCTCGGGCTGACCCGGCAGTGGCTGCACGCGGTGAGGCTCGGCTTCGAGCACCCCTCGGACGGCAGCTGGGTCGAGTTCTCCAGCGGCTACCCGGCCGACCTGCAGAAGGCCCTCGACACCATCGAGGCGGAGAGCGAGTGAGCACCGTGCCGGACCAGGGCCTCATCCCGTACACCGTCCGCCGTGCCCTGGACGAGCAGGACCGTTCCGCCTGCTTCCAGATCCGCAAGGACGTCTTCGTCGGCGAGCAGAACGTGCCCGAGGAGATCGAGTACGACGCCTACGACGCGGACGCGGTGCACGTCGTCGCCTTCGCGGCGGACGGCACCGCGCTCGGCACCGGTCGGCTGCTGCACGGCCCCGCCGCGGCGTCGAAGACCGGCGGCGACACCGCGGTCGGCTCGCTCGGCCGTCTCGCCGTCTCGCGGGTGGCCCGCGGCCTGGGGGTCGGCGCGGCGCTGGTGCGCGCGATCGAGGACCAGGCGGCGCTCCTCGGGCTCACCGCCGTCGACCTGCACGCCCAGACCCATGCGCTCGGCTTCTACGAGCGGCTCGGCTACGCCGCGTACGGCCCGGAGTTCCCGGACGCCGGCATCCCGCACCGCGCGATGCGGCGCGTGCTCGGCGGCTGACCACCGCCCGCCCCCGCCCGCCCTTGCGGGCGGGGAGAGACGGCGTGGCAGGGTGGTAGGCATCGCCCGGCCGGCCGCCGGGCGCTGCCGCACCCGTTTCGGAAGGCCTGACCCGTGGACCAGATGGCGCTGCTTCTCCTGCTCCTGCTCGGAGCGGTGGTCACCGTCCCTCTCGGTGAACGGCTGAAACTCCCCGCCCCGGTGCTGATGACCCTCATCGGCATCGCGATGGCGTTCCTGAGCTTCGTGCCCAACGTCGAGATCCCGCCCGAGATCATCCTTCCCGCCCTGCTGCCGCCGCTGCTCTACGCCTCGGTGCAGCGCACCTCCTGGCGCCAGTTCACCGTCAACAAGCGCCCGATCTTCCTGCTGGCGGTGGCCCTGGTCTTCGTCACCACCGCCGCCGTCGCCGCGGTCGCCAACTCCGTGGTGCCGGGGCTCCCGATCGCCGCCGCGGTGGCGCTCGGCGCCCTCGTCGCCCCGCCCGACCCGGTCGCCGCGACCGCCGTCGCCGGTTCGCTCGGACTGCCCCGCCGGCTGGTCTCGATCCTGGAGGGGGAGGGCCTGTTCAACGACGTCACCGCGATCGTGCTCTACCACGTGGCCATCGCGGCGGCGGTGTCCGGCAGCTTCTCTCTCCCGGAGGCGTTCGGACTGCTGGTGCTGTCGGCGGTCGTCGCGGTGGCCGTCGGGCTGGCGCTGGGCTGGCTCACCATCAAGCTGATGGGGTTGCTGGGCGACGCCACCCTCCAGGTCGGACTGACGCTGCTGGTGCCGTTCGTCAGCTACGTGCTCGCCGAGGAGCTGAAGGGTTCCGGCGTGCTCGCGGTGCTCACCACGGCGCTCTTCCTCGCCGAGCGCACCGCCGACGCCGACGACGTCCTCGGCCGCCTCACCGGCCGCACCTTCTGGGAGATCGTCGACACCCTCGTCACCGGCGTCGCCTTCGGGCTCATCGGCCTCGAACTGCAGAACGTCTTCGGCACCGCCGACGGCCGCGAGTGGCAGCTGGTGGGCTGGGGTCTGGCGATCGTCGCGGTGGTGATCGGCGTACGGCTGGCCTGGCTGCTGCCGGCCACCTGGCTGGCGAAACGGCTGCACAAACGGCGCGACGTCAGCGAGGAGATCCCCACGAGCTGGCGCGAGACCGTCGTCATGTGGTGGTCCGGGATGCGCGGGGTGGCGTCCGTGGCGCTGGCCCTCGCCATCCCGCTGGAGACCGACGACGGCAAGCCCTTCCCCGGCCGCGACGAGATCGTCTTCATCGCGTTCGCGGTGATCATGGCCACGCTGGTCTTCCAGGGACTCACCCTGCCCTGGCTGGTGCGCAGGCTCGGGGTCCGCGCCGACGGCGACGCCGAGGACGCCCTCGCCAAGCAGCTCGCCATCCGCGCGGCGAGGGCGGCCAGGTACCGGCTGAAGGAGATCCAGGAGGTCGAGGAGTTCCCCGACGACGTCGTCGAACGCCTCCAGCGCGCCGCGTACGACATCGGGGCGCGGATCAGCCCCGACATGGTGGACGAGGAGCGGCGGGAGGCGTACGCCCAGCGCAGCGCGCGGTTCAAGGCGTTCAACCGGATCCAGCGCGAGATGCTGTCGGCCGCCCGCCACGAGGTGCTGTCCGCCCGCAGTGAGCCCGGCTCGGACCCCGAGGTGGTGGACAAGGTGCTGCGCTACCTCGACGTCCGCAGCCTGCGCTGAGACCGCCGGGCACCGCACGGCGAAGGGCGGCCCGGACCTCCGGGCCGCCCTTCGCCGTGCGGTGTGCCGTCCCTTCCGCCCGGCGGGTCAGCCGCGGCCGGTGCGCGGGGCCTTGCCGAGCACCGACTGCGAGCCGATCTCCCCGCCGGTCAGCTCCACCGCCGTCAGCTCCGGCCACTCGTCGCCCGGCGGCAGGGCGGCGGGCGCGGTCGCCAGGCGCGGCAGCGCGTACGGGTGGTGGTCGCGCAGCCAGCCGATGAGCTGCTCGCGCACCGCGCACCGCACGGTCCAGACGTCGTCGGCGTCCTTCGCGGTGACCACGGCCCGCACCTGGATGGTGGTCGGGGTGGTGTCGGTGACCGCGAGCGACCAGTCGCGGCCGTCCCACGCGCCGCACTCGCCCACGATGTCGCGGAGCTTGTCCCGCATCGCGGCGATCGGCGCTGAGTGGTCGAGGTGGAAGAAGACGGTGCCGGTCATCTGGACCCCGCCGCGCGACCAGTTCTCGAACGGGCGGCTGGTGAAGTACGACACCGGCATGGTGATCCGGCGCTCGTCCCAGGTGCGCACGGCCAGGAAGGTCAGCGTGATCTCCTCCACGGTGCCCCACTCGCCGTCCACCACCACGGTGTCGCCGAGGCGGACCATGTCGCCGAACGCGATCTGGAAGCCGGCGAACACATTGCCCAGCGTCGACTGCGCGGCGACACCGGCGACGATGCCGAGAACGCCCGCCGAGGCCAGCATCGACGTCCCCACCGACTGCATGGCGGGGAAGGTCAGCAGCATCGCCGCCACCGCCACGGTGGCCACCACCGCGATCACGACCCGCTGGATCAGCGTCACCTGCGTACGCACCCGGCGGACCCGCGCCGCGTCACGGCTCCCGGTCGCGTAGCGCGCGTACGACGACTCCACGATGGTGGCGGCCACCCGGACCACCAGCCAGGCGGAGGCGCCGATCAGCACCAGGGACAGCGCCCGGCCGATGCCCACCCGGTGGTCGTACAGCAGATGGAGCCGGGTGTGGGCGAAGGAGCCGCGCAGCAGCGCGGTGCACAGGACCACCTGGAGCGGGACGCGGCAGCGGCGCAGCAGGCCCCACAAGGGGGTCTCGTGGTGTCTGCCGTCGGCCCGCCTGAGGGCGACGTCCACCGCCCAGCCGACGAGCAGGGTGATGATCACCGAGCCGCCGACGACGATCAGCGGACGCAGCACGTCTTCCATTCCGGGGTCCTCCAGGGTCTCGGGTCACAACTGGCACCATGGAGCCCATGAACATCATGCTTTTCCACTCGACCTACGGGCTCCGGCCCGCCGTGCACGCGGCGGCCGACCGGCTCCGGGCCGCCGGCCATGAGGTGCGCGTGCCCGATCTCTTCGAGGGCCACACCTTCGAATCGACGGACGAGGCGAGCGCCTACCGGGAGAAGGTCGGCAAGGACGAGCTGCTGCGGCGCGCGGTACTGGCCGCCGCGCCCTACTCGGACCAGGGCCTGGTGTACGTGGGCTTCTCGCTCGGCGCGGCCGTCGCGCAGACCCTGGCGCTCGGCGACGCGAAGGCCCGCGGGCTGCTGCTGTTCCACGGCACCTCCGACCTGGCGGAGAACGCCACGGTGGACGAACTGCCGGTGCAACTGCACGTGGCGGACCCCGACCCGTACGAGACGGAGGACTGGCTGAACAGCTGGTACCTACAGATGGGGCGCACGGGCGCGGACGTGGAGATCTACCGCTATCCCGGAGCCGGCCACCTCTACACCGACCCGGACCTGCCGGACTGGGACGAGGCGGCGGCCGAGCAGACCTGGAAGGTCGCGCTGGGGTTCCTGGCGACGCTGTAGGCGGGCGGGGCGGCTGCCCGGCACGGGGCGGACGCGGGCGGGGCCGGAGGGCAGCTTCAGGTGCGCACGTTCTGTTGCCGCACTTCCTTGAGCACCGCGGCCACGGTGACGAAGTCGTTGTCCACATGGAGCACCGTGTGCCCGTGGTGCACCGCGGTCGCGCACACCAGGAGGTCGACGGTGCCGGCCGACCGGTGCTGCCCCCGCTGGGTCAGCTTGTACTGCGCGGTGTCGACCCAGCGCCACGCGTTCTTGGGAACGGGCGAGAGCAGGCAGAGAGCGTCCACCTCGTCGGCCAGCTCGTCCCGGTGCGCCGGGCTCGTGGCCGAATACAGGAACTCCGCCCGGGTGGGCTCGCAGAGGTGGAAGACCCCGGCGGAGACATGCCCTTCCCAGGGCCGCAGCGCTCCGGGGGTCCGGAAGAGATACCACAGCGCGGAGGCGTCGAGAAGGTACGTGATCACTCGGAGGCCGCCCGGCGGGCACGCTTGGCGGCCGCGTGCGCGGCGGCCGCGGCCTCGAACTCGCCCCGTTCCCCTCGCGCGGCCAGCTTTTCGGCGGCCTCCAGCCGTTTGACGCGCGCCACGTAGTCCCGCAGGGCCCCGTTGACGGTTTCCTTCTTCGTCGTGGTGCCCATGAGCCGCATCGCCTCGGCCAGTGCTTCGTCGTCGAGATCGACCTGAGTGACGGACACGTCCACCGCCTCCTTCCGTGCGTCCATGATGTACATGGGCAGGGTACATCGCCAACATCGCCAACATCGCCGGTACGGCGGACCTCGGCCCGGCCCTGGAGCCGCCCCGGCAGGGCCGACCGGCGCCGCCCGGGTGGCTCCGGGTGCCGCCGGCCCGGCCGCCCGGGTCAGCGCACCGGGGCGGTGACGCGTTCGACGCGCTGGGTGCCGTTGAGGGTGCGGTAGGAGCGGACCCATGAGGACGTCGCGTCCGGGCGGGTCTTGTCGGAGACCGCGTAGTAGTCCATCTGCGCGCGCTCGGCGGTGACGTCGAGGACGCCGTAGCCGTGTCCGTCCATGTCGACCCACTTCACATGGCGGTTGGCGGCCTGCACCGCCGCCGCGGCGACCAGCGAGACGGTGTGCGGGGCCACGCCCAGGGTGTCGTCCAGGTTGTCCGAGGTCACCGACGTCACCACGAACTCGGTGGCGGCCGATGCCGACAGCGGGTAGGTGGCGGCCTTGACGGGCACGTCGTTGGCCCAGGCCATGTGGATGTCACCGGTCAGGAAGACCGTGTTGGCCACCGACCGGTCCCGCAGGTGGCCGATCAGTTCCTTGCGGTCGTCGGTGTAGCCGTCCCACTGGTCGGTGTTGACGGCCAGGCCCTCGGCCGGCAGGCCCAGCAGACCGGCGAGCGGCGCCAGCAGGTCCGCGGGGACGGAGCCGAACGCGACGGGAGAGATCATCACGGACGTCCCGACCAGCTTCCAGGTGGCGCCGGAGCCGGCGAGTCCGGCCTTCAGCCAGTCGAGCTGGGCCCGGCCGGTGATCGAGCGCTCCGGGTCGTCCACCGCGCCGCTGCCCACCGACGCCTGCGCCGAGCGGAAGCTGCGCAGGTCCAGCAGGTGCAGTTCGGCGAGGCCGCCGAAGGACAGCCGGCGGTAGACGGTGCCCTCGGTGGAGGCGCGGACCGGCATCCACTCGAAGTACGCCTGCTTGGCCGCCGCGATCCGGTCGGCCCACGCCCCCTCGGCGCCCGGCGTGTGGTTCTCGGCCCCGCCGGACCAGGCGTCGTTGGCGAACTCGTGGTCGTCCCAGATCGCGATCACCGGGTGGGCGGCGTGCAGCGCCCGGAGGTCGGCGTCCGTCTTGTACGCGGCGTGCCGGACCCGGTAGTCGGCCAGGGTCAGGATCTCGTGCAGCGGGGCGTGCGGACGCACCACGGTGTCGCCGTGCGCGTAACCGGCGGACGCGTACTCGTAGAGGTAGTCGCCCAGGTGCAGCACGGCGTCCAGGTCGGTGCGGGCCGCGAGGTGCCGGTAGGCGGAGAACCAGCCGGCCTCCCAGTTGGCGCAGGAGACCACTCCGAAGCGGATGTTCGGGGCCGCGGCGCCGGCGGCGGGGGCGGTGCGGGTGCGGCCTGCGGGGGAGAGGACCTGTCCGGCGGCGGCGGAGAAGCGGAACCAGTACGCGGTGGCCGGGCGCAGCCCGCGGACGTCAGCCTTGACGGTGTGGTCGGAGGCGGCCCGTGCGGTCGTCGTGCCGGAGGCGGCGATCCGGGAGAACGCCTGGTCCTCGGCGACCTCCCAGCGGACCGGGGTGTCCGCGCCGAGACCGGAGCCGGGCACGGCGTCCGGGGAGGGCGTGACGCGGGTCCACAGCAGGACGCCGTCGGGCAGGGGGTCGCCGGAGGCGACGCCGTGCAGGAAGGCCGGCCCGCCGGCGGCCCGCGCGGTGGCCGCGCCGGCGAGTACGGGAGCGGCGACGGCCGTGGCGGCGGCGGCCTTGACGACCGTACGACGGCTGGGTGCGGGTGCGAGTTGTCTGGTCACGGGCGCACACGCTACTGACGGGTACGGCCAACTGGTGTGCGAACGGCAGAAGTTCGTCTGCCCGTCGGCATCCGGTCGCCCGTCGTTGTGGCGGGGGTACGGCCCCGTACGGCCCGGACCGCGGAGGCGCCGCGGGGCCGCTCCCGGCCGCCGGACGCCTCCGGGTGGCACCTGCCCGTCGGCCCCGCGCGGAACGATGCCGCGCGGGGCCGACGGGTGGTTGGGACTCAGCCGCGGTAGGCGGTCCAGCTGTCGCTCATGCGCTGCACCTGGCCCGGCGTGAACTGGTACATGCAGGCGTCGTACGTGTAGTCCATGAAGTTGTGGATCGGGTCGGCGCCGGTCTTGCTGGCGCAACTGTCCCGGCCGGTGGGGCACTCGTAGGCCGGAGTCTTCTCGGCCGGGGTGTCGGTGACGTAGTCGCCGTTGCCGTTGCAGCCGCCCTGGAAGGTGTGGTAAAGCCCCAGCCAGTGGCCGACTTCGTGCGTGGCGGTGTCGCCCTCGTCGTAGTGCGTGGCGGCGCCGTTCGGCAGCGAGGTGTCGAGGATCACCACGCCGTCCATGCTCGGGCTCGACGCGTACGAGCTCGGGAAGGTGGCCCAGCCGAGGAGGCCGCCGCCGAGGTTGGCGGTGTAGACGTTCAGCGCGTTGGCGCCGCCCTTGCGCAGGGTGCTCTTCATGGTCTTCTCGGCGGTGGAGCCGGAGTTGAGGTTGTACCAGCTCGCGTTGTCGGTGTAGTCCGTGGCCGCCAGGGTGAAGCTGAAGCCGGTGGCGGTGTTCCCGGTGCCCGCTCCGGCGTACGCGCTGTTCAGCACGCTCATCTGCGCGCCGACCTGGGCCGCCGTCAGCTTCCCGGTCGTGCCCGAGTGGATGACGTGGAAGTACACCGGTATGGACGCGCCGGCCGCCGCGGCGGTGACGCCGGACGACCGGCGTTCGGCGAGTCTGGTGCGCAGATCGGCGTCCATGGTCCGGGCCGTGGCGGCGGCGACCTCGTTGGGCTCGTGGGCGCCGGTGTGCGCACCGGGGCGTGCCTGACGGGCCGTCGCCGAGGAGGCGTCGTCGGTGCAGGCTGCTCCACCGGGAGCCGCCGCGGCGTTGACGGGGGAGGCGGACACCGGAGCCAGGGCCAGGGTTGCGGCGAGGGCGGCGGTGGCGAGCAGGCGGCGACGCATACGGGCGGAGGTGGGGGCGAGAGCGCGCACAGGGTCTCCTCGAAGACGCGCGGACGAGGGATTTCCCCGCCCGACGCCGGGAGATTACGCGTGCATGTCAGGAGTGGAGAAGGGTTCTTCCGGCCGGTGCGCCGCATCGCGGAAAGACCCCGCCGGGTCACGTCCTCGTTCCCGGCCGGCCCTCGAAGCGCCGGGCGTAACGTGACCGGATCCGGAGCGGGGTGGTGTGTCCGCATTCCGGCGCCCTCCCGGCCGCCGTCCGTCACGCGCGGGACACCTGGCCGTCGCACGGGCCGATGGCCGGAAAGGGGGGCCGGGCACCTCCCGGAGACGCCGGCCGGGCCCGCTCGGCAGGGGGCACCGCCGGCCGGGCACGCTGGGCAGGCGTCACCGCGGCCCCCGTCGCGCCTCCCGCACCGCGCGGTGGATCGCCCAGGCGTCCGCGACCGGGCCGACGTGGGCGAGCTTGTCGGGGTTGAGGACCAGGCGGACGGTCCGGACGCGGCCGTCGAGCACGTCGAGGGCGAGGGCCTGGAGGACCGCCCCGTCCCGGTCGCGGAAGAGCGCGCCGGGACCGCCGTTGACCTCGCGCTCCTCGCAGGTGACGTCGACGCGGGCCAGCAGCGGGAAGACGGCGGCCAGCAGCCGGGCCACCCGGTCGGCGCCGGAGACGGCCCCGGCCAGCTGCGGGGTCCTGCCGCCGCCGTCGCCGGCCAGGGACACGTCGGCGGCGAGCAGGTCGCGGAGCCCGACCACGTCGCCCTCGCGCAGCGCGTCGAAGAAGCGCGCGGCCAGTTCCTCGCGCTCCGCCCGGTCCGCCTCGAAGCGGGGCCGGCCCTCGGCCATGTGGCGCCGGGCCCGCAGCGCCAGTTGACGGCAGGCGGCCTCCGACCGCCCGACGGCCGCCGCGACCTCGGGGAAGCCGAAGGCGAAGACCTCGCGGAGCACGAAGACCGCGCGCTCCAGCGGGCTGAGCCGCTCCAGCAGCAACAGGGCGGCCATGGACACCGAGTCGGCCAGTTCGGCCGAGCGCTCCGGGTCCTCGTAGGGGTCCTCCAGCAGCGGCTCGGGGAACCACGGGCCGACGTAGGCCTCCCGCCGGACGCGGGCCGAGCGGAGCACGTCGATGGAGATCCGGGTCACCGCGGTCGACAGGAACGCCCTGGCCGACCGGGGCTCCTCGGTCATCCCGTCGAAGCGCAGCCAGGCCTCCTGGACGGCGTCCTCGGCCTCGGCCACGCTGCCGAGGATGCGGTAGGCGATCGAGAACAGCAGCGGGCGCAGCCCCTGGAACTCCTCGGCCCTGTCCATGCGGGTGCCTCTCCGTGCGGTCGCCGGTGTCGCGGGTCACCCCTGGGACGAGACGGCGGGGCGGTCCGTGACACCGACCGCGGGGCCAGGCCCCGTACGCCACGGAGGCGGCCGCCCCGCAGGGCGACCGCCTCCGTCGTGTCCGCGCCGGGCACGGACGGACCCAGCTCAGCCCTTGAGTGCCTTGTCGATCGCCGTGGTGTACTCGGCCACCGTCATCGGGGCGTTCTCACTGCCCTCGGCAGTGACGTTCTTGCCGTCCATCTTCAGCGTCGGGGTGCCCTGCACGCCGCTCTCGTCGAAGGTCTTGGACATCTTGACGGCCCAGGCGTCGAAGGTGCCGTCCTCGACGTTCTTCTGGAACGCCTTGTTGCCCTTGAGTGCGTCCACCGAGTCCGCCACGTCGATCAGGTAGCTGTCCTTGGCGAACTTGTCCTGGGACTCCTCGGGGTGGTACTTCGCCGAGTACAGCGCCGCCTTGTAGTCGAGGAACGCCTCGGGGCTCACGTCGAGCGCCGCGCCGAGCGCGCTCAGCGCGTTCTTGGAGCCCTCGCCGTTGTCGCTGTTGTCGATGAAGGTGGCGCCAATGTACTTGATCTTGTACTTGCCGTCCTCGACGTCCTTGGCGATGGTCTCGCCGACGGTCTGCTCGAAACTGGCGCAGATCGGGCAGCGCGAGTCCTCGTAGAGTTCGAGGGTCTTCTTCGCGGACGACTCACCGACGACGACCGTGGTGCCGTCGGTGCCGGAGGTGTTCTTCGGGGCGGTGACGCTCTTGGCGTCGCCGGCCGCCTCCCAGGCGTCCGGCTTGTTCATCTGGGACACGCCGTAGGCGATGCCGCCGACCGCCGCCAGGGCCACCACCACCGACAGGGCGACGATGACCTGCTTGCGGGCCTTGTCCTTCTTCGCCTGGCGCTCGCGCTCGGCGCGCAGCCGCTCGCGGGCGGCGGCCTTGTTCTGCTGGCTGTTGCGGTTGCTCATGATCGGGTTCTCCGTGGAATCTGCGGGGTCTACGCGGGAAGGGGCAGCGGGAAGGTGCGGACCGTCCCGTCCGGCGGCCCCCTGCGTCCCACGGAGTGCACGAGCAGGCGCGCCGCCGACACCGGGCGCGGACGCGCCGGGACGCGGCCCGCCCGGCCCTCGGCGGCCCGGAAACCGCCCGCCACCGCGCACGCCAGCAGCAGCGGCCGGAAGGCCAGCACGGCCGCCGCGCGCAGCAGCGCCGCGAGCGCGGACTCGCCGCGGCGCAGCCACACCGCGGCCAGCAGCCCGACCGTCACGTGGGCGGCGAGCAGCAGCCACGGCACGGCGGGGCCCGGCTGCACGGACAGGCCGGAGGCCGCTGTCCCCGCCCCGGCCACCCGGGCCAGCGGCGCGCCGACCCCGTCGTCGCCACCGCACAGCACGTCCACCCCGACCGAGCGCAGCGTCCCCGTCAGGGGCCCGCCCGCCGCGCCGTAGCAGAGATGCTGTCCGGTGGTGAAGACGGTGTCGGCGGCCAGCTCCAGCGGCACCAGCAGCCCCGCTATCGCCCCGAACCGGCGCTCCCGGCCCGCCAGGGCGTACGCCGCGGCGAAGACGCCCGCCGCCGTCAGGACGAGGGCGGCGAGCGGCAGCGGGGCGCGGGAGAGCAGGACGTGGGACGCCGAGGACAGCGTCACGACGAGCGCCGTGAAAAGCGCCGCGCGAACGGTCCTGAGCGGAGTCCCTGAGATGTCCATCGCCGGAGAGTGTGCCATGGGCGGCGGTAAACGGCTCCTAAGGATCCGGCCCGCGGTCAGCGGGACAGGTCCCCGGGGACGTCCAGTCCCGGGATGCGGTCGTTGCGGAAGAGGTCCACGAAGATCTGGTGGTCGCGGCGGGCCCGGGCGCCGTAGGAGTGGGCGAAGTCGACCAGCAGCTCGCCGAAGCCCTCCTCGTCGGCCGCGATGGCCGCGTCGATGGCCCGCTCCGTGGAGAAGGGCACCAGGGAGTGGCCGCTCTCGTCGTCCGCCGCCGCGTGCATCGTCGCCGTGGCCCGGCCGAGGTCGGCGACGACCGCCGCGATCTCCTCGGGCTCGTCGATGTCGGACCAGTCCAGGTCGACCGCGTACGGCGACACCTCGGCGACGAGCTGTCCGGCGCCGTCCAGCTCGGTCCAGCCCAGCCACGGGTCGGCGTGGTCCTGGAGCGCGCGCTGCGAGATCACCGTGCGGTGCCCCTCGTGCTGGAAGTACCCGCGCACCGCCGGGTCCGTGATGTGGCGGGAGACCGCCGGGGTCTGCGCCTGCTTGACGTAGATCACCACGTCGTTCTCCAGGGCGTCGCTGTTGCCCTCCAGCAGGATGTTGTACGACGGCAGCCCGGCCGAGCCGATGCCGATGCCGCGCCGGCCCACGACGTCCTTCACGCGGTAGGAGTCGGGGCGGGTCAGGCTCGACTCGGGCAGCGTCTCCAGATAGCCGTCGAAGGCGGCCAGGACCTTGTACCGGGTGGCGGCGTCCAGGTCGATCGCGCCGCCGTCCGGGGCGAAGCGGCGCTCGAACTCGCGGATCTCCGTCATCGAGTCCAGCAGCCCGAACCGGGTCAGTGAGCGGGCGGTGCGCAGCGCGCCCAGCAGCGGGCCGTCGGCGGTGTCCAGGGTGAAGGGCGGCACCTCGTCGTTCTTCGCGCCGGTGGCCAGCGCGCGGATCCGCTCGCGGTAGGCGGCGGCGTAGACGCGGACCAGCTCGGTGATCTGGGTGTCGCTGAGCGCCTTGGCGTACCCGATCAGCGCGACCGAGGCGGCGAACCGCTTCAGGTCCCAGGTGAAGGGGCCGACGTACGCCTCGTCGAAGTCGTTGACGTTGAAGACCAGCCGGCCGTTGGCGTCCATGTAGGTGCCGAAGTTCTCCGCGTGCAGATCGCCGTGGATCCACACCCGGCCGGTGCGGTCGTCGAGGTACGGGCCGCCGTTGCGCTCCCGCTCCAGGTCGTCGTAGAACAGGCAGGCGGTGCCGCGGTAGAAGGCGAAGGCGGAGCCGGCCATCTTGCGGAACTTCACCCGGAACGCGGCCGGGTCGGCGGCCAGCAGCTCCCCGAAGGCGGTCCCGAAAACGGCGAGAATCCGCTCCGCGCGCTCGTCCGCGCCCGTCCGCTGGTCCGACATGGCTTGCTGCCTCCTGCTGCATGGCGTGCATGACAAATAGGACAGGGTGTCCCGGTCCTACAACGCGTGACCGTACCCGTGAGTGCCCCTCGTTCGTCAGCGTCACGACGTAGACTTCCACGCTGACCCCCCAGCCGTTCATCGTCGGCCCGCCCGTCGCCCCGGCACCCCCTGCCACCCGGGCCCCGAGCGCCGCGTTCGCCACTCCCGGAGGCCCGAGACCGTGAGCAAGCCGCCCTTCACGCACCTACACGTCCACACCCAGTACTCCCTGCTGGACGGTGCCGCGCGGCTCAAGGACATGTTCGACGCGTGCAACGACATGGGCATGTCGCACATCGCCATGACCGACCACGGGAACCTGCACGGGGCGTACGACTTCTTCCACTCGGCGAAGAAGGCGGGGGTCACCCCGATCATCGGCATCGAGGCCTACGTCGCCCCGGAGTCGCGCAAGCACAAGCGGAAGGTGCAGTGGGGGCAGCCGCACCAGAAGCGGGACGACGTGTCCGGTTCCGGCGGTTACACGCACAAGACGATCTGGGCGGCGAACAGCACCGGGCTGCACAACCTCTTCAAGCTCTCCTCCGACGCCTACGCCGAGGGCTGGCTGCAGAAGTGGCCCCGCATGGACAAGGAGACCATCGCCCAGTGGTCCGAGGGGCTCATCGCCTCCACCGGCTGCCCCTCCGGCGAGGTGCAGACCCGGCTGCGGCTCGGCCAGTTCGACGAGGCGGTCCAGGCGGCCTCCGACTACAAGGACATCTTCGGCGAGGGCCGGTACTTCCTGGAGCTGATGGACCACGGCATCGAGATCGAGCGCCGGGTCCGCGACGGGCTGCTGGAGATCGGCAAGAAGCTGGACATCCCGCCGCTGGTGACCAACGACTCGCACTACACCTACGCGCACGAGGCGACCGCCCACGACGCGCTGCTGTGCATCCAGACCGGCAAGAACCTCTCCGACCCGGACCGCTTCCGGTTCGACGGCACCGGCTACTACCTCAAGACGACGGACGAGATGTACGCCGTCGACTCCTCCGACGCCTGGCAGCAGGGGTGCGCCAACACCCTGCTGGTCGCGGAGCAGATCGACACCGCCGGGATGTTCGAGAAGCGCGACCTGATGCCGAAGTTCGACATCCCGGAGGGCTTCACCGAGGTCACCTGGTTCCAGGAGGAGGTCCGGGTCGGCATGGGCCGCCGCTACCCGGGCGGCGTCCCCGAGGACCGGCAGAAGCAGGCCGAGTACGAGATGGACATCATCATCCAGATGGGGTTCCCGGGGTACTTCCTGGTCGTCGCCGACTTCATCATGTGGGCCAAGAACAACGGCATCGCGGTGGGCCCCGGCCGCGGCTCCGCGGCCGGCTCGATCGTCGCGTACGCCATGGGCATCACCGACCTCGACCCGATCACCCACGGGCTGATCTTCGAGCGCTTCCTCAACCCCGAGCGCGTCTCCATGCCCGACGTCGACATCGACTTCGACGAACGCCGGCGCGTCGAGGTGATCCGGTACGTCACCGAGAAGTACGGCGCCGACAAGGTGGCCATGATCGGCACCTACGGCAAGATCAAGGCCAAGAACGCGATCAAGGACTCCGCCCGCGTCCTCGGCTACCCGTACGCGATGGGCGACCGCCTCACCAAGGCGATGCCCGCCGACGTCCTCGGCAAGGGGATCGACCTCAGCGGCATCACCGACCCGAAGCACCCGCGCTACAGCGAGGCGGGCGAGATCCGGGCGATGTACGAGAACGAGCCGGACGTCAAGAAGGTCATCGACACCGCCAAGGGCGTCGAGGGCCTGGTCCGGCAGATGGGCGTGCACGCGGCCGGCGTGATCATGTCCAGCGAGCCGATCGTGGACCACGCCCCGGTCTGGGTGCGCCACACCGACGGCGTGACCATCACGCAGTGGGACTACCCCCAGTGCGAGTCGCTGGGCCTGCTCAAGATGGACTTCCTGGGGCTGCGCAACCTCACGATCATGGACGACGCCATCAAGATGGTGAAGGCCAACAAGGGCATCGACCTGGAGATGCTCGCGCTGCCGCTGGACGACCCCAAGACGTACGAGATGCTCTGCCGCGGCGACACGCTCGGCGTGTTCCAGTTCGACGGCGGGCCGATGCGTTCGCTGCTCCGCCAGATGCAGCCCGACAACTTCGAGGACATCTCCGCCGTCTCGGCCCTCTACCGGCCGGGCCCGATGGGCATGAACTCGCACACCAACTACGCGGAGCGCAAGAACGGCCGCCAGGAGATCACCCCGATCCACCCGGAGCTGGAGGAGCCGCTCAAGGAGGTCCTCGGCCTCACCTACGGCCTGATCGTCTACCAGGAGCAGGTGCAGAAGGCCGCCCAGATCGTCGCCGGCTACTCCCTCGGCGAAGCCGACATCCTGCGCCGCGTGATGGGCAAGAAGAAGGCCGACGAACTGGCGAAGAACTTCGTCCTGTTCGAGGCCGGCGCCAAGAAGCAGGGCTTCTCCGACGCGGCGATCAAGGCCCTGTGGGACGTGCTGGTGCCGTTCGCCGGATACGCCTTCAACAAGGCGCACTCCTCCGCGTACGGGCTGGTCACCTACTGGACCGCCTACCTCAAGGCCAACTACCCGGCCGAGTACATGGCGGCGCTGCTCACCTCGGTGAAGGACGACAAGGACAAGTCGGCCGTCTACCTCAACGAGTGCCGCCGCATGGGCATCAAGGTGCTGCCGCCCAACGTCAACGAGTCCGAGGCGAACTTCGCCGCCCAGGGCGACGACGTGATCCTGTTCGGCCTGACCGCCATCCGCAACGTCGGCCAGAACGTCGTGGACTCGATCATCCGGTCCCGCAAGGCCAAGGGGAAGTACAGCTCGTTCCCGGACTTCCTCGACAAGGTCGAGGCGGTCGTCTGCAACAAGCGCACCGTCGAATCCCTCATCAAGGCCGGGGCGTTCGACGAGATGGGCCACACCCGCAAGGGGCTCGTCGCGCACCACGAACCCATGATCGACAACGTGGTGCAGGTCAAGCGCAAGGAGGCCGAGGGGCAGTTCGACCTCTTCGGCGGCATGGGCGACCCGGACGACGGGACCTCCGAACCGGGCTTCGGCATGGACGTCGAGTTCTCCGACGTCGAGTGGGAGAAGTCCTACCTGCTCGCCCAGGAACGCGAGATGCTCGGCCTCTACGTCTCCGACCACCCGCTCTTCGGGCTGGAGCACGTCCTGTCCGACAAGGCGGACGCCTCCATCTCCGCGCTCACCGGCGGCGAGCACGCGGACGGCGCGATCGTCACCGTGGGCGGCATCATCTCCGGTCTCCAGCGCAAGATGACCAAGCAGGGCAACGCCTGGGCCATCGCCACCGTGGAGGACCTGGCGGGCGCCATCGACTGCATGTTCTTCCCCGCCACCTACCAACTGGTCTCCACCCAGCTCGTCGAGGACACCGTCGTCTTCGTCAAGGGACGCCTCGACAAGCGCGAGGACGTGCCCCGGCTGGTCGCCATGGAGATGCAGGTCCCCGACATCTCCAACGCCGGATCCAACGCCCCCGTCGTCCTGACCATCCCCACCGTGCGGATCACCCCGCCCATGGTCAGCCGGCTCGGTGAGGTCCTCTCCAGCCACCGCGGCGACACCGAGGTGCGGATCCGGCTCCAGGGCCCGCGCAAGACCACCGTGCTGCGGCTCGACCGCCACCGGGTCAAGCCCGACCCGGCGTTGTTCGGCGACCTGAAGGTGCTGCTCGGCCCGTCCTGCCTGGCCGGCTGACCCACCCTTCCCCGGCACACCTGAGGGGCGCTCCCGCCGCACGGCGGGGCGCCCCTCAGGTGTCGTGCGGGTGCGGCCGGTCAGTTGTGGCCGAAACGCCGCTGGTGCTTGCGGGCCACGTCGGACGGGCTGCCCTGGCCCTGCGACTGCAACTGGTTCTGCGTCTCGAAGGCGGTGGACTTCGCCTGCTCGGAGCCGCGTTCCGCGTCGGTCGCACGGTCGTTCTGACGGGCCTGCTTGCGGTTCTTGTTCTTGGCCATGATGCGTGCCTCCTGAAGGGGATCCTGTGGACCAGGGCCGCTGTCAGACTCACATAGGCCTATGAACGCCGCATTTTGGATCATTACCTTACGTAGTGACAAAGCCCGGACGGACCGCTGCGGCGGGCGTACACCGGGGTGTTCACAGGATCCGCCACGCCGATGATCGAGTTCCGGACGTCAACGCCGTTGCCGTCGGGCAGACTCGAAGCAACTCTGAGTAACCCGTTCCCGAATTCCTGGAAGAGGGTGGAACGCGTGGACCGTTGCGTCGTCCTGGTGGACGCCGGCTATCTGCTGGGCGCAGCCGCGAGCCTGCTGGCGGGGGAACCCGCGCGGTCCCGCATCACGGTGGACCACGCGGCCCTGATCCAGGGGCTGCGCGAGCGGGCCGAGGCCGACACCGAACAGCCCCTGCTGCGCATCTACTGGTTCGACGGCGCGCCCGACCGCGTACCGCAGCCCGAACACCGCAGGCTGCGGGTGATGCCGAGGGTGACCGTACGGCTCGGCGCCCTCACCCGCAGTGACGGCCGGTGGGCGCAGAAGGGCGTCGACGCCGCCATGCACGCGGAACTCACCGAACTCGCCCGCAACCGCGCCTGCTCCGACGTGGTCCTGGTGACCGGCGACGGCGATCTGCTGCCCGGACTGATGTCGGCGAAGGAACACGGGGTGGCCGTCCACCTCTGGGCCGTCCAGGCCGCCGACGGCGACTACAACCAGTCCGAGGACCTCGTCGCCGAGGCCGACGAACGGCGCGTCCTCGACCGCGCCTGGATCACCAAGGCCGTCCGCGCCAAGGAGACCGGCGGCGTCTGCGCCCCGCCCGCGCCGCCGCGCCCGGAGATCGCCGCGATCCTCTCCGCCCCGCTGCCCGAGGCGGCGCTCGCCGCCTCGGCCGGGCGCGCCTCCGGGGCGCGGACCGCCGGCCCCCGCGAGGAGTCGGCCCCCGCCGGACGCGAGGAACACGACGACCCCGCGCCCCCGCCCGCCGGCCACCGGGGCGTCCCCACCCCCAAGGACCTGGCCGCGCTGCGCGCCCCCGCCTCCCTCACCGGGCCCCAGCACCAGCCGCCCGCCCCCGCGCCGAGCGCCACGCTGCGCTGGTCCTCCGACCGGGGACTGGTGGAACGGCCCGCCGGAGAGCCGCCCGAAACGGCCTCGCTGCCCACGCTGGCCCAGGTCACCAGTGCCGAACAGCGCTGGGCGGACCGCGAGGAGGACATCACCACGGTCGGCGGGGACCCCTTCGAGGTCGGCCAGGTCTTCGCCCGCCGCTGGATGGAGCGGCTGCCCGAGACCGCCCACCTCCAGAAGCTCTCCACCCTCTACCCCCGCATCCCGCACCGCATCGACGGCGAGCTGCTGCGGTACGCCGCCCGCTTCGGCCTGCTCGCCCACAAGGACGACCAGATCGACGAGCACGACCGCTATGCCATCCGGGCGGGGTTCTGGCGCGAGATCGACGTGCGCGCCGCCGCCGAACACGTCCCCGCGGCCGAGTAGCCCCGGCGGGGGGCCGCTGCGAAGCCCTGCCGGGCGGCGCGCTTCTCACGGGCGGAAGAACGGCTTCCCGCAGTTACCACAGAACCACGCTGCCTGGGTACCTTCGGAGGGAGCACCGAAGGAGGGCCCATGTCCGACGAACACGGCCTCGGCGACCGGCTACGGGAGATCCGCAAGCGGCGCGGTCTCTCGCAGCGCGAACTGGCACGAGCCTCGAAGGTCAGCCACTCGCTGATCACGAAGCTGGAACAGGGAGTCGTGACCGACACCCGCATGGAGACCGCCCGGAAGCTGGCCGCCGCCCTCCGGGTGCCCACCACCACGCTCGTGGAGCGCGCACCCGCCGAGCCCCACCCCGCGCCCGAACCGTGGCAAGCCCTCCAGCGCGCCGTGGAACGCCCCGCGGAGCAGCCGGACGAGGAGCCGACGAGCCGAGGCGTCCAGGACGGCCTGGAGGCCGTCAGGGCGGCCCACTTCGGCAAGCGGATGCGGGAGGCCGTGGACCTCCTGGTGCCGCTGCTGCGGGACGCCGAAGCCCTCGGGGACGCCCCGGCCGCGCGGGCGGCCCGCGCGCAGCTTCTCCAGATCGCTGGATCGACCCTGACCGGAGCCCGGCAGTTCGCCGCGGCCGAGACCGCGCTACGCCGTGCACTGGACGAAGCCCCGGACCGCCTGCGGGCCGCGAGCGTCGTCACCACCTGGACGTGGCTGCTGGTGAGGCAGGGACGGTTCGACGCGGCCCGCACCATGGCGGTGAAGTGGGCGGACGACGCCGAGCCCCGGATGTCCCGGGCGACCGCCGAAGAGATCGCCGCTTGGGGATGGCTGCTCGTCCAGGGACACGCGGCAGCCCTCCGGGACAACCGGGGAGGGGAGGCGGCCGACATGCTGCGCCTCGCCCGGTCGGCGGCCGTCGCCACGGGACCGCTCCGCCACGGGAGCGTACGGATCGCCACCTGGGGGCCCTCCACGGTGGCGTACAAGGCCGCCGAACAGGGTGTCGTGACCGACCGGCCGGACGAAGTGCTGGAGATCGCCCCCCGGCTGAAGGGCGGCACCGGGTCCGAGTACCACCGTCACAGGCTCGATGTCGCCAAGGCGTACGCCATGACGCGTCAGCACGGCCGCGCGCTGGAAGTGCTGGGGGAGGTGGCGGCCGAAGCCCCGGAGTGGATCGCGGAACAGCCCTACGCCCGGGACACGCTGGCCGACACGATCACCCGTCGGCGCACCCTCACCACGGAGACGCGTCAACTTGCCGACCTGGTGGGCCTGCCGCTCTGAACTAGGGCTTTGTCACTTCGGGCTGACGGCCCGCCAGTCTGTCATTGTGCCGGCGGAGCGGCTTCGCCACGGTTGCGACATGACCCCGTTCGTACGCTGCTTCATCTGCCCGTGCCCACCTCGAAGAGTCCCGGACCGTGGCCATGGGCCGGGGGAGGGCCTCCGGTGACCATGGCTGTCTCTCCGCGCCCGACCGGGCATCCCGGGTACACCGAGACCCTGCCGCGCGAGCCCGGAAGCGCCGGCACCGCGCGCCGTCTGGTCCGCTTCGCGCTGTCCGTCTGGGGTCTGGAGGCGCTGGCCGACGACGGGGCTCTGATCGTGACCGAACTGGTGGCGAACTCCGTGCAGCACGCCCGGCGGGACTCCATCCGGGTCACGGTCGAACGGCCCGAGGCGGATCGGGTGCGCGTCGCCGTCGTGGATCTGTCCCCGCGACACCCGGTGCGCCGGCACTCGGGCCCCGAGGACGAGAGCGGGCGTGGCCTCACGCTCGTGGAGTGCCTGGCGGCGGACTGGGGCAGTGACCCGCTGCCGTGGGGCAAACAGGTGTGGGCGGACCTGAAGGGGCGCGGATGACCACGGGAGAGACGCCCGGCCGCAGCATGGCCCGGGCCCACCTGTCGCAGTTGATCGAGTTGTTCGGCGCGGACGGCCGGCTGGTGGTCGACACCGCCCACGAGCCCGACCGGACCGGCGCGGCTCCGGGCGGGGATGACGAACCGCAGGACGGCGAGCGGACCTGAGGCGGGGCAGGACCTGAGACTGGGAACGACCTGAGACGGGGAAGGACCGACTCCGGCGGCCGAGCAGCCCCGCCGCCGCGCCCGCGCCGTGACACCCCGGCGCGCCCCCGCGCGGTACGGGCCCCGGGCGCAATCCGGACCATCCGACCCCGTACTCTCGTACCTCGTGAGTACGGGCACAGCACAAGCACAGTGGGCCGCCGGGGCCGGGACCGTGTGCGCGGTGCGTGATCTGGTCAAGACCTACCCCCCGGTCCGGGGCCGCCGCGGTACGCCCGCCACGTCCGAGGTGCGCGCCACCGACGGCATCACCCTGGAGGTGCGGGGCGGCGAGATCTTCGGTCTGCTCGGCCCCAACGGCGCCGGCAAGTCCACCCTGGTGCGCCAGCTCACCGGCCTGATGCGGCCCGACTCCGGCAGCGTCGAGGTGCTCGGCCACGACCTGGTGAAGCATCCCGAACGGGCCTCCCGGCTCATCGGCTACCTCGGCCAGGAGTCCACCGCCCTGGACGAGCTGACCGTCTCGCTGGCCGCCGAGACCACCGGCCGGCTGCGCGGCCTGCCCGTCCGCGCGGCGCGGGCCGCCCGCGACGAGGTGCTGGAGGAGCTGGGACTGACCGCGCTCGCCGGGCGCGCCCTCAAGAAGCTCTCCGGCGGCCAGCGCAGGCTCGCCTGCTTCGCCGCCGCCCTCGTCGGCGACCGTCCGCTGCTGGTGCTGGACGAACCGACCACCGGCATGGACCCCGTCGCCCGGCGCGCCGTCTGGGCCGCCGTCGACCGCAGGCGCGCCGAGCACGGTGCCACCGTCCTGCTGGTCACCCACAACGTGATCGAGGCGGAGACCGTCCTCGACCGGGTCGCCGTCCTGGAGCGCGGCCGGGTCATCGCCTGCGACACGCCGTCCGGGCTCAAGGAACGGGTCGCCGGCGACGTACGGGTCGAACTGGTGTGGCGCGAGCGCGCCCCGCTGGATGTGCCCGAGGTGGCGGCCCTGCGCGGCTCCGCAGAGGAGTCCGGCCGCCGCTGGGTGCTGCGGCTCGGGCCCGACGAGGCGCGTGCGGCGGTCGCCGCGGTGACGGGCGGCGCGGCCTTCGCGGCGCTCGACGACTTCACGCTGGCCACCCCGAGCCTGGAGGACGTCTATCTGGCGCTCGGCGGCGACGCGGCCGTGGCGCGCGAGGGGCTGGTGAAGGCGTGACCGCACGCCCGACGACGGCGGTCCCGCCGCCGTTCCGGCCGCGCGGCGTACCGGGGCCCGCGTCCGCAACCGCATCCGTGTCCGTGTCCGTGTCCGCATGTGTGTTCGCGAAGGAGAGCAGCGCCAGGTGACGAGCATCGTGCCCACCGAGGTGGTCCCCCCGCGCGCCCGGCGCACGGCGGAGCCCGCCGCCTTTGCCCGCCCGGCCGGGCCCGCGCCGCTGGCGCCGCGCGCCCGGCTGCTGCCCTCGCTGGCGGCCGTCTACCGCGCCCAGCTGTCGCGGGCCCGGGTGGCCCGCATCCCGCTGCTGTTCGTGGCCACCTTCCAGTCCGTCGGCATCATGGTGCTGATGCGCGGGGTCGTCGACGGCGGCGCCGAGGCGCGCGCCGTGGTGGCCGGCTCTTCCGTCCTCGTGGTGGCGTTCGTCGCGCTGAACATGCTGGCCCAGTACTTCGGGCAGCTCCGGGCGGCCGGCGGCCTCGACCACTACGCCACCCTGCCCGTGCCGCCCGCCGCCGTGGTGCTGGGCGCGGCCGGCGCGTACGCCTCCTTCACCGTGCCCGGCACGGTGGTCACCGCGGTGGCCGGCAGCGTGCTCTTCCAGCTCCCGCTGACCCATCTGTGGATCCTGGTAGCGGTGATCCCGCTCTCCGGCGCCGCGCTGGCCGGCCTCGGCGCGGCCTGCGGGCTGCTGGCCCCGCGCCAGGAGCTGGCCACCCTGCTCGGCCAGCTCGGCATGTCCGCCGCGCTGCTGCTGGGCGTGCTGCCCGCCGAGCGGCTGCCCGAGCCGGTCGGCTGGGCCCGCGACCTGCTGCCCTCCACCTACGGCGTCGAGGCGCTGGCCCGCTCCTTCGACGCCCACCCCGACTGGCCGGTGGTCCTGCTCGACCTGGCGGTCTGCGCGGCCGTCGGTGTGCTCTCGCTGGCTCTCGCCACCTGGGCGTACCGCCGGGCCGCGGTGCGCTGAACCGGTACCCGTACGGGGCGTCCGGGGCGCACCCGGCCCCGTGGCGGCGCACGCCCGGGGCGCGCGGGCGGTCGGGCGGTCCGGTGCGGCGTCCGGCCGGGCGGCCTGGCACGATGGCACGGTGACCGCACCCCTGACGCCCCCCGACCGGCCGCAGCCCTCCGATCCCTGGCGGAGCCCGCCGGAGGGCTCGCACCTCGCCGCCGGGGACGTCCCCGCGGCGCACGTGGAGACCCGCGCGGAGGTCCGCCAGGCCCTGCTGACCGCCGTGGTGCTGACCGTCGCGGGCCTGGTGCTCGGCCTGCTGTGGCTCTGGCTCGCCCCGCGCATCCCGCTGGTCTCCGACGACACCGCCGTCTACCTCAAGGACAGCGAGGGTGAGGAGGCGATCGGAGCCGACGGCACCTACGCCCTGATCGCCCTCGGGCTCGGCGTGGTCTCGGCCGTCGCCGTCTTCCTGTGGCGCAGGCGGGGCGGGATCTGGCTGGTGGCGGGGCTGGCGCTCGGCGCGCTGCTCGGCTCGCTGCTGGGCTGGGGCGTCGGCGTCTGGTTCGGCCCCACCTCGGACGTGGTCGCGCACGCGAAGCAGGTGGGGGAGGGCGTCACCTTCGACGCCCCGCTGGAGCTGAACGCGAAGGGGGCCGTGCTGGTCTGGCCGATCGTCGCCATGGCGGTGCACCTGGCGCTGACGGCGGCCTTCGGGCCGCGCGACCCGGAGCCGGAGCCGGAATGGCCGGGGCACTGGACGATGCCGGGCGCGGCGCCCCCGGTCGCAGCGGCGGACTCCGGCGCGGACGCCCCGGACCCGGCGACGCGGGCGTGGCCGGGGCCGGACGCGCCGGGCGGGTCGGCCGCGGAGGCCGGCGGACGGCCGGAGAAGGGCGCGGACCCCGCCGCCCCGCGGCCGAAGGACTGAAGCCGGCGCGAAGGCGGGGCGCCCCGCCGGCGGGACCGCGCGCGGAGGCACGCCTCACCGACCGGGCGCGGGCGTCTCCGTGCGGGACGCGCGGGCGTTCCCGTGCTGGACGTCCGCGCCCGGCTACCCCCGCCCGATCGGCGCGAAGACCGCGCCGGTGAGTGTCGCGAGATCGTCCGCCGCCAGTTCCACTTCCAGCCCGCGCCGGCCCGCCGAGACGCAGATGGTGGCGTGTGCGCGCGCCGAGGCGTCCAGCACCGTGCGCAGCCGCTTGCGCTGACCCAGCGGGGAGATCCCGCCCCGGACGTACCCGGTGGTGCGCTCGGCCGCCGCCGGGTCCGCCATCGCCGCCCGCTTGCCGCCGACGGCCGACGCGAGCGCCTTGAGGTCGAGCGAGCCGGCCACCGGCACCACCGCCACCGTCAGCTCCCCGTCCACGTCGGCGACCAGGGTCTTGAACACCCGGTCCGGCGACACCCCCAGCGCCTCGGCCGCCTCCTCGCCGTACGAGGCGGACGCCGGGTCGTGGTCGTAGGCGTGCACGGTGAAGGCGGTGCCGGCCGCGGTCAGGGCGACCGTCGCCGGGGTGCCGCCGGACTGCTTCTTCGTCTTCTTGGCCACGTGCGGGTCCTCGGTTCGCGGGTCCGTCGGGGGTGCCGTGCGGGAAGGGCCCGGCCCGCCCGGGTACCGGACCGGGGCGGGCGCGGCGTCAGTTCAGGTGGGTCGGGGCGCGGGTCAGGTCGCCCGCGGGCAGCGAGGGCAGCTCGCGGATGACGGCCGTCTCCCGGCGCAGCAGTGCCAGCTCCTCGCGCAGCCGGGTCGCGGTGTCCGGCGCCTGGAGCAGCCGCTGCTTGGTGGGGATGTCCAGCACCGTCGCGGCGGCGACCAGGTAGGACACCACCGAGGGCGCGTCGGGCAGCTCGGCGCCGGTGGCCAGCGAGCGCTCGCTCGCTCCGGCGAGCTGCTTCTGGTAGGCGCGAAAGGCCCGCAGGACGCCCTCGGACAGGGTCCGGGCGTCATCCGCGTCGGGGTCCTCGGCGATCTCCTCGACCTCCGCCGTCAGGAACGGGCCGCTCGCGTCCACCGACAGCAGCCGCACCCGGGTGGTGCCGGTGGCGAGGACCTCGAAGCTGCCGTCGGAGCGCTCGCGGATGGTGGCGGCGTCCGCGACGCAGCCCACCCGGTGGAAGGTCTGCACCGGGTCCGGGCCGAACCCGTCGGCGGCGGCGCGCTCGGGCAGCGATTCCCCCGATCCGGGCATGCCGGTGCCGGTGACGGCGACCTCGCGCCCGTCGCGCACGGCGACCACGACGAACCTGCGCGGTTCGTCCTCGTCGGTCTTCAGCAGCTCGCGCAGCATGGCGCGATAACGCTCCTCGAAGACGTTGAGCGGCAGCACGAGGCCGGGGAACAGCACCGCGTTCAGCGGGAAGAGGGGCAGGCGAGCGGTGGTCACAACGCTCAAGCGTAATGGCCGCGCGCCCCGCCGTGTCCGGCCCGGTCCCTCAGCGGGGTCTGGGCCGCCACGTGGAGCCGCGCGGTCTCCCGCGCGTCGAGGAACCGGCCCAGCGCGTCGTCGGACACGGCGGACCACGGGAAGGACAGCGCGTAGGGGCCGATCAGCCGGAACTGCTCCAGCGCCTCCGCCCAGCGGCCCCGCACCACCAGTACGTACGCGAGGAGGTTGCGGACCTCGGCGGGCCAGGGGTCGCCGGGGCCGAAACCGGCCGACAGGCCGATCGCCTGGTCGGCGGCGGCGTCGATCCGGTCCTCCAGCACCGGCGAAGGGCGCCCGGCGCTCCCGTCGGTCAGCAGCGCGAACGCGGCGCGCACCGGCAGCCCCCGGACGAGGGAGTGCGGGTCCACGTCCTCGGCGGCCCGTTCGGCGAAGTCGAAGCACTCGCGGTGCGAGCCGTACCAGCCGGCCGAGAGGTAGCGCAGCGCCGCCACGTGGCAGCCGTAGTGATGGGCACTGCGGCGTACCGCCTGTTCCCAGACCGTCTCGAACGCGGTGTGCGTGGCGTGGGTGCCGCGCGCGTGGTCGAGGGCGAGCCGCCAGGGCACCGGGTCGCGCGGGTCGGCCTCGGTGGCGGCCGCGATCAGCGGGGCAACCTCCCGCAACTGCTCCGCCGAGGCGGGCGAGTCCCAGGCCCGGCGCACCGCCAGCTCGGCCTTGACCAGCAGCGCGTCGGGGTCGCGCGGGGCGGCGGCCAGCCAGGAGACGAGCCAGCCGTCGCGGTTGCGGGCGAAGGTGGCCAGCCGGTCCAGGTAGCGGTCCCGCAGCTCCCACTCGGCGGCGTCGCGGGTGGTGGCCAGCAGCTTGGCGGCCGGTCCGTACTCGCCGAGCGCCGCGGCCACCAGCGCGGGCGACAGGCGCGCGTCGGGGACGTCGAGCATCACCGCGTCGGCCGGAGGGAGCGCCGCGCACAGTGGTGGGCTGTGCCGGACCCTGCGCGCGGTACGGAGCAGAGCGCGAAGCAATGGCATGGTGCAGACCATTGAAAAGCGCTGGTGAACAGGGCGCCAGGGAGGCGCTGTGAAGCTTTGGTGGCGAGTGTCGGGGTTGCCCCGACGGGGGTCAAGAAAGAGTAAAAGAAGGGGCGTTGGGTGGCCGGAAAACGGCCCTTCCGTGCGCCCCCGCGGCATCCTGACCGGCTCCGCGCGACCGGGAGCCGACGGGCCCGATCCGTGCGGGGGCGGGGGTGTTGCGGTCGCGGGCCGCGACCGGAGCGGCCCGCGGGGTGCGGGCGGATCACCCCCGGCGCAGCATCCGGGAGGCCCCGGCGGCGACCGTCGTGGCCAGTATCCACCCCACCAGCACCAGGCCGGCCGCGGCCCACTGCCAGCCGCCCTCCATCCGCCAGTAGCCGTCCTGGCCGAGGTTGATCACCGGCACCAGCAGATCCAGCGAGTAGAGCGCCGGATTCCACTCCGGCGCCTCCGCCCGCTTCAGCGGCGGCGGCGCGTGCCCCGCGAAGGCCAGGGTGCCCGCCGCCCACAGCACCGCCATCCACAGCGCGGCCCGCCCAGGCCGGTAGCCGTACGCCACCGTCCAGTCCTGGAGGAACCCCCAGAACTTCGTCGCCGGCGGCAGCGTCTCCCGGCGCCTGCGCTGCTTGGCCAGCAGCACCTCCCGCGCGTCCGCGTCCTCCCCGCTGGCCCGCAGCACCGCGGCCAGCCGCTCGTACGGCTCGGGCACGTACTCCGGGGTCGCCGCCAGCAGCCACTCCAGCCGCCAGGACAGCGGGAAGTGGCCGTAGGGCACCAGGTTCTCGTAGACGAACCCGCCCATCGCCAGACCGCCGGGGCCCGGCCAGCTGTCCCACACGTCGATCAGCGTCACCACCTTGGCGCCGTTCAGCACCACCCGGCCCTCCTCGGGCCGTTCCGCGTTGAACCGCAGCTCCGGCGTGGCGATCCGGCGCAGCGACAGCTCCTCGTGCGGCTCCAGCAGGAACCGCGCATGGTGCAGGTCCACCGCGTCGCCGAACCGCCCGTCGTCCAGCCGGACCCCGCCCTTCGCCTCGAAGACCTGCGACACCGTGTCCCGGGAGGGGGTCGGGCCGTGCACGATGCCGTACGGGGGAGTGGTGCCCTGGTTGCCCGTGTCGAGGCTGACCCACGCCTCCGTCAGGTACAGCGACCGCTCCACCGAGAGCTGCGGGGCGTTCAGCGCCCGCCGGTCCTCCGCCGCCCGCAGCCGGCTGCCGCGCAGACTCAGCGAGCCGCCGACGGTCGCCCCGCTCAGACTCACCTCGCCGTACGTCTCGATCATCTCCGCCTGCAGGTCCTGCGCCACCGTCAGCCCGTCGGCCGCCAGCGCCCGCCCCCGCAGGTCGCACCCCACGCTGAGCTGGTTGAGCAGCAGGTCGGTGCCGATCTGCGCGTCCGTGAGCCGGATGCCCCGGTCGACCCGGCACCGCGGCAGATGCAGGTCCCCCTCGGTGTGCAGCCGGGCCGCCTCCAGCCGGGGCATCGCGCAGCCCACCAGCCGCAGCGTCGTGAAGCGGCACTCCGGGAGCACCACCTCCTGCTCGAAGCGGCACCCGGTCAGCTCGACGTACGGCGCCACCCGGCCGCCCGCCAGGTCCAGCTTCCCGGTGATCCGCACCCCCCGGAGCTTCAGCGCCGCCACCCGCCCCGGCCGGGCCGGCGGCCCGCTCAGCAGCAGCCGCGCCACCGTCCGCGCCCCGACGCTGCGCTCCGGGCCCCAGGGGTTCGGAGCGAACGGATCGTCGCGCTCCGGATCGTGGGTCCGCAGGTCGAAGGTGGTGCCGTTGCGGAAGGACTGCCACATGCCGAGCTCCGCGGCGCTCAGCCCGTCCGGGATCGCGCCCTCGTCCGGTTCCGTCACTGACGCCTCCCTGTGCACACCCCGTACACCGGTTGTGCCCACTGCGTGACTGCCTGAACGTTCATCCGGGCACCGGTCCGTCCGCGGGCGCTTACGGCGGATATCACCCAGTGATACGGACGACCGGAGGGCTCGGCCGGTCTGAGAGAATTGCCGGGTGATCTCTCGAATCGACCTGCGCGGCGAGGCCCTCCCCGAGGGTGCCGCCCTGCGCGACCTGCTGCCCCGTGCCGAGTTCGACGTGGAAGCCGCCCTGGAGACGGTGCGGCCCATCTGCGAGGACGTGCGCCATCGTGGCTCCGCGGCGGTCGTCGAGTGGGGAGAGAAGTTCGACGGGGTGCGCCCGGAGAGCCTGCGGGTGCCGGTCGCCGAGATCCGGGCCGCCCTGGACACGCTCGACCCGGCCGTCCGCGCCGCCCTGGAGGAGTCGATCCGCCGCGCCCGCATCGTCCACCGCGAGCAGCGCCGCACCACCCGCACCACCCAGGTCGTCCCCGGCGGCACGGTCACCGAGAAGTGGGTGCCGGTCGAGCGGGTCGGGCTCTACGTCCCCGGCGGCCGCTCGGTCTACCCCTCCTCCGTCGTGATGAACGTCGTCCCCGCCCAGGAGGCCGGAGTCGAGGGCGTCGCCGTCTCCTCGCCCCCGCAGAAGGAGTTCGGCGGCCTCCCGCACCCGACGATCCTGGCCGCCTGCGCCCTGCTCGGCGTCGACGAGGTGTACGCGGCGGGCGGCGCCCAGGCCGTCGCGATGTTCGCGTACGGCACCGACGGCGAGGACGGCTGCCGCCCGGTGAACCTGGTCACCGGCCCCGGCAACATCTACGTCGCCGCCGCCAAGCGCCTGCTCAAGGGCCGCATCGGCATCGACGCCGAGGCCGGCCCGACCGAGATCGCGATCCTCGCGGACTCCACCGCCGACCCGGTGCACGTCGCCGCCGACCTGATCAGCCAGGCCGAGCACGACCCGATGGCCGCCGCGGTGCTCGTCACCGACTCCGAGGAGCTGGCCGCCGCGACCGAGGCGGAGCTGGCCCCGCAGGTCGCCGCCTCCAAGCACGTCACCGACCGCATCGCACCCGCGCTGGCCGGCCGGCAGTCCGCGATCGTGCTGGTCCGCGACCTCGCCGACGGCCTCACGGTCGTCGACGCGTACGGCGCCGAGCACCTGGAGATCCAGACCGCCGACGCCGCCGCCGTCGCCGACCGCGTCCGCAACGCCGGCGCGGTCTTCGTCGGGCCCTGGTCCCCGGTCTCGCTCGGCGACTACTGCGCCGGCTCCAACCACGTGCTGCCCACCGGCGGCTGCGCCTGCCACTCCTCGGGCCTGTCGGTGCAGTCCTTCCTGCGCGGCATCCACATCGTCGACTACACCCGCGACGCGCTGGCCGAGGTCGCCCACCACGTGGTGACGCTCGCCGAGGCGGAGGACCTCCCCGCCCACGGCGCCGCGCTCAAGGCCCGCTTCGGGTGGAAGGTTCCGCAGCAGTGACGAACCCCAGCACCAGCACCGCCGGCGCCGCCGACCGCGCCGCCGCGCTGGACGCCCTGCCGCTGCGCGACGAGCTCCGCGGCCAGTCCCCGTACGGCGCGCCGCAGCTCGACGTGCCGGTCCGGCTCAACACCAACGAGAACCCCTACCCGCTGCCCGCGGCGCTGGTCGACCGGATCGCCGAGCGCGTCCGCGAGGCCGCCCGCGACCTCAACCGCTACCCCGACCGGGACGCCGTCGAGCTCCGCACCGAGCTGGCCCGCTACCTCACCCGGACCGCCGGACACCGGGTCGGCACCGAGAACGTCTGGGCCGCCAACGGCTCCAACGAGGTCCTCCAGCAACTGCTCCAGGCCTTCGGCGGACCCGGCCGCACCGCCATCGGCTTCGAGCCGTCCTACTCGATGCACGCCCTCATCGCGCGCGGCACCGGCACCGGCTGGCTCTCCGGCCCGCGCAACGCGGACTTCACCATCGATGTGGACGCGGCCCGCGCGGCGATCGCCGAGCACCGCCCGCACGTCGTCTTCATCACCTCGCCCAACAACCCCACCGGCACCGCCGTCGCGGCCGAGACCGTCCTCGCCCTGTACGACGCCGCGCAGGCCGCCCGCCCCAGCCTCGTCGTCGTGGACGAGGCGTACGGCGAGTTCAGCCACGGCGCGTCGCTGCTGCCGCTCATCGAGGGCCGCCCGCACCTGGTGCTCTCGCGCACCATGTCCAAGGCGTTCGGCGCCGCCGGACTGCGCCTGGGCTACCTCGCCGCCGCACCGGCCGTGGTCGACGCCGTGCAGCTCGTACGGCTGCCCTACCACCTCTCCTCCGTCACCCAGGCGACGGCGCTGGCCGCCCTGGAGCACACGGACACTCTCCTCGGCTACGTCGAGCAGCTCAAGAAGGAACGCGACCGGATCGTGCGCGAACTGCGCGCGCTCGGCCACGAGGTCACCGAGTCGGACGCCAACTTCGTCCAGTTCGGCGTCTTCGAGGACGTCCGCGCCACCTGGCGGGCCCTCCTCGACCAGGGGGTCCTGATCCGCGACAACGGCGTACCCGGGCGGCTGCGGGTCTCCGTGGGGACACCGCAGGAGAACGACGCGTTCCTCGACGCGGTCCGCACCCTCGACAACGAACCCGCCCAGAAGGAGCACGACGCATGACTCGCGAGAGCCGCACCGGCCGCGTGGAGCGCACCACCAAGGAAACGTCCGTGCTGGTCGAGATCAACCTCGACGGCACCGGCAAGGTCGACGTCGCCACGGGCGTCGGCTTCTACGACCACATGCTCGACCAGCTCGGCCGGCACGGTCTGTTCGACCTCACCGTCAAGACCGACGGCGACCTGCACATCGACTCCCACCACACCATCGAGGACACCGCGCTCGCCCTCGGCGCCGCCTTCCGGCAGGCGCTCGGCGACAAGGTCGGCATCTACCGCTTCGGCAACTGCACCGTCCCGCTGGACGAGTCGCTGGCCCAGGTGACCGTCGACCTCTCCGGCCGCCCCTACCTCGTGCACACCGAGCCCGAGAAGATGGCGCCGATGATCGGCGAGTACGACACGACGATGACCCGGCACATCCTGGAGTCCTTCGTCGCGCAGGCGCAGATCGCCCTGCACGTGCACGTCCCCTACGGCCGCAACGCCCACCACATCGTGGAGTGCCAGTTCAAGGCGCTGGCACGGGCCCTGCGGTACGCCAGCGAGCGCGACCCGCGCGCCGAGGGCATCCTCCCGTCGACCAAGGGCGCCCTGTGACCGGCCTCAACACGATCCTGATCGTCCTCGGCCTCTTCCTGGCCGGGGGTGTCTACTCCTTCGCGAAGCAGGGGATGCCCAAGGGCGTCGTCGTGCTCCTCGGGATCGGCGCCGTGATGTGCCTGCTGGCCGGCGTGCTGCGGATCCAGGGACTGTGGGACTGACGCCGCGAACCCTGCGGCATGGAGGAACGAGCTGTGAGCGACAAGAAGAAGGTCGTCGTCTTCGACTACGGCTTCGGGAACGTCCGGTCCGCCGAGCGGGCGCTGGCCCGGGTCGGGGCGGACGTCGAGATCACGCGTGACTACGACCGGGCGATGAACGCCGAAGGACTTCTGGTCCCCGGCGTCGGAGCCTTCTCCGCCTGCATGACCGGCCTGCGCGCCGCCCGCGGCGACTGGATCGTCGGCCGCAGGCTCTCCGGCGGCCGACCGGTCATGGGCATCTGCGTCGGGATGCAGATCCTGTTCGAGCGCGGCATCGAGCACGGCGTGGAGACGGAGGGCCTCGACGAGTGGCCCGGCACCGTCGGCCCGCTCAAGGCCGACGTCGTCCCGCACATGGGCTGGAACACCGTCGAGGCCCCCGAGGACTCCCGGCTGTTCGCCGGACTCGACCCCGAGGCCCGGTTCTACTTCGTGCACTCGTACGCGGCGCACGACTGGACCCTCGAAGTCACCAACGCCAAGATCCGTGCCCCCAAGGTCACCTGGGCCACGCACGGCGAACGGTTCGTGGCCGCCGTGGAGAACGGCGCGCTGTGGGCCACCCAGTTCCACCCCGAGAAGTCCGGCGACGCCGGCGCAGAGCTGCTGACCAACTGGATCGAGACGCTGTAATGCCGAAGCTTGAACTCCTTCCCGCCGTCGACGTCCGGGACGGGCAGGCCGTCCGCCTCGTGCACGGCGAGTCCGGCTCCGAGACCTCCTACGGCTCCCCGCTGGAAGCCGCCCTCGCCTGGCAGCGGTCCGGCGCCGAGTGGCTGCACCTGGTCGACCTGGACGCCGCCTTCGGCACCGGCGACAACCGCACGCTGATCGCCGAGGTCGCCGGCGCCATGGACATCAAGGTCGAGCTGTCCGGCGGCATCCGCGACGACGCCTCGCTCGCCGCCGCCCTCGCCACCGGCTGCCGCCGCGTCAACCTCGGCACCGCAGCCCTGGAGACCCCGGAGTGGGTCGCCAAGGTCATCGCCGAGCACGGCGACAAGATCGCGGTCGGCCTCGACGTCCGCGGCACCACGCTGCGCGGCCGCGGCTGGACCCGCGACGGCGGCGACCTCTACGAGACGCTCGCCCGCCTCGACTCCGAGGGCTGCGCCCGCTACGTCGTCACCGACATCGCCAAGGACGGCACCCTCCAGGGCCCCAACCTGGAGCTGCTGAAGAACGTCTGCGCCGCCACCGACAAGCCCGTCGTCGCCTCCGGCGGCGTCTCCTCGCTGGACGACCTGCGGGCCATCGCCTCGCTCGTCCCGGCCGGCGTCGAGGGCGCGATCGTCGGAAAGGCCCTGTACGCCGAGGCGTTCACCCTGGAAGAGGCCCTCAAGGCGGTCGCGGAATGACGGACTCCGCACCCGACGCGCCCTTCGGCGGCGCCTCCCCGGATGCCTCCGTGGGCGACGGATACGTCCCCGCCGACACCGCCGGCGCCCCCGCCGGCGCGCCCGTCACCTCCGTCGGCGGTGTCCGCCGCGTGCAGACCGGCGCCCCCTGGGAGGACCGGTTCGGCTACGCCCGCGCCGTCGAACTCCCCGGCGGCCTGGTCCTGGTGGCCGGCTGCACCTCCGTCGTGGACGGCGCGATCGTCGCGGGCAGTCCGTACGAACAGACCCGCAACGCCTTCGGCGCGGCGTTCGACGGGCTCGGCCGGCTCGGCCTCGGCCGCGAGGACGTCGTCCGCACCCGGATGTACGTCACGCACGCCCGCGACGTGGAGGACGTGGGCCGCGCCCACCGGGAACTCTTCGACGACGTGCGCCCGGTGGCGACCATGGTCATCGTCTCCGGCCTCGTCGACCCCAGCCTGGTCGTCGAGGTAGAGGTCGAGGCGTACCGCGGAGGCGACCGATGAGCCTCGCCGTACGGGTGATCCCCTGCCTGGACGTGGACAACGGCCGCGTCGTCAAGGGCGTCAACTTCCAGAACCTGCGCGACGCGGGCGACCCCGTCGAGATGGCGAAGCTGTACGACGCCGAGGGCGCCGACGAGCTGACCTTCCTCGACATCACCGCCTCCAGCGGCGACCGGGAGACCACCTACGACGTAGTGCGGCGCACCGCCGAACAGGTCTTCATCCCGCTGACCGTCGGCGGCGGGGTGCGCACCCCCGAGGACGTGGACAAGCTGCTGCGGGCGGGCGCCGACAAGGTGGGCGTCAACACCGCGGCGATCGCCCGCCCGGAGTTGATACGGGAGATCGCGGAGCGGTTCGGCAGCCAGGTGCTGGTCCTCTCGGTGGACGCGCGCCGCACCCCTCAGGGCACCTTCGAGGTGACCACCCACGGCGGGCGCCGGGGCACCGGCATCGACGCCGTCGAGTGGGCGCACCGCGCGGCCGGGCTCGGCGCGGGCGAGATCCTGCTCAACTCGATGGACGCGGACGGCACCAAGGACGGCTACGACACGGAGATGATCACGGCGGTGCGCCGCCACGTGTCGGTGCCCGTCATCGCCTCCGGCGGCGCCGGCCGACTGGCGGACTTCGCCCCGGCCGTCGACGCGGGTGCCGACGCGGTGCTGGCCGCGTCCGTCTTCCACTTCGGTGACCTGCGGATCTCCGAGGTCAAGGGCGCTCTGCGGGAGACCGGGCACCCGGTCCGCTGAGCCGGGCCGGCGCGGGGTCCCGGTCGCGAAGACCGGTGGTATTGCCGATGCGCGGCCGGGAGGCGCGCCGCCAGAGTGTGGCCATCGCCGGAACGACGGCGACCGCACGCGGCGCACCTCCCGGCCCCCGGACGACGGGCCGGCGGGGTGTGCGGCGTGGCCCGCTCCCACCGAGAGGATCCCCCCGTGCAGACCCTCCTCCCGTCCGGTGACACCTCCCCGCGCCACCGGACCCCGAGCCGCTCCCGCACCATCAAGGGCATGCTGGTCGCCGCCGCGGCGTCCGCCGCCCTGCTGACCGGACTGGTCCCGGGCGGCGCCCAGGCCGCCGACAACCCGTACCAGCGCGGCCCGGCGCCGAGCAACTCCTCCATCGAGGCGAGCCGCGGCTCGTACGCCACCTCGCAGACCTCGGTCTCCTCGCTCGGGGTCACCGGCTTCGGCGGCGGCACGATCTACTACCCGACCTCCACGGCCGACGGCACCTTCGGCGCGATCGCCATCTCGCCGGGCTTCACCGCCTACGAGTCCAGCATCGCCTGGCTCGGCCCGCGGCTCGCCTCCCAGGGCTTCGTGGTCTTCACCATCGACACCAACACCACGCTGGACCAGCCCTCCAGCCGCGGCGACCAGCTGCTCGCCGCGCTCGACTACCTGACCCAGCGCAGCTCGGTCCGCACCCGCGTCGACGCCTCCCGGCTCGGCGTGATGGGCCACTCGATGGGCGGCGGCGGCACCCTGGAGGCCGCGAAGGACCGCACCTCGCTGAAGGCGGCCATCCCGCTGACCGGCTGGAACACCGACACCACCTGGCCCGAGGTGCGCACGCCCACCCTGGTGATCGGCGCCGACGGCGACACCATCGCCCCGGTCCTGACCCACTCCAAGCCGTTCTACAACAACCTGCCCAGCACCCTGGACAAGGCGTACCTGGAGCTGCGCGGCGCCACGCACTTCACCCCGAACACGTCGAACACCACGATCGCGAAGTACTCCATCTCGTGGCTGAAGCGGTTCATCGACAACGACACCCGCTACGAGCAGTTCCTCTGCCCGATCCCCGCGGCGAGCCTGACGATCGCCGAGTACCGGGGAACCTGCCCGCACGGCTCCTGACGGGGGGAGAGGGGGCCGGACCGCGCACCACGGCGGTCCGGCCCCCTCTCGCGTGCGTGCGCCCCCGGGCCGCCCGCGGCCCCCTTCCGGGCGTGGTCACCCCCGGCCGAGGAACTCCGTGATCGCGGCGGCGAAGCGCGGGTCGCGCACGGCGCCCAGGTGGTCGCCGGAGACCACGGTGACCTCCGCGTCCGGGAGCGCCGAGGCCAGCACCTCGGGGCGGACCGCCAGCGGGTCGTCCTCGCCGGCCAGTACGAGCGCCGGGACGGTGATCCGGTCCAGCGGCATCGGGCCGCGGAACATCGCCCGGATCTGGGCGGCCAGGGCCAGCCGGTCCGCACCCGACGCCTCGGCCAGTACCCGGAATCCGCGGGCCTGTTCGGGGACCTCGTCCAGGTCGTCGGCGGTCAGTGCCGCCGACACCAGCTCCGGCGGCATCCGGCGGGTGTCCAGCCCGCCGACCTCCACCACGCCCGCCCCGACGCCGCCCGCCACCAGACGGGTGATGCGCGTGTCGCCGGCCGCAGCCAGCAGCGTCACGATCGCGCCCATCGAGTAGCCCGCGACGTGCATCTCGGACGCGCCCACGTGGTCGATGAACCGGCGCACGTCCTCGGCCATGAGGACCTCGCCGTACCGCTCCTCGTCGTGCGGTTTGTCCGACGCCCCGTGGCCGCGCGCGTCGGTCGCGTACACCGTGCGCCCGGCCGCCACCAGGGCCTCCACGACGCCCGGCGCCTCCCAGTTCAGCAGGGCGCTCGCGGAGAAGCCGTGCAGCAGCAGGACGGGCGGCAGCGCCGGGTCCGGGGTGCGGGACCAGGAGTGGTAGCGCAGCGTCAGACCGTCGGGGGCGGTGAATTCATGTGTCATACCGTGAACCTAGGGCCCGAGGTGCGGAGGTCCCCGAGGGCTGTGCGGCCGCACAGCCGACGGCCCGTCACCCTGGGAGCCCGCACCGCGCCCGGCCCCACGCGGGGAAGGGGCGGACGCGCACCTTCCGCGAGCTGTTTACGCGGAAGTAACGTGCCCGTGTGACTCCATCGACGACCGTGCACAGTCCGCTCCGGCTGTACGGCCGCAGCGGTGAACTCGCCATCCTGGAAACCCTGTTGGAGCGTCTGGCGCAGGGTGACGGCGGTGCGCTGGTGCTGTCCGGGCCCCCCGGTCTCGGCCGCAGCGCACTGCTGGAACAGGCCGCCGCCGCGCACCGCGCCCGCTGTGGCGGACCCGTGCTCCACGCGACCGCCGCCCCGGCCGAACAGTGCCTGCCCCGCAGCGGCCTGCACGCCCTGCTCTGCTCCGCCCCCGCCCCGCTCGCGCTGCCCGCCGACCGGGTGCTGCGCACCGGCCTCTCCCGGGACGGGCTGCTGGCCCTGCTGCGCGAGGCGGGCGCCGAAAGGCCGGTCCTGGTCTGCGTGGACGACGCGCACGCCTGGGACCCCGAATCACGCGCCGCCCTCGGCTTCGCCGCCCGCCGGCTCGGCGCGGGCGCCCGGGTGGCCGTGCTGATCGCCGCGATCGACGAGACCGCCTTCGCCGGGCTGCCCGCGCTCCGGCTCGGCCCCCTCGACGACGAGGCCGCGGCCGCCCTGCTGGAGCGCCTCACCGGCCGGGTCACCGACCTCGACCCGGTGGTCCGGGGCGAACTGCTGCGGGAGGCCGCGGGCAACCCCCGGATGCTCGCCGGCCTCGTGGGCCGGCTCACCGCCGACCAGCTGGCCGGCCGCGCCGTGCTGCCGTTCCCGCTGCCCGGCGGCGAGGCCGTGCTGGACGCCCACGCCGCCGCGCTCGACGGACTCCCGCAGGACACCCGGACGCTCCTGCTGCTCGCCGCCGCCGCCCAGGAACACGAACCCGAGGGCGCCGGCGCGGACGCCGGACTGCTGCTGCGCGCCGGCAACCGGGCCGCACTCCCCTCCGCCCTCCTGGACCGCGCCCTCTTCGGCCCCACCGGCATCCCCGGCGTCCTCGAACGCACCGGCAGCCGCGTCCACTTCAGCCACCCGCTGCTGCGCCGCGCCGTCCTGCGGCACGCCCCGCCCGCCCACCGCAGGGCCGCCCACGAACTGCTCGCCACCCTGCTCGGCGGAACCGGCGCGCCCCCGCTGCCGGCGCTCGTCCAGCGGGCCTGCGCCGCCGCGGCCCCGGACGCCCTGCTCGCCGCCGCCCTGGAACGCGCCGCCGCTGCCGCGGGCCCGCGCGGCGAGAGGTCCGCGGCGCTCACCAGGGCCGCGACGCTCTCCTGCGAAGGCCCGTTGCGGGCCGCCCGGTTCGCCGCCGCCGCCGACCAGGCCCGGCTGGCCGGCGACACCGGCCGGGCCCGCGCGCTGCTGGCCCGGGTCGACACCGTCCGGCCGCACCCGTCCGTCACCGGCGCCGGCCCCTGGACGTACGCCCCCCCGGTGATGCTGCCGGTGAGCGCCGCCGACCGCACGGACTCCGAGCCGCTCGGCATCCCGGGGCCCGTCCCCGTCGGCGGTCCGCTGCCCGCCGACGCCCTGGTGCCGTACGTGCGCGGGATGCTGGCGCTGCACGACGGGCCGGTGGCCGACGCCCGCGAGACGCTGCTCGCGGCCGCCGTCCCGCTCGCCGCCCACCATCCCCGGCTGGCCGTCGACGCGCTGCTCGCCGCCGCCGGGGCCGCCTGGGCGGCGGGCGACGCCGTCGCCTACCTCGACGCCCTGCACCGCCTCACCGGCCCCGCCACCGACCGCTCGGTGTCCCGCTACGCCTCCGGCGTGTGTGCGCTGCTCGGCGGGCACATCGCCGAGGGACAGGCGCTGCTGCGCCGCTGCCTCGACGACATCGGCCGCACCGAGGACCCCGAGGCCCTGCTGCGCACCGGGGTCTCGGCGCTGGTCCTCGGCGACATCGAGGCCGCCTGCCGGGCGGGCGCCCGCGCGCTGGCCGCCGTACGGACCAGCGGGCCCCAGGTGCTGCTGCCGCACGCCCTGGAGCAGCTGGCCTACGCCGAACTCCGGGCCGGCCGGCACGCGCGGGCCCGCGCCCACGCCCTGGAGGGACTGCACGCGGCCCGCCGCACCGGCCAGTCCAACGCCTCCACCCATCTGCACGCCGTGCTCGCCCTCACCGCCTCCGTCGAAGGCCCCGCCGAGGCCTGCGCCGCCCACGCGGACGCCGCTCTCGCCGGGGCCGGACCGCACGGACTCGTCCAGGCCGCGACCCTCGCCACCTGGGCCGTCGCCCGCGCCGACCTCGCGGCCGGCCGGGCCGGCGAGGCCGCCACCCGGCTCGCCCCGCTGGTCAGCACCGGTCCCCGGCACGCCCACTTCGCGATCCGCATGCTCGTGCTGCCGTGCTTCGTCGAGGCCGCCGTCCTCGGCGGCTACGCGCAGGAGTGGGCGGTCGAGCTCGAAGCGGCGCTCGACGAGTTCGCGCTCTGGACCGCCTGCACCACCGACCCGCACGCACCGGCCCAGCTCGCCCGCTGCCAGGCGCTGCTGGCGCCCCCGCAGGAGGCCGCCGCCCGGTACGAGGAAGCCCTCGCCCACCACGACCGGGCCGGCGGCGACTTCGAGCGCGCCCGCACCCAACTGCTCTACGGCCAGTGGCTCCGCCGCCGCCGGCGCACCCGCGAGGCCCGTGGCCCGCTGCGGGACGCCCTGGTCGTCTTCGAGGGCTGTTCGGCGCGTGCCTGGGCGGACCGGGCGAGCGGCGAACTGCGCGCGGCGGGCGAGTCGGTGGACGCGCCGGAGGCCCCCGGATGCCGCCCGTTGTCGGGCCTGACCCCGCAGCAGCAGCGGATCGCCCGGTGCGTGGCCGAGGGCGCCACCAATCGCGAGGTGGCGCTGCGGCTCTCGCTCAGTCCGCGTACCGTGGACCACCATCTGCGCAACGTCTTCGCGGCGTTGGGCGTCCGCTCCCGCACCGAACTGGCCCGGTTGATGGGCCGGTAGCGGAGCCGGCAGGGCCCGGCGGCGCGTTCCCGCAGTTCACGGGGGAGCCGGGCCGGCCGCCGGTGCGCGGCGGCGGCACCGTGGGGCGGCCCGCGCGCCGGAATGTGTCCGGCAGGTTGCCGGACCGTGATGATAAGAACCCTGCACACCCCTAGGTACCGACCGGCCGGTATGTCATTCTGCGGGCGTCAGGATCGTTCGGTTGTGCTCGCGCCCAAGGACGGGCCGGGCGCCCGGGCCGGTGCCCCCGGGCGCCGGCCGATTCCCGGTGGAGGCTGCCATGCCACAGGTCGTACGTCCGCGGATCAGGGCGCTGCACGGAGCGCCCGCCGTCACACCGCTGCCCCAGCGCTTCCGCTCGCTGGCGGACACCGAGGCCGTGGAGGTGCTGCACCGGGCCGCCCGGGTGCTGCTCGACGCGCTGCCCGAGCTCACCGAACGCCTGGTGGACGCCCTGTACGAGCAGGAGCCCGGCTATCGGGACGCCATCGAGTCCGGGCGCGCCGAGATCTGGCAGGAGGTCCACCACTCCCTGCGCCACAACGTCGGCTCGTTGATCCAGCCCCGCGAGTTCCGCGAACCCGCGCAGCGCACCACCCGCTGGATCGGCGCGATCCGGGCCGAACAGGGCGTCCCGCTGGACGCGGTGCTGCACGCGTTCCGGATGGGCGGGGCGATGGTCTGGCAGGGGCTCGTCGACGAGACCGCCCGCCGCGACCCGGACGACGTGCGACTGCTCGTCCACGTCGCCGCCGACGTGTGGAACTTCGTCGACGAGCACTGCGGCGTGGTCACCGACGCCTACCGGCAGTCCGAGCGGCGGCTGGCCTGGCGCCGCGAGAACCGGCAGCGGCTGATGACGTCCGCGCTGCTCGACGGCACCGCCCGCATCGCCGACCTGCCCGACGCCGCCGAGATGCTCGGGCTGCCCGAGCACGGCCGGTACGCGGTCCTCGCGGTCGCCGCCCCGCTGCGCACCCCGCACGCCGCCGGGCACCCTCCGCTGCCGCTGCCCGAGGGCGTCCGGGCGCTCTGGCACCAGGGCCCGGACGGGGAGCTGGCGATCCTGTCCCTGGACCCGCCCGAGGCCCCCGACGCCGCCGACGAGGCGCCGCCCGCCCCGGCGGAGAGCGGCACGGCCCTCGCACTCGCGGAACTGGCTTCGGCGTTGGACCCGCCGTCCGGCGCCCGGGTGGGCATCTCCTCCGAGGTGCGCGGACTGGCCGCACTGGGGGAGGCGCGCCGGCTCGCGGAGACCGCGCAGAAGGCGTGCGCGGCCTCCGGCGGCGTGGTGCTGCTCGACGCGCACCTGCCGGCCGCCCTCGTCGTCTCCTCGCCGGGACTCGGCGCCGCGCTGGCCGACCGGGTGCTGGGGCCGCTGGACGCCATCGACCTGGCCGACCGGGACATCCTCATCGAGACGCTGACCGCGTGGTTCGACGCCGACGGCTCCGCCCAGCGGGCCGGCGCCCGGCTCTACTGCCACCGCAACACCGTCCTCAACCGGCTGCGCCGCTTCGAGCAGCTCACCGGACGCTGCCTGACCCGCCCGACCGACGCCGTAGAAGTCTCCCTCGCACTGACGGCCCGTCGCCTGCTGGGGAGTTGAGGGCGGGTGGGAGGAGCGGGCGGGGGCGGCCGGACGACCGGCCGCCCCCCTCCCGCGTGCACCCTCGGCGCAACCGGGCCCCGGAACGGCCGCGTTCGTCGCTCTGGAGCCCAAGTGCACTGACGTAAGGCCTGGTTGACGGCACCGGCGTCCCGCTCGATGTGAACCGGCACAAGCGCTCCCGCCGCCCGCTGTACGGACGCATCGTCCCGACCCCGGTGTCTGTACGGCGTTCCGCCCGAATGGTGCCGTGACCCGCATGTCATCTTTCGCCGACGCACGGTCGCTCGCCGTGGTGATCTTCCTCGGGTTCGTCGCACTGTCGCTGCTGCTCTGCGGACTGGCCGCCGCGGACCAGGACGACCCCGAACACTTCTACGCGGGCGGCAACGCCGCGCTCGGTCCGGTGGGCGGCGGACTCGCCGTCGCGGGCGACTACATCTCCGCCGCCACCCTGCTCTCCACCACCGGGTCCGTCGCCCTCGCCGGATTCGACGGACTGCTGTTCCTGCTCGCCACCGTCGCCTCGCTCTTCCTGGTGATGCGGCTTCTGGCGAACCGGCTACGGGCCCAGGGGGTGTTCACGCTCGGCGACTTCCTCACCGAACGGCTCCAGGACCCGTCCGTCCGGCGGGCCCTCGGCGTCACCACCCTGGTCGTCCTGGTCCCCCTGCTGCTGGTCCAACTGACCACCGCCGGCACGGTGATGGCCGCCATGTTCGGCCTCCCCGAGGGCGCGGTCACCGGCTGCACCGTCGCCAGCGGCGCCCTGATGGTCTGCTACTCCGCCTTCGGCGGGATGCGCGGCACTGGATACGTCCAGATCCTCAAGGTCGCCGTCGTCCTGGCGGCCGTCACCCTGCTGGCCGGCCTGGTCCTCGCCCACTACGGCTGGTCGCCGTTCGCCCTCTTCGACGCGGCCCGGCAGGGCAGCGGCGAGGGCTCCGCCTACACCAGACCCGGCCTCCAGTTCGGCCACGGCGCGCTCGGCGCCCTCGACCTGATCGGTTTCCAGGCGACCCTCGTCCTCGGCGCCGCCTGCATGCCGCACATCACCATGCGCCTGCACCCGCTGCCCGACGCCGAGACCGCCCGCCGCACCGGCGTCTGGGCCGTCGCCCCGGTCGCGCTGCTCTGCGCGGGCATCCTCGTCGTCGGGCTCGGCGCCTCCGCCCTCATCGGCCACGAGGCCCTGCGCGCCGCCGACCCCGCGGGCGGCACCTCGCTGCTCATGGTCACCGGCGCCCTCGACCCCGGCGCGGCCGGACCCCGCGACAGCCTGCTGTTCGCCCTCGTCGCCTGCGCCGCCTTCGCCACCACGCTCGCCGCCGTCGCCGGGATCACCCTCGCCGCCGCCTCCAGCCTGGCCCGCGACTTCGCCCGCACCGCCGGGGCGCGGGGCGCCGGCAAGGCGTCCTCCCGGGAGATCCGGCGGGCCCGCTGGGCGATCGTCGTGCTCGGCGCCCTCGCCGTCCTCGGCTCGGCGTACACCCACGACCGCAACCCGCAGGTGATGCTCTCGCTCTCCTTCGCGGTCGCCGCCTCGACGCTCCCGTCGATCCTGTTCCACACGTTCTTCCTGCCGGGCTTCGACGCGCGCGGGGTCCGGTGGACCGTATACGGGACCGTGCCGCTCATCGTCGGCCTGATGGTGTTGTCCCCGGCCTTCTCCGGCACCCCCGTCTCGATCTTCCCGGACCGCGACTTCCACGTGTACCCGCTCCAGACACCGGGGCTGATCTCCATCCCCGTCGGGTTCGTGCTCGGCCGGCTCGGCTCCCGCCGCTCCGGCCGCCCGCGCGCCGGAAGGACGGCCGCCCCGCACGCCCGCCACCGCGCCGAGGCCGCCCCGGCCGGCGCCGAGACCGCCCCGGCCGGCGCCCCGTGGAACGGCCCGGACGCGGCCTGACCCGGAGCCGCCCCGGCCGCACCCCGCCCCGGCCCGGTCGCACCCCGCCCGGTCACCCGCCCCGCCCCCGTCACACGCCCCGCCAGGGAACGCACGCGGGCCGGGCGGGAAGCACGCTCCCGCCCGGCCCACGGCCGTCCTCGCGCACGGTCCCGGCTCCCCGGGACCCGCGCCGTCACATGCCGAGCCGCGAAAGCTGGAGGCGCTCCACCGCGTCCTTGTCGCCCGCCAGTTCCACGTCCGCCACGTCCTGCCGCCCGAACGCGAACAGCAGCAGCTCGCCCGGTTCGCCGGTCACGGTCACCACCGGCGCCCCCTTGCGGGCGACCACCGTGCGGCCGTCGGGGCGGCGCAGCACCAGGCCCACCTGCGAGCGGCGGCCCAGCATCTTCGCCGTCCGCTCCATCCGCGACCACAGCACGTCGGCGAAGACCGGGTCCAGCTCCCGCCTCGACCAGTCGGGCTGCGCCCGCCGCACGTCCTCGGCGTGCACGTAGAACTCCACCGTGTTGGCCGCCTCGTCCACCTGCTTCAGCCCGAACGGCGACAGCTTGGGCGGCCCCGTACGGACGAGCTGGACCAGCTCCTCGTACGGCTTCGCGGCGAATTCCGCCTGCACCCGCTCCAGTCGGCTCTTCAGGGCTCCGATCATGATCCCGGCCGCCGCGTCGGCACGACGCTCGCGTACCACCACATGGGCGGCCAGGTCGCGGGTCTTCCAGCCGTCGCAGAGGGTGGGGGCCTCGGCGCCGGCCGCCTCCAACAAGTCCGCGAACAGAAGACGTTCACGCTTCGCATGGGTCGTCATGACCGCCAGCCTACGACCGGTGCACACCGTCCGCCCAGTGGACGGGCGGCCGGGACGGGCGGACCGGCGCGGCACAATGGGCACCATGAGCAGCACGCCCCCGCCCGGCACCCCGGCCACCGGCGCCCCCGGAACCCCGCCCGCAGGCAATCTCGACCCCGCCGTCGCCGCCCGTCTCAAGCGCGGCCCCGACGGACTGGTCCCCGCCATCGCCCAGCAGTACGACACCGGTGAGGTGCTCATGCTCGGCTGGATGGACGACGAGGCCCTGCACCGCACCCTCACCACCGGCCGCTGCACCTACTGGTCCCGCAGCCGCCAGGAGTACTGGGTCAAGGGCGACACCTCCGGCCACGTCCAGCGCGTCGTCGGCGTCGCCCTCGACTGCGACGCCGACACCGTGCTCGTCCGGGTCGACCAGACCGGCGCCGCCTGCCACACCGGCGACCGCACCTGCTTCGACAGGGACGTCCTGCTCAGCACCGGCGATCAGTGAGGCCCCCCGTGATGGATCTCGACACCTTCCGCAAGCTCGCCGTGGACCGCCGCGTCATCCCCGTCGTCCGCAAGCTGCTCGCGGACGGCGACACCCCCGTCGGCCTCTACCGCAAGCTCGCCGCCGAACGCCCCGGCACCTTCCTGCTGGAGTCCGCCGAGAACGGCCGGAGCTGGTCCCGCTACTCCTTCGTCGGCGTACGCAGCCACGCCACCCTCACCTCCCGCGACGGGCAGGCGCACTGGCTCGGCACCCCGCCGGTCGGCGTCCCCGTCGACGGCGACCCGCTCGAAGCCCTGCGCGCCACCACCGAGGCGCTGCACACCCCGCGCGACCTGGCCGGCGCCGAGGGGCTGCCGCCGTTCACCGGCGGCATGGTCGGCTACCTCGGCTACGACGTGGTGCGCCGGCTGGAGAAGATCGGCGAGCACGGCGGCGACGACCTCGGCCTCCCCGAGCTGACCATGCTGCTCACCTCGGACCTCGCCGTCCTCGACCACCGGGACGCCTCCGTCCTGCTGATCGCCAACGCGATCAACCACAACGACCTGGAGACCGGGGTGGACGAGGCGTACGCCGACGCCGTCGCCCGGCTCGACGTCATGGAGCAGGACCTGCGCCGCCCCGTCGTCAACGCCCCCGCCGTCCTCCCGCCCTCCGAGCTGCCCGAGTACACCGCGCTCTGGGGCGGCGCCGCCTACCAGGAGGCGGTCGAGGACATCAAGGAGCGCATCCGGGCGGGCGAGGCCTTCCAGGTCGTCCCCTCCCAGCGCTTCGAGACCCCCTGCACCGCCGGCGCCCTCGACGTCTACCGGGTGCTGCGCGCCACCAACCCCTCGCCTTACATGTACCTCTTCCGGTTCGACGGCTTCGACGTCGTCGGCTCCAGCCCGGAGGCGCTGGTCAAGGTCGAGGACGGCCGGGCCATGGTCCACCCCATCGCCGGCACCCGGCACCGCGGCGCGACCCCGCAGGAGGACCAGGCCCTCGCCGAGGAACTGCTCGCCGACCCCAAGGAGCGCGCCGAGCACCTGATGCTGGTCGACCTCGGCCGCAACGACCTCGGCCGGGTCTGCGAACCGGGCAGCGTCGAGGTCGTCGACTTCATGTCGGTCGAGCGGTACTCCCACGTCATGCACATCGTCTCCACCGTCACCGGCCGGGTCTCGCCCGACCGCACCGCCTTCGACGTGCTCACCGCCTGCTTCCCGGCCGGCACCCTCTCCGGCGCCCCCAAGCCCCGCGCGATGCAGATCATCGAGGAACTGGAACCCAACCGCCGGGGGCTCTACGGCGGCTGCGTCGGCTACCTCGACTTCGCCGGGGACTCCGACACCGCCATCGCCATCCGCACCGCGCTGCTGCGCGACGGCACCGCCTACGTCCAGGCCGGCGCGGGCGTCGTCGCCGACTCCGACCCGGTCGCCGAGGACGACGAGTGCCGCAACAAGGCCGCCGCGGTGCTCCGGGCGGTGCACACCGCCAACCGGCTCCGCGACCAGGAAACCGGTAGGGGATAGTGGAAGGCGTGAGCGCCGTCCCCGTACCCCAGCCCCGTGCCCGTACCACCGCCTCCTCCGCCGCGTCCGCGAGCCGCCGAAGTCTGGCCCTCGCCCTGCTGCTGGGGGCGGCGGGCGCGACCGTCGTCCTGCTCGCCTCCGGGCAGGAATGGGCCTCCGGCAAGGCCGCGGTCGGCGGTGGCACGCTCCCGCTGACCGCCGACGGGCAGGACGTCACCGGCCTGCCCGCGGCGCTCGCCGTCGTCGGCCTCGCCGCCCTGGTCGCCGTCTTCGCCGTCCGGGGCGCCGGCCGCTACCTCGTCTCCGCGCTGCTCGCCCTCAGCGGCCTCGGCGCGGGACTCAGCGCCTGGCTCGGCGCCTCGGACAGCTCCGCCCTCGACGAGAAGGCCGCCGACACCACCGGCGACACCGCCGCCACCGTCGCGGCCCTCACCCACACCGCCTGGCCCTACGTCACCGCCGTCGGCGGCCTGCTGCTCCTGCTCGCCGGACTGCTCGCCCTGCGCCACGGCAGCCGCTGGCCGACCATGTCGGGGCGGTACGAGCGCGACGGCACGCCCCGCCCCCGGACCGCCCCGAAGGCCGCCCCGGATCCCGACCGGCCCGAGGACCTCTGGAAGGCCCTGGACCGCGGCGAGGACCCGACGCGCGAGAGCTGACCCCCCCAGCTCACGTCCCGGCGGAACGTACGGGACAATGGAGCCGGACTTTCCCACCGCACCACCACGCGACACCCCCGGCACAACACCAACGAGGAGCAACTCATGGCGGGCACGAGCCACGGACACACCCCGGCCGCCTGGACCGGCGTCATCATCTCGTTCATCGGCTTCTGCGTCGCAGGCGTCTTCATGGTCGCCGCGAACCCGCTCGGGTTCTGGCTCGGGCTCGTGGTGGTCTTCGCCGGCGGGATCGTCGGTTACGCCATGAAGCTCGCCGGTCTCGGCATGCCGAAGGAGTCCGCCGAGCAGGCCGCGGCCCGCTCCCGCGCCGGTCAGGCCCAGCTCTCCCACTGAGCCGGAGCGGCCGGAGGCCCGCGGCCGGTTCCGCCGGCCCGGCCCCCGCACAGCACGACACGCGACACGACACGAGGCGCGGCCCCCGGGCTGCGCCTCTCCGCGTCGCGGGGGCACAATCGCCGGGTGGACGCCACGCCTGCCCCCGCCGCCCAGCCCCCCGACGCCGCCCCGGGCGCCGGACCCCCCTCGGAGCCGTACCCCGCCGGGTCACGGCCGCCCGGCCCGTCCGGCCCGCTCGCACGGCGGCTGGCCGCCCCGCTCGGCGCGCTGGCCGCGGTCGCCGGCGCCTTCGCCTACGTGGCCGCCGTCGACCCGAACGAACCCGGCCACTACCCGGTCTGCCCGATGCTGCGCCTCACCGGCCTGCTCTGCCCCGGCTGCGGTGGGCTGCGCAGCGCCCACGCCTTCGCCCACGGCGACCTGCCGGCCGCGCTCGGCTCCAACGCCGTCGGCGTCGCCCTCTACGTCGCCTTCGCGGTGTTCTGGGTGGTGTGGTCGGTCCGGGCCGCCCGCGGCCGGCCCGTGCGGCTCGCCGTGCCGTCCGGCTGGTGGTGGGGGGTCGGGGCGGTGCTGCTGCTCTTCACCGTTGTCCGAAACCTGCCCTTCGGCTCCGCGCTCGCTCCCTGACCCGCGGCCGGTGCCCAACTGCTGGGACGCACGGCGGGCGGATGCGGGTCCTCGCGCCTCCTGCGGATACCATCGGGATGGCTGATCCTGTTCCATCATCGTTCCGGAAGGGGGCCGCTCGCGTGAGTGTGCTCGACGAGATCATTGACGGCGTACGTGCCGACCTCGCGGAACGGCAGGCGCGCGTCAGCCTCGACGAGCTCAAGGAACGCGTGTCGCGCGCTCCCGCGGCCCAGGACGGGGCCGCCGCACTGCGCGGCGAGGGCGTCACCGTCATCTGCGAGGTCAAGCGCTCCAGCCCCTCCAAGGGCGCCCTCGCGGCCATCGCCGACCCGGCCGCGCTCGCCGCGGACTACGAGGCGGGCGGCGCGGCCGTCATCTCGGTCCTCACCGAGCAGCGCCGCTTCGGCGGCTCGCTGGCCGACCTCGACTCCGTCCGCGCCAAGGTCGGCATCCCGGTCCTGCGCAAGGACTTCATCGTCACCTCCTACCAACTGTGGGAGGCCCGCGCGCACGGCGCCGACCTCGCCCTGCTGATCGTCGCCGCCCTCGACCAGGAGGCGCTGGTCTCGCTGATCGAGCGCGCCGAGTCCATCGGCCTGACGCCGCTCGTCGAGGTGCACGACGAGGAGGAGGCCGAGCGCGCGGTCGACGCCGGCGCCCGCGTCATCGGCGTGAACGCCCGCAACCTCAAGGACCTCAAGGTCGACCGCTCCGTCTTCGAGCGCGTCGCCCCCGAGATCCCGGCCCACATCGTCAAGGTCGCCGAGTCCGGCGTCCGCGGCCCGCACGACCTGATCGCGTACGCCAACGCCGGTGCCGACGCCGTCCTGGTCGGCGAGTCGCTGGTCACCGGCCGCGACCCGAAGGCGTCCGTGGCCGACCTCGTCGCGGCCGGCGCCCACCCCGCGCTCCGGCACGGACGGGGCTGACCCGTCCCGTGTCCGCCGTCCGCCCCGCCCCCCGTACCCGTCCGGGCCTGCGCCCCGCCGGGTGCGGAGCCGTGCCGGCCCGCGTCCCGCACGCGGCGCTGGCCCGCGGCTGCCGCCCGCGCGGCTGCCGCGCCCCGGCCCGCCGGGTGCACGGGCGGCGCGTGCGGTACGTCATCGGCGACGAGCCCGGCCAGGTCAACGGCATGCGATGGCCCCGGGGGACCGCGCCGTAGCGAGCCCCCCGTCCACCGACGCCGCCGCACCGGGCACCACGCTGCCCGCGCGGCGGCGCGAGCCCGCCGTGTCCACGGCCGGGCGGTGACGGTCCGGGCCGGCCGCCGCGCATACGGTGAACCCACCCGTTGCCATGCCGAGGAGCACGTCGGATGTCGTCTGACTTCTTCATTCCGGACCCCGAGGGTCTCGTCCCCAGCGCCGAAGGGTATTTCGGCGCCTACGGCGGCAAGTTCATCCCGGAGGCGCTCGTCGCCGCCGTGGACGAGGTCGCCGTCGAGTACGACAAGGCGAAGGCCGATCCGGCCTTCGCGGCCGAGCTGAACGCGCTCATGGCCGACTACACCGGCCGCCCCAGCGCCCTCACCGAGGTCGCGCGGTTCGCCGGACACGCGGGCGGCGCCCGGATCTTCCTCAAGCGCGAGGACCTGAACCACACCGGCTCGCACAAGATCAACAACGTGCTGGGCCAGGCCCTGCTGACCAGGCGCATGGGCAAGACCCGCGTCATCGCGGAGACCGGCGCGGGCCAGCACGGCGTCGCCACCGCGACGGCCTGCGCCCTGTTCGGCCTCGAATGCACCATCTACATGGGCGAGATCGACACCCAGCGGCAGGCGCTCAACGTCGCCCGCATGCGGATGCTCGGCGCCGAGGTCATCGCCGTGAAGTCCGGCTCCCGGACCCTCAAGGACGCCATCAACGAGGCGTTCCGCGACTGGGTCGCCAACGTGGACCGGACCCACTACCTCTTCGGCACCGTCGCCGGACCGCACCCGTTCCCCGCGATGGTCCGCGACTTCCACCGGGTCATCGGCGTCGAGGCCCGCCGCCAGATCGTGGAGCGCGCCGGCCGGCTGCCGGACGCCGCGGTCGCCTGCGTCGGCGGCGGCTCCAACGCCATCGGCCTCTTCCACGCCTTCATCCCGGACGAGTCGGTCCGGCTCGTCGGCTGCGAGCCCGCCGGGCACGGGATCGCCACCGGCGAGCACGCCGCCACCCTGAGCGCGGGCGAGCCCGGCATCCTGCACGGCTCGCGCAGCTACGTGCTCCAGGACGACGAGGGCCAGATCACCGAGCCCTACTCCATCTCGGCCGGTCTGGACTACCCCGGCATCGGCCCGGAGCACTCCTACCTCAAGGACACCGGCCGCGGCGAGTACCGGGCGGTCACCGACGAGGACGCCATGCGGGCGCTGCTGCTGCTCTCCCGCACCGAGGGCATCATCCCGGCCATCGAGAGCGCCCACGCCCTGGCCGGCGCGCTGGAGCTCGGCAAGGAACTGGGCGAGGACGGGCTGATCCTGGTCAACCTGTCCGGCCGCGGCGACAAGGACATGGACACCGCAGCCCGCTACTTCGGGCTGTACGACACGGACGCGGCCGTCGAGGCCGACGCCGCGGGCACCGGCGCGGAGATCGAGGGGGACGCCAAGTGAGCGGCAACATCGAGCTGTTGAACACCACCCTCGCCGCCACGAAGGCCGAGGACCGGGCCGCGCTCATCGCGTACCTGCCGGCCGGCTTCCCCACGGTCGACACGGCCATCGAGGCCGTCAAGGCCGTCGTCGCGGGCGGCGCCGACGTCGTGGAGATCGGGCTGCCGCACAGCGACCCGGTCCTCGACGGCCCGGTGATCCAGACCGCCGACGACATCGCCCTGCGCGGCGGCGTCCGCATCGCCGACGTGATGCGGACCGTGCGCGAGGCCCACGCGGCCACCGGCGCGCCGATCCTCGTGATGACGTACTGGAACCCGATCGACCGGTACGGCGTCGAGCGGTTCACCGCCGAGCTCGCCGAGGCGGGCGGCGCCGGGTGCATCCTGCCCGACCTGCCCGTCCAGGAGTCCGCGCTGTGGCGCGAGCACGCCGAGAAGCAGGGCCTGGCCACCGTGTTCGTGGTCGCGCCCAGCAGCCGCGACGAGCGGCTGGCCACCATCACGGCGGCCGGCAGCGGCTTCGTCTACGCCGCCTCCCTGATGGGCGTCACCGGCACCCGCGCGTCGGTCGGTGAGCAGGCCCAGGACCTGGTGCGGCGCACCCGCGCCACCACCGGACTGCCGGTCTGCGTCGGCCTCGGCGTCTCCAACGCGGTCCAGGCCGCCGAGGTCGCCGGCTTCGCCGACGGGGTCATCGTCGGCTCGGCCTTCGTCAAGGCGATCCTCGACGCCCCCGACGAGAGCGCCGCCCTCGAAGCGGTGCGCGGCCTCGCGGCCGATCTCGCCGCAGGTGTTCGAAAGCGCTGACGGCGCGCGTCATCCGTAAGGGTGGACCTGGGACCGGGGAGGCACGCGTGTGCCTCCCCGGTTCGTTGCTGCGGGTGTGAGCGAGAACCAAGACGGAAGCAGCAGGGCCGCGCGTGACCGGCTCGTCCAGCAGCGTGAGCGGGAGAAGGCGCGCGAGCGCCGCCGCCGCACGCTGATCGTGTCGGCGGCCGTGGTCGGCGTCCTCGCGCTGGCGGCGGTGATCGGCCTGATCGCGGCCAACGCCGGCGACGACGACGGCGACACCGCGGGCCCGGTGGTCGCCCCCTCCGGCGCCACCGGCGAGCAGAGCCTGACCATCCCCGTCGGAGCGACGGACGCCCCGTCCACGCTCACGATCTGGGAGGACTTCCGCTGCCCGGTCTGCGCCCAGTTCGAGAACGCCTTCCGCGACACGATCGCGGAGCTGGAGAAGGACGGGCAGCTCAAGGTCGAGTACCACCTCGCCACGATCATCGACGGCAACATGGGCGGCAGCGGATCGGCCCGCGCCGCCAACGCCGCCGCCTGCGCCCAGGACGCCGGCGCGTTCCCCGCGTACCACGACGTCCTCTACCGCAACCAGCCCGCCGAGACCGACGACGCCTTCGGCAAGAACAGCAAGCTGATCGAACTGGCCGGCGAGGTCGACGGGCTGGACACGCCGGAGTTCCGCTCCTGCGTCGAGGACGGCAAGCACGACGCCTGGGTCGCCGCCTCCAACAAGGCGTTCGGCGAGGGCGGCTTCCAGGGCACCCCCACCGCCCTGCTCAACGGCGAGTCGATCTTCCCGAAGAAGGGGAACGAACAGATCTCCGTCGACAACCTCAAGAAGTGGGTGGCGGAGGCCAACAAGGGCAAGAAGGCCGGGACGCTCAGCCCGTCGCCCGCCGGCTCCTGACCGGCCGGTCCCGCGGGCCGGACCACCCCTTCCCGTTACCCAGACGTTGCCGGGCGGCTTGCCGCACCCGCCGCCCGGCAGGGTAGCGTCGACCCCGTCATGAACCTTGCCTTCATTCCCAGCCCGTCGACCGGCGTGATCGATCTCGGACCGATCCCGCTCCGCGGCTACGCGTTCTGCATCATCATCGGTGTCTTCGTCGCCGTCTGGATCGGCAACAGGCGCTGGATCGCCCGGGGCGGCACCGCCGGCACCGTCGCGGACATCGCGGTCTGGGCGGTGCCCTTCGGACTCGTGGGCGGCCGCCTCTACCACGTGATCACCGACTACCAGCTCTACTTCGGCGACGGTGAGAACTGGGTCGACGCCTTCAAGATCTGGCAGGGCGGCCTCGGCATCTGGGGCGCCATCGCGCTCGGAGCCCTCGGCGCCTGGATCGGCTGCCGGCGCCGCGCCATCCCGCTGCCCGCCTGGGCCGACGCGCTCGCCCCCGGCATCGCCGTCGCCCAGGCCATCGGCCGCTGGGGCAACTGGTTCAACCAGGAGCTGTACGGCAAGCCGACCGACCTGCCCTGGGCCGTGAAGATCAGCGCCGCGGCCAACCGCGACGCCGGCACCTACCACCCGACCTTCCTCTACGAGTCGCTGTGGTGCGTCGGCGTGGCCCTCCTGGTGATCTGGGCCGACCGCCGTTTCAAGCTCGGCCACGGACGCGCCTTCGCGCTCTACGTCGCGGCGTACTGCACCGGACGCGCCTGGATCGAGTACCTGCGGGTCGACGAGGCCCACCACGTGCTCGGCCTGCGGCTCAACGTGTGGACCGCGATCATCGTCTTCCTGCTCGCCGTCACCTACTTCGTCGTCTCGGCGAAGCTGCGCCCCGGCCGCGAGGAGATCGTCGAGCCCGCCGCACCGAACGACGCCGAAGCGGACGGGGACGCGACCGACGCGGACACGACCGACGCGGCGGCCGGCACCGACGCCGACGACGCGCCCGCGACCGAGCCTGCGACCGACGAGCGGCCCGACGCGACCGACGAACGGTCGGCCGCCCCGGCATCCGACGCGGACGACCCGCTGAAGAAGGCCCACGAGCGCTGATCCGGCCGTTGCGGACCCGACGGAGGCCGCCGCACCCACGGGGTGCGGCGGTCTTCGCCGTATCCGCCCGCTACTCCGCCGTCACGGCCGCCCGGCGGCCCAGTTCCAGGGTGCGCCGGGCCGAGGCGACCACCGCCGCGTCCACGAACCGCCCGTCCGGCAGGGCGAGCGCCCCCTCGTCCGTACGGGCCGCCGACACGATCTCCTCGGCCGCCGCCAGCTCCGCCCCGGTCGGCCGGAACGCCCGCTCGATCACCGGGAGCTGCCGGGGGTGGATCGCCGCCCGCCCCAGCATCCCGAGCCCCCGGCCCCGCACGCACGACGCCCACAGCCCGTCCAGGTCGCGCACGTCCGGGAAGACCGACTGGGCCGGCGGCGCCAGCCCGGCGGCCCGCGCGGCGACCACGATCCGGCTGCGCGACCAGTCCAGCCCCACGTCCTCCCGCACCCCCAGATCGGCCCGCAGGTCCGCCTCGCCGAGCGCGATGCCCCGCACGTCCGGGTGGGCGGTCGCGATGGAGTAGGCGTGCTCCACCGCCATCGCCGACTCCAGCAGCGGATGGAGCGGCACGCCCGGCGCGAGGGCCGCCACGTGGTGCACGGTCACCGCATGGGTGATCTTGGGCAGCCGAAGCCCCGCCAGCCCCGGCAGTCCGGCCAGGGCCCGCACGTCGTCCTCGCCGTGCACCCGGACATGGACCGGCGTCCCGCCGCCGGCCGGCGCCGGGTCCGTCAGAAGCTCCGCGGTCGCCGCGCGGGCGTACTCCTTGCGGTCCTGGGCGACCGCGTCCTCCAGGTCGACGATCACCACGTCCGCCCCCGCCGCCAGCGCCTTGCGGACCACCTCCGGACGGTCCCCGGGCACGTACAGCCAGGTCAGCGGGGTGGCCGCCGGTGTGGCCGGGGTGTGCGGCGGGGCGGTGTGCGGCGGGGCGGCCGGGCGGTCCGCGGACGCCGTCACAGGGCGCCCTGCTCGCGCAGCGCCGCGACCCGGTCCCCGTCGTAGCCGAGGCCGGCCAGGATCTCCTCGGTGTCCGCGCCGTGCGGCCGGCCCGCCCAGCGGATGGATCCCGGCGTCCCGGAGAGCCGGAACAGCACGTTCTGCATGCGCAGCGGTCCGAGCTCCGGGTCGTCCACCTTGGTCACCGAGTCCAGCGCCCGGTACTGCGGGTCCTCCATCACGTCCCGCACGTCGTGGATGGGCGCGATCGCCGCCTCCGCCTTCTCGAACGCGGCGAGCGCGTCCTCCCGGCTGTGCCGCGCGATCCAGTCGCCGACCGCCCGGTCCAGTTCCTCGGCGTGCTCGGCCCGCGTCGAGCCGGCCGCGAACCACGGCTCCTCGATCAGCTCCGGCCGCCCCACGAGCCGCATCACCCGCTCCGCGACCGACTGCGCCGAGGTGGAGACGGCCACCCAGTGGCCGTCCCGGGTGCGGTAGGTGTTGCGCGGCGCGTTGTTGCGCGACCGGTTGCCGGTGCGCGGCTGCACGTACCCGAGCTGGTCGTACCAGGTCGGCTGCGGCCCCAGCACCGTCAGGATCGGTTCGATGATCGCCATGTCGACCACCTGCCCCTGCCCGGTGCGGTCCCGTCCCGCCAGCGCCGTCATCACGGCGTACGCGGTGGCGAGCGCGGCGATGGAGTCGGCGAGGCCGAACGGCGGCAGGGTCGGCGGCCCGTCCGGCTCCCCGGTGATCGCGGCGAAGCCGCTCATCGCCTCCGCGAGGGTGCCGAAGCCGGGGCGGTGGGCGTACGGGCCGAACTGGCCGAAGGCGGTGACCCGGGTGAGGACGAGACGCGGGTTGACGGCCCGCAGCTCCTCCCATCCGAGGCCCCAGCGCTCCAGCGTGCCGGGACGGAAGTTCTCGATCACCACGTCGGTCCCGGCGACCAGTCGCAGCAGCACCTCCCGGCCGCCGGGGCTCGACAGGTCGAGGGTCAGATTGCGCTTGTTGCGGCCCAGCAGTTTCCACCACAGGCCGACCCCGTCCTTGGCGGGGCCGTGGCCGCGCGAGGGATCGGGCTTGCGCGGGTGCTCGACCTTGATGACCTCCGCGCCGAAGTCACCGAGCATGGTGGCCGCGAGCGGCCCGGCGAAGAGGGTGGCGAGGTCCAGGACCCGCAGGCCGGACAGGGGAGGGGTGCGGGGCGGGGGAGGCGTCATGAGGCATCGATCTCGCTTCGGAACGGCATGGAGGTGGACGCGCCGTGCTTCTGCACGCAGAGCGCGGCGGCCGACGAGGCCCAGGCCACCGCCTCGGCGACGGGCCGGCCCTCGCCCAGCGCCACGGCGAGGGTGCCGACGAAGGTGTCGCCGGCGCCGGTGGTGTCGACGGCGGTCACCTCGGGGGCGGGGAACAGGACGGGCTCGCCGCCGCGGGCCGCGTAGAGGCAGCCCTTGGAGCCGAGGGTGATGATGATCTCGGGGACCTGCCGCAACAGGATCTCGGCGGCGGCGTGCGGGTCGTCGTACCCGGACAGTGCGGCCGCCTCGTGCTCGTTGGGGATCAACAGGTCCACGTGGTCCAGGAGTTCGTCCGGCAGGGGCTGCACCGGAGACGGCGTCAGCAGCGTCCGGACGCCCTGCGCGTGGGCCGCCCGGGCACCCTCCACCACCGCGGACAGCGGCAGTTCGAGCTGGAGCAGCAGCAGGTCGGCGGCGGCGACGGCGGCGATCTCGCCCGCGCCGAGCGAGGTGACCGTGCCGTTCGCGCCGGGGATCACCACGATCGCGTTGGCGCCCTCGTCGTCCACCGTGATGTGCGCGGTCCCGCTCGGCCCGTCGGCGGTGTGCAGCAGGTCGGTGTCGATGCCCGCGTGCTCCAGGCCGGCCCGCAGTTCGGCGCCGAAGGCGTCGGCGCCGACCGCGCCGATCATCACCACCTCGCCGCCCGCACGGGCGGCGGCCATCGCCTGGTTGGCGCCCTTGCCGCCGGGGACCGTGCGGAACTCCCTCCCGGTGACCGTCTCGCCGAGGGCGGGGGCCCGGGGGACGTAGGCGACCAGGTCCATATTGGTGCTGCCGAGCACCGCGATGCCGGTCATGGGCGGAGAGCCTCCTGATAGGTCTGTTCGGCGAGCGTGTCGAAGCCCGTGCCGTCGAACCCGGTGACGGACGTGGCGAGGCGGTTCTTCAGCGGGGCGGTCCAGCGCTCCGGCAGCGCCGAGGCCCGGCCGGCCAGCAGCCCGGCGAGCGAACCCGCCGTCGCCCCGTTGGAGTCGGTGTCCCAGCCGCCGGAGACCGCATACCCGACGGAGCGCGTGAAGTCACCGTCGGCGCGGGTGAGGGCGGCGGCCAGCAGCGCCGCGTTGGGCAGCACGTGCACCCAGTGATGGGTGGCCGCGTAGGCGGCGTGCAGCCGGTCGACGACCGCGTCGAAGCCGGTCTCCTCGCGGGCGGCGGCGATGCCGAGCCGGACGGCGGCGGCGTACCGCGAACGCGGCGGCACCACGCGGAGCCCGGCGGCCAGCGCGGCGTGCACGTCGGCCCCGCCGCCGGCCGCCTCGGCGAGCGCCGCGGCGGTGAACATCGCCCCGTAGACGCCGTTCGCGGTGTGGGTGAGGACCGCGTCCCGGTGCACCTGGGCGGCGGCCGCCGCCGGGTCGCCGGGGTGGGTCCAGCCGTGCACGTCGGCCCGGATCTGCGCGCCGATCCACTCCCGGAACGGGTTGCGCAGCCGGGCCGTGTCCGGCGGTTCGACGCCCGCCAGCAGATTGCGGTACGCGACCCGTTCGGCGGTGAAGACGCGGCCGGCCGGCAGTTCGTCCAGCCAGAGCGAGGCCACGTCGCCGGTGGTGAAGCCCCGCCCGTGACGGCGCAGCAGCAGCAGCGCCAGCAGCGGGAAGTTGAGGTCGTCGTCCTCCGGCATCCCGTCGATGTTCTCGGCCAGCGAGGTGGGGCCCGAGCGCCGGTTCCACGGGTGGGCGGCCAGCAGCGCCGGGTCCACCCCGCGGGCGGTGAACCAGTCGGCCACCGGCCAGTTGCCGGTGGCCCGGCCCAGCGCCCGGATGCCCTCCAGCGGCAGCTTCTCCACCGGCTTCCCGAGCAGGCATCCCGCCGCCCGCCCGAGCCACGCGGCGTGCAGCCGGTCGGGGTCGGCGGCCTTCGCTCCGTTGCGCGGCGCTGGCCAGTCGGGGCAGGCGGCCCGGATCTCCGCCAGCCCGGTCGGCTCGTCGACCTCCGAAGGGGCGGGCAGCAACGCCAGCTCGTCCAGCAGCTCCCCGGCCAGCGCCCGCAGCGCCGGGGAGGCCCAGGGAGTGGAAGCGCCCGCGCGTTCCGGCGCGTCCCTGCCCCCGGCGGCGTACCACCGGCGCGCGACGTCCGCGGCGTCCCGGCCGTCCTGCGCGGCCTGCCGCAACTCGTGTCCGACCAGGTCCTCGGGCTGGGCCCAGGTCAGCCGGACGTTCACCGGCCACCCGCCAGGGCCTCGAACGCCGCCTCGTGGGTGCGGCGGCGGGCGCAGTCGCGGGCGAAGACCTCCCGGGCCACCTGCGCCAGCGTCCGGGCCGGTGCGCGCAGGTCGAGCCGGCTGCCCTCGGCGACCGCGTCGGCCCACTCGGCGGGTACGTCCGCCTCCCCGCGCAGGGCGCCGGCGATCGCCCCGCCCATGGTGGCGATCGAGTCGCAGTCCCGGCCGTAGTTCACCGAACCGAGCACCGTCCGGCGGAAGTCGCCGTCCCCGACCAGCAGCATCCCGAGCGCCACCGGCAGCTCCTCGATGGCGTGCAGCCGGGACGGCCGCCGGGCCCCCAGCGAGGGCGCCCGGTAGTCGGGTCCCACCGTGTCGAACGGTTCCACCGCCTCCCGCAGCGGCGCCAGCGCCGCCTCGAAGTCGTCGTACCGCACGGCCACTTCGCACACCGCGTCGATCGCGGACCGGGTGCCGTCCTTCGCCAGCGCCAGGCACGCCTCCACCACCCGGTCGGGCGTCGCCCCCGGGGCGCAGGCGGCGGCGACCGCCGCGGCGAACACCCCGGCCGCCTCCCGCCCGTAGCTCGACTGGTGCGGCGCCGCGATCTCCAGCGCCTCGGCGTACGCGGCCTCCGGATGGCCCGCGTTCACCAGGCCCACCGGCGCCATGTACATCGCCGCACCGCAGTTGACGATGTTGCCCGACCCGGCCTCGCGCGGGTCGACGTGCCCGTAGTGCAACCGGGCGACCAGCCACTTCTCGGCGAGGAAGATCCGTTGCAGCGGCAGCGCCTCGGCCTCCAGCTCCGGGATCCAGCGGGGGTTCGACAGCAGGTCGGGGACGAGGTGCCGGGCCACGGCGTACGCGTCGAGGTGGTCGCGGACCGTGCCGTACACCCGCACCAGCGCATGGGTCATCAAGGTGTCGTCGGTGACGTGGCCGTCGCCCTTGTGGTACGGCGCGATCGGGCGCGCGGTGCGCCACTCGTCGCCGTGCCACGGGCCGACGATCCCGTTCACCCGGCCGCCGTGGCGCTCCACGATCTGCTCGGGGGTCCAGCCTTCGACCGGGCCCCCGAGGGCGTCGCCGACGGCGGCGCCGACGAGGGCGCCGGTGATGCGGTCATCGAGGGTGAGCGTGCCGACCGCGGGACGAGGAGTAACCGTTGTGGACGTCATGGGCGAATTGTCCCCCAGCGGCGGCCGGTTCCGTGGCTGCGAGCAGCCCGGCGAGTTCGATCAGATCCGTCCCCGCGAACCGGGGCAGCGCGCACCCCGCGAGGATGCGGCACGCCTCCCGCCAGCCCGAGGGCACGGTGCCGATCCCGCCGAGCGCACCGGTCAGCGCCCCGGCCAGGGCGGGCGCGGAGTCGGCGACCCGCGACAGGCAGGCGGCGGCGGGCACCGCCTGGGCGATCTCGCCGCGGGCCGCCGTGGCCAGGGCGAGGGCCACCGGCACGGTCTCGGCGGCGGCGATCCCGTAGCTGTAGACGTGGTCGACGATCTGGTGCTCCAGCACCGGGACGAGCGAGAACGCCCCGGCGGGCTCACCGGCGAAGTCCCGTGCCAGGCGGACCGCGTGGACGGCGTTGCGGGCGATCTCGGTCCCCTCGGGGAGCTGCGCGAGCGCCGCGTCCACCGCCGCGGTCACATCGCCGCCCGCCAGCGCCATGGCCACGGCGGCGGCGATCGCCCGCGCCCCGTGCACCCCGTCGCCGTCCTGGGTGTAGCGCGCGTCGAACTCGGCGAGCGAGGCCGCCCGGTCCGGGTCACCGATGTGCACCACCGCGAGCACCGCCGCCCGCACGCAGGCCGCGTCGTCGAAGTAGTGCGGATTGTCGTGACCGGTGGCGGGCGGCCGCAGCCCTGCCGCCAGATTCCCGAGCCCCGCGCGTACGGAGATCCGCGCGCGCAGCGGCAGTACCGCCGCCTCCACCTCGGGCGCCCGGTCGCTGGCGGCCGCGACCTTCGCGGCCAGCGCGTTCCACGCCCGGTCCACCGCGTCGCGGGTGCGCCGCGCGGGGGAGAGGCCGTGCGCCTCGTCCGCGGCGGCCGCCAGCACCGTCCCGGCGGCGAACGCGGCCCATTCGGCGTCGTCGGAGGGGCCGAGCCGCAGCGGTTCCGGCGGCTGGTTCAGCGCGATCGGGACCGGCAGCGTGGTGGTCGCGTTCAGCTCGGCGAAGGTGTCCAGTTCGCGGGTGAGCCGGCGGGTCCACTCCGGCATCCGGGCCGCCCGGTGGCGGGCGGCGGGCCAGCCGGCCGCGTCCCCGGACGCCAGGCCGAGCAGCAGCCCCTCGATCCGGGCCCGCGTCGAGGGGGCGGTCCGCGCGGCGGTGCGGGGGCGGGCGGTGGCGGCGCGCTCCCCGGTCCCGGTGCGTGCCGTGCTCATCGCAACGCCCCCTCGCGGGAGCCGAGGCCGGTGCGCGCCGGGCCGGCGGGTGCCGGTTCCGGCTGCTCCGGGTGTCCCTGACCGCTGTCCTCCGTCGCGTCCCGCGGGCCCTCGGGACGTTCGGCATCCGGATCCGGCGCGTCCCCGCCCTCGGCCCGCCGCATCGCCGCCCGCGCCCGCACCCGCCGCTCCCCGCCCCGGCCGGCCCCCGTCGCCGCGGTCCCCGCAGCGGCCGGAGTCTCCGTAGCGGCCGTGGTCCCCGGCGACGCGACCGGAGCGCCGGAGGCGGTGGCCGTGGTACCCGAAGCGGCCGTGGTGCGCGCAACGGCCCCGGTACCCGAAGTTGCCACGGCCCTCGAAACGACCGAGGCCCTCGAAGCGACCGAGGCCCCCGAAACGGCCGGAGCGCCGACGTCCCCCGAGGCCCTCGGGCCGACCGGAACCCCGGACGCGCCCGAGCCCCCGCCGCCCGCCGCTCCGGGCCGCCCCGCCGTCCCGTCCGCCGCGACCGCCGCCGCCCCGCGCCCCGCCCCGACCGTCCGCCCGTCCGGCAGCGGGTCCGTCCCGTCCGCCCCGGCCGTCCGCCCGTCCGCCGCGTCCGGGCCCGTGCCGTGCTCGCCCGCCTCCGTCAGCAGGTCCGCCACGTCGAGCACGTGGTACCCGCGCATCGACGGCAGGCAGCTGCCCCGGACCGGGCCGATCGCCGACGCCCACTCCTCGGGGATGGCGCCGACGCCCTGCGCCGCGCCCGCCAGCGCCCCGGCGACCGCCGCCGTGGTGTCCGCGTCGCGGCCCATGTTCACCGCCATCAGCACCGCCGCGCGGAAGTCGCCGCGCGCCGCGGTGAACGCCCCGAAGGCCAGCCCCACCGCCTCCGGCGCCAGGTCCGTCCAGGGGTAGCCGCCGATCACCACCGCCGACCGGACCGCGCGCTCCGCGGTCAGCCGGTCCGGGTGGGGCCGCTGGGCGGCCGTCACCGCCCGGCGCAGCGACCGGGCGGTCCAGGAGTCCATCGGCACCACCGACAGCGCGGCCGCGATCACCGAGGCGGGTCCGGCCCCCACCATCGCCGCCGCCACCCCCGCCGCGACCGCCTGCCCGCCGTAGATGCCCTCGCCGTCGTGGCTGACCTGCCCGTCGACCGCGACCAGCCGCGCCGCCTCCGCGGGCCGGCCCGCCGCGAACACCCCGAACGGGGCCGCCCGCATGGCGAGGCCGTCGCTCCAGGCGTGCCGGTGCTGCGCCGAGATCGGTGCGGCCAGCCCCCGCCGCAGGTTCTCCAGCGTGCCGCGCTCGCTGAACCCGGCGCCCCGGAACGGCCCCTCGTCCAGATCCGCGATCCAGTGGTGCCAGGCACGGTCGACGTCCGCCACGGTGAGGTCCGAACCGTGCCGGGCCAGCAGCAGGCCCGAGAAGATCGCGTACTCCGTGTCGTCGGTGCCCGCGGGGTCGTCGCTGACGAACCCCTCGATCCGCCCCCACCGCCGGCGGATCTCCGAGGGCCGCAGATTCTCCGCCGGCGCGCCGAGCGCGTCCCCCACGGCGAGCCCGAGCAGCGCGCCCCTGCCCCGGTCCTTGCCCGCGATCGGTTCCATGGATCAGATCCTTCGTTCGTACACGATTCGCCCCCCGTCGGATTTGTCCCACGCGAGCTGCCGGGCAAGGCCGTCCGGTCGCATAAAAGGGCCAGTCGGATGACGGCGGCGACCGCGTGTCCCGGCACTTCGGCAAGGCGTTCCTTACCTGGTCAGAGGGCAGGTAAGGACGGCCTGCCTTGCTGGCGGGGGCCGTTTTTCGCGCGTACTTTCGAACTCGTCGGACGGTGGTGGAACGCCTGCTCCCACCGCCGGATACACACGGGAGAGCCATGTCCATCATCGAGACCGACGCCGTCCTGCACGAGGCGCACCGCGACAACCACACCCACCGCGACGTCAACGGCGGCTGGCTGCGTCCGGCGGTGTTCGGCGCGATGGACGGCCTGGTCTCCAACCTCGCCCTGATGACGGGCGTGGCGGGCGGCGACGTCTCGCACCGGACGATCGTGATCACCGGTCTCGCGGGCCTGGCCGCGGGCGCCTTCTCGATGGCGGCGGGGGAGTACACCTCGGTGGCCTCGCAGCGCGAGCTGGTGGAGGCGGAACTCGACGTCGAGCGCCGTGAGTTGCGCAAGCACCCCAAGGACGAGATGCGCGAACTGGCCGACTTGTACGTCTCCCGGGGCGTCGAGCCCGCCCTGGCCACGGAGGTCGCCCGGCAGCTGTCGGCCGACCCGGAGCAGGCGCTGGAGATCCACGCCCGCGAGGAGCTGGGCATCGATCCCGGCGACCTGCCGTCGCCGCTGGTCGCCGCCGCCTCCTCGTTCGGGGCGTTCGCCCTGGGCGCGCTGCTGCCGGTGCTGCCCTTCCTGCTGGGCGCGACGGCCCTGTGGCCGGCGGTGCTGCTGGCGCTTCTCGGGCTGTTCGGCTGCGGCGCGGTGGTCGCCCGGGTCACCGCTCGGAGCTGGTGGTTCAGCGGTCTGCGGCAGCTCCTGCTCGGCGGCACCGCCGCGGCGCTCACCTACGGCCTGGGCGCGCTGTTCGGCGTGGCGGTGGGCGGCTGACGCCGGTCGTGCGGGCGGTCGGGCGCGTGACAGCAGAAGGCGCAGAAAGCAAGGCGCAACAGTCCTGAAACGTGTGTGACGTTCATCCTGGCGGTCGCCTCTGGGCGGAAACCGTCGCGCGGACGTAAAATGAGACTGTATGCAGGGCACTACATAAGTAATCGTTACCCGACGGTTTCGATTCCTTTGCCGTTGGGCATGAGCCGTAGACACGCGGGCAACGACGCCTGCTCTCTGTGCTCCGAGGCGCCGATCCGCCGGTCGGTGACCCCCCAACTGCCGACTGTCGCAGTCGATGTCCGCATGTTGGAATGGGCTATCCGCTTCCCGAGAAGCGCCTTCATTATGTAACCTGCACGAAATTTCGCAGAGGGCCAACGTCGTCCCTCGGCACTTGCATATGCCACGACGACGACGGGAGAGCCCATGCGTTCCGACGCCTGGTCGCCCATGGACGGTCGCCCCGCCCAGCAGGGTATGTACGACCCCCGTAACGAACACGACGCCTGCGGTGTCGGGTTCGTGGCCACTCTGACGGGTGTGGCCAGCCATGAGCTGGTCGAGCAGGCGTTGACCGTACTGCGCAACCTCGAACACCGCGGCGCCACCGGATCCGAGCCCGACTCGGGCGACGGCGCCGGCATCCTGCTCCAGGTCCCCGACGCCTTCCTGCGCGACGAGACCGCCTTCGACCTCCCCGAGGCCGGCGGCTACGCGGTCGGCATCGCCTTCCTCCCCGCCGACGACCCCGCCGCGGCCGTGCGGAAGATCGAGAAGCTCGCCGCCGAGGAGCACCTCGACGTCCTCGGCTGGCGCGAGGTCCCGGTGGCCCCCGCTCTCCTCGGCAACGGCGCCCGCGCCACCATGCCGGAATTCCGGCAGGTCTTTGTCGCCGACGGCCACAGCACCGGCATCGTGCTCGACCGCAAGGCGTTCGTGCTGCGCAAGCGCGCCGAGCGGGAGGCCGGGGTGTACTTCCCCTCGCTCTCCTCGCGCACCCTCGTCTACAAGGGCATGCTCACCACCGGCCAGCTGGAGCCGTTCTTCCCCGACCTCTCCGACCGCCGGTTCGCCACCGCCGTCGCCCTGGTCCACTCGCGCTTCTCCACCAACACCTTCCCCAGCTGGCCGCTCGCACACCCGTACCGCTTCGTCGCGCACAACGGCGAGATCAACACGGTCAAGGGCAACCGCAACTGGATGAAGGCCCGCGAGTCCCAGCTCGCCTCACGCCTCTTCGGCGACGCGGACCTCGACCGGATCTTCCCCGTCTGCACCCCGGACGCCTCCGACTCCGCCTCCTTCGACGAGGTCCTGGAGCTGCTCCACCTCGCCGGCCGGTCACTGCCCCACTCGGTGCTGATGATGGTCCCCGAGGCGTGGGAGAACCACGACTCCATGGACCCCGCCCGCCGGGCGTTCTACCAGTACCACGCGACGATGATGGAGCCCTGGGACGGCCCCGCCTGCGTCACCTTCACCGACGGCGTCCAGGTCGGCGCGGTCCTCGACCGCAACGGTCTGCGCCCCGGCCGCTACTGGGTCACCGACGACGGCCTCGTCGTCCTCTCCTCCGAGGTCGGCGTCCTCGACATCGACCCCGCGAAGGTCGTCCGCAAGGGCCGCCTCCAGCCCGGCAAGATGTTCCTCGTCGACACCGCCGAGCACCGCATCGTCGAGGACGACGAGATCAAGGCCGGCCTGGCCGCCCAGCAGCCGTACGAGGAGTGGCTGGAGACCGGCGAGATCGAGCTCGGCGACCTGCCCGAGCGCGAGCACATCGTCCACACCCACGCCTCCGTCACCCGCCGCCAGCAGACCTTCGGCTACACCGAGGAAGAACTCCGCGTCATCCTCGCGCCGATGGCCCGCACCGGCGGCGAGCCGCTCGGCTCCATGGGCACCGACTCGCCCATCGCCGCGCTCTCCGCCCGTCCGCGGCTGCTCTTCGACTACTTCACCCAGCTCTTCGCCCAGGTCACCAACCCGCCGCTGGACGCCATCCGCGAGGAGCTCGTCACCTCGCTGCGCTCCTCGCTCGGCCCGCAGGGCAACATCCTGGAGCCGACCGCCGCGACGTGCCGCAGCGTCACGCTGCCGTTCCCGGTGATCGACAACGACGAGCTCGCCAAGCTGATACACATCAACGCCGACGGCGACATGCCGGGCCTCAAGTCCGCCACGCTCGCCGGCCTCTACCGCGTCAGCGGCGGCGGCGACGCGCTCGCCGCCCGCATCGAGGCCATCTGCACCGAGGTCGACGACGCCATAGAGGACGGCGCCCGCCTCATCGTGCTGTCCGACCGGCACTCCGACGCCGAGCACGCCCCGATCCCGTCGCTGCTGCTCACCTCCGCCGTCCACCACCACCTCATCCGCACCAAGCAGCGCACCCAGGTCGGGCTGCTGGTCGAGGCCGGGGACGTCCGCGAGGTTCACCACGTCGCGCTGCTGATCGGCTACGGCGCCGCCGCGGTCAACCCCTACCTCGCCATGGAGTCCGTCGAGGACCTCGTGCGGGCCGGCACCTTCATCGAGGGCATCGAGCCCGAGCAGGCCATCCGCAACCTGATCTACGGCCTCGGCAAGGGCGTCCTCAAGGTCATGTCCAAGATGGGCATCTCCACCGTCGCCTCCTACCGCGGCGCCCAGGTCTTCGAGGCCGTCGGCCTCGACGAGGCGTTCGTCGCGAAGTACTTCAACGGCACCGCCACCAAGATCGGCGGCGCCGGCCTCGACATCGTCGCCAAGGAGGTAGCGGAGCGCCACACCAAGGCCTACCCCGCCTCCGGCATCGCCGCCTCGCACCGCGCGCTGGAGATCGGCGGCGAGTACCAGTGGCGCCGCGAGGGCGAACCGCACCTGTTCGACCCGGAGACCGTCTTCCGCCTCCAGCACGCCACCCGCAACCGGCGCTACGACATCTTCAAGAAGTACACCGGCCGGGTCAACGAGCAGTCCGAGCGCCTCATGACGCTCCGCGGCCTCTTCGGCTTCGCCTCCGGCCGGACCCCGATCGCGATCGACGAGGTCGAGCCCGTCTCGGAGATCGTCAAGCGGTTCTCCACCGGCGCGATGAGCTACGGCTCCATCTCCGGCGAGGCCCACGAGACGCTCGCCATCGCCATGAACCAGCTCGGCGGCAAGTCGAACACCGGTGAGGGCGGCGAGGACGCCGACCGGCTCCACGACCCGGCGCGCCGCTCGTCCATCAAGCAGGTCGCCTCCGGCCGCTTCGGCGTCACCAGCGAGTACCTGGTCAACGCGGACGACATCCAGATCAAGATGGCGCAGGGCGCCAAGCCCGGCGAGGGCGGTCAGCTCCCCGGCCACAAGGTCTACCCGTGGGTCGCCAAGACCCGCCACTCCACCCCGGGCGTCGGCCTCATCTCGCCGCCCCCGCACCACGACATCTACTCCATCGAAGACCTCGCCCAGCTCATCCACGACCTCAAGAACGCCAACCCGGCGGCCCGCATCCACGTGAAGCTGGTCTCCGAGGTCGGCGTCGGCACGGTCGCGGCCGGCGTCTCCAAGGCCCACGCGGACGTCGTCCTCGTCTCCGGCCACGACGGCGGCACCGGAGCCTCCCCGCTCACCTCCCTGAAGCACGCGGGCGGCCCCTGGGAACTCGGCCTCGCCGAGACCCAGCAGACCCTGCTCCTCAACGGCCTGCGCGACCGCATCGTCGTCCAGACCGACGGCCAGCTGAAGACCGGCCGCGACGTCGTCATCGCCGCGCTCCTCGGCGCCGAGGAGTTCGGCTTCGCCACCGCGCCCCTGGTCGTCTCCGGCTGCGTCATGATGCGCGTCTGCCACCTCGACACCTGTCCGGTCGGCATCGCCACCCAGAACCCGGTGCTCCGCGAGCGGTTCTCCGGCAAGGCCGAGTACATCGTCAACTTCTTCGAGTTCATCGCCGAAGAGGTCCGCGAGATCCTCGCCGAGCTGGGCTTCCGCACCATCGAGGAGGCCGTCGGCCACGCCGAACTCCTCGACACGGACCGCGCGATCACCCACTGGAAGGCCCAGGGCCTCGATCTCGCCCCGCTCTTCCACGTGCCCGAGCTGCCCGAGGGCGCGGTCCGCCACCAGATCCACACCCAGGACCACGGCCTCGCCAAGGCGCTCGACAACGAGCTGATCAAGCTCGCCGCCGACGCCCTCGGCGCCGAGAGCGCCGAAGCGGCCCAGCCGGTCCGCGCCCAGGTCCCGATCCGCAACATCAACCGGACCGTCGGCACCATGCTCGGCCACGAGGTGACCAAGAAGTTCGGCGGTGCGGGCCTGCCCGAGAACACCATCGACATCACCTTCACCGGCTCGGCCGGCCAGTCCTTCGGCGCCTTCCTCCCGGCCGGCGTCACGCTCCGCCTGGAGGGCGACGCCAACGACTACGTCGGCAAGGGCCTCTCCGGCGGCCGCGTCGTGGTCCGCCCCGACCGCGGCGCCGACCACCTCGCCGAGTACTCCACCATCGCGGGCAACACCATCGGCTACGGCGCCACCGGCGGCGAGCTGTTCCTCCGCGGCCGGACCGGCGAACGCTTCTGCGTCCGCAACTCCGGCGCCACCGTCGTCTCCGAAGGCGTCGGCGACCACGGCTGCGAGTACATGACCGGCGGCCACGCCGTCGTCCTCGGCGAGACCGGCCGCAACTTCGCGGCCGGCATGTCCGGCGGCGTCGCGTACGTCATCGACCTCGACCCCGACAACGTCAACGCCGGCAACCTCGGCGCCGTCGAGCAGCTCGACGAGACCGACGTACGGTGGCTGCACGACGTGGTGCGCCGCCACCAGGAGGAGACCGGCTCCACCGTCGCCGAGAAGCTCCTGGCCGAGTGGGACACCGCGGTCACCCGCTTCAGCAAGATCATCCCGTCCACCTACAAGGCAGTGCTCGCCGCCAAGGACGCCGCTGAGCTCGCCGGTCTCTCCGAGCAGGAGACCACCGAGAAGATGATGGAGGCGGCGACCAATGGCTGACCCCAAGGGCTTCCTGACCACCGGCCGCGAGGTCGCCGAGACCCGCCCCGTGGCGGAGCGCGTCAAGGACTGGAACGAGGTCTACGTTCCCGGTTCGCTGCTCCCCATCATCAGCAAGCAGGCGGGCCGCTGCATGGACTGCGGCATCCCGTTCTGCCACCAGGGCTGTCCGCTCGGCAACCTCATCCCCGAGTGGAACGACTTCGCCTACCGCGAGGACTGGACCGCCGCGTCCGAGCGCCTGCACGCCACCAACAACTTCCCCGAGTTCACCGGGCGGCTCTGCCCCGCCCCGTGCGAGTCGGCGTGCGTCCTCGGCATCAACCAGCCGGCCGTCACCATCAAGAACGTCGAAGTCTCCATCATCGACAAGGCGTGGGACAGCGGCGACGTCACCCCGCAGCCGCCCGAGCGCCTGTCCGGCAAGACCGTCGCCGTCATCGGCTCCGGCCCCGCCGGACTCGCCGCCGCCCAGCAGCTCACCCGGGCCGGCCACACCGTGGTCGTGTACGAGCGCGCCGACCGCATCGGCGGACTGCTGCGCTACGGCATCCCCGAGTTCAAGATGGAGAAGTCGCACATCAACCGCCGCATCGAGCAGATGCGCGCGGAGGGCACCAAGTTCCGCACCGGCGTCGAGGTCGGCCGCGACATAGACGCCGCCGCGCTGCGCCGCCGCTACGACGCGGTCGTCGTCGCCGCCGGAGCCACCGTCTCCCGCGACCTGCCCGTCCCCGGCCGCGAGCTGCGCGGCGTCCACTTCGCCATGGAGTACCTGCCGCTCGCCAACAAGGTGCAGGAGGGCGACCTCACCGTCTCCCCGATCACCGCCGCGGGCAAGCACGTCGTCGTCATCGGCGGCGGCGACACCGGCGCCGACTGCGTCGGCACCGCCCACCGCCAGGGCGCCCTCTCGGTCACCCAGCTGGAGATCATGCCCCGGCCCGGCGAGGAGCGGAACGCCAACCAGCCCTGGCCGACCTTCCCCATGCTCTACAAGGTCACCTCCGCGCACGAGGAGGGCGGCGAGCGGCTCTACTCCGTCTCCACCACCCACTTCGAGGGCGACGAGGACGGCAACGTCCAGTCCCTGCACCTCATCGAGGTGGAGTTCAAGGACGGCAAGCTGGAGCAGAAGACCGGCACCGAGCGGGTCGTCCCGGCACAGCTCGTCACCCTCGCCATGGGCTTCACCGGCACCGACCAGGCCAACGGCCTCGTCTCCCAGTTCGGCCTCGGCCTGGACGAGCGCGGCAACATCGCCCGCGACGCCCAGTACGCCACCAACGTCCCCGGCGTCTACGTCGCCGGCGACGCCGGCCGCGGCCAGTCGCTCATCGTCTGGGCGATCGCCGAAGGCCGGTCCGCGGCCCGCGGCGTCGACCGCTTCCTCACCGGGACCAGCGCCCTGCCGGCCCCGGTCCGCCCCACGGACCGCTCCCTGATGGTCTGACCCCTCACCTTCCGGGGCCGGTCCGCCGGCCCCGGGGCAGACGTCCCGTACAACGGCGTACGGAACTGAACGCGGCGCCCACCCAGTCCCCGACCGGACGGTGGGCGCCGTGGCGCGTCCGGGGCCGAACACGGTCCGGCGGGGCCGCCGCGCCGCGTCAGCCGGTCAGCGCGGCCGTCCGCGCCACCACCACGAGCGCCAGCAGCCCCAGCAGCAGCACCCCGCCCAGCGCCTGCACCGGCCCGGTGCGCAGTCGCGGCGGCGCGTACGCCAGGCCCGCCGTCACCAGCGCCCCGGTCAGCAGCCCGCCCAGGTGCCCCTGCCACGAGGTGAACAGGGCCGAGACCACCATCCACAGCAGGAGCCCCGCCAGGAACCGGTTGACCGGCCCCATGTCGTGGTTCAGCCGCCGACTGATCACCCAGAACGCCGCAGCCAGTCCGAAGACCGCCCCGGACGCGCCGACCGTCAGCGTCTCCGGCGCCAGCGCGTACACCAGCACCGAACCGCCCACCGCCGACAGCAGGTACAGCCCCAGGAACCGGGACCGGCCGAGCCGGCCCTCCACCATCCGGCCGAGGTTCCACAGCGCCAGCATGTTGAAGACCAGATGCATCACGCCGAACGACTGGTCGGGCTCCAGGTGCAGGAACGCGCCGGTCAGCAGCCGGTACCACTCACCGCCCGCCACCCCGGTCAGCTCGAACCCCGGCGCGCTCACGCCCTCGTAGTAGTAGAGCGCCCCGTCCGGCCCGGTCAGCACCGCCCCGAGCATCCCGAACCGCTCGACCACCTCGGGGCGCACCACCTCCATGACGTACGCGACCACGTTCAGCGCGATCAGCGCGTACGTCACCACCGGCGTGACGGCGGAGGTCACCGCCCCGCCGAACACGGTGCGCGCCCGGCGCACCGACTGCCGCCCCTCCTTCACGCACCCGGGGCACTGGTGGCCGACCGAGGCCACCGTCATGCAGTCGGTGCATATGGGCCGCTCGCAGCGGACACAGCTCACATACGTCTCGTGGGACGGATGGCGATAACACGCGGCGGCCTCCATGGCCGGCTCCTTCGCTGGGCGTGGCGGTGCGGTCGGCGCGGAACACGGCCCGACGGCGATCAAGATAGCGAGGACGGGGGAGCGCCGGACCCACCGGGGCGTCGGTCCCCGGTTCCCCCGGCCCGCCCCCGGCGCCTACGCTCGCACCGCACACCCCGTCGCCGCGGCCGACGCCCCCTCGCGCGGGACCGGTTGCCGCCCAGGACCCGGCCGACGCCGGGAACGGAGAGAGCATGACCGTCGTACCGGCCGCCCCCGCCATCAGCCTGGAGAAGGTGCGCGACACCGCGCCCGCCCTCGTGGAGCACTACGAGCGCGCCCGGATCTCCCTGGACAAGCACGGGCTGACCGGCCACCGGGCGGCGGTCTACCTCGTGCTCGACCACTCCGGCTCCATGCGGGACTACTACAAGGACGGCAGCGTCCAGGCCTTCGCCGACCGGGTGCTCGGCCTGTCCGCACACCTCGACGACGACGGCCGCGTCCCGGTGGTCTTCTTCTCCACCGACGTGGACGCCGTCACCGACATCTCCCTCGACGACCACCGCGGCCGGATCGACCGCGTCGTGGCCGGCCTCGGCCACATGGGCAGGACCAGCTACCACCTCGCCATGGACACCGTCATCGACCACTACCTCGACAGCGGTTCCACCGATCCCGCCCTCGTGGTCTTCCAGACGGACGGCGGCCCGACCGACAAACCCGCCGCCGAGCGCTACCTCTGCAAGGCGGCCGAACTCCCCCTCTTCTGGCAGTTCGTCGGCTTCGGCAACACCCGCAGCACCCAGTTCGACTTCCTGCGCAAGCTGGACGAACTCCCCGTCCCCGCCCGCCGCGCCGTCGACAACGCCGGCTTCTTCCACGCCGGCGCCGACCCGCGCGCCGTCCCGGACGCGGAGTTCTACGACCGGCTGGTGTCCGTGTTCCCGCACTGGCTCACCGCCGCCCGCGCCCGCGGGATCGTCCGCTGACCCCACGCGCGCCGACGGCGGTGACGGGCGGCGCGGGGCCGGGACGCCGCGGGGGAGGGGCCGTGACGGGCGGGCCACCCGTACGGCCCAGTCCCCTCGGCGGATTCCGTGGTTCCGGGCATCGCGGGGCAGGGCGCGGGCAGGGCGTGCGCCGGAGCGCGGCACCGCCCGTGCGGGTGAGACCGGGCACCGCCCGCACCACCCGGCCGCCGCCCGCACCGCCGACCGGTCCCGCCCCGCCATGGCTCCCACCTGCGCGGCCCCGCCCCGGCCCCGTACGCCTGGGTCGCGCCGCCCTCCGTCCGGCCACCCGGCGCGCGCCGCGAAAAATCTTCGACATCCCGGCGCGTCCGATCCCGCCACGGGCCGGGACGACGTGCTACGGTAGTGGCGTTGCAGTTTTGGTACCCATGAACTTTATGTGCGCCTGACGGGAATGCTTCCTCAGGCGCATTATTGTTTTGCCGGCTTTCTCCGGGTGGGGCTCAATGCGGCGACTTGGAATTCGTAAAGTGCGGATTTCCGGCACTGCACCTCTTAAGGAGAACGACATGGCTACTGGAACCGTGAAGTGGTTCAACTCGGAAAAGGGCTTCGGCTTCATCGAGCAGGACGGCGGCGGCGCCGACGTCTTCGCCCACTACTCCAACATCGCCACCTCGGGCTTCCGTGAGCTCCAGGAGGGCCAGAAGGTCTCCTTCGACGTCACGCAGGGCCAGAAGGGCCCGCAGGCGGAGAACATCGTCCCGGCCTAATCGCCCGGACGCGTACCTCGCAACCGGGGCCCGCACCGTGAAGGTGCGGGCCCCGGTTTGTGTTGTCTGCGGACACCGCCGTCCGGACGACACCCTTTCTTCGGACCCTTCCCGCTTCGTGCCGCATCCTGGGGCGCACGTCAAGCAGTCCGACGCATCACACGGCAATCCCCCCAGGACATTTCCAGGAGGGCACTCCGTATGACCCGCTTCGAACGCCAGGACCGGTCCGATCGCCAGGACCGCCCCGCACGCACCCGCCCCGTCCGCGGACGCGGCCAGGCCCAGGCTCCGGCCGGCGGCGGCCAGTCCCGGGGCGGCGGCCGAGGCGCCGCCAAGGCCCCGGCCCGTCGCAAGCCCGCCCAGACCGGCGAGTTCGCGCTGCCCGAGACGCTCACCCCCGCGCTGCCGTCCGTCGACGCGTTCGACGCGCTCGACGTGCCCGCGGCGCTGCTGAAGACCCTCGCCGCGCAGGGCGTCACCGCCCCGTTCCCCATCCAGGGCGCCACGCTGCCGAACTCGCTCGCCGGCCGCGACATCCTCGGCCGCGGACGCACCGGCTCCGGCAAGACCCTCGCCTTCGGCCTCGCCCTGCTGGCCCGCACCGCCGGCCGCCGCAGCGAGCCCCGCGCCCCGCTGGCGCTCGTCCTGGTCCCCACCCGTGAGCTGGCCCAGCAGGTCACCGACGCCCTCACCCCGTACGCCACCGCCGTGAACCTGCGGATGGCCACCGTCGTCGGCGGCATGTCGATCACCAAGCAGTCCGCCACCCTGCGCCGCGGCGCGGAGGTCGTCGTGGCGACCCCCGGCCGGCTGAAGGACCTCATCGAGCGCGGCGACTGCCGCCTGGACGAGGTCTCCATCACCGTCCTCGACGAGGCCGACCAGATGGCCGACATGGGCTTCATGCCGCAGGTCGTGGCGCTCCTCAAGCAGGTCGAGGAGGACGGCCAGCGGATGCTCTTCTCCGCGACCCTCGACAAGAACATCGACCGCCTGGTCAAGATGTTCCTGACCGACCCGGTCGTCCACTCCGTCGACCCGTCGGCCGGCGCCGTGACCACGATGGAGCACCACGTGCTGCACGTCGCGGACGAGACCGACAAGAAGGCCGTCGCCACCCGGATCGCCGCCCGCGACGGACGCGTGATCATGTTCGTGGACACCAAGCGCGCCGCCGACCGCTTCGCCAAGCGGCTGCTGGCCGCCGGTGTGCACGCCGCGGCCCTGCACGGCGGCCGGTCCCAGCCGCAGCGCAACCGCACCCTGGACCAGTTCAAGAACGGGCAGGTCACCGCGCTGGTCGCGACGAACGTCGCCGCCCGCGGCATCCACGTCGACGACCTCGACCTCGTCGTCAACGTCGACCCGCCCACCGACCACAAGGACTACCTGCACCGGGGCGGGCGCACCGCCCGCGCCGGCGAGTCCGGCAGCGTCGTCACCCTCGTCCTGCCCGAGGAGAAGCGGGAGATGACCCGCCTCATGCAGGACGCCGGCATCGCCCCCGTCACCACCCGGGTGAAGTCCAGCGACGAGGAACTGACCCGCATCACCGGCGCCCGCGAGCCGTCCGGCATCGCGGTCGTCGTCGAGGTCCCGCAGCCGACCCCGCCCAAGCCGCGCACCCGCGGTACCGGCACCGGCGCGGCCCCCGCCCGCTCCGGCAGCCGCGGTCGCGGCCGTCGCGGCGGCAGCGGCAGCGGCGGCCCCGCCGCGACCGTCGGCGCCCAGCGCACCGGCGAGCGCACCGGCGGCGGCCAGCGCACCGGTGAGCAGCGCGGCGAGGGCGGCGGACGCACCGCCGCCCGCCGAGGCGCACCCGCGCGCGGCGGCTCGGCGGCCCGCTCCGGCGGCGCCCCCGCCGCCCGTGGACGCCGCACGGCCTGATCCACCGCCGCACCACAGAGGCTGGGGCCCGGTCGACGCCGTGACACGTGCGTCGGCCGGGCCCCGGCGGCGTCGCCCTCGCGGCGGACCGGCAATCTCTCACCGAACCGGGCAGCCGGCCACCGCCCGGTTCCTGCGCCCGGGTTTGCCGGAGCGCTACCAACGCGGTCCCTGGCGGGAAGCAATGCTTTCCGGCGATCGTCCGGCTCCGGGAGAACGCCCGAAAGGAGTGCATCCCCCGCTTCGGCACCGCGATCCGCCGGATCGTCCGCACCGCCGCTCCCATCGAGTCCATCGACGCGCGGATCCGGGGCCGGCCCTCGGCCGGTCGTCGGGACCGGTCGGGAGCCGGCCCCTCGGCCGGCGTCAGCGGGGGAGGGCGACCGGGCCCGGCGGGGAGCTCCGGGCCGCTTCTCAGCCGGCGCGGACCACGCAGGAGCGGTTGTTCTCCCAGCCCCAGCCGTCACCGTCGGGGTCCGAGGCGCCGGAGACGCAGTAC